>JAVESM010000001.1:0-320342 GCA_034006605.1 Pseudomonas sp. | reverse complement strand
TGATTCTAGTTGTTAAAGAACGTTTCGATGAAGTCTTTCGGCTTCAGCGAGGAGGCGTATTTTACACTCTCCGAAGTAACTGTCAAGCTTAATTTTTAATTTATTTCCTTAAAAATCAATCTCTTACGTTAAGCCGTGTTACCCTGTTTGCCTAACGAGGTGCGCATTCTACACGCTTTAAAGAAGCTGTAAAGCCCTATTCTGAAAATAGTATAAGTTTTTCAAAATTATCAATATTGCGAGCCACAACGCACTGACTTGCTTTCAATAATACGCTGGCCATCACTACCGTATAACCAAGCACGGACTGTCCAGCCTTTCGCTAATACGCGGATACTGTAGCGCTGCCCTGCGGTAAATTCACTATAAGCAATATCTAATAAACAGCGGCGCTGCCTATCACCTGTAGCACTGCTGTCGTATTCATAGGTGAGTCGCACCTGCAACTGATGCTCTCCTGGGCTGACCTGGAAGTAACGGGCATCATTAACTTTATTGCCATCCATGCGTTGCGCTGACAG
Source organism: Pseudomonas sp. (assembly GCA_034006605.1). GTDB lineage: Bacteria > Pseudomonadota > Gammaproteobacteria > Pseudomonadales > Pseudomonadaceae > Denitrificimonas. The sequence goes on along the minus strand of JAVESM010000001.1, from coordinate 319,821 downwards.
TTGATGGCCTGCCTTAGACTGTATATCAATCCAAGCCATACTTGGGTCTTGCTTCGGTAGAAGCGCAGCACAGGCACTGCAAGCTATAAGGAGTGCTGTACTACCGATGACTTTACACCTCATAGTCAATCCCCTCGATTAACCAAAGAACCAATAACAGACGCTGACTGCAGCAATCACACCAGCCAGCTCAGCCAGTAGCGCACAACCCACCGCATGGCGTGCGCGCTGAATACCGACAGCGCCAAAATATACAGCCAATACATAAAAAGTGGTTTCGGTACTGCCCTGAATAGTTGCCGCCACCAGCGCTGGAAAACTATCCACACCTTGACTTTGCATGGTCTCGATTAACATTGCCCGCGCAGCACTACCTGAAAATGGCTTTACCATTGCTGTAGGTAATGCATCGACAAAGCGTGAATCCCATTGCAACCAATTAACTAACCAACGAATACCATCTAAGCCAAACTCCAACGCTCCCGAGGCGCGTAAAACTCCAACCGCACATAACATAGCGACTAAATAAGGTAATAACTCTTTGGCGACCTGAAACCCTTCTTTTGCACCCTCCACAAAGGTTTCATACACCGGCACCTTACGGATCATACCCAGAACCAGAAAGCTCATGATGATGCCAAATAAGGTTAAGTTGCCAAGTAACGAGGATAAGCTCGCCAGCGCTGTAGCGCTTAAGCTACCTAATAGAGCCATAAACAAGCCCAGCAGCAAGGCACAAGGCACTAAGTACGCTAAAACCACAGGATGCCAAATACGCAAGCGCTGCATAAAGGCCACTGATAACAGCCCGACTAAACTCGAAGCACTGGTAGCTAATAAGATCGGTAGAAATACTAAAGTTGGATCAGCCGCTCCTTGTTGCGCTCGGTACATAAAGATCGTCACGGGTAACAACGTCAGTGACGATGCATTCAAAACTAAAAATAAAATCTGTGCATTACTCGCGGTGGTTGCCGAAGGGTTGAGCTCTTGTAATGCACGTATGGCTTTAAGACCGATTGGTGTTGCCGCATTGTCTAAGCCCAAACCGTTGGCGGCAAAATTTAAGGTAATTAAGCCCAGCGCTGGGTGGCCGCGTGGTACTTCTGGCATTAATTTTGCGAATAGCGGGCCAAGCAATCGGGCTAATAAATCGACTAAACCTGCTTTTTCCGCAATTTTTAGAAAGCCCAACCACAAGGTCAGAGTACCAAACAACAGCAGCATCACATCAACCGACAGCTTCGCCATGTTAAATAGGCTTTCTACCATCGCCGCCCAAACACCTGGATCACCACCAAACCAACGCACCAGACCAGCAACGCTAGCAACAATGAAAAAACTCAGCCATAAACCATTTAACATGCAGAGTGCTCCTAGGGTTGACGGCTCATTTGTGTAGTCAGTGCTAATAGCATTGCTGCTGTTTGTGCATCTGGTTCACCATCATATAACTGTGGGCGATACTTCATTTGGAAAGCGGCCAAAACATTACGGGTGACCTCATCCAGTTCGCCATGTTCAGGTACGTTGTAGCCTATTTGAGCCAAATGCTCTTGATACCAAGCAATAGACGGTAGTTGCTCTGTAAAGACGCTTAAATGCGTAGCCACCGCTTGTGGATCAGGCCAATGGATTAATCCCTCTTGTGCCAACCGCTCCCATGGAAAAGTAGGGCCTGGGTCAACTTTACGCTGCGGCGCGATATCGCTATGACCGACTACACTGTCAACACCCAACCCATGGCGCTGCATAATATCTTTCAACAACAGCACCAAAGCATCAATCTGCGCCTCGCTCCAAGGCTGCCATACCCGGCCCTCCGGCGTATCGGTATAACCTTGGTTAACCATTTCGATCCCGATTGAACTTGAGTTTAACCAAGTACGTCCATTCCATTGACTGTTCCCCGCATGCCAAGCGCGTCTATTTTCATCGACTAAGCGATAAATTGTCGCAGGCTGCTCAGCAATCAGGTAATGACTACTGACGTCTTTTCCACTTAATAAATATAACGAACGGGGTAAATCAGTAGAAGTGTAATGCAGCACAATAAACTGCACACGGCTGTCCTGACCTACAGCGTGGTAACTGTCATCAAATTTGATGCCGCTACACCCTGACAACAGTAAAAGCACGCACAACAACATTCGAAAATTCATATATAACCTATTTCAGCGATCTAAAAATGACCATGAAGCCTACTTTCAATACCCGCAACCCAATACAAGCTCGATTAATCGTGGCGCACGATACCTTGTTAACCGCGATGTTGCAGTTCTCGTTCTATCATTACCTAGCAGTGATGCACGGTTTATGAGCTTTAGTTTAGTTATGATGCGAGTCAGGCAAAAAATTTAGCAACATAACAATGATCACTTTAGGTTTAAACGCAGAAAAATAACTGCGCAACTATTTCAATCAGCATTAGTCTTACCGCTACAGCATAAATTAAGGACTCAGTTATGTACTACAACAGCGACAGTCATACTCCCGTAATGGGTTATTTGCTGTGGATCTTTGGCTTCTTAGGTTCGCATCGTTTCTATTATGGTAAACCTATTACAGGCACCATCTGGTTTTTTACTTTTGGTTTGTTTTTTATAGGCTGGATTGTCGATTTGTTTCTAATTCCCAGTATGGATCGACAAGCCAATATGCGCTTTCATACGGGTCGTATTGATTACAATATTGCTTGGATTCTGCTTACCTTTTTAGGCATATTCGGTGTACACCGCATGTATCAGGGTAAATGGATTAGCGGAATTTTGTACCTTTGCACAGGCGGCTTCTTCCTGCTGGGTGTGTTGTATGACTTTTGGACCATGAATCAACAAATTTCAGTAAAAAATCAAATTTTCAACTCTTCACCTCTATAATTTTCAACAGATATAAAAAAGCTGCTTAACGCATCCGACGCTAAGCAGCTTTAAGTCCAGCGCTTCTAGCTCAAGATTTTTTCGGACGCGGCCAATTTTCTAAATTGCGTTGACGTGCGCGCCCGACAGCCAGAGCCTGTGCGGGAACATCTCCGGTGATAGTCGAGCCAGCGCCTGTAGTTGAACCATCACCTAAGTTTAAAGGTGCCACCAATGAGCTGTTTGAACCAATAAACACATCCTCGCCCATAACAGTTTTAAACTTATTCGCACCATCGTAATTACAAGTAATGGTACCAGCACCAATATTGGTACGAGCACCAATCTCACTGTCGCCCAAATATGTTAGATGTCCCGCCTTTGCAGCTTCGCCTAGGCGAGTATTTTTCAACTCAACAAAATTACCCACATGCGCACGCGCGGCCAACACCGTACCAGGGCGCAAACGAGCAAACGGACCACAATCAGCGTTTTCACCAACATCTGCACCGTCTAAATGGCTATTGGCTTTAATCACTGCACCAACACGCAAAATCGAGTCTTTAATGACACAATTCGGGCCAATCGAGACATTATCCGCAATCTCAACTTTTCCCTCTAAAATCACATTGATGTCAATTAGCACATCACGGCCAACACTGACTTCACCGCGCAAATCAAAACGCGCTGGATCAAGCAGGGTAACGCCTTGTGCCATTAAATGACGCGCCGCACGTTGCTGATAATGACGTTCAAGTTCGGAGAGCTGCAGACGATCATTGGCACCCTGCACTTCCATCGCATCACTCGCCGTTTCAGTGGCCACGCGTAAACCATCCGCCACGGCCATAGCAATAATATCAGTCAGATAATACTCACCTTGAGCATTGCTGTTGGATAAACGGCTTAACCAGTCCGTTAAACATTCACGCGGAGCAGCCAGAATACCGGTATTACCTTCGCAAATTTTTAGTTGCTCAGGACTTGCATCTTTATGCTCAACAATCGCTTGTACTGCACCTTCAGCATTACGCACAATGCGGCCATAGCCTATAGGGTTTGCAAGATTGACGGTCAATAACGCTATGCTGTCTGCCGATAAATGGACAAGCAAACTATCCAGAGTTGTCGCTTCAATCAGCGGTACATCGCCATACAAAACCAAAGTGTACTTAGCCTTTAAGCAAGGCACCGCTTGCGCAACCGCATGTCCCGTACCCAACTGTTTATTCTGCACCACAAACGTCACATCATCAGCGGCTAATTGTTCACGCACCAAATCAGCACCATGACCAATGACCACTTGAATGCTCTCGGGTTTTAAGCTGCGAGCGGTATTGACGACATGCGCTAACATCGATTGACCCGCTATCGAGTGCAGCACTTTGGGTAAAGCCGAACGCATACGCGTACCTTGGCCCGCGGCGAGAATAACGATATCCAGCGACATGCGATAAATCCTTAATAAATAGTTGGATGACACTTAAAATTTTAAAATAAGCAATAAAAAAGGGTAGCCTTAGGCTACCCTTTTTCGGTGTTGCGATGAAGCATGATTTGCTTATCGACGAATGTTTTTACGCAGTTCATGAATCGTTCGCAGTTGCGCTGCCGCTTCTGCTAAACGCATCGCTGCTGCTGCATATTCAAAATCAGCATCGTGATCTTGAATCTCTTGTTCAGCGGCTTTCTTCGCTTCCAGAGCTGCAGCTTCATCAAGGTCAGCAGCACGGATTGCTGTATCTGCTAAAACCTTAACCATTGTCGGTTGTACTTCGATAAAACCACCAGAGATGTAATACACCTCTTCTGTACCACCTTGCTTAATCACCCGGACAGGGCCCGGTTTGATTGTAGAGATAAGTGGTGTGTGGCCAGGCAAAATACCCAAATCACCCATGTAACCATGAGCGATGACCATTTCGACTAAACCGGAGAACAACTCTTCTTCTGCGCTAACAATGTCACATTGGACTGTTATGGCCATATAAATCGCCTCAGTTTTTAGGCAAAGCGGATGCCGAGGCAGCCGCTGCCATAGTGCTCACCATTAAGGTTTGCACATTACATTTTGTTCGCTTTTTCAATGGCTTCATCAATGCTACCAACCATATAGAACGCTTGTTCTGGAAGGTCATCATAATCGCCATTTAAGATACCTTGGAAACCACGGATGGTTTCTTTCAGCGATACGTATTTACCTGGCGCACCGGTGAAAACCTCGGCCACGAAGAATGGCTGAGACAGGAAACGCTGGATTTTACGTGCACGAGATACTAACTGCTTATCTTCTTCAGACAGCTCGTCCATACCTAGAATCGCAATGATATCTTTCAGCTCGGTGTAACGTTGCAATACATACTGAACGCCACGTGCACAGTCATAATGCTCTTGGCCGATAATAGAGGCATCAAGCTGACGTGAGGTTGAATCCAGTGGGTCAATTGCAGGATAAATACCCAAAGATGCAATGTCACGTGAAAGAACAACAGTGGCATCCAAATGCGCAAATGTAGTGGCTGGAGATGGGTCAGTTAAGTCATCCGCAGGTACATAAACAGCTTGAATCGAAGTAATGGAACCTGATTTAGTCGAGGTAATACGCTCTTGCAGAACGCCCATTTCTTCAGCCAAAGTTGGCTGGTAACCTACTGCTGAAGGCATACGGCCTAACAGTGCAGATACTTCAGTACCGGCCAAGGTGTAACGGTAAATGTTGTCAATAAACAACAATACGTCACGGCCTTCATCACGGAACTTCTCAGCCATGGTCAAACCCGTCAGAGCAACACGTAAACGGTTACCTGGTGGCTCATTCATTTGGCCGTAAACCAGCGCTACTTTATCAAGCACGTTGGAGTCTTTCATCTCGTGGTAGAAGTCATTACCTTCACGAGTACGCTCACCAACACCAGCGAATACTGAATAACCGCTGTGCTCGATAGCAATGTTACGGATCAGTTCCATCATGTTTACGGTTTTACCAACACCGGCACCACCGAACAGACCCACTTTACCGCCTTTAGAGAACGGACAAATAAGGTCAATAACCTTAATACCTGTTTCTAAAACTTCATTGCCGCCCGCTTGTTCTGCATAAGAAGGTGCAGCGCGGTGAATACCCCAACGCTCTTCTTCGCCAATTGGACCGGCTTCATCGATTGGGTTACCCAGTACGTCCATGATACGACCGAGGGTTTTAACGCCCACAGGTACAGTAATTGGACCGCCTGAATTCACCACTTCTAAACCACGTTTTAGACCTTCGGTCGAACCCATGGCAATAGTACGTACTACACCGTCGCCCAACTGTTGTTGAACTTCTAATGTAGTTTTAACGCCCTGTACTAATAGTGCGTCATAAATGTTCGGGACCTGTTCGCGTGGGAATTCCACGTCGATGACGGCGCCGATAATTTGAACGATACGTCCGCTACTCATATCTGGTTCCTCTGAATATTTGAACCGTTCTTAAACCGCGGCAGCGCCGCCGACGATTTCTGAAATTTCTTGAGTGATCGCTGCTTGACGAGCCTTGTTGTAAACCAGTTGAAGGTTATCAATAAGATCGCCCGCATTGTCTGTTGCATTTTTCATCGCAATCATTCGAGCTGCTTGTTCGCATGCCGAGTTCTCAACAACCGATTGGTACACTTGAGATTCAATATAACGAATAATCAATGCATCAAGCAGTTGCTGAGCACCGGGTTCGTAAATGTAATCCCAAGAGCCTGCACGTTTGCCCTCAACTCCCACATCTACCGCCAGAGGAACTAACTGCTCAACTGTTGGTTTTTGCGTCATAGTATTAACAAATTTGTTAGATACTAGATACAAACGATCAAGGCGACCTTCAGCGAAACCATCCAACATGATTTTAATACTGCCAATTAAGTCAGTCATTGTTGGTTGCTCGCCTAGATCAGTGATTGCTGCAACGACCTTGCCACCGTAACTACGGAAGAAACTTGCACCTTTTTTGCCGATCACGCAGAACTCTGCTTGAACGCCATCTTCTTGCAAGCCCTTCATATTATTTATCAGGGCCTTGAACAGGTTAAAGTTCAGACCGCCGCATAGACCACGGTCGGTTGACACGAGGATATAACCCACGCGTTTAACCGGACGCTCGACCATGAATGCATGCTTATACTCAGCATTGGCTTCAGCTAAATGGCCAATAACTTGACGAATTCGCTCTGCATAAGGACGACCAGTTGCCATGCGCTGTTGTGCTCTGCGCATTTTACTGACCGCGACCTTTTCCATGGCGCTGGTGATCTTTTGCGTACTTTTGATGCTCGCAATTTTACTGCGAATCTCTTTTGCGCCTGCCATTTGTCACCCTTCAGGTTAAGCAAGCGGGAGCTTTAACACCCCCGCTGCGGCTTACCAGCTCTGAGTGGCCTTAAACTTCTCGATACCTTCTTTAATAGAAGCATCGATATCGTTATTAAAGTCACCCTTCTCATTGATTTTCGCCATTAATTCAGCGTAGTCACGTTTGAAGAAGGCTAACAAGGCTGCCTCGAAAGCACCCACTTTATTAACTTCTACGTCAGTTAAGAAACCACGCTCAGCAGCGTACAAAGACACAGACATGTCAGCAATTGACATCGGTGCGTATTGTTTCTGCTTCATCAACTCAGTTACACGTTGACCGTGCTCAAGCTGTTTACGCGTTGCTTCATCTAAGTCAGAAGCAAACTGAGCAAAGGCCGCAAGTTCGCGGTACTGAGCCAGTGCAGTACGAATACCGCCGGAAAGCTTCTTAATAATCTTAGTCTGAGCTGCACCACCAACACGCGATACCGAAATACCTGCGTTGACTGCTGGACGGATACCTGAGTTAAACATAGATGACTCAAGGAAAATCTGACCATCAGTAATAGAAATTACGTTGGTTGGTACGAACGCCGAAACGTCACCCGCTTGGGTTTCAATGATTGGTAAAGCGGTTAAAGAACCGGTTTTACCTTTCACTTCACCATTAGTGAATGCTTCTACGTATGCTTCAGATACACGTGATGCACGCTCCAATAAACGACTATGGAGGTAGAACACATCACCTGGATACGCTTCACGACCTGGTGGACGACGTAACAATAGAGAGATCTGACGGTATGCAACGGCTTGTTTAGACAAGTCATCGTAAACGATCAACGCATCTTCACCACGGTCACGGAAGTATTCACCCATGGTGCAACCAGCGTATGGTGCTAAATATTGCAACGCGGCAGATTCAGATGCGCTTGCAGCAACAACAATCGTGTTGCTCAGTGCACCGGCTTCTTCAAGTTTACGTACAACGTTAGCAATGGTTGATTGCTTTTGGCCGATCGCCACATATACGCACTTAATGCCGCTGTCTTTTTGGTTAATGATGGCATCGATAGCCAGAGCAGTTTTACCAATCTGACGGTCACCAATGATCAACTCACGCTGACCACGGCCTACAGGAATCATCGCATCGACAGATTTGTAACCTGTTTGCACAGGTTGATCTACCGACTTACGCCAAATAACACCAGGTGCAACTTTCTCAACTGCATCAGTTAGTTTGGTTTCGATTGAACCTTTACCATCAATCGGGTTACCCAGTGCATCAACAACGCGACCTAACAGTTCTGGACCAACCGGAACTTCAAGGATACGACCTGTGCACTTGGCGCTCATACCTTCGGTCAAACCGAAGAAACTACCCAGAATTACAGCACCAACGGAGTCACGCTCCAAGTTGAGTGCCATACCAAAAATACCACCTGGGAATTCAATCATTTCACCGTACATTACATCGGCTAAGCCGTGGATACGTACGATACCGTCAGACAAGCTGACGATTGTGCCTTCATTACGGGCTTGCGCAGATACATCAAGCTTCGCTATGCGCTGCTTGATGATCTCGCTAATCTCGGAAGGATTCAGTTGCTGCATGCCATGCCCCTCAAATCAGGATTTCAACGCTTCGGCTAACTGGTTCAGTTTGCCGCGGATCGAGCCGTCAATAACTAAGTCACCAGCACGAATGTGCAAACCGCCAATTAAAGCGGGATTAACAGTCGCTTTGGGTTGAACGGTACGATCAAGCCGCTTGGATAAGGCGGCAGCCAGTGTTTGGAGTTGTTCTGCGCTCAGTTCAAAAGCAGACTGTACTTCTACATCCACAGTGCGATTGGCTTCAGCTTTAACAGCTTCAAAAATCTCATACACTGTAGGGAGTAAAGTCAAACGGCCATTCTCGCCAAGAACACGAAGAAAGTTGCCGAATGTTGCGTCGATATTGTCTTCACACATTTGCTTTAGAAACGCGACCTTGCCATCACGAGTCAGCTCAGGATTACCAAGCTCTCGAAGAATGACTGGCTCTGTTACCGAAGCAGCAGTGAATGCTAACATCGCAGACCAAGCGTCAACTTGACCTGCAGCCGAAGCAAACTCATATGCTGCTTTTGCATAAGGTCGAGCAAGCGTATTGATATTCAGCATCGCTTGCCTCGCTTAAAGTTGTGCGGCCAATTGTTCGACCAGTTGATTATGAGCGCTTACATCCACAGACGAACCGAGGATTTTTTCCGCACCCGCAACCGCTAATACTGAAACTTGTGCACGAAGATCTTCTTTTACGCGATTCACTTCAAGTTCAATTTCAGTTTTAGCATTAGCAATCAGACGTTCACCTTCGGTGCGCGCAGTCTGCTTAGCTTCTTCAACAATTTCACTCGCAGTTTTATTCGCTTTATCAAGAATCTCTAAAGCAGTTTTCTTCGTGTCACGCAACATTTCTGCCGCTTTTTCTTGAGCAAGCTTTAGGTCGCGCTCAGCACGTCCAGCTGCATCTAAACCTTCAGCAATTTTCTTCTGGCGAGCATCCATGGCACCTGTAATAGGTGGCCATACAAACTTCATACAAAACCAGACAAAAATAGCGAAGGCAATCAATTGACCAACAAGCGTCAAATTAATATTCACTGATCTACCTCATGCTATTTCGTTGTTTATCTGAAAGATAACTTCGTGCAGTGAATCTAAACTCACTGCACGATGAAATCGCTAGATTAGCCAGCCACAACGAAGATTAGGTACATTGCGATACCAACACCAATCATTGGAACGGCGTCAAGTAGACCTGCCATGATGAAGGTTTTACCTTGCAACTGCGGAGCCAATTCTGGCTGACGCGCTGTTGCTTCAAGCAATTTTCCACCTAACAAGCCAAAGCCAATACCAGTAGCTAGTGCGCTTAGACCAATGATAATGGCGGCAGCGATAATTACGATTTCCATAGTTACTCCTAGAGTTTTAAGTTTACAAGTTTACAGTTAAAGTTTTTTGGATCAACGCTCGCTTTCGCGTCAATGGCTTTCGTGGGCCGCACTCAGGTAAACGATTGTCAGCACCATGAAAATAAAGGCCTGTAACGGGATCACCAGAATATGGAAGATTGCCCATGGCCCATAAAGCGCCCACTGTACGTAAAACGGCAGTAGCGCAATAAGGATAAACACCACTTCACCAGCGTACATGTTACCGAACAGACGCAAAGCAAGGCTTAATGGCTTGGTAAACAAACCCAATAACTCAAGGAACAAGTTAAACGGAATAAGCGACCAGTGTTTAAAAGGGGTGAACGACAGTTCTTTAACAAAACCACCAACGCCTTTAATCTTAATGCTATAGAACAGAATTAAGAAAAAGACACCAATTGAAAGACCAAACGTGGCATTCGGGTCAGCTGTCGGTACATATTTAAAGTTATGTATTCCTACTGCAGCAGTTAAACCTGGAATCACATCAACTGGGATCCATTTCAAACTGTTCATCAGCAAAATCCATACGAAAATAGTCAATGCTAATGGTGCAATCAGTGCGCTGCGACCGTGAAAGGTATCGCGAACCATGTTTTGTACAAATTCAACAGTCACTTCTACAAAATTTTGCAGACCTGTAGGTACACCTTCATTGGCTTTAACAGCTACACGACGGAATAAAAACAGGAATAAAAAACCCATCAGCAATGACATGACCATGGTATCAACGTGAACTGCCCAGAAGCCCATTGATCGAGCTTGCTCTGCAGTTTCTGCAAATTGCCAAGTGCCGTCTAATTTACCGTAGGTAAGATTTTGTAGGTGGTGCTGAATATACTCAGCAGAACTTTGTGCCATAAATGCCTCAACCGCTCAACGCTTTAGAAAGCTTTTAGTCAAAAGAAGTGATGTTACAGAAGTCATCTGTACCAAAATATAACCAACGAACACAGCTAGCGCGCTCAATGGTTTCACCCCCAAGAACAGCACTGCAAAAAACACTGCTGTAAGAATCAATTTACCCATTTCACCCGCCCATAACGACTGGACGATGGCCACCATCGAACGCGCACCAAAATATTGAAATGCTTTGTATGTAAAATACACGTTCGGTATTACTGCGGTTAACCCACCAAACCAAGCCGAGTAGGCTGCTTGCCATCCTTGCAGTAACCAAAACAACAATCCAATCAAAACAGTAACCGCGCTCTGTAGCACGATCACACTAAACATTGGCTGTCGATGAAAAGCAACTTTATTTCGATACGCCACTGTAAGCCTTATTCCTTCGCTATTTTTCATATATGAAATAAATAGCAATAAAGTTGCGCGCAGATTATAGGTGGCTAAAGCCGTTCATTCAACTGTCATGTCATTTTTTACGACCAACAGCTATAAAAACATTAGCGTATATGCGCTAAAACACCTTGTAACTCTTCTAGAGTGCCATAACTGATCACCAGTTGGCCTTTACCCTTTTGACCCTGTTTGATTTGTACTTGAGTACCTAAACGTTCAGCCAGTTTTTGTTCTAAGCGTTTAACATCAGGATCTGGCGCAGTTTTTTCTTTAACCGGCTTAGCCTCCAGCATAGTACGAACCAAAGCTTCAGTTTGTCGAACCGTAAAGCCTTTTGCGACAACATGCCGCGCGGCTTCAACTTGCTGATCTGCTGGTAAGCCAAGTAGTGCGCGAGCATGACCCATTTCTAAATCACCGTGCGCCAATAAGGTTTTGATTTCTTCAGGTAAACCAATCAAACGCAACAAGTTGGCAATAGTAGCCCTTGATTTACCTACAGCATTAGCCAGTTCTTGCTGAGTCAGCTCAAATTCTTTTTGCAGTCGCTGAAGAGCAACCGCCTCTTCAATAGGACTTAAATCTTCACGTTGAATATTTTCAATTAGCGCCATAGCAATTGCGGCTTCATCGGTAACATCACGCACCAATGCCGGGATGCTTTTTAAACCCGCCAGTTGCGATGCGCGCCAACGGCGTTCACCAGCAATAATTTCATAGGTATTTTTAGCAATCAGACGTACAACGATCGGTTGCATCACACCTTGCGCTTTAATCGATTGAGCAAGTTCTTCCAAACGAGTCTGATCCATATCGCCGCGTGGTTGATATTTACCACGCTGAACAGATTCTAAACTCAGATGTTGCAGCTCACTGGCATCAGCTTGCACGGCTTGCTCTTGCAAGGTATTCGCCGTTGCACCACTGAGTAATGCATCAAGTCCCCGTCCGAGACCGCGTTTTTTAACCGCCATAATAATTCCTTATGTGCGTGTTGAAGCACGCTGACTGGTGCGCTGACGGCGTGATAACTCACCTGCAAGCGCTAAATAAGCTAATGCGCCACGTGATAATTTGTCGTAAGCCAAAACCGGCAAGCCATGGCTTGGGGCTTCTGCTAAACGCACGTTACGTGGAATGACCGTGTCATACAGTTTGTCGCCAAAATGGTCTTTAAGCTGCTGCGCAACATCACTGGCCAAACTCAAACGCGGATCATACATGGTTCGCAAGATACCTTCTATTTGCAACGCAGGATTGAGCTCTACAGCAATCCGCTGGATACTACCAATCAAATCAGTAAGCCCTTCTAATGCAAAATACTCACACTGCATAGGAATAATTACCCCGTCCGAGGCGACCAAAGCATTGATCGTAAGCATACTCAAAGACGGCGGGCAATCGATCAAAATATAATCATAATTGCCACGAATAGGTTGCAAGGCATCCAATAAGCGACGCTCTTTATTGGGCAAATCAAGTAGTACCACTTCGGCAGCCGTTAAATCACGATTAGAGGGTAATAACTGATAACCACCGTGTTCAGAAAACTGCATCACATCAATTAAATCAGCTTGACCAGTCAACACATCGAGCACTGAATGCTGCAAACTGTGTTTATCAATGCCGCTACCCATGGTGGCATTGCCTTGCGGGTCGAGATCAATCAGTAAAACATGACGGCGCGTCGCCACTAAGGAGGCTGCCAAATTAATACAGGTTGTGGTTTTACCAACACCGCCTTTTTGGTTAGCAATTGCCAAGACCTTGCCCATATTATCTCCTAAGTGATTACTGACGCTGCAAAATCAACAAATGCCGCTGCCCTTGGCAACCCGGTACTTTCAGAATCTGACAACTATCGAGACAAAAATCATCCGGCAATGCTTGTAACTCATCGTCAGGATGCACACCTTTCATCGCCAACCAATGAGTTTTAATATCACCTAAATGACGCGTCCAATTGGCAAAATCTTCAAGTGAGCTAAATGCTCGCGAGATAATGCCAGAGAATGCACGCTCAGGGGTAAAGGCTTCAGCACGATTGTGGATAACATCAAGATTATCTAACTTTAATTCCAGTTTAACCTGGGTTAAAAAGCGCGTTTTTTTACCGTTTGAATCCAGCAAAGTAAATTTCCGATCGGGGAAAATAATCGCCAGTGGCACACCGGGCATACCGCCGCCACTGCCAACATCCAGCCAATCGTTGCCATATTGTTCAACGTACTGAACGACACTAAGACTGTCGAGTAAGTGCCGCGAAACCATTTCATCAGGATTACGCACTGCGGTTAAATTGTAAGCTTTATTCCATTTAATTAATAAATCCAAATACTGCAGTAATTGCTCTTGCTGCTGCTCAGTTAAACTCACACCAAGCTGCTGTGCGCCCTCAATTAACTCTTGTGCATGCGGTGTGCTGACCCTCATGAATCTGCTTGCTCCAAGTTATTACTGGCTTTACGCTTTTTCAAATGAACCATCAGTAACGATACGGCAGATTGAGTGACACCAGGAATACGGGATGCTTGGCCTAAAGTTTCAGGCCGTCCTTCCATGAGTTTTTGTTGGATTTCTTTAGACAGCCCTGAAATTGCCAAGTAATCAATATCAATCGGTAATTTCACCGCTTCACTGGCACGCATTTTAGCAATATCGTCCAACTGGCGATCAAGGTAGCCGGCATATTTAGTTTTGATTTCAAGCTGCTCAGCAACAAGTTCATCGGCTATACCCGCACCAGTCACCGCAACCAAATCCAAATAATTGACTTCTGGACGCGCGAGCAAATTCAATAAATTGTATTCATGGGTCAGTGGTGTATTAAATTTCGCCATCACCGCTTCACCCAATGGCGTACCTGGGCGAACCCATGTGTCTTTTAGGCGTTGTTCTTCTTGGGCGATCGCTTCGCGCTTGGCTTCAAACACTGACCAGCGGTAATCATCCACTAAACCAATTTCGCGACCTTTCTCGGTTAAACGCATATCAGCGTTGTCTTCACGCAAAATCAATCGGTACTCAGCACGTGATGTAAACATACGATAAGGTTCTTGCGCACCTAACGTTATTAAATCATCAACCAACACACCTAAATACGCCTCATCGCGGCGCGGGTGCCAGCTGTCTTTACCTTGTGAACGCAATGCTGCGTTACTGCCGGCTAACAAACCTTGGACACCCGCTTCTTCATAACCCGTGGTGCCGTTGATTTGTCCAGCAAAGAATAAACCGTGAATCACTTTGGTTTCTAAACTGTATTTCAAATCACGTGGATCAAAGTAATCGTACTCAATGGCATAGCCTGGACGAATAATATGCGCATTTTCCATCCCACGAATGGAATGAACCAGATCCAGTTGCACATCAAATGGCAAAGAAGTGGAAATACCATTGGGATACAACTCAGGGGTTTTTAAGCCTTCTGGTTCTAAAAAGATTTGATGGCTGTCTTTATCAGCAAAACGATGAATTTTATCTTCGATGGATGGGCAGTAACGAGGGCCAATACCCTCAATTACACCGGCATACATCGGTGAGCGATCAAGATTTTTAGCAATGATGTCATGGGTTTTGCTATTGGTATGAGTAATCCAGCAACTCACCTGCTCAGGATGTTGCTCGCGACGACCTAAAAATGACATCACTGGCAATGGCGTATCACCGGGTTGTTCGGTCATTACCGAAAAATCCACTGAACGTGCATCAATGCGCGGTGGTGTACCGGTTTTTAAGCGATCAATACGTAAAGGTAATTCGCGCATACGTTGTGCTAAGGCATTGGCAGGTGGATCGCCAGCTCGACCGCCTGAATAATTTTGCATGCCAATATGAATCAAGCCACCCAGAAAGGTGCCAGTGGTTAATACCACGTTATCTGCATGAAAACGTAAGCCCATCTGCGTTACAGCACCACGCACGTGGTCGTTTTCAACAATTAAATCTTCAACGGCTTGTTGGAAAAGCCACAGATTGGGTTGGTGCTCTAGCACTTCACGAATGGCTGCTTTGTAAAGTATACGGTCGGCTTGTGCACGAGTGGCACGTACGGCAGGTCCCTTACGACTGTTAAGAATTCTAAATTGGATACCACTGAGATCTGCCGCGGTCGCCATTGCGCCACCGAGCGCATCAATTTCTCTGACCAAATGGCTTTTACCAATCCCACCAATGGCTGGATTACAGCTCATCTGCCCAAGGGTTTCGATGTTATGGGTCAGTAACAAGGTTTTTACGCCCATCCGTGCTGAAGCTAACGCAGCTTCAGTACCGGCGTGGCCACCACCAATGACGATCACATCAAAACGGGAAGGATAATCCACCATACACCTCAGGATTTTAACTAAAAACGGATGAACTCAGCACTGCAGTTGTGGTTGATCACTATTTTGCAGTTTCAATCAGCCTACCGACTTTGCGATAGCGAGTTCTAAGAGCGCAATAGTATAGATTTTTGCGCAGCTTTGCAGAAGGTTTCATCGCTTGGCTTGTGCGCTTCGCTAAACGGTAAGCTAAACAAATATAAATAAAGAAGAAAGATATAAAGCTTATTTTTAATGCTATTACTACTGAGCTACTTTTTTGTGGATATCTCTATAAATCCCTTTATATTCAGTATCTTATCAATATATTAAGTGTGTTGATAATGACTGTTAAGGGGGATGGATAAGCCGCTTAAGCTTGTGTGTAAAGCAGTGACTTATCCACAAGGGGCTTTACTCACAGTTTTTAGCCAGTCTTATCAACTGGGCTTAACGTCAGTTCTCCACAGGGCTTAATTCTAAAAATAATTTAAAAAAGCAGCATAATTTGTTACTTGAGGGTATAAAACGATAAAAATATGACAGGTATATGCAGAAAATTTGCCCCTCTATTTGCGCTCATTCAAGTAGGCTTCAGGGGCTAAAGCCTACTTCGTTAATGCTGTTTACTTACCAATACAGAAGCTAGAAAAAATACGTCCAAGCAAATCATCAGCACTGAATTCACCTGTTATTTCTCCAAGTGCTTGCTGCGCCATGCGCAAATCTTCTGCTAATAATTCACCAGCATTCGCCTGGGTAAGCTGTAAATAACCATTGTTTAAATAGCTTTCTGCCTGTCGCAACGCATCCAAATGTCGACGCCGAGCACTAAAACTACTTTCTACGGTTTGGCTATAACCCATACAGTTTTTTAGATGCTCACGAAGCAGCTCTAAACCTTCACCACTGCGTGCACATAGGTTAATAGTGATATGACCATCGGTATTACTGTGCATCTCGACTGGCTCGCCAGACAGGTCAACTTTATTGCGAATTAATGTGACCTTTTCAGGATTAGGTGTACTGTCGAGAAACTCTGGCCACAAAGCAAAGGGATCACTGGCTTCAGCTGAATTGGCATCCACTACCAGTAAAATTCGATCCGCTTCATTGATTGCTTTTAATGCACGTTGCACGCCAATTTTTTCAACTTGATCAGCCGTATTGCGTAAACCTGCAGTGTCAGTGACATGCAACGGCATACCATCAATATGGATATGCTCGCGTAAAATATCCCGCGTAGTGCCTTCTATATCCGTCACAATCGCCGCTTCATAACCGGCAAGACTGTTGAGCAAACTGGACTTACCGGCATTAGGACGGCCAGCAATCACCACACTCATTCCATCGCGTAACAAGGCACCTTGGCCCGCTTCACGCAGCACTTCTTTGAGTTCTTTTTGCACAGCAATCAGCAGCTGTAAAATATGCCCATCCGCTAAGAAGTCGATTTCTTCCTCAGGGAAATCAATCGCCGCTTCGACGTAAATACGCAAAGCAATCAACTGCTCGGTGAGTGCGTTCACGCGTTTAGAAAAAACACCCTGTAGAGAACGTAAAGCATTACGTGCCGCTTGAGTGGAGCTGGCCTCAATCAGGTCAGCAATTGCTTCAGCTTGGGCTAAATCGAGTTTATCGTTGAGAAAAGCACGCTCACTGAATTCACCTGGTCGCGCTAAACGAGCACCGAGTTCGACGCAGCGTTGTAATAGCATATCTAAGACCACTGGGCCACCATGGCCTTGCAACTCGAGAACATCCTCTCCGGTAAAAGAGTTAGGACCTGCGAAATATAGCGCTAAACCTTCATCGAGCGCTTGTTGGTGCTCGGCATAGAAAGGACCGTAATGGGCATAGCGTGGTTTTAATTTACGGCCAGTCATGTGCTCAGCAATTTGCTTAGCCAATTGACCCGATACTCGAACAATCCCTACCCCGCCACGGCCTTGTGCTGTAGCAATAGCGGCAATGGTGTCACGCGACATAGGCATAACGGTTTCCTCAACAGTAATCAGAAAGCACAACGCCCCTAAAAAGGGGCGTTGTGAACTCGGTGGGTTCGACTAACTTGCGTTAGCAGCCGCCATTGATTTTTCAATCTTGCGGGTAATGTACCATTGTTGACCAATCGACAGGAGGTTGTTGACCACCCAGTACAGTACCAGTCCAGCAGGGAACCACAGGAAGAAGAAGGTAAAGATAATCGGCAATAGCTTCATAACCTTAGCTTGCATAGGATCCGGCGGTGTTGGGTTAAGTTGTTGTTGAACAAACATACTCAAACCCATAATGATTGGCAGAATAAAGTATGGGTCTTTACTGGATAAGTCTGTTAACCAGAACATCCAAGGTGCTTGGCGCATTTCTACGCTTTCTAGCAAAACCCAGTACAAAGAAAGGAAGACTGGCATCTGCACTAAAATTGGTAAGCAACCACCAAGCGGGTTGATCTTCTCTTTTTTGTACAGCTCCATCATGCCTTGCGACAGCTTTTGCTTATCACCTGCATGTTCTTCTTTTAATGCCGTCATTTTTGGAGCAACTGCACGCATGCGTGCCATTGATTTGTAACTGGCGGCTGACAAAGGGAAGAATGCTAATTTAATTAGAATGGTCAAAACAATAATTGACCAACCCCAGTTACCTAAAATGCTATGGATAACACCCATTAGCCAGAAAATAGGTTGGGCGATAAACCAAAGGAAACCATAGTCAACTGTTAACTCAAGGCCTGGAGAAAGGGCTTTGAGATGGCTTTGAATTTTAGGACCCGCATACAAGGTCGCACTGGCTTGTGCGTGTTCACCTGCGGCAATACTCATTGTTGGGCTGGTGTAGCCAATGATGTAGTTGCCTTTGCTGTCTTTACGCGTAGAGACTTGATTGGTTTGCTCAGGATTAGCGACCCATGCCGTTACAAAATAGTGTTGTAACCAAGCAACCCAACCACCTTCAATGGCTTGATTAAACTTTTTATCATCCATATTACTCATGGATAATTTTTTGTACGGCTCATCAGCTGTCCACAAGGCGGCACCTAAGTAAGTTGCAGTGCCTGTTGCGGTGGTTGATGAAGGATCACCTTGACCATCACGCTTGAGTTGGGCAAATAAATTACCTTTCCACTCACGATCGCTTTGGTTATCCACAAGGTAGGTTAAATCAACTTGGTAAGCTTGTTGATTGATGCATTCAACTTTGCGCTGACTGATTTCACGTGCAGAGCATTCGTTGCTCAAACCACGGTGTAAAGTAAAACGCTTGGTGTAACTCACACCATTTTCTTGGAAAGACAGGTCAACATTGAGTTGATCTTGACCATCTTGCAAAGTGAAATTTTGTTGGTTAGCCGTGTACAAAGGACGGCCACTGGCGCGTGCATCAGGACCATTGGTACCCACTAAGCCGCTTTGCGCAACATAAACACGCTCATTACTGTTTTCAAATAACTGCAATGGAATATCAGGATTTGCCGCATTACGTGGATATTGGCTGAGTTTTAATTCAACAATATCACCACCATTAGGATCAATTGCCAACTGCAATACATCGGTTTGTACAATGATTAAATCATTGCTCACAACGTTATTGGTTAGCGTAGGATCTTGTGTGGATTCATTGACAGCAATCGGTAAATCGTCATGACTAACAGCAGGTGTTAAATTGCTCGTTGAATCACTCAGTGTCGAGGTTGATGCTTGTTGATTAGCAGAACTCGAATAGGTCGCTGCTGCTGCAGTTACTGGTGCCTGGCCGTAGTCTTGGTTCCATTGAAGAACCATCATGTAAGACACAACAGCTAAGGCAACGAGTAGGATCGTACGTTGGATATCCATAGTTACTCGGCCGTAGAAGATGAACAAGAGGAAGGAGGAACGGGATCAAAACCACCCGCATTCCAAGGATGACAACGCCCGAGTCGTCGTATGGCTAACCAGCCACCACGGATCGCACCATGTTGCTCAATAGCTTCAATGGCGTAACACGAACAACTGGGATAAAAGCGACAATGACTTGCCATCATTGGACTGATTGCATAGCGATAAAACTTAATGGGTAATATCACCAATTTACGCATTAGTAGTGCCTGCTGAATCAACAAGTGCTGTTTGTAATATGGTTTGACGTTGCCGTAGCAAACGTTTCCACATTTTATCGAACTGCTGTCGAAGCTCAATATTGGACAAATCAGCAATACCCCTACGGGCGACAATAACGAGATCTGCACCATTCAAAATATCTTGATTATGGCGAAATGATTCTCGTATTTGACGTTTTATTCTATTGCGCTCAACTGCAAGCTTTACGCTTTTTTTACCAATAACCAACCCAAGACGTGGATGTTCGAGTTGGTTTTCACGAGCAAGTAACAAGACATTTTTGCCTGGTACTTTATTTGAAGATGAATCAAAGACAGCTTTGAACTGCTGAGGTGTCAGCAGACGCTTTTCTCGGCCAAAGGCCAGACTCATGCTGTGCTCGACTGGATTATGCGCTTAGACGCTTACGGCCTTTAGCACGACGACGCTGAATAACAGCGCGACCGCCTTTAGTTGCCATACGTGCACGGAAACCGTGGTTACGGGCGCGTTTTAGTGTGCTTGGTTGGAATGTACGTTTCATGATTCGCTACCTGGTGACTTCTTTGGGCAAAAGGGGGCCCGAAGTGGTCCCCGTTAAATAGACCAGCAATTCTATTGAAAGCTGAGCCTCAGGTCAATTATCTACAGCATTTGTTTACAAATTCTTGGTTTTAGACAGGTATGAATTATTTTATTTTTTCCTTTCAGCTGAATAAGAATAAATAAAGAAATGTATATAAAGCTTATTTTTACTACTATTACTAGCTTTGATGTTTTTTGTTGATAAGTCTATAAATTCCTTTTAAAACAATAGCTTATATTGGTTTAAAGACTGTGTTATTGAGGTGCTCAAGCTGTGCTATAGATGCTTACAAGTTGTGGATAACTGGGTGACTTATCCACAACTGTATTTTTACAAGGGTTATCAACAGAGTACAACCTAGGGCTTAAGTCGCTTTCTCCACAGGGTTTAAAACAGCTTTATTGGGTTTTTAGTCTTAGAAAAACAAAGTCCAAAAGGCTAAGCAGGCATACCAAAATACCGCTGAACGGACGAGCAAGAGCCATAATTGTTCTAAACTTGCTGTGCCTTTTTCACCAGTCATATCATGTTCTACTTCAATGGCCGCGCGTCCTGCTTGGCTTAACAGATTGCTTGCAGGTTCGGTCAAGCACAGTATGTTGTGCATTAATGAGCGATTAACCATTATGAAATTACCGATTAATGCAAAACTTATGCTTAATAAACGTACTGGTAGCCAATCTAAAATATGCAAAGCACGTGTTGCGATGCCTGCTAAAGGTGGGTGTTGTACTTGTTCGGCAGTAAGGACTAAGAGTCGATAGGTGAGTGCAGCTAAAGGTCCGCCAATCAGGTAGTAAAAAATCACTGCGAAGAACCCTTGAAACCCTTGCCAGAGCAAATGTCCTTGCACCGCTTCTATTAAGCCTGCGCAATCTTCGGATTGGATGTATAGATCGCGCTGCGCCGCTAGGCTGGCTGCCTGGGTATCTTGTCTGCGCCAAGCATCACGAAACGGGCCTAATGAAGCACGCACATCGCCTCGAGTTAAGCTGTACAGCACAATTGCTAGGTGTACTGGAATCAATAACAAACCATATAGCAGTGATTTTAAAACAACCAGTACGACGGCTAAACCAATAATAGGTAAGCTTAGCGCCACTAATAACGCCAATGTATTTTGCTTAGGTAGCAGTTTTGCGCTGCGCTGTAATTGCTCATACCACCAGCGATCTTTTTGTAGCGTAGTGCGCCAGTGCGATAGTTTTTCGATCAGGATGGTTAGCATTAAGACTAGAAAACTCATGATCTTTCTCCATTATGTTTGGCTTGTAAACGTTGCCAAATAAAAGCAGGGCCTGGGTCCGTTTTACGTTCTGGGGCGATATCACTGTGTCCACAGATACGTTCTGCGGTGATCATTGGGTAATATTGCGTCAACTCGGCGATTAATTGATTGAGGCTTTGGTATTGTGCATCGCTATAGGCTTGATCATCGACGCCTTCTAGCTCAATACCTAGAGAGAAATCATTACAATTGTCTTGCTCCATAAATTTAGAGATGCCGGCGTGCCAAGCACGATCCAAGCAGCTGACAAATTGTGTGATAGCGCCTTCACGACTGATAAAAAAATGTGCGGAAACTGTTAAGCCGGCTAAGTCAGCGAAGTAAGGATGCGCGTCGATAGGTAGCTGATTGGTAAACAGTGCTTCAACCATACCTGTACCAAACTGTCCGGGTGGCAGGCTGATATTATGGATCACTAATAAAGAAATTTCAGGGCTGGGACGTGCATTGTGGTTGTTTGATGGGATCTGACGTGCACCTTGTAGCCAACCTGTGTTGGGATCTAGCGCTAAAAACGGTAAAGGTTGCATACGATTTCCTATGGTGATGTACCTTGTAGCAACTAAAGATTGCGATGCTCAGGTCAGCATTAGATAATACCTGCCGCTGTTTTTCACTGTAAGTAGAGCATAGTTATTAATGACAGCATTTCAATGCTTATAAAGCGGATTCGGACAGGAATGTTAGGTGAAGTTTGATATTAAAGGTTGGCAAGCATGGGCGCCGGGTATATCCAGTCATGATGAGTGGTTGACATGGTGTGCTCAGCCTTATGTACTCGAGGCCTCGACAGAGGCTGCGGATGTCAGCTTTTTACCGGCATTGCAACGTCGGCGTTTAAGTCCATTGGCGCGTATGGTGTTCCATGTGGGTTGGCCTCTGGCTGATAATATGCCTGCACAACCGTTGGTTTTTTGTTCGCGTCATGGTGAAACTGCACGTAATTTGCAATTACTCACCAGTCTGGCGCATCAAGAAAATTTATCACCCACTCATTTTAGTTTATCTGTGCACAATGCTGTGACGGGGTTGTGGTCTATCTTTCGCAAGGACACTAGCGAGATGACGTCTATTGCTGGGGTTGAAGATGGCTTAGAGCATGCGGTACTTGAAGCGCAGTTATTATTGAGTGCTGGTGCACCCTCAGTGTTACTGATTATCGCCGAAGATCAACAACCTAGTGTTTATCTACCTTGGATTGATGATGTGCCTTTTGCCTATGCGCTAGCGCTGCAAATAGTGCCAGGCCAGCAATGGCAGCTTGAGTTATCCACAGCAGTGAATGATAAAGGAGATGACACGAAGTCTTGGCCGCATGCTTTGCAGTTATTACCTTTATTGTTGGGTGTTAAAGATCAATTGTTGTTACGTACCGCTCAGCGGCAATGGAACTGGCGGCGCAGCGTAAATGAATAACAGTTACAGTCCACCCTATCTTTGGCGTTTGATCTTTACTGCGCTAAGTTTTGCTCTGTTTGGTTTGGGTGGCTTACTGCTACGCCTTGTGGTTTTTCCATTATTGAGTTTGTTACCTGCTTCACCGCTGCGTAAACGTCAGCGTGCGCGCGCTGTGATCAGTGGTGCTTTCCGCGTATTTGTTGAATTTATGCGCTGCACTGGTGTTTTAACCTATTCAGTCAAAGGTATTGAGCGTTTAGGCCAGCCGGGACAGATGGTCATCGCCAATC
This sequence comes from Pseudomonas sp., assembly GCA_034006605.1. Lineage (GTDB taxonomy): Bacteria > Pseudomonadota > Gammaproteobacteria > Pseudomonadales > Pseudomonadaceae > Denitrificimonas. The sequence continues at coordinate 296,409 of JAVESM010000001.1, read as the reverse complement.
ATCCATCGCTGATTGATGTGGTGGTATTGATTTCCTGTATTCGTGATGCCAATTGTGTTGTAAAAGAAAGTTTGTGGAAAAATCCTTTTATGCGTGGACCGATTCGTTCTGCAGGTTATATTAGTAATGATGGCAGTATCGAGATGCTCGAAACTGCTGCGCAGCTTCTGAAAGAAGGGCAAACATTAATTATTTTTCCTGAAGGCACGCGAACAACACCAGGACAGTCGCCTAATTTTCATCGTGGCGCTGCTGCAATCGCCTTGCGCGGCGCAAAAATGATTGCACCGGTGCGTATATCGGTTACCCCAACCACCCTAACCAAAGCTGAGCCTTGGTACAGTATTGCTGATCAACGCGTACATTTTAGCCTTGAAGTTGGTGAAATGATTGATCCATGCGATTTTAATGCATATGGCTCTGCGCCAATTGCATCGCGTAAACTTAACCAATATTTGCATTCATACTATACAAAGGACGATGTCACGCATGAGTAATTTGCCGCTTGAATTGAAAGAGTTAATTATTGAGTCGCTGGGTTTAGAAGATATCAGTACTGATGATATTGCGAATGATGAGCCATTATTCGGTGAAGGTTTAGGTTTGGATTCAGTTGATGCCTTGGAATTAGGCTTGGCTATTCAAAAGCGCTTTGGTATCAAAATTGACGCAGAATCAAAAGATGTACGTCAACATTTTGCTAGCATTGAAAAGCTTGCTGCTTTTATTGAAAGCCACAAGAAAGTATAAAAATATATTAAGTGGTAGACTATTTGGAGTTAGGGGGTGTTATGCAAACTCGTGAGGATATTTTTGCGTTGCTGAGTGCAGCGTTGATAGAACTCTTTGAGCTGGATGCTGAGCAGATTACTTTAAGCGCAAATTTATATGAAGATTTAGAGATCGATAGTATTGATGCTGTGGATTTAATTGATCATTTAAAAGCTAAAACGGGTAAAAAAATTGCGGCCGAAAAGTTTAAAACGGTACGCACAGTGGCTGATGTAGTCGAAGCCGTTTATCAAATGGTTACCAGTCAAGAAGTATGAAGCGTCTCATTGCACCGATTTTGGTGCTGATTGGATTGTTGTATCCTTTTGCTGTGTATTACGGAATTGAGTACCTATCCCCGAGATTTTTTGCATTAATTTTAGGCTGTTTATGGGGGTTGCGCGCTGTTTTTGCGGCAGAAAATTTAAACAATCGCTGGCAAGCGCTTGCGCTGATCGTGTTTTGTCTGCTGTTGTTTGTCTTTGATAGTCCTAGGTTGTTGCGTTGGTATCCGGTGTTAGTCAACTTGCTATTTTTGACAGTTTTTTTCATGAGTTTGCGGGTGGGGCCACCAATTATTGAGCGACTTGCTCGTTTGCGAGAACCAGAGTTACCGGCTCATGCGATTGTTTATACGCGGAAAGTGACTCAAGTTTGGGCAGGATTTTTCTTATTTAATGCATTACTAGCCGCCGCTTTAACCTTGTGGGCCCCCTTATCTTGGTGGATGCTTTATAACGGTTTTATCGCGTACATTTTAATTGGATTGTTATTTGCTATTGAATGGCTGGTACGTCAGCGGGTAAAAAACGCACATGAGTTGGATTGATTTACAGCATTTACTGTTACAGCAGCACTCAACAACTTTGGCTGGACCAGAACCTTTAACGCATGTTGAGTTGACGCAGCAGGCATTGAGCTTAGCGGCGGGCTTGCAAGATAAAAAAATTCAACAGGTCGCTGTTTATCTGTTGGATGCGGGGGATTTAGCGGTTGCCTTGTTAGGTGCTTGGCGTGCGGGTGTCCGTGTAGTTTTAGCGGCTGATTTACAAGAACACACACGCCAGCGTTTGGGTGTTCAGGTGGATGCTTGGATTACCAATCGAGCAGAGCTCAGCGCTTTATATGCTGAGCCGTTGTCCCCTGCTGCTTTAGATCTTGATGCTGAATTATTGGTTTTATCCACTTCTGGTTCAAGTGGTGAACCTAAATTGATTAGTAAAACCCTGCGCCAGCTTAATAATGAGTTGTGTGTTCTCGAACAGCTTTGGGGGACTGCTTTAGGTTCTTCTGCGGTGCTTGGCAGCGTAATTACCCAGCATATTTATGGCTTATTGTTTCGTTTGTTATGGCCGCTCTGCGCAGGGCGTTATCTGTTGCGTCTGCCTTTACCTTTTCCTGAAGATATCCAGCAAGCCAGTTTTAGTTGCCTATCAGAGCAAGATGGTTTTACTTGGGTGGCCAGTCCTGCCCTGTTAAAGCGTATGGGTGAAAATTTAGATTGGCCTGCTTTACGTGGCGTGCACCAAGTCTTTTCATCGGGTGGCCCATTGCCAGCGGATGCCGCCGAACTGCTTGAGCAACGTTTGCAGCAGCGTCCAGTAGAAATCTATGGCAGCTCAGAAACGGGTGGGATTGCTTGGCGACAACTTGAAACATTATGGCAACCCTTGCCGGGCGTGCAGCTTGCTTTGAATGCTGACGGCGCCTTGCAGATTAATTCACCATGGTTGGCTGTTGGGCAAACTGAACAAACTGCCGATGCGGCGCGACTGTTTGCCGATGGTCGCTTTGCTTTGCAGGGTCGCCTCGACCGGATTGTTAAGCTGGAAGAAAAACGTATTTCTTTACCGTTTTTAGAGCAGCAACTGTGCTTGCATGAATGGGTCAGTGATGTGCGTTTAGGTGTGGTTGCTGAAGGACGCGCTAGTCTAGGTGCTTTATTAGTATTGAGTGCGGTTGGCGTGCATGCCTTACGCAATCAAGGTCGCCGCGCTGTGACTCAAGGCTTACGTGGGTATTTAAAAGGCTTTTGTGAGCCTTTGGCCTTGCCGCGACGTTGGCGTTTTATTGAACAGTTGCCGCTTAATGCTCAAGGTAAATTGCCGCAAGCCGAAGTCGATCGTCAGTTGCTGCTGGCACGCACTAAATTACCTCTCGTGCTAAAACAACAACAAGTCGCTGATGAGTGGCTGTTGGATTTACAGATTCCGGTTGATTTGGCATTTTTTAGCGGACACTTTCCTACTGCTCCAGTGGTTCCAGGTGTTGTGCAGGTAGATTGGGCGTTTAATCTTGCGCAAGAACGGATGAATATCCCGCCTAGATTTTGTACAATGGAAGTGCTTAAGTTTCAACAGTTATTACGCCCAGGTGATGCCGTACAATTGACTTTAAGTTTTGATCAGGCGCGCTCTAAATTGCATTTCTCCTATGTTGCAGCCGAGGCGCGTTGCTCATCAGGACGCATCGTGCTGGAGTCAGTGGATGTTTAAACTGTGTGTGGTGATCCCGGTGTATAACCACGGGCAACCATTAATCAAGGTGGTTGCACGTTTACAAGCGTTGCAATTACCTTGCGTCTTAGTTGATGACGGCTCGCAAGCAGAGACGGCATTGATTATTGATCAATTGGCGCAGCAGCCTCATATCAGTTGTGTGCGCTTAATGGTTAATCAGGGTAAAGGTGCAGCAGTGATGGCTGGGCTGCGGGAAGCATTACGTTTGGGCTTTAGTCATGCGTTACAAATAGATGCCGATGGTCAGCATGATTTACAGGCCGTGCCGCGTTTTATCGAAGCCGCGCAAGGCGCCCCAGAACAGCTTATTTGTGGCTATCCAGAATACGATGCCAGCGTGCCCAAGGGACGTTTATATGCGCGCTACTTAACCCACGTATGGGTATGGATTCACACGTTATCTTTATCAATTCGCGATGCGATGTGTGGCTTTCGCGTCTATCCGCTGGACTCTGCGGTACAACTGTTTGATCAGGTAAAACTCGGCACACGCATGGATTTTGATATCCAAGTATTGGTGCATTTGTATTGGCGTGGTCAGCCGATGCAATGGCTGCCAGTCAAAGTGATTTATCCCGAGGGTGGTTTATCTAATTTCCGTGCAGTGGCCGACAATGTGCTGATTACAAAAATGCACACTCAGTTGTTTTTTGGCATGTTGTGGCGTGCGCCGCATTTAATTGCACGTAAGCTCTTCTAATGACGACAGATAATCACGATAAGCAGCATTGGGCACAGCAAAAAGAGCGTGGCAGCTTTTTCTTAATGAAGTTTATTGCAGTGTTAACTCGCATTTTGGGGCGCACCCTGATTACTCCTGTGTTGTATGGGGTTGTGTTGTATTTTTTTGTCACCGGTCGCGTGGCGCGTAACAGTATTCGTGAGTATCAAAATAATTTAGCGCAGTGGAGTGGCCGAGCAGATTTACGGGCTTCATCGATGCGTATTTTTCAGCAATTTATGGCTTTTTCTGACAGTTTGTTGGATAAAGTGGATGTTTGGCATGGCCGCATTGGTTTAGAACATTTAGATGTTGATGACCCTTATGGTGTTCGCCAATTAGCGCATCAGCACCTGGGACGTGGACAACTGCTGGTCGGTGCGCATCTAGGCAATTTAGAAGTGTGTCGTGCCTTAGCGCAAATTGGTAAAAAAGTGCAGATGAATGTGCTGGTGCATACGCGTCATGCCGAAGCGTTTAATCGTTTACTCAATGAATCAGGCGCCAGCCATTTGCGTTTAATTGAGGTCAGTCATTTAGATCCGGTGACCATGTTGCAACTCAGTCAACGCCTTGAGCAAGGCGAATGGTTGGCGATTGCCGGTGACCGTGTCCCGCTACAGGAAGGACGTCGCTCACAAGCCAATTTTTTAGGTCAACCTGCTTATTTTCCACAAGGACCATGGTTGCTGGCGGGGATTCTCAAGTGCCCAGTGAGTTTGTTGTTTTGCTTAAAGCAGCAAGGACGCTACCGCATCAGCCTTGAGCCTTTTGCTGAATCTGTGCAGTGGCAGCGTAAAAATCGTGAGCAAGTTCTGACCGAAACAGTCCAGCGCTACGCTGACCGTTTAGCTGTGCGCTGTTTAGAAGCGCCTTTGCAGTGGTTTAATTTTTACCCGTTTTGGATAACCGATGAACAGTCCAGTCAATAAATACGTTGTTTTTGGCAATCAGCCGTTACAGATTGAAGATATTTTAGCGCTCACCGAGCAGCGTGCGAGTGCACGCTTACAAGATGATCCCGAGTTTCGTCAGCATATCGCCCGCGGTGCAGCCTTTTTAGACTCGTTGTTAGACCGTGAAGGCGTGATTTATGGAGTGACCACCGGTTACGGTGATTCCTGCGTGGTGCCGGTACCTCTGCATCAGGTCGAGGCATTGCCCAAGCATCTGTACACTTTTCACGGCTGTGGTTTAGGTCAGCATTTAGATGCGGCTGGGACACGTGCGGTATTGGCCGCGCGTTTGCAGTCATTGTGTTTTGGTATGTCGGGCGTGCGTATTGAGTTATTGGAGCGTCTGCAAGCTTTCCTTGAACATGACATTTTGCCGCTGATTCCTGAAGAGGGGTCAGTTGGTGCCAGCGGTGATTTAACCCCGTTATCCTATGTGGCAGCGACCTTGTCTGGTGAGCGTCAAGTGCTCTATCAGGGCCGTATCTGTGACTCAGCTGAAGTGCATAAAACCTTGGGCTGGGAGCCTTTAGTGTTGCGGCCGAAAGAAGCCTTGGCATTGATGAATGGCACCGCAGTGATGACGGGGATTGCTTGTCAGGTGTATGGCCGTGCTGAATATTTATTGAAGTTGGCTACGCGCATCACCTCGATGAATATGGTGGCTTTACAGGGCAACACCCAGCATTTTGATGAGCGCTTATTCTTAGCCAAGCCACATCCAGGACAAATGCAGGTCGCCGCTTGGTTGCGTGCAGATTTAGACAGCGCCCGTGACAGCAATCAGGGGCATGCCGCCGATGCAGAATTACGTGGCTTACACCGTTTGCAAGACCGTTACTCCTTACGTTGTGCGCCGCATGTATTAGGGGTTTTGGCGGACAGTTTGGCTTGGTTACGCCGCTTTATTGAAACCGAGCTCAATAGCGCCAATGACAATCCGATTATTGATGCTGAAGAAGAACGCGTGCTGCATGGTGGTCATTTCTATGGTGGTCACATTGCGTTCGCCATGGACAGTTTGAAAAACTTAATCGGTAATATCGCTGACTTACTCGATCGCCAATTGGCGTTGCTGGTGGATTGTCGCTACAACCATGGTTTGCCGAGTAATTTATCCGGTGCACCCGCCGCCACCGCAATGATTAACCATGGCTTTAAAGCGGTGCAAATTGGTGCCAGTGCATGGACTGCCGAAGCGTTGAAAAATACCATGCCGGCCAGTGTTTTTTCACGCTCTACCGAATGCCACAATCAAGACAAAGTTAGCATGGGAACCATCGCCGCACGTGATGCGCGGCGTAGTTTAGAATTGGTTGAGCAAGTTGCTGCTGCCACCTTATTGGCTGCGCAACAAGGTATTTGGTTGCGTGGGCAAATGGCTGAGCAAACATTGCCAGCAGCGTTAGCCCGCATGCACGCTGAGTTGGCTAAGGACTTCCCGCCACTGCTTGAAGACCGCGCCTTGGAAGGAGAATTACGTTTGTGCTTGCAGCGGATTCGCACACAGCATTGGAGTCTTTATGCGTAAAAAAGGTGTATTGCAGGAAACGGTCACTATGCAAGTGCCGTTTTTTGATGTGGATATGATGGACGTGGTGTGGCATGGCCATTACATTAAATACTTTGAGGTAGCGCGTTGTGCATTGCTGGATAAGATTGGTCATAACTACACACAAATGCGTGATTCTGGTTATGCCTGGCCGGTGGTGGATATTCAAGTGCGCTACATGCAAGGGGCCCGCTTTGGTCAGCAGATTACCGTGCAAGCCGATTTGGTTGAGTGGGAAAGCCGTTTGAAAATTAATTATTTGATTTTCGATACAGCAACAGGTGAGCGTTTAACTCGAGGCTTATCCGTACAGGTTGCGGTAGCCATGGCTGAGGGTGAGATGCAGTTTGTTACCCCTGATATTTTCCAAGACGCTGTGCGCAAGGCGATTCAGTGAGACAGCTGCCTTGGCTGTTGTGCTTGCTGTTAATCAGTTCGCGCTTGTGGGCTTTTGACAGTGCACAGCTGGCCCAGCAATTGGCGGCTGCCGAGGTGGTACGCGGTGAGTTTGTGCAAGAAAAACATTTGCGCAGTCTGGCTATGCCGCTCAGCAGTCATGGTCAGTATGTTTTATCTAAACAGCAGGGGTTGTTGTGGAAAGTGCAGCAGCCTTTTGCCCAGACGTACCGCATTGATGCGCAAGGTGTGGCCTTGTTGACGGATAATGGCTGGCAGACTCAACCAGGGCAAAGTGTGGCGGCACGGCAAAGCCGCTTGTTTTTAGCTGTGTTGCAAGGTGATCAACAGGCTTTAGATGCTGATTTTACCCTGCAATTGCAGGGTAATGCAGAGCAATGGCATCTAAATCTTTTGCCTAAGGCTTTGTTTTTGCAGCAAATATTTAAAGTGATTGAAATTCACGGTGGTGCGCTGGTTGAGCGTATTGAGCTGCATGAAACCCAGGGCGATCGCACCGTGATGCGGATGTTAAACAGCCAAGCGGACAACGCGCTGTTGGATGATGAACAGCATGCATTTCAACCTTGAGCGTGGTTTACCTAAACTATTTTTAATTCTGTTGCTGAGCTTAACTGTGCTCAGTGCTTGGCAGTGGCGTGGTGCTGCACCCATTAGCGCGAGCTTATTGGATATCTTGCCGCAGGGTACAACGGATTCGCTGCAAGATTTTGCTCAGCAGCGTATGCAAGAGCCGCTGGACCGTGAGTTAATTGTGTTGCTGCGCCATCCTGATGGCGCACCAGCGGCTCAGATTTTTGCCGAGCAATTGGCTCAGCAGTGGCGCGCTAGCGGTATTTACCAGCAGGTGGATAGCCAGCTCAGCCTCGACCTTCCCGCCGTGCGTCAGCAGTTATTGGCCGATCGCAGTAATTTGTTACCATTGGCGGTACGTCAGCAACTCGCCACGCAACCTGAACTTTATTTTCAACAACGTTTAGCCGAGTTGTTTGATCCGCTCAATGGCTTTGCGTTAGTAAGTCCTGAGCAAGATTGGCTCGGACTCAGTGCAAAAATCCAAAAAAATATCCAACTTGATAGCCGAGTACAAGTCGATAGCAGTGGCTATTTGTTTGTTGAAGATGCTGGTCAACACTGGTTGTTGTTACGTGCGCGTACGCATGACAGCGCTTTTAGTGGCTCGGTTGCGTTGCAGGTGGCTGAGCAGGTGCAGCAAGCGCGTATGGCATTAACGGCTGATGGCGGTGAATTGCTCGCCAGCAGTGGTTTACTTTTTGCCGCGCAAGGCAAAACACAAGCTGCAAGTGAAATGCAATGGCTCGGTGGTTTATCGTTATTGGGTTCATTGCTGTTAATTGTTGCGCTGTGGCGCAGCGCCAGCAGCTTAGTGGCGTTATTGCCGGCGCTGTTTGGCTTATGGGTTGGGCTAACGGCTTGTGTCGCGGTGTTTGGACACATCCATGTGCTGACTTTAGTGTTAGGCGCCAGCTTAATTGGTGTGACCATTGATTTTCCGATGCATTACTTATCTAAAGCGTGGACGTTGCAGCCTTGGCGCAGTTGGGCGGTGCTACGGGCGACTCTGCCGGGCTTAAGTTTAGGTGTGTTAACCAATGCTATCGGTTATCTGGCTTTGGCGTTCACCCCCTTCCCTGCCTTGAGTCAGGTTGCGGTTTTTTCAGTGGCAGGTCTAATCGCGGCTTATGTCTGCACTGTCTGTTGTTTGCCTTGGCTGTTGCGCCATCGCCAACTGCAACCTTGGCAGCAACCTTTAGTGTGGATGCAGATGTTTTTAAACGGACGTACTGCTCTGCTCCGTCGAGTATCCAGTCGTCGATTACTGTTGGCACTGCTGGTGTTTTCGATAGCGGGCATTATGCAACTCAATCGCCATGATGATGTACGCCAGTGGGTCAGTGCTTCTCCAGTTTTATTGGAGGATGCTCAGCGCATTGCCGAGCTGACGGGTTATCAACCGACCAGCCAATTTTTCTTGGTTAAAGGCATTGATGTTGAGCAGTTGCTCGGTCACTTACAGACTTTAGAATTACACTTACATGCTTTGCAGCAGGCGGGTGATTTACGTAGCTATCAATCGCCACACCAGTATGTGGCGGGTCTTGTTGGGCAGCCGAGTTTAGCTCAAGCTGTGGCGCAAATACCGCAGAGCGCATTAGCGCCCTTGTTGACGGCGGGTGTGTCTCTAGAAGCATTGCAGGCTGAATTAAGTGGATTAGAAAACCTGCCGTCACGCTCAGTGGAGGACAGTTTAAATGGACCGCTGGGTGAAGTTTGGCGGCCATTATGGTTGGGTCAACAGCACGGACAGTATGCGGCAATTGTCAGCTTACAAGGTTTAAGCCAAGTGGCTGTGTTCAGTGAGCTGGCTGAGCAATTTGCTTTTGTGCAATGGATTGATCGCCCCGCTGAACTCAATCAGTTATTTAAACAAACGCAAAGCCATGCTTTGTGGTTAAAAGTGCTGGCCAGTGGCGTTATTTTTGTAGTTTTAGCGATGGCTTTAGGTTGGCGTGGTGCCTTACGTACGCTTAGTATCTCGTTATTGGCAGCTTTGACTGCTGCTGCTTGTTTAGGCTGGATGGGACAAACTTTGACATTGTTCAGTGTGTTTGGTTTGTTGTTGGTCACCGCGATTGGTGTTGATTACGCAATTATCATCTATGAAGGTGTGGGGGGGGCGGCCACCAGCTTATTAGGGACCTTACTTGCGGCAGTGACAACATGGTTGTCTTTTGGCTTGCTGGCGCTCTCGAGCACCCCTGCCGTCAGTAGTTTTGGTCTGGCGGTGAGTTTAGGTTTGGTCTTTAGTTTTCTATTTGCGCCATGGGCTGCGCGGCCGTTATCGCTTACAAGATAAGTGTTTACATTGAGCCTATTGTTATTGTTTTTGGGTTGTTGATGATGTTGCTTGGGCCTGCACCAGCAATGGTTACTCTATTTTAATGAGAAATTGAAATGACACTTTTAGATGAAATGGTTGAGCAGCATCAGGTGGTGGTGATTGGCGCAGGGCCTTCAGGTGCGATTGCTGCGGCTATTTTGCGGCGTAAAGGCCATGAGGTTTTAGTCTTGGAGCGTCAGCTGTTTCCACGCTTTTCAATTGGTGAAAGTTTGCTCTCGCATTGTCTCGACTTTATTGAAGAAGCCGGCATGCTCGAAGCTGTACAAGCCGCTGGTTTTCAAGTGAAACACGGCGCTGCTTTTGGTTGGGGTGAGCGCTACAGTGAATTTGATTTTCGCGACACCTTTACTCCAGGTAAAGGCAGTACTTATCAAGTACGTCGTGCTGATTTTGATAAATTATTGGCTGATCAGGCGCAAGCGCAAGGCGTGCAGATTCGCTATGAAGAAGAAATCATTCAAGTGGATTTTTCTGGTGAGCAACCACGCCTGTATGTCCGTCGTTTAACAGATGGCAGTCAGTATCAGATAACCTGCGCTTTTGTTTTGGATGCCAGTGGCTATGGCCGCGTATTGCCACGTTTATTAGACTTAGAAGTACCTTCGACATTTCCGGTGCGCAAAGCGGTATTTACCCATGTACGCGATTGTATTGATGACCCCACCTTTAATCGTGAGAAAATTCTGATCACCACTCACCCGCAGATGCGTGATGTTTGGTATTGGAGTATTCCTTTTAGTGATGGGTATTGCTCGATGGGTGTGGTGGCGAAAGAGGAGCGCTATGCAGGCCGGCCAGAAGCCTTACAAGAATGCCTGCAAGCCTTTGTTAATGAAGCGCCAAACCTGCGGCGTATCTTTAAAAATGCGGTCTGGGACCAGCCGTTCCGTACGATGGGTGGTTACTCAGCTAACGTAAAAACTTTGCACGGTAAAGGCTTTGCCTTGTTGGGTAATGCCGCTGAGTTTTTGGATCCGGTGTTCTCTTCCGGCGTGACCATTGGCATGCGTTCATCCAGTATGGCCGCGGCGGTGCTTGATCGTCAGTTGCGTGGTGAAACGGTGGACTGGGAAACTGAATTTGCTATTCCACTCAAGCGTGGGGTGGATACTTTCCGTACGTATGTGGAAGGCTGGTACGACACCTCATTCCAAGATGTTATTTATTACGAAAAAGCGCAGCCGGATATTCGCCGCATGGTCTGCTCGATTTTGGCCGGCTACGCTTGGGATGAAACAAATCCTTATGTCTCTGACTCACGCCGTCGTTTACGGGTGTTGGCTGAGTTGTGCGGACCACAAGAGCTGCTAGATAAATGATACGAGCGCTGGGTGTGCTGTTCTCTATATTAGTGTTAACGGCGTGCAGCACAAGATTGCCCTTGCCTGTGCAGGGACAGCCCCTGCAGGATGTACAGCTACCGTTACAGTTGCATTTGCGTTATCAAGAGGCTGGATTCAGCCGCGATGCGATTGTGGTGATTCAGCGTGAAGCAGCAGCTTTACGTTTTTCACTGTTCGATGGGCTGGGCATGCCACAGGCGCGGCAGATTCTTAGTGATGATGCTTGGCATGCGGATGGGCTCTTACCGCCGCATCCATATGCGCGCCAATGGTTCGCTGGTTTATTGTTTGCTTTGACTGATAATGAGCATCTACAGCAACAGTATCCAGGTGTCACGCTATCGAAGCAGCAGCGCGCTTTAGCCAATGGCTGGCAAGTGTTATACGGTGAGACAGGGCAATGGCAGATTATTTTTAACGCAGAGCAGACGTTGCAGGTTGAACAAATGGAGTGGCAGCCATGACCATGTATTTACAAGCCCTAGGCCTTAATTGTGCGCTGGGGCATGATAAAACCAGTGTGGCGCAAGGATTGTTTGCTGGTGATTGTTCAGGTATGCAGCCGGTGTTTGATTGGGTGCCAGAGCAAACTCTGTTGTGTGGTCAGGTGCAAGTTGCACTGCCTGAGTTGGACGAGTATTTGCAGGTGCATGCCACACGCAATAATCAATTACTGATGGCTGCTGCATTACAGATTATTGAAGATATTAACGCTGTGGTTGAGCGTTATGGCCGCCAGCGCGTGGCGGTGATCATTGGTACCAGCACTAGCGGCATCCATGAGGCAGGGCTGCATATCGCTGAGCGTGCTCGCAATAATGACGTTTTTCCAACGGTTTATAACTACCATCAGCAAGAGCTGGCTGATCCTGCAGTTTTTTTAAGTCGATGGTTGCAGCTCAGTGGTCCAAGTTACAGTATTTCTACTGCTTGCACTTCAGGTGCGCGTGCTTTGATTAGCGCACAAAGAATGCTAAAAGCGGGTTTATGTGATGCCGTATTGTGTGGCGGTGCTGACAGTTTGTGTCGATTAACCTTAAATGGTTTCAGTAGTTTAGAAGCCTTGTCCGCTGATTTATGCAATCCCTTTTCGCTTAACCGTCACGGTATCAATATTGGTGAAGGAGCTGCGCTGTTTCTGATGACGCGTGAGGCCTTATCTACGCGTAATAGCGCTCCACTATTAGCTGGAGTGGGTGCCAGTTCGGATGCGTATCATATTTCTGCGCCGCAGCCACAAGGCTTAGGTGCGAGTCAGGCGATGCGTGCCGCGTTAGCGGATGCACAGTTGCCCGCTCGCGCGATCAGCTACATTAATTTGCATGGTACTGCGACTCAGCACAATGATGCGATGGAGTCTCACGCAGTTTATCGTGTGTTTGCCGATAGAGTGCCCTGTTCATCGACTAAACCCATGACCGGACATACGTTAGGTGCGGCTGGCGCATTGGAAGCGGCCTTTTGTTGGTTGAGTTTGCATCCTGAGTATAATCCACAGGCTTTGTTACCTGCGCATATTTGGGATGGTTGTGTGGATGAGGCGCTGGCACCGATTCAGTTATGTGACCGTCAACAGCGCTTGGCTATTATGGGGTCGCGCTGGCTAATGAGTAATTCTTTTGCGTTTGGTGGTAATAACACCAGTTTAATTTTAGGAGAGGCGCCATGCTGAGCTGGCCGCTTGCTGAGTTGTTACCGCACGCGGGTGACATGATTTTGCTTGATAGCATTGAGCGGTGTGATGAGGAGCGCATTGTCACGCACCTACAGGTGCGTAGTGGTGGCTTATTTAATCAAGCTGACGGTAGTTATCCTGCATGGCTGGGTGTTGAGCTGATGGCGCAAAGTATTGCGGCGTATGCTGGTGTAAGGGCAAAGCGCCGAGGTGACAAAATCGAGTTAGGTTTTTTACTGGGTACGCGTAAGTATCAATGTAACGTTGCGCGTTTTCCTCTCGGCGCACAATTGCAGATAGAAGCGATTTGCTCGCTGGAAGATGATTCAGGTATGGGCGTGTTTGAGTGTTACTTGCGCGGTGCTGATATTTATGTAGAAGCCCGCTTAAATGTGTATCGGCCACCCAATGTGGCAAGTTATTTTCAGGAACCACAGCCATGAGTGAGCGTATTTTAGTCACTGGGTCAAGTCGCGGCATTGGCCGTGCAATTGCCTTACGTTTGGCGCAGTCTGGTTATGACTTAACCTTGCATTGCCGGAATGGGCGCGCTGAAGCTGAAGCTGTTGCCGAAGAAATTGCAGGATTCGGTCAGCATGCCAATATTTTGCAATTTGATATTGCGGACCGGCACGCTGCGCGCGAGCAACTTGAAGCCGCGATGGAGCGTGACGGCTGCTGGTATGGTGTGGTCTGTAATGCGGGCTTGACCCGAGATGGTGCCTTCCCAGCGTTAACTGAAGATGATTGGGACAGTGTATTGCGCACCAATCTTGATGGTTTTTATAATGTTTTACATCCAATTAGTATGCCCTTGGTGCGCCGCCGTAAACCTGGGCGAATCGTTTGTATCACCTCGGTGTCTGGCTTGATTGGCAATCGCGGACAGGTCAATTATAGCGCTTCTAAAGCGGGGGTGATTGGTGCAGCAAAAGCCTTAGCTGTGGAGTTGGCAAAGCGCCGTATCACGGTGAATTGTGTGGCACCTGGATTGATTGATACGGCGATGCTTGATGAGCATGTGCCGGTTGAGGAAATGATGAAAATGATTCCCGCACAACGTATGGGCACCCCTGAAGAAGTGGCGGGTGTAGTGAATTTCCTAATGTCCACTGAGGCGGCTTATATTACTCGGCAAGTGATTGCTGTAAATGGTGGATTATGCTGATGAACGGATTTAAACGGGTTGTGGTGACGGGTATGGGTGGCCTGACGTCCTTGGGCGATTCATGGCAGCAGATCAGCGAGAATTTTTGCAATAATCGCAGTGGTATTCGTTATATGAGTGAATGGGATCGCTTTAGCGAGTTGAATACACGCTTAGGTGGTCCGGTAGATAATTTTATTGTGCCGGGGCATTGGACGCGTAAGCAATTGCGCAGTATGGGGCCGGTATCGCGTTATGCCGTTTATGCTGCAGAGCGGGCGCTAGCTGATGCAGGATTATTGGATGATCCAAGTATTAAAGATGGTCGTATGGGCGTTGCCAGTGGTTCCTCCACCGGTAGTACTGAAGACATTAAGGCCTTTGGTAGCATGCTGATTAACTCTGTAGCGCATGGTTTAAATGCCAATTCTTATGTGCGCATGATGCCGCACACAACCGCGGCTAACGTGAGTATTTTTTTCGGTCTCAAAGGGCGCATTCTACCAACTTCCAGTGCCTGTACCAGTGGTAGCCAAGGTATTGGTTATGCCTATGAGGCCATTAAGTTTGGTCGTTTACCGTTGATGTTAGCCGGTGGTGCAGAAGAGCTGTGCCCAACTGAAGCGATGGTGTTTGATGCTTTATATGCCACCAGTCTTAAGAATGATGCGCCGCATACCTCGCCGAGTCCTTATGATGCAGACCGTGATGGTTTGGTGATTGGTGAAGGTGCGGGCATGTTGGTACTTGAGGAGCTGGAGCATGCTTTGGCTCGTGGTGCGCATATTTATGCTGAGGTGGTTGGTTTTGGTAGCAATGCTGATGGTGCGCATGTGACCAAGCCGGAAAAAGATACGATGCAAATTGCCATGCAATTGGCTTTAGATGATGCAGGTATTCCCTCTTCGGCGATTGGCTATGTGAACGGTCATGGCACGGCCACCTTGCATGGCGACATTGCAGAAACCCAAGCGACCAGTTGTTTGTTTGGTGAGCAGATGCCAATCAGTTCGCAGAAAAGCTTTTTAGGTCATACTTTGGGCGCTTGTGGTGCTTTAGAGTCGTGGTTCAGTATTGAAATGCTGAATAACGATTTGTACATTCATACTTTGAATTTGAACAATATTGATGAGCGCTGTGGCAGATTAGATTACTTACAGCTACCGCGCCGAATGAGCCATGAGTATGTGATGAATAATAACTTTGCCTTTGGTGGAATCAATACGTCTTTAATATTTAAGCGTTGGCACTGATCATGGAAAACCTTGCTCTTGCCAGCGCACTTATAATTGCTAGATTGCTCATTTAGAGCGTGATATCAGTTCTGAGTTAAGCTTCACCCAATCACTCTAACCCGTAACATTTTCGCTAGGATAATAAATCATGAAAAAGAACTTACTTGTTGTGCTGGCGTGTTCTGCGCTTATCCCTGCATTGGCACAGGCCCGTGATACTACGCATTTTTTACCTTTTAATGAGGTGGTACAGGAAGCCACGAATGCCGGTCGCTTAGACGGTAGCGTGAAGTTTTATTTAGGTAGCACTCCAGCGGGGGCTAAAATTATCAGTAAAGGTGTTACCACCAGTAAAAAAACCAATGCTTTTGGTAAAAGTGATGAAGTGGCGTGCCGTTGGGTGTTGCAGTCGGCATTAATTCATTTACAGAACTCAGCGAAAGCCGCGGGTGCCAACGCAGTGGTTAATCTAAGCAGTAACTATAATCGCAAAGAATATAAGAGCACTAAAGATTATGAGTGCCATGCCGGCGGGATTATGGCGGGTGTTGCGTTAAAAGGTGACTATGCAAAAGTACGTTAAGCTTTTTTTGTCTGCTGCTGCCCTAGCATTTCCATATGCTGGGCAGGCGCAAAAAACTGAGAGTCTTGTGCCTGATGGCCCCGCTTTGTACAGCAAACACTGCGCCAAGTGTCACGGTAAAGAAGGCCGTGCCAATACTTTGCGTGGCTGGTTTACTTCTGCGCAAGATTTGACTGACCCAAAGTGGCAAGCAGAAACGCTGGACTCCGACATCTTGGATGCTTTAGAGAAAGGGCCAAGATCGATGCCGTCGTATGCCAATAAGCTTAGTATTGTTGAACAAAATTCGTTGTTAAAAGTTATACGTGATTTGTAATGCTAACTACGGGTAAGTTGTTGTTGTAGCGCCTGTATACGTCAGGCGATAGAGGCAGTACTTTCAGTGATATTAGCAAACATTTGATTTTTATTAATAACAGGGATGAAGTGCAATGAAATTCTTTTTTTCAGTGATTCTAAGTGGATCTGTTTTGCTATTAAGTAGCTTGGCGAGTGCCACCTCTGAAGTAGGACAGCATTATATTGATCGTATTGCTAATGGCGGCCCCTCTTCAGTTCGGGATGTTGCACGCAGCATTCAAAAAAGTAGGTTTTCTGAAACAGAGGTTTTGGATGTATTGGCTGAGCGTCTTATTCAAGACTATCAGAAAGGTGGGCGGCTCGAAGCTGACGCTATGGCATGGGCTGCCATTGCTTTAGGTAGCTCGGGTAACTCACGTTATTATGATGTTTTAGCGCATGTTGCTAATACCGCCACGCAATCTAAAGTTGCAAAGCATACAAAAAAGTCTTTAAAGAAACTCGAAAAAACAAACGCTGCACAATACACGGCAGGACAAGTTTCATTAGCTGATGTGCGTAATACCCATTCGGCACAAGTAACACGACCGGTAGTTCAGGATTCTGTACGATCGCAAAATCAGTATATATCTATTAGTAAGATACATGCGGGTATGAGCCAAGCAGAGGTTAATGATCTTGCCGGCCCACCAACCTCCACTCGTAATCATATTACTGGTAAAGCTTTCATACCTTTTAACTTTAAAGGCAGTGATACAGTACGCATTTATCATTTATACAAAGGACAAGGTAAAATTGTTTTTTCTAATGAATCTGCTTATAGCAGTGGCTTGCGAGTGCGTGAGGTCATTATTGATCCAAGCGAAACCGGTTATCCTTAATGTAAAGAATTAAAAAAGGCCGCTTTAAGCGGCCTTTTTTATGAGACACAAATCAGCCTTGATGATACTTAGCAGACAAGTCATGCACCGCATTGATAAATGCACCCGCATTTTCTGGTTTCACTTCTGGGGTAATACCGTGACCTAAGTTAAAGATATGGCCGGAGCCCGAGCCGTAACTTTGTAAAATACGACCGACTTCAGTTTCAATTGCAGCAGGGTTGGCGTACAGCACGGTTGGATCCATATTGCCTTGCAGGGCTACTTTGTGACCAACACGTTGACGAGCCGTACCGATATCACAGGTCCAGTCTAAGCCTAGCGCTTCAGCACCTGTGTCAGCCATGGACTCAAGCCACAGCCCACCACCTTTAGTGAATAAAATCACCGGTACGCGACGACCTTCGTTTTCACGAATTAACCCATTAACAATTTTTTGCATGTAAGCCAATGAGAATTCTTGGTAAGCCGCTGACGATAAACTACCGCCCCAGCTATCAAAAATCTGTATCGCTTGTGCTCCTGCAAGAATTTGTGCATTCAGATAGCTGGTCACCGATTGTGCCAGTTTATCCAGCAACATGTGCATGGCTTGCGGGTTATCGTAGAGCAGCGCCTTACTTTTGCGGAAATCTTTCGATGAGCCGCCTTCGACCATGTAAGTTGCTAAAGTCCAAGGACTGCCAGAAAAACCAATTAAGGGTACGCGACCATTCAGTTCACGGCGAATGGTACGTACCGCATCCATTACATAACCGAGATCTTTTTCTGGATCAGGAATTGGTAGCGCTTCGATTGCTTCAGTGGTATCTACAACTTTTTTGAAACGCGGGCCTTCGCCTGTTTCAAAATATAAACCTAAGCCCATAGCATCGGGGATGGTTAAGATATCTGAAAAAAGAATCGCAGCATCCAATGGATAGCGATCCAGCGGTTGCATTGTGACTTCGCATGCTATTTCAGGGTTCATGCATAAATCCATAAAGCCACCTGCACGCGCACGGCTGGCTCTATACTCCGGTAAATAACGGCCTGCTTGACGCATCATCCATACAGGCGTCACATCTACCGGCTGTTTGAGCAGGGCGCGGAGAAAACGATCATTTTTCAGAGCAGTCATATTAGCGTCCATTGGAAATTAATAGGCTATTGTCGCAAATTTGTGAACAAAAGGCACGATGCAACAAATAAGCCGTGCTGTTGGCTTGATTCGTATCAACTGCACACGGGTGGTTACTGAAAATGTTAGTTTAGTGCATAGACTATTTTTAAGCATATGAACGAGGGCTGCTACATGCATAATTCTTTGATAGAGAACAGTCAGTTTGTCGTCGCAGATGACTCAGATGGCGGGTCTGTAGTGGCTTTGCATCGCTTGTCGCAGCACAGGATGTATCCACCCTTCCCTGCAAACTATCAATATGTGTTCTTTGCAATGGGCTGCTTTTGGGGCGCGGAGCGGTGTTTCTGGCAGCAGTCAGGCGTATATGTTACCGCGGTGGGTTATGCCGGAGGGCAAACAGAGAATCCAAATTACCAAGACGTGTGCAGCGGTTTAACGGGGCATACGGAAGCTGTGTTGGTGGTGTTTGATCCTGCACAAGTGAGCTTTGCTGAGTTGCTACAAGTGTTTTGGCAGGCGCATGATCCAACTCAGGGACTGCGCCAGGGCAATGATGTTGGTAGCCAGTATCGCTCAGCTATTTACTGTATGAATCAGCAACAGCTAGAGGAAGCGCAAGCGAGCTGTATGCACTATCAAGCATGTTTGAACGCGGTAGGCGGCGCTGAAATCACAACAGAAATGAGTTTGGCGCCAGTGTTTTATTATGCAGAGGCGATGCATCAACAGTATTTAGTGCAGCATCCCAATGGCTATTGCGGCCTACAGGGAACAGGTGTGGTGTACTAGATCAGTGTGCTAGAAATTAAAAACCCCGCGTGAGCGGGGTTTGCAGACTGTCTCCTGACATCCTTGTTATGTGCCAGCTTGGCGCTAATCATTGATCCTTCATGATTAAGTACAGTCCTTTGTAAATCCTTAGTGGCGATTCTACGCATGTGATGGAAGTCACGCAGCGGACAAATGACCTTGCGCAGTGTAAGCAAATGCTTACACTGCGCAGTTCCGGATCAGTCAAATTGTGTTACGGGCTAGAACTGAGTTGCATCCAACAGGTATAAAGACTCACTACCTGCTTTAACCGAGCTGCTTAGTGATTGGGTACGCGGTAATAAGCGGGCAAAGAAGAAGCGTGCTGTACCCATTTTGCTGGCATAGAAATCATCTTCTTGCTCTTTACCTTGTGCGGCACGTGCCATTAATGCCCACATATAGGCATAAGCGGTGTAACCAAACACTTGCAGATATTCAACCGATGCAGCGCCAATCTCATTTGGATTGTTTTTCGCTTCAGCCAATAACCAAGCAGTTAAATCATCAAGGTTTTCAATCGCTGCTTTGAGGGGCGTGGTGAATTCAGCTAATGTGCTATCCGCTGATGAAATGAAAGCTTTCACCTCATTAGAGAAGTGCTGATAGAACGCGCCGCCATTACCGACAATTTTACGTCCGGCCAAGTCCAGAGACTGGATGCCATTGGTACCTTCGTAAATTTGTGTGATGCGGCAGTCGCGAATCAGTTGTTCTTGACCCCATTCGCGAATATAGCCATGGCCACCAAAAATTTGCTGGCCATGTACGGTCGACTCTAAACCCATATCGGTTAAGAAGGCTTTAGCAATTGGCGTTAATAGTGCGACCAGTTCTTCTGCACGTTTTCTGGTGTCGGC
Source organism: Pseudomonas sp. (assembly GCA_034006605.1). Taxonomy (GTDB): domain Bacteria; phylum Pseudomonadota; class Gammaproteobacteria; order Pseudomonadales; family Pseudomonadaceae; genus Denitrificimonas. The sequence goes on along the minus strand of JAVESM010000001.1, from coordinate 276,596 downwards.
TTCTTCGCTGTACTTAGCTACATCCAGTTGCATCGCAACATAGCTGGAAAACGCACGACCGCCTTCATTGAGGGCTTTCATGGTCAGCAACATGCGGCGCACATCGGGGTGCACAATGATTGGATCTGCTTGTTTGTCTTGAGCGACAGGGCCGGTTGGCGCCCGACTTTGAATACGGTCTTTAGCGTATTCAATCGCGCTTTGGTAGGAGCGTTCACCCAATGATAAACCTTGAATACCAACGCCAAGACGCTCGTAGTTCATCATGGTGAACATTGCTGCCAAGCCTTTGTTTGGTGCATCAATGATGTAACCGGTGGCGTTATCAAAGTTCATCACGCAAGTGGCTGAACCTTTAATACCCATTTTATGTTCAATAGAGCCACATGACAGGCTGTTGTGCGCACCCAGTGATCCATCATCATTGACCATAACTTTAGGGACTAGAAACAGTGAAATACCTTTGGCGCCAGCAGGTGCGTCAGGCAGTTTGGCCAGTACTAGGTGGATGATGTTTTCGGTTAAATCATGTTCCCCGCCGGTAATAAATATTTTTGTTCCGGTTACTTTGTAGCTGCCGTCAGCCTGTGGTTCTGCTTTGGTACGAATGATACCCAAGTCAGTTCCTGCATGGGGTTCGGTTAGGCACATGGATCCCGCCCACGTACCGCCATACATATTCGGTAGATATTTTTCTCTAAGTTCTTCGCTGGCGTGCGCATGAATAGACAAGCAAGCGCCAGCAGTCAACATTGGGTATAAGCCAAACGATAAATTCGCTGAGTTGATCATCTCTTCAATTTGCGCCGTGATCATTTTCGGCATACCCATGCCGCCAAACTGAGGATCACCACCGACGCCTACCCAGCCGCCTTCCGCATAGGTCTTATAAGCTTCAATAAAGCCTTGAGGTGTTGTGACTGCGCCATCACTCCAGCTGCAACCTTCTTCGTCGCCACTGCGGTTCGTCGGCGCGATTGAGCCTGCAGCCACTTTTCCAGCTTCCTCTAAAATAGCTGCTGCAGTTTCATCATCAACGGCCTCTGCTAAGGCGGGTAGCTGTGCCCAAAGCTTACCTGCTTCGAACACTTCGTTGAGCACAAAGCTCATATCACGTAAAGGTGCTTTGTAGTCGGCCATGTGGCATTCCTCTGTATTATTCGCGCAAGTTCAGTTGTGTCGTGACACAACGTAAGGCAATGTTTAGGTTTTTGAGTTTACATTATAAACTTTTAAAACCAATAAGTTCTTTTTGTGACTATTTAGTTTTGTTTTTAGAGATAAAAAACCCGCTGAATGAAGTGAGTCTAATATATAGACTGTTTCACGCAGCGGGTCTCTTTACAGCATCAATAATAGATGGTGCTTAGTAACTCAATGCAAAATCTTCTGCAGCCATATCCATTAAGTTGTCAGCACCTGACAACATGGTCACTACGTGTGTACGAGTGCGTGGCAGGATGCGTGCAAAGTAGAAACGTGCAGTTTGCAGTTTCGCTGTGTAGAACGCCTCTTCATCAGTACCTGCCGCCAGTTTTTCAGCCGCGACGCGTGCTATATCTGCCCAGAAGTAAGCCAAGCAGGCATAGCCGCAGTACATCAGGTAATCAACCGAGGCTGCACCGACTTCTTCACGATTTTTCATGGCGGCCATACCCACTTTCATCGTGATATCGCCCCACTCTTTGTTCAGCTCTGCCAGTGGCTTAACGAACTCTTGAATGGCATCGTTACTTTCGTTGGTTTTGCAGAACTTGTGTACGATTTTGGTGAAGCCTTTGAGTGCTTCGCCTTGAGTCATAAGAATTTTACGACCTAACAAGTCCAGTGCTTGAATACCGGTAGTCCCTTCGTACAAGCAAGAAATACGGCTGTCGCGAACGTTTTGCTCCATGCCCCATTCTGCGATGTAACCGTGACCGCCATAAATTTGTACGCCGTGGTTGGCTGATTCAAAACCAACTTCGGTCATAAAGGCTTTAGCAATTGGCGTTAAGAAGGCCAGCATGCCATCGGCAGCTTTGCGCTCTTCTTCGTCTTTGCTGCGTTGCATTACGTCAACTTGCTGTGCTGCGTAGTACAGCATGGCACGGTTACCTTCGGTAAAGGCTTTCATCGTTAATAGCATACGACGTACATCTGGATGCACGATGATGGGGTCGGCTGCTTTGTCAGGCGCTTTTGGGCCGGTCAGTGAACGCATTTGTAAGCGGTCACGAGCATATTCAATACCGCCTTGGAAAGCCACTTCTGAGTGCGCTAAACCTTGCAGTGCAGTACCGATACGTGCAGTGTTCATAAAGGTGAACATGCAGTTCAGACCTTTGTTTTCTGGGCCAATCAAGAAACCTTTAGCGCCATCAAAGTTGATCACGCAAGTAGCGTTACCGTGGATACCCATTTTGTGTTCAATCGAACCGCACTGAACAGCATTACGCTCACCAATACCGCCTTCAGCATTGGGTAAGAACTTAGGTACGATAAACAGTGAGATACCTTTAGTACCTTCTGGAGCACCCGCGACACGGGCAATCACGATGTGAACAATGTTGTCGACTAAGTCATGCTCACCAGCAGAAATAAAGATTTTGGTACCAGAGATTGCGTAGCTACCATCCGCTTGCGGCTCTGCTTTAGTGCGCAACATGCCCAAGTCAGTACCACAATGTGATTCTGTTAAGCACATGGTGCCGGTCCACTCGCCTGATACTAATTTGCTCAGGTAGGTGGCTTGCTGCTCTTCAGTACCGTGGGCGTGCAAGGTGTTCATCGCACCGTGCGACAGTCCTGGATACATGCCCCATGACCAGTTGGCTTGACCCACCATTTCACTGATTGAAATACCCAGTGATTCAGGCAGACCTTGACCGCCGTGCTCAACATCGTGAGCAAGACTTGGCCAGCCACCTTCAACATATTGCTTATAGGCTTCTTTAAAGCCAGTGGGTGTCTTAACACCTTCAGCAGACCATGTGCAGCCTTCGGTATCACCAACGCGGTTCAGTGGAGCAATAACGTTCTCACAAAACTTTGCACCTTCTTCAAGGATCGCGCTGACCATATCTGGCGTTGCATCTTCACAGCCAGGCAGGTTTGCGTAGTGTTCTGGGTAACCTAACAATTCATCACGTACAAAACGGATATCACGCAAGGGGGCTTTATATTCAGCCATAGCTATAAACCTCTAACAGTGGTGCCTTTATTATGGAGTTGACCTGTAATGTGTACAGATCTGTTTCTAGCAGCGCAGTGAGTTTGTATGCGCATGCGGAAGAGTAATCAAACGACTGTTTGAAAGTTACGGATCTATCGTAATGTTGTCAAGCGCTGCTCGAAGACTTTATTTAATTTTTTGCTTAAGCTTGAATATCAATCAGCGTGCCGAGAGACTCGTCAGCGCTGTTAAGTACGCGCGCGCCCAGCTGACTCATCTGTTTGGCTTGTTCGAGTTGCATTAATTGTTCGGTGATATTGGCAATATCAAACGATGGTACGGCGGTTGCTGCCGGTGTGCTGGCTGCATTGCTGCTGGGTTGAGCAATGGCTTGTGCCGCATTGGCCATTTGTTCTTGGCCGGTTTTGATGGCGGATAATCCCGCTGAGAATAGGTTTGCTGAGACTTGCATAATGCCTCCTGCAGCAGACTATAAAAGAGAGGTGAACCTTACTGGCAGTATAGAGCAAATGTAGAGGTTGTGTTAAATAGCCGATTAAAGGCTATTGATGAGCCATTGTGCAAGTTGTTGTGCCCGCTGCTTATGCTGCTTTTTGCGTGTCAGTAAGACTAATTTTGCTGAGGTTTCAACAAAGCCCCAAGGGGCAATCAGGCGACCATTGGCAATATCACTGCGCACTAAATGCTCTGGAGCAATGGCTACGCCGAGGCCTGCGACAGCTGCTTCTAGTAAATAGTAGAGATGCTCAAAGCCTTGCGCATAGGTTAAGTCAGCCGTCGCGAGCTGTTGCGCCTGAGCCCACTGCGGCCAAGCTTGAGGTCTTGATCGAGTAAACAACAAAGGTTCCTTTAACAGCTCTGCTGCAGGTGCGCTGCGCAGTTCGCTTGCACGTTGATACAGCGGGCTTAACACTGGGCCGATGCGTTCACTGTCTAATGTGTAGGCTTGCATCGTCTCGGGACAGGGTTGATCTAAAAAGACCAAACTGGCATCGGCATCAGACTGCTGTAGCGTATTGTCATCACCGCTACTGGTGATGACCTGTAAACGCAAATGAGGTAAGTCGTGTTGTAATTGTTCAAGACGTGGGATCAACCAGCGTGCCAGTAAGCTGCCGGGGCAAGCTAGAACAAAGGGCGATTGTTGGGTTTGCCGCTTAATATCCACGCAAGACTGATGAATTTGCGTAAAAGCCTCGTGACTTGACTGGTAGAGACGCATACCTGCATCGGTGAGTTTAATGCCACGTCCGTGTTTACTCAGTAAGGTGATGCCTAAGTGCTCTTCGAGTTGTTTGACTTGGCGGCTGATAGCGCCATGAGTGACGTGCAGCTCTTTTGCCGCCAAGCTAATGCTTTGTAAGCGGGCGCTCGCTTCGAAAGCTTTTAATGCATTCAAAGGTGGCAAGTTAAAAGAATCAGACATGTGAGTTTTCCTAACCTATTGCTGCAATCATATCGCTTTTCGTGGTGAACGCTATCAGGTAGTTTAGTTGACATAGAAATATATCTAATGAGTTTAGGGAGTCGCTGATGAGTTCTTTTTGTAATAGTCCTGATAAGCAGGGTTTGTTTGGTGACTTTGGTGGTCAATATGTTGCCGAAACATTGATGCCGTTGATTTTAGAGTTAGGACGCGAGTACGAGAGAGCTAAAGATGATCCGGCTTTTATTGAAGAGCTGGCGTATTTTCAGCGTGATTATGTCGGCCGCCCCAGTCCGCTCTATTTTGCTGAACGCTTAACCGAGTATTGCGGTGGCGCTAAAATTTATCTGAAGCGCGAAGAACTGAACCACACTGGCGCGCACAAAATTAATAATTGCATCGGTCAGATTTTATTGGCGCGACGCATGGGTAAAAAACGCATTATTGCTGAAACCGGTGCTGGCATGCACGGTGTAGCCACCGCCACGGTGGCGGCACGTTTTGGTTTGCAGTGCGTGATTTATATGGGTACTACGGATATTCATCGCCAACAGGCCAACGTGTTTCGCATGAAGTTGCTTGGTGCTGAAGTGCGTCCAGTGGTAGCCGGTACCGGAACCCTAAAAGATGCGATGAATGAAGCATTGCGTGATTGGGTCACTAACGTTGCTGATACCTACTATTTGATTGGTACCGTGGCCGGCCCGCATCCTTACCCAGCAATGGTGCGTGATTTCCAAGCAGTGATTGGCAAAGAAACGCGCGAACAGATGCAGGCTCATGAAGGTCGTTTGCCGGACAGTCTGGTTGCGTGTATTGGTGGCGGCTCCAATGCTTTGGGTTTATTTCACCCATTCTTGGATGATGCCAGCGTAAAAATTATTGGTGTTGAAGCGGCTGGACATGGCATTGAAACCGGTGAGCATGCGGCCAGTTTGCAAGGTGGTAGCCCAGGAGTATTACACGGTAACCGTACTTATTTGCTGCAAGATGATGATGGGCAGATTATTGATGCGCATTCGATTTCAGCAGGCTTGGATTATCCAGGTATTGGCCCAGAGCACGCATGGTTACATGATATTGGTCGCGTTGAGTACACCTCGGCCAAAGATGATGAAGCGCTTGCGGCTTTCCATTTGTGCTGCAAATTGGAAGGTATTATTCCTGCTCTTGAGTCAGCGCATGCTTTAGCGGAAGTCTTTAAACGCGCGCCGCAATTACCCAAAGAGCATTTAATGGTGGTGAATTTATCGGGTCGTGGCGATAAAGATATGCAAACGGTAATGCATCACTTTGAGCAACAGGAGCAGTCAGTATGAGTCGTATTCAAACGTGTTTTGCCGAGCTGAAAAAACAAAACCGTGCAGGGTTAGTTACCTTCGTGACTGCCGGTGATCCAGAGTACGCCACGGCGATGCGTATTTTTAAAGGTTTGCCGGCTGCTGGTGCTGATGTGATTGAGTTGGGCATGCCTTTTACTGACCCAATGGCCGATGGCCCAGCGATTCAGCTAGCCAATATTCGCTCGTTAAAAAACGGACAAACGCTTGCTAAAACATTACAAATGGTTCGCGAATTCCGTCAAGACAATCAGCATACCCCAGTGGTGCTGATGGGCTACTTTAATCCGATCCATCACTATGGTGTGCCGCGCTTTATTGAAGAGGCTAAAGCTGCCGGTGTTGATGGTTTGATCATTGTCGACTTGCCACCTGAGCATAACAATGTGTTTTGTGATCCTGCACAAGCAGCCGGTTTAGACTTTATTCGCTTAACCACGCCAACTACCGATGATGTGCGTTTACCGACGGTGCTTAATAACAGCTCAGGTTTTGTTTATTACGTTTCGGTGGCGGGTGTTACCGGTACCGGTTCTGCAACGATGGCGCATATTGAAGAAGCTGTTGCGCGTTTGCGTCGCCATACCCCGCTGCCGGTGTGTATCGGCTTTGGTATCCGCACTCCTGAGCATGCTGCCGATATTGCTCGGTTAGCTGATGGCGCAGTGGTGGGTTCAGCGTTTGTTGACTTGATTGCACAGGCTGCGACACCCGATATCGCGGTGAATGAGGTGCTTAAACTCTGCCGTGCTTTGGCTGACGGCGTTCACTGCGCGCGTGAATAGTGCACAGTGAATCGTTTAGCCAGCGTTTCAATACTTAAGGGCGCGGGCCGAATAGCTCAAGCAGCTGTTCGCCCTGCGGAGCGCCTGGATGCATTTGCAGCATATCGGTCGGATCAAGGTATAAAATTGCAGGTGTACCAGTCGCGCCGAGTAGAGCCATCAGCTGTTGGTTATCATCCAGTTGTTGACGCTGTTTAGCTGCGATTGTTTTAGCTTCTTCAGCAGGTTTTTTACCGCTTTCATTGCCGAGTAAAGCCGCCTTTTGATCTTTCGCGCTAAGCAAGTAAGCGGCTTTCTTTTGGCTGCTTTCACCCAGTGTGCCGACCATCACGTGGCGTAACTGCACTTTGCCTGCATCAACCCATGGACGCGCATCTTTCCAGAAACGTTTACAGTAAGGACAATTCGGGTCGGTAAACACATAAACAATGGTTTCAGCTTTATCGGAACCATCAGCAATCCAGCTGCTGTCTTTAAGTTTTCCCCACATCACTTTACTTTGTGGGCGGCTGACTTTTTCTTCTAAAACAGCGCCGGTTAAATCTTCACCCTTGGCGTTGAGTAAGCTACCAATCAGCGCATGCTTACCATCTTCAGTCACATACAACGCCAAAGGACGACCGTTAAATAAAGCGGTGTAACCGGTCAAACCGCTCGGCGCATCAAAGCGCTCTAGCACTTCCACGCCACGCTCACGCATCGCTTCTACCGGTGCGGGGTACGTTTCTGCCTGCGCCATGATAGGTAGCGTGAGCAGAGCCAGCGCCGGTAAGATTTTTTTAAATGTCATGGTTATTCCTCTAAATGAATGTGCTGGTTTTCTGTCCTGATGTGACGTAATGCATGCTTTAAACTGGCCTGCGATAACTCACCTAAATGATTATTTTTTAACATTCCGTCAGCACTGTAAAACAATGTGGTGGGTAATGATAATGAACCTACCGCTTGCCCGAGACGTCCTCCCGTATCGAGCAGATTATTGTCTAAGCTGAGTTGCTGTTGGGCTAAGAACTTTTTAACTAAAACCTGCCCTTCCCCTTGGTTAACAAAGACAAAGCGAATATCTGGATTGGCTGCTTGCGCGGCGGCGAGCACCGGCATTTCACGACGGCATGGCGGGCACCAAGTCGCCCATAAGTTAATCACCAGCGGCTTACCTGCTAAGTCTTGCAGTGACACGGGTTGACCGTCAATGTTACGTACGGATATATCAGGTATCTTTTGGCTACTTTGTAAAGCACTGAGTACCGAGACGCTCGCGCCCCAAACCAGCAAACCGATACATACGCCAATCGCCAGAGGGGCTCGCAACGGTGCTTGTCGCCATGCTTTATAGAGCCCAACTACAACGGCAGCAATTAACCCTGGTAACAATAAGAAACCGCCGTCGCGAATATCAATAATCTGCCAAAAACTGTCGTTGTATTGCGCAAAATATTGGATAACAAAGGCACCCCGAGCCACCAGCGCGCCGATAAACAGCATGCTAAATAATGCGGACTCTGGATTCGTGCCACGCCTGCGCCCAAGCAGCCAACCACTTAGCCAAGCAATGAAAAAAGCCGCGTAGAGCACGGCTAAATCCATGGGAATGGCTAAAGGGCCTAAATTAAAACTTAACATTAACTGTCCTTTTGTGCGCTGCTGAGCTGTTGTAAAAACTCACTTGCGGATACTTCACCGGTGATACGTTGCGTGCGTTGCTCTGAGCCTTGAGGGTTGATAAACAAAATAGTTGGCGGCCCCATAATCTGTAAATCTTGCATCAGTTGTTGTTGCTCTGCCGTATTCAAGGTTACATCAGCTTGCAGTAAACGGAAATCGGCCAACGCGGCTTGTACCTGGGTTTGCGCAAAGACGGTTTTTTCCATCACTTTGCATGAGACACACCAGTCTGCGTAAAAATCCAAGAGCACCCATTTATCGTCCTGCTCTGCTTGTTTGAGTTGCTCTTGTAACTGCTGCACATTGGCAAAGCGTTGCATGTTGTGTTGATTGGGTAACTCACTGGCTTGTAAGCCGAAATTGCTCAGCGGCTGCCACGGATCATCGCCGCCTGCTGCTGCGCCGAGTAACATCGCACCACTCCAAATCCCTAAGAGTAAGGCAATGTAACGGCTGGAAAAGCGCCAGTTAGCGCGTTCAATGCTACCAATACTTAAGGCAATTGCTAGTAACCATGCACCCCATAATCCTAGAAATACTGGCCCAGTTAAAATTGGTCGCAGCACAATAATCGCTGTGGCGAATAAAACGTAAGCAAATACATGGTTAACACTTTGCATCCAGTTGCCTGGCTTAGGCAGCCAGCGCATACCAATGCTAATCGCCAGTAACAAAGGTAAGCCACTGCCTAAGCCTAGCGAGAATAGGGCTAAACCACCGCTGACCGCATCGCCGCTTTGGGCAATATATAACAGCGCCCCAGCCAAAGGCGCAGTCATGCATGGGCCCACCAATAAAGCTGATAATGCTCCGAGCCCCGCAGCACCGATTAAACTACCACCTTGAATGCTTTGGTCAGCACCCTGCAGTCGCTCACGGATAAATGTCGGTAACTGTAAGGTAAAGACGCCAAGCTGAGCTAAGGCTAAGAGGATAAAAATGCCGGCAAAAGGGATAAGCAACCAAGGTTGTTGCAGTGTTGCCGAGAGATTGCTACCGAGGTTAGCCGCCAGCACGCCGAGCGCGGCATAGACTAAGGCCATCGGCAGAATAAAGGCTAAGCCGAGTCGAGTGCCCTGCCAGCCACCACTTTTAGAGCCACTGATGACGCTGGTTAAAATCGGCAGCATTGGTAGCATACATGGGGTGAAGGCAAGTAATAGGCCCATGCTAAAGAAGGCTAGGATGTTCAATAGTAAACCTGAGCCGGCTAAGCGCTCAGCAATCGATTGGTCTTCGGCTAAGGCTTGGCTGGTTGATACTGTCGCAGTGCCTTCATCTGTTGCTGTGCCACTGCCGACACTGGTGGTCTGAGGTGGATAGCACAAGCCGGCATCGGCACAACCTTGCCAAGTGACCTGTAACGGCTGTGCAAGAGTGCTATCTAGAGGCAACTGCAGCAGTTGGCGATACACCTGCGTATCACCAAAGAACTCATCGGAGTGCTCAATGCCTTGAGGATAGACAATCGGCACAGAATTACCTTGAGCATCGGTAATGCCCAGCTTGTCTCGGTACAGATAATGTTCTGGGGCAATCTGCCAAACTAAAATTGCAGGCTCAACATCGTCCATCAATTCAAAGCGAAAGGCCTCTTCAACCGGTAAAAAATCGTGCTGATTACTGATAAATGCCTGACTTAAACTGCTTAATGAAAGTAATACGACAATGAAAAAATACCGCATACGAGTGTGTCCTCTTGGATTTAACCACACTATGTAGGGGCTTCATTAAGACAGCATTAACAGTTAAGTTATGCTTAAAGTGTTGTAGGCTTATTCTTGTTGGCGTCAATCCTTTCGTTTCTTATGCTGAGAGTTCATTACCGTTATGCACGTATTGTTGGTCGAAGATGATCAGTTAATCGCCCAAGGTTTAGTCGCTGGCTTAGAGTTGCAAGGTTTTACCTTGGATCATATGGCGCATGCGCGAGCGGCTGAGCAGGCTCTGCAATTAGGGCATTTTGATGCGATGATTCTTGACCTTGGCTTGCCTGATGAAGATGGGTTGCAGTTATTAACGCGCATCCGCAATCAGGGTAAGGATTTGCCTGTGCTGATTTTAAGTGCTCGTGATACCGTGTTGCAGCGCGTCGCAGGCTTACAAGCTGGCGCAGATGACTACTTACTCAAGCCGTTTGATTTACGTGAACTGGCAGCGCGCTTACACAGCTTATTAAGACGCAGCAGTGGCCGCAGCAGTAATTTGATTGAGCATCATGGCTTAACCTTTGATCCCTCCAGCCAAGCCGTGCAACTGCACGGTCAAGTGGTAAGTTTGTCACGCCGTGAGCAGGCGTTGCTAGCGGCCCTATTACAAAAGCCCGGACACATTTTAAGTGCTGAGCAATTGCAAGACAGCCTGTATGGGCTTGGTGATGGTGTTGAGAGCAATGCGATCAATGTGCACATTTATAATTTACGGCGCAAGTTAGGCAGTGATGTGGTGAAAACAGTACGAGGCTTAGGTTATCGCATGGGAGTACCACATGAGCCTACGTAATCGTTTGTTGTTGATTTTGGGTGGCACTTTTATCGTGCTGTGGAGTTTGGCGGCGCTGTGGTTGCTCGGCGACTTGCGCCGAGAAGTGAATGTGGCCTTAGATGAACGCCTGGCTTCATCCGCGCGGATGGTCGCTGGGTTGCTTGAACAATTACCGCAGCCGCTGCTTTCATTGCCTAACCCTCTGACGGCGATGGAGTTGGGCTTGGAAAGTGGCTTAGTTTGTCAGGTGCGCTCTCTGCGTGGTGAAGTGTTGGTGCGCACCCCCAATATGCCGAACCAGAATATGCTCGAATATGCCACGGGTTTCCATGAGATCAGTTTTGCCGGCGAGCGCTGGCGCACCTTTACCTTAAAGCGTGAAAATCTTTGGGTCACCACCGCAGACCGAGTTGATGAGCGGCAAATACTGCAGTCCTCAATTATTTTTGCGGCGGCCTTGCCGGTTGCTTTAGCACTCTTGGGTAGCTTATTGCTGATTTGGTTTGGCATTGGTCGTGGTTTGTCACCCTTACAAGCTTTACGTTCAGTCTTGGCCGAGCGTGATGCACAGGACTTACAGCCGGTGCATGTCGAGCGTTTGCCGAAAGATTTACAGCCGCTGGTGGCGACGATTAATCAGCTGTTTACTCGTATTGCTGCCGCCTTAGAGCGTGAACGACGTTTTACCAATGATGCGGCGCATGAATTGCGTACACCGTTAACTGCGATCAAAACCCATATTCAGGTGGCGCAGATGAGTCCCGCGCAAGGGGCGGCTTACGCTTTACAGCAAGCTGAGACTGCGGTTGAGCGCATGCAGCGTACGCTTGAGCAACTGTTGCTGTTAGCGCGCGTAGAAGGTGCTCAGGACTTTGATCAAGCAGCCTGCAGCAGTGCGCAAACCATTGCGCGTTATGCCTTAGCGGACTTAATTGGCGTGCCGGGGAATGAGCGCATTGAGGTGCATAGCGAACTCAGCGAAGATGTGCATATCGCCCTGCCCGAGTCGTTAGCGGTTGCTGTGTTGCGTAACTTACTGGATAACGCTTTGCGCTATAGCCCTGTCGACAGCCCCATTGAGTTGCTGTTAACTGTGCACAATCAGCGTTTATGCCTGCGCGTTAGAGATGCTGGATCAGGTTTATCCATAGAGCAGATTGAGCAAGCGAAAGAGCGTTTTTGGAGTACTGCCAGTGCTGAACGAGGCAGTGGTTTAGGCTTAGCAATTGTCCAAGCGGTTTGTCAGCGCTATGGCGGGCAGTTGTTATTACAGGCTGCCCCCAATGCTGGCTTAGATGCAATTGTGTATTTGCCGCTTAGCAAATAACATTTATTGTGTAGCAATGACTTGCTGGCGCTCTTGTTGCTTGGCCAGCTTATAGCTGAGTGCTGCGGCAGGTACCGGTGTGATCGCACCAGTTTCGAGCCATTTTTTCAGCCGATTCGCATCTGCCATATGGGTGTATTTACCAAAGGCATCCAGTACAACAAAGGCAACCGGGCGCTTATTCATCTCGGTGCTCATGACTAAGCAGTGCCCTGCACTGTTAGTGAAACCGGTTTTGCTGAGCTGAATATTCCAATTGTCCTTACGTACCAATGCGTTGGTGTTGCGAAAGCCAAGGGTGTAATTAGGTTTAGTGAAGGCCACGGTTTGCTCATCTGTGGTGCTGAATTGTTTAATCAATGGGTATTGTTGCGCAGCTTTAATTAACAATACTAAGTCATGGGCGCTCGATACATTTTCTTCAGAAAGACCGGTCGGCTCAACAAAGCGTGTGTTGTGCATCCCTAGGGCTTGCGCTTTCGCGTTCATGGCTTGAATAAATGCCTGATGCCCGCCTGGGTAATGATGCGCTAAGCTGGCTGCTGCGCGGTTCTCTGAGGACATCAGGGTAATCAACAAGGTGTCGTGGCGGCTGAGTTGACTGCCGACTCTCACCCGCGAAAAGACGCCCTGCATTTGTGCCGTGTCTTTAATCACGATGGGTAACTTTTCGTCTAGCGGCTGCTTCGCATCAATAGCGACCATAGCAGTCATAAGCTTGGTGACTGAAGCAATTGGCGCGATAAAGTCTGGGTTGCTTGAGTAAAGCACTTGATTGGTTTTTAAATCGACTAACAAGGCACTGCCTGCGGCAAGTTGTTGTGGGCTGGTGTTATTCAGTGGTGCGGACACAGCCGAGTGGCTAGCAGAGAAGAGGCTGAGGGCTAACAAGCCTGCTTTAAGTGTTTGGATCATCTTCACAAAAAATACTCAATATAAGTCATTGTCATGCGTGTTATACGCATGTTGCATTCCTTGCTTTTTGGTTGGTACAAGGGCACATAATGACATAAAAAGCATGTCACCCGTATCGGTCGTTAGTTTTTATTGTTGGAAAAGAAGTTGCCCGCTTTTAGGCTGCACACGCGTGCAGAGAGGCGTGTGCATAGCTGCCAAGAAGCTAAGTTTGCCAGCAACACGGTCGTATCCATTATTTGATACGACCGCGGGCAAGGCACTTAGAAGTCTAAGTTAGAGACGGCTAAAGCGTTGTCTTCAATGAACGCGCGACGTGGTTCGACGTGGTCTCCCATTAAGGTGTTGAAGATTTGGTCTGCAGCAATTGCATCGTCAATCGTAACTTGCAGCATACGACGCTGGCTTGGGTCCATAGTGGTTTCCCAAAGCTGTTCTGGGTTCATCTCTCCCAGACCTTTATAGCGTTGTATACCTAAGCGACGACTGCCTTCAGCAAGCAACCAATCAAGCGCTTCTTTAAAGGTCTGTACGTTTTGCTTGCGCTCACCGCGCATCACATAGGCATCATCCTCAAGAAGACTCTCCAGCTTGTTACCTAATTCGGTCATAGTGCGGTAATCATTACTTGAGTAGAAATCATGATTAAACAAAATATGGTTGGTTAGGCCGTGCGTTTTAATCTGGATTTCTGGCAGCCAATAGTTACGCTCAGTGTCATGACGTAAGCCTACTGTGTAGACCTCACCTGATTTTTCTACTGAGTCCATGCGTGCCTGTAAGCCGTCTAGCCAGGTTTGCATGGCGGCTTTATCAGTTAGTTGCTCTGGTTCTACGCGGGGTAAGTAAAGGAAATTCTCGGTAATTTCTTTAGGGTAGAGGCGCGATAGACGATCCAATGTTTTTAATACTGTGCGGTATTCATTGACCAGCTCTTCTAAGGCTGTTCCCGATAAACCGGGTGCACTGGCATTAACATGCAAGCTGGCATCTTCTAATGCTGAGTTAGTCAAATACTCGTCCATGGCCTCATCATCTTTGATGTATTGCTCTTGTTTACCGCGTTTTACTTTATATAGAGGTGGTTGAGCAATGTAGATATAGCCACGCTCAACCAACTCAGGTAACTGACGGAAGAAGAAGGTCAGTAGCAAGGTGCGAATGTGCGAACCATCCACATCAGCATCGGTCATGATGATGATGTTGTGATAGCGCAGTTTTTCGATGTTGTATTCATCACGGCCAATACCACAACCTAAAGCAGTGATTAAAGTGCCGACTTCTTGCGACGAAATCATCTTGTCGAAGCGTGCTTTCTCGACGTTAAGAATTTTTCCTTTGAGTGGCAGAATGGCTTGAGTTTTACGGTTACGTCCCTGCTTGGCTGAACCGCCAGCAGAGTCCCCTTCCACGATGTAGAGTTCAGATAACGCAGGGTCTTTTTCTTGGCAGTCGGCCAGCTTACCAGGCAGCCCAGCGATATCCAGAGCGCCTTTGCGGCGGGTCATTTCACGGGCCTTGCGCGCGGCTTCACGGGCGCGTGCCGCGTCAATCATTTTACCAACAATGGCTTTTGCTTCGGCTGGGTTTTCTAACAAGTAATCGGCTAAGTATTTACCCATTTCCTGTTCAACCGCTGTCTTCACTTCTGAAGAAACCAGCTTGTCTTTGGTTTGTGAACTGAATTTTGGGTCAGGTACTTTAACCGAAACAATCGCAGTTAAACCTTCACGGGCATCATCACCGGTGGTGCTGACTTTGTCTTTTTTACCTAAACCTTCAGCTTCAATGTAGTTGTTCAGGTGACGGGTCAGTGCAGTACGGAAACCGACTAAGTGCGCACCACCATCACGCTGTGGAATATTGTTAGTAAAACACAATAGGTTTTCATTAAAACCATCATTCCATTGCATCGCCACTTCAACGCCGACACCATCTTCTTCGCGTTGCACTGAGAAGTGAAAAATCTGATTGACCGTGGTTTTGTTGGTGTTGAGGTATTCCACGAACGCCTTGAGACCGCCTTCGTATTTGAAGAGCTCTTCTTTACCTGTGCGCTCATCTTTTAAATGAATGCCTACGCCTGAGTTTAGGAAGGATAATTCGCGTAAGCGTTTAGCCAGAATTTCCCAACTGAACTGAATATTGCCAAATGTCTCAGGTGATGGTTTGAAATGGATGCGAGTGCCTGTGGAGGTGGTTTCGCCTATCGGTGCCATAGGCGCTTGTGGTACGCCATGGTGATAGGTTTGCTCCCAAACCTGACCTTTGCGACGGATGGTCATAATCAGTACGCGTGACAACGCGTTTACCACTGAAATACCAACGCCGTGCAAACCTCCGGAGACTTTATAGCTGTTATCGTCAAACTTACCGCCCGCATGCAGTACTGTCATGATAACTTCAGCTGCGGATATCCCTTCTTCTTTATGAATATCTACAGGAATGCCGCGCCCATTGTCTTGCACGGTAATAGATTCGTCTGGATGAATGGTGATAGTGATTTCATCGCAGTAGCCTGCTAAGGCTTCATCAATTGAATTATCCACGGCTTCAAAAACCATGTGATGCAATCCAGTACCGTCATCAGTATCACCGATATACATACCGGGGCGCTTGCGTACGGCGTCCAGGCCTTTAAGAACTTTAATACTACTGGAATCGTACGTGTTATCTTCGCTCATGCGGTTACTCCAAATGGTGTAATTTGACCTTGTTCCACGTGGAACAAAGAGATTGGCGTGTCCTTGCGCCAACCAGTACTCATTAATTGTTTATCAACACATGTGATAAACACCTGGCATTCTAAATCGTCTAGCAGCTGACACAGCGCTAAACGGTGTTGTTCATCCAGCTCTGAAGGCAAGTCATCCACAAGGTAGATGCAGTCGCTGCGTCTTGCCTGGGAGAGTAAATGCCCTTGGGCGATTCTTAGGGCGCAAATAACCAGCTTTTGCTGTCCTCGTGAAAGAATATCCACTGCATTGTTAGTGCCTATGCGAACTCTAAGATCTGCACGCTGCGGGCCTGCTTGTGTATAGCCCAGGGCTCTGTCGCGCTCAATATTTTTATTGAGTACGACCTCTAGGCTGCTGTCTTTATCCCAGCCCCTAGAGTAGCTAAGGGTGAGTCCGGGTAGTTCCAGCAGCTTAGACAGTGTTTGTTCAAAAACTGGCTTTAATTTAATAATGTATGCGCGGCGTAACTGGTCAATTTCATTGCTAGCTATGCAAAGTTCGTGATCCCAAGCAGCTATGACGCTTTTGTCCATTATACCATGGCGCAGGCATGAGTTCCTTTGTCTTAGGCTGGTCTGTAAACGCTGCCATGCAGGTAGGAAGTCTTGTTCCACGTGGAACACTCCCCAGTCTAAAAACTGCCGACGAATTTTCGGCGAGCCTTCTAGCAAACGAAAACTATCAGGATTGATTAGCTGTAAAGGTACAAGCTGTGCAAGTTGTGCTGTGCTGCGTGCGTTTTGGCCGTCTACGCGAATTCGGAGCTCGGATTGTCGATCGCGACTGATGCCGAGATTGTTCTGGCTACCATCGCTGCGCTTGATTTGCGCGAATACGGTACAGCTGCTTTGTTCATACTGGATCATCGGCTGTAAGCGTGTGCTACGAAAAGAACGCGCCATTGCTAACAGGTAAATGGCTTCCAGAACGCTGGTTTTGCCGCTGCCGTTATCGCCGTAGAGTATGTTAATCCGCGGAGATGTCAGCAAGGTCACCGGCTGCAGATTGCGAATGCCGGTGATTTGCAATTGGCCGATTGCCATATTAAATGGCTATTACAGACGCATTGGCATAACGACATAAGATGCGCTGTCGTTGCCTGCCTCTTGAATCAGCGCGCTGCTATTGGAATCTGACAGTACTATGCTGATTTGTTCAGACGACGTGGCACTCAGTACGTCAAGCAAATACGTGACATTGAAACCTATTTCCAGGGCGCTGCCGTTATAATCTACGGTGACTTCATCTTCAGCTACTTCTTGTTCTGGGTTGTTGGCTTGAATTTTTAACAGGCCTGATTCCAGCTGCCAGCGAATCCCTCGGTATTTTTCATTAGACAAAATCGACGCACGGTTTAATGCTTCGCGTAGACTTTGACGGTCGGCTATAACTGTTTTGTCTCCGCCGCGTGGCAGTACACGCTCATAATCAGGGAACTTACCGTCAACCAGTTTTGAGATAAAAGTGAACTCTTCAGTGGTCGCACGAATGTAGTTACTGCCGAAGACAATGTTGACTTCTGAGCTGTCCTCAGTCATTAATCGAGCGAGTTCTAAAACGCCTTTGCGTGGAACAATCACTTGATGCTGAATGCTTTCAGCAATATTGGCTGGAACGGAGCACAAGGCTAAACGGTGACCGTCGGTTGCGACTGCGCGCAATTGGCCCTGTTTGGCTTCAAGCATTAGACCGTTTAAGTAGTAACGCACGTCTTGCTGTGCCATGGCGAAGCTGGTGCGCTCAATTAAACGGCGCACACTGCTCTGTTCAAGACTGAAACTTAGTGAGCCTGGTGTTTCTTCTGACGAAGGGAAATCTGCCGCAGGCAGTGTGGTCAGAGTGAAACGGCTACGACCTGCTTTGATCAAAACTTTTTGATCATCAACTTTAAAGTCGATCATGGCATCAGCAGGTAAGTTTTTACAAATATCCATAAGCTTACGAGCCGGCACAGTAATCTCACCCGCTTGCGCAGGTTCTTCGAGAGTAATGCGACCAACCAGTTCAACCTCGGTATCGGTACCCGTCATAGACAGGTTTTGCCCTTCAATGACGAGCAGGACGTTGGATAACACAGGCATCGTTTGCTTGCGTTCAACAACACCGGCCACCAGTTGCAGCGGTTTTAACAAAGCTTCGCGTTGGATGGTGAAGTGCATGGTTATTCCCTTGCGTTAGAGTGCTGGCACTGCTGTTACGTGGTTAACGTACGCAGTAGGTTTTTATAATCTTCGCGGATATCCGCATCGGTTTCGCTAAGTTCGGCAATTTTCCGACAGGCATGCAAAACGGTCGTGTGATCGCGACCGCCAAAGGCATCACCAATTTCAGGCAAGCTGTGATTGGTGATTTCTTTAGCGAGGGCCATCGCCACTTGACGAGGGCGGGCCACTGAGCGTGAACGGCGTTTTGATAAAATATCGGAAATTTTAATCTTGTAGTATTCGGCAACAGTGCGTTGAATATTATCAATACTGACAAGTTTGTCTTGCAGTGCCAATAAGTCTTTCAGCGATTCGCGAATCAGTTCTACGGTAATGGGTTCATTAGTGAAGTGCGAGTGAGCAATCACCCGCTTTAATGCCCCTTCCAGCTCGCGCACGTTGGAACGAATACGCTGCGCGATAAAGAACGCACAATCATGTGAAAGCTGCACCCTTGTTTGTTCAGCTTTCTTCATTAAAATTGCGACACGGGTTTCCAGTTCAGGTGGTTCTACGGCAACCGTCAAACCCCATCCAAAGCGTGACTTTAAGCGCTCTTCAAGGCCGTCAATTTCTTTTGGGTAACGATCGCTGGTAAGAATAACCTGTTGATTGCCTTCAAGCAGCGCATTAAAAGTATGGAAAAACTCTTCTTGTGAGCGTTCTTTTTTTGCAAAGAATTGAATGTCATCAATCAGCAAAGCATCTACAGAGCGATAATAATTTTTAAACTCATTGATTGCGTTATTTTGTAACGCGCGCACCATATCGGCAACAAAGCGTTCTGAGTGCAAATAAATCACTTTTGCATTAGGGTTTTTTTGTAGTAAATGATTGCCTACCGCATGCATTAAGTGAGTTTTACCTAAACCTACACCACCGTATAGAAATAACGGGTTGTAACCGTGCTTTGGGTTATCAGCCACTTGCCAAGCGGCCGCTCGGGCTAATTGGTTTGATTTACCTTCGACAAAGCTATCAAAGGTAAATGAACGATTGAGTGCGCTGACATGCTTGATTGCCCCTTTGTTTGGTGCACCACGCTCACCTGTGGCGCTGCTTGGCGCCGGCGCGACGTTATGAATAGGGACAGGCGCGGGGTTGGCTGCAGGCTGTGGCTGAGCTTGCTTGATTGTTGGTGCGCTATTTTCGATCACTGGTGTTGGGGCATTGGCTGCTGCAACTTGATTATTAACCGGTGGACGCGCTGTATTCGGCGCATTGTTAACATTTGTGCGCACTTTTCCCTTGCTGCCAATTTGCAAGGAAATCGGCGGGACTTCACCATTATTGCGCTCAGCCATTAGCTCTAGAATGCGGTTGATATATTTATCGTTGACCCAATCTAATACAAACCGATTCGGTGCAAAAATATGCAGTTCATCACCGACGGCTTCAACTTGTAATGGACGGATCCAGGTGTTGAAATGCTGAGCAGGCAGTTCATCGCGCAAAAAATCGATAGACTGTAGCCAAAGTTCGACAGACACAGAGATCCCTCAATAAAACAGAGTAATTACGACCGGCTATTGTAGCCTTCAGAGGCAAAGTTATCCACAGGCGCGGCAAAAATAGCGCACACTTTGCATCCGATCAGTTGATTAATAGTTGTCGCTGTATTGGGATTAAACGAGCATAACTACGGTGATAAACATGGTGACATTAGGTGAGTTAACAGCTTGGTTGTTGGTTGCCTTGGGCATTGCCTGGATCTGGCGAGGCCATGGTGTGCGCGAACGCGCTTTAGCTTATGTGCGAACGTATTGTGAACGTGAAACGGTGCAGCTATTGGATGGTAATGTTGCATTTAAGGGGTGGAAGATCATTGTCGATGGCAGTCAGCGCAAACGCTTAGCACGTCTTTATGGTTTTGAATTTACCGTGACGAGCCAGGAGCGATTAAATGGCTCTGTCGCGATGTACGGTCGCCATTTAGCGAAGATTGAACTGCAAGCCTACCCCTTACGTGAGTCGTTGCAAGCCGTGCATACCGATAGCGTGGTGCATACCCAAAACCCTGAGCCAGAACAGGCGTCGTGTGATGGGCAAAACCGTGTCGTGCAACTCGATGATTGGCGCTCAAAACATCAGCGCTCGGAGTGAGCGCTGTACGAGCGATCAGCTGAAATATGGCAAAGCGGTAGGACTAAACCGCGGTTAAGGTGAAACCAAGACGCTCAAGCCAGCCCGCTTCTTTTTGGAAGTCCGCTAAAGTGAGAGGATTTTCATCCAGCCAATGTTTGGGGAAGCGGATGTGTAGGCTGTTGGTTTTAGCGGTCAGTTCCAGCTGAGGCACCTCTTGAGTGCCGCGGATATGGTGTAAAAGAATGGCGAAACGCAACAAAATACACAAACGTAGGAGTTGCTGGCCTTCTTCCGCAAACTCAGCAAAGCGTTCTTTGGGAATATTACGACGGTGTCCGCGAACCAATAGCGCAAGCATTTGTTGATCTTGACGTGAAAAGCCAGCCAAGTCGGAGTGCTCAACCAAATAAGCGCCATGCTTATGATAATGATAGTGGGCAATGTCTAAGCCTACTTCGTGCACGCGGGCTGCCCAACTGAGCATATCACCATGCCACTCCTCGCTGAGCTGCCAGGCTTCAGACACCTGTTCAAGGGCTTCAAGGGCTTTGCATTCAACTCTTTGTGCGTGCTCTACGTCAACATGACTGCGCTCCATCAGCGCTTGAATAGAGCGTTCGCGAACATCTTCATGTTGATGGCGACCCAGTAAATCGTAGAGTACACCTTCACGTAAAGCGCCATCGCAAGGTGCCATTTGCTCAAGGCTTAAGGCATCAAAAATAGCCTCAAGAATCGCTAAGCCCGCGGGCAAAATAGCACTGCGCTCAGGCTTAACACCTGCAATATCGATTTTACTGATGTCGCCAATTTTTAGTACTTTGCGCTTGAGCCAAGTGAGCCCTTGGTTATTGACTTCACCGTTGGTTAGACCTGCAGCAGCCAGCGCTTGGCCGATCGAACGAATAGTCCCTGACGCGCCAACCGTGTCTTGCCAGCCCATACGCCGTAGGCTTTGCTCCAGCTCCATCAGCTCCAGACGTGCAGCTGTATAGGCCTGTGCATAACGTGCGGGAGTGACCACGCCGTCTTTAAAGAAACGTTGAGTGAAACTGACGCAACCCATCTGCAAGCTGCCACGCAGCTGTGATTCAAATTGTTGGCCAATGATAAACTCAGTACTGCCGCCGCCAATATCAATCACTAAACGTTTACCTGGCGTGTCTGCCAGGGAATGTGAGACACCAAGATAAATCAGGCGGGCTTCTTCGCGACCAGAGATAACATCAATGTCATGCCCCAAGATGTCTTCAGCGTGCTGGATAAACGATTGCCGATTATGCGCGACACGTAACGAGCTGGTACCGACAATACGGACTGCACCTTGTGGTAAGCCGTTAATCAATTGGGCAAAGCGCCGTAGGCAATCAAGACCGCGCTCAATGGCGTCATCCTGCAACTCCAGTTCGGCATTAATACCTGCAGCCAGCTGCACCTTTTCACCGAGACGCTCGAGAATACGAATTTCTCGTTGGTCGGTTTTGGCCAGCACCATATGGAAACTGTTGGAGCCTAGATCAATGGCTGCAATCAATGGAAAGTGTTTGGGAGCAGAAATGGGCATACCGCTATTCCACAGAAATAATGGACGTATCGTGCCATGCCGCAGCAGATTCGCCAATGTAAAAAAGCACTTGGACTCAGTTGAAGTGAAAATTTACCACAGTGTTGTACTCGGTTACTTTCGTTAAGGTGCAAGTCAGGCTATCATTATAAGTACTTTAATTTGCACCTGTTGTTTCGGAGAGATTTCATGAGTGATCACATTACCAACATTAGCGATTCAAGCTTTGATCAAGATGTACTGCAAGCCGAGGGCCCTGTGTTGGTTGATTATTGGGCAGAGTGGTGTGGCCCTTGTAAGATGATTGCGCCTGTTTTAGAAGACGTTGCTACTGAATTTGCCGGTAAAGTAAAAGTTTGTAAGTTGAACATTGACGATAACCAGGCGACACCACCAAAATATGGTGTACGCGGTATCCCAACCCTGATGTTGTTTAAAAACGGTAACGTGGAAGCAACAAAAGTGGGTGCGTTATCGAAAAGCCAATTAGTTGCCTTTTTAGAAAGCCATATTTAATTGTTGCGAGTATCGCTCAATTTTATTGATGTCTAGTGTGCATTTTATCAATTTGCGCACTAGACGTGCTCCTTGGCAAGTGGTAAATTCCATCTCTGTAGCGCTTAAGTGTTACAGCTACACAGTCTGCATGCCGTCGCCGATATCTTTAACGGCTCTGAACAAACAATCGATTGTTCTCCTCGCGGTACGCCTCTCAAGCTAAGAGCTTGCTCATTCCCTCTAAATTATATCATCGTCATTCCCTATGAATCTGACCGAACTAAAACAAAAACCTGTTGCTGAATTGCTAGAAATGGCTGAACAAATGGGCATAGATAATATGGCCCGTTCACGTAAGCAAGATATTATTTTCTCATTGCTGAAGCGTCATGCGCGCAGTGGCGAAGAAATTTCTGGTGACGGCGTACTTGAAATTTTGCAAGATGGCTTTGGCTTTCTGCGCTCAGCTGACTCCTCTTACCTTGCTGGACCGGATGATATTTATGTATCACCCAGCCAGATTCGTCGTTTTAACTTAAGAACAGGCGATACCATTATTGGTAAAATTCGTCCGCCTAAAGAAGGCGAACGTTATTTTGCACTGCTTAAAGTGGACTCGATCAACTTTGATCGTCCAGAAAACGCGCGCAATAAAATTCTTTTTGAAAATCTGACCCCGTTGTTTCCGACTCAGCGCTTACTGATGGAAATTGGTAATGGTTCGACTGAAGATTTGACCGGGCGGGTGATTGATTTGGCTGCGCCGATTGGCAAAGGTCAACGGGGCTTAATTGTGGCACCGCCGAAAGCCGGTAAAACAATTATGTTGCAAAACATTGCCTCTAATATTGCCCGTAACAATCCAGAATGCCATCTGATCGTTTTGTTGATTGACGAGCGTCCTGAAGAAGTCACTGAAATGCAGCGTACTGTGCGCGGTGAAGTGGTTGCTTCAACCTTTGATGAGCCACCAACGCGTCACGTACAAGTGGCTGAAATGGTGATCGAGAAAGCCAAGCGTTTGGTTGAGCACAAAAAAGATGTGGTGATTTTGCTCGATTCTATCACCCGTTTAGCCCGTGCTTACAACACCGTAATTCCAAGCTCTGGCAAGGTGCTCACCGGTGGTGTCGATGCGCACGCTCTGGAAAAACCAAAACGTTTCTTTGGTGCGGCACGTAACATCGAAGAAGGTGGATCATTAACCATTATCGCGACTGCTCTGGTTGAGACGGGCTCGAAAATGGATGAAGTGATTTACGAAGAATTTAAAGGTACCGGTAATATGGAGCTGCAACTTGAGCGCCGTATTGCTGAGAAACGCGTGTTCCCTGCGATCAATATTAATCGTTCAGGTACGCGTCGTGAAGAACTATTAACCAGCGAAGATGAGCTGCAGCGCATGTGGATTTTGCGCAAACTGTTGCATCCTATGGATGAAACGGCAGCCATCGAGTTTTTGCTTGATAAGCTCAAAGACACAAAGACCAATGAAGAGTTTTTCATGTCGATGAAGCGTAGTAAGTAATTCTCGTTTTAGTATCTAAAGCCATGCACGGGGTGCGCTTGTTGTACCCGCCTCTGTGCAACGCTTGATCTGCTACGGACACCATCATGCAATATTCTGATCTCCGAGACTTCATCCGTGGCCTTGAGCAACGTGGTGAACTCAAGCGCATTCAAATTCCCGTCTCGCCTGTTTTAGAAATGACAGAAATTTGTGACCGTACTTTGCGTAAGGCGGGTCCAGCGCTGTTGTTTGAAAACCCAACAGGTTTCTCTATGCCCGTGTTAGGCAACCTTTTTGGTACGCCTCAGCGGGTTGCCTTGGGTATGGGGGCGGAAAGTACCTCGCAATTGCGTGAGATTGGTAAGTTGCTGGCCGCCCTTAAAGAACCGGAACCGCCGAAAGGCTTTAAGGACGCGTGGAATAAGCTGCCGATGTTCAAGAAAGTCTTGGCGATGGCACCTAAAGTGCGCAAAGACGGAGCCTGCCAAGAAGTGATTATTGAAGGTGAGGATGTCGATTTGACCGCCTTGCCGATTCAAACCTGCTGGCCAGGAGATGCGGCACCCTTGATTACTTGGGGTTTAACCATCACCAAGGGGCCCAATAAAGAGCGGCAGAATCTCGGTATCTATCGCCAGCAAGTGTTGGGGCGTAACAAAGTCATTATGCGTTGGTTAAGTCACCGTGGTGGTGCGCTGGATTTTCGTGAGTGGTGTTTGAAGTACCCTGGTCGCCCCTACCCTGTGGCGGTTGCCTTAGGTGCTGATCCTGCGACGATTTTAGGCGCGGTGACTCCGGTACCTGATACCTTGTCGGAGTATGCCTTTGCTGGTTTGCTGCGTGGTTCGCGGACTGAGTTGGTCAAAGCGATTGGCAGTGATTTGCAGGTGCCGGCACAAGCCGAAATGATTTTAGAAGGGCATATTTACCCCGGAGAAATGGCTGATGAAGGCCCTTACGGCGATCACACTGGCTATTACAACGAAGTGGATAGCTTTCCGGTTTTTACTGTAGAGCGCATCACTCATCGTAAAGATCCGATTTATCACAGTACTTACACGGGCCGTCCACCGGATGAACCGGCCATTCTAGGCGTGGCGCTCAATGAAGTGTTTGTGCCTATTTTGCAAAAGCAATTCCCGGAAATTGTCGACTTTTACTTGCCTCCAGAAGGTTGTTCCTACCGTATGGCGGTGGTAACGATTAAGAAGCAATACCCTGGGCATGCCAAACGAGTGATGCTCGGTGTATGGAGTTTCTTACGACAGTTTATGTACACCAAATTCGTTATCGTTACCGATGATGATATCAATGCACGTGATTGGAATGATGTGATTTGGGCGATTACCACGCGCATGGATCCAAGCCGCGACACGGTATTAATCGATAATACGCCAATTGACTATTTAGACTTTGCCTCCCCTGTTTCTGGCTTAGGTAGCAAGATGGGTTTGGATGCGACACATAAATGGCCAGGTGAAACCACTCGAGAGTGGGGTCGTGTGATTGAGCAAGACCCTGCGGTAAAAGAGCGCGTTGATGCGCTCTGGTCTGAGCTTGGCATTGATTGATGCGTTTGAGTGATGATTGTGTCGTGCACACACAGGAAACAGAATACGCATGAAAGTCATGTTACAGCCGTCAGGCCATGTTATTGAGCTGTTGCCGGGCGAAAAGATTATTGATGCGGCGCGTCGCTTAGGTTTTGATGCGCCGCAAAGCTGTCGCAATGGTAATTGCCATATTTGCGCGGCCAATTTAATCAGCGGTACAGTTCGTCAAGGCAGCGATATTTTTGAGACAGGTGAGTTGTTTACCTGTCTTGCTGAGCCCTTAAGCGATTGTGAGCTGCAGTGGGATGGTGTTTTGGCAGCGAATGAATTGCCTTTATGCAAAGTGGCTTGTCAGTTGGTCAGTGTGACGCCTTTAGGCGCTGATGTTTTTTCGGTGCATTTACGTCTGCCTGCTGGAAAAGTGCTGCGTTATCATGCTGGCCAGTATCTATTGATTGAGCGTGAAAATGGTGAATCCAGTGCTTTCTCGATAGCGTCTGCCCCACAGCAAGGTCGTGAATTGGAATTGCATATTCTGGCTCGCGATAATCCAGCCGTTGAGTTGCTCAAGCAGCTGCAAAAAGAGCGTATTGCGCGTATTCAAATGCCCTTTGGTGATGTGCATTTGGCGGTGGCTGATCAGCGTCCGTTATTGCTGATTGCTGCTGGCACGGGTATGGCGCAGATGCACAGTTTAATTGAGCATTGTCGTGCGACGGGGTTCAGTCAGCCGATTCATGTGTATTGGGGCGCACGAGTGGCTGAGGATTTTTATACGCTGAAGATGTTACCCACTTGGCAGCAAATGCCTAATCTGCATTTTCATCAGATTGTCAGTGAAGGTGCTGGCTGGAGCGGTCGTATGGGGATGTTGTATGAGGCGGTGTGTCTGGATATTGAACATCTAAGCGATTTTCGCGTGATTGCCAGTGGTTCGCCAGCGATGGTTTATGGCACTTTTGATGCTCTAGTGGCCGCGGGCATGCAGCCAGAGCAAATGCACGCTGATGTGTTTGCTTACGCGCCACGGCCAGAATAAAACTCAACTGTCATTGTTAGATGTGCTCTGGTCTTTGTCCTAGTAAACGTTGGTATGCACATATCGTTCTGGATGTTTTGTTAGAGCCTAGAAGCCAATCTGAGCATGTCGTGCTTCGGGGTAAGTGTTAATCCGTCGATGAACCCATCCAGGGTTCAACTCCGGCGCTCGCCCTCCTTGGCTCGCTCAGCACACCAACCCCGAAGCACTCGTTGACCATGTGCAGTGTTAGCACTATTGCAGTTTCAATCATCTATACAGATTTACACGTGTTGCAGGCCAATAGAACTGCATAGATCTAGCAGAATAATTGCTTTAAAAGCGTCATGCGCCAAACCCGCAAACAACATCACTGATCAATGAGTACCTTGTGAGTGTCGCGACCAGCGCAGCCAAGGATGGCGTAGTCCCGAATCGGGTCAGGATGACCCGTTGAGGGAACAGCGATACTCACAAGGTACGGCATGCACAAAGCATCCTCGCTACTTTGCTGTACTAAAACACTAAACCTATGCATGTCGTGCTTCGGGGTAAGTGTTAATCCGTCGATGAACCCATCCAGGGTTCAACTCCGGCGCTCGCCCTCCTTGGCTCGCTCAGCACACCAACCCCGAAGCACTCGTTGACCATGTGCAGTGTTAGCACTATTGCAGTTTCAATCATCTATACAGATTTACACGTGTTGCAGACCAGCAGACCAGCAGACCAACAGAACTG
This sequence comes from Pseudomonas sp., assembly GCA_034006605.1. Classification (GTDB taxonomy): domain Bacteria; phylum Pseudomonadota; class Gammaproteobacteria; order Pseudomonadales; family Pseudomonadaceae; genus Denitrificimonas. Next base: position 249,571 of record JAVESM010000001.1, on the reverse strand, counting down.
GATAGATCACTTGCAGAATGATGGCTTTAAAAGCGTCATGTGCTAAGTCCGCAAACAATATCACTGATCAATGAGTACCTTGTGAGTGTCGCGACCAGCGCAGCCAAGGATGGCGTAGTCCAGAATCGGGTCAGGATGACCCGTTGAGGGAACAGCGATACTCACAAGGTACGGCATGCACAAAGCGTTCTAGATGCTTGGCTTTACTAAAATCATTAATGGCGGCTTAGCGCACTTCTGTAGGTTTAACAAAAAATCTTCTACTGGCAGGCCTGCTGCTCTTTTGCCAGTAATGCACGCTTACGTTCTACGCCCCAGCGATAACCAGAAATCCCGCCATCGGCACGTAAAATACGATGGCATGGAATCACTAAGGCCAGCGGATTAGCCGCGCAAGCATTGGCCACTGCGCGAACTGCTTTAGGTTTGTGCAAGCGCTCGGCGACATCGCTATAACTGAGTGTTTGCCCGACTGGAATCGTCTGTAATACCGCCCAAACACTTTTCTGAAAATCACTGCCTTGGATGTCCAAAGGAAAATCTAAAGGCGTCAGAGGCTTGTCTAGAAAATCAGTCACTGTCTTTAACGCTGCCGCGAGCGCCTGATCATTTTTGAGCAGTTTTGCCTTGGGTAAGCGGTGTTGTAAATCTTCGAGAAGCTTGGCTTGGCTGTCACCGAGTAAAATAGTACACACACCTTTTTCGCTGCGGGCTAATAAAATCGCGGCAAAAGCAGTTTTGCGACTAGAAAATTCAATAGTTTGATCTGATGATGTCGACATACCGGCTCCTTGCTCAGATGCACTTAAGCAGGCTTGATGGATGCAGCGTAGGCCTTAAACAATATCTCAAAACCTGCCAAAGTTCGCTCAATAATTCGTTGATCAGACATTTGCGCAGGCCGCTGTAAAACTTCATGCAAGAGCAGTGAGGTCAAACCATGAATATACGACCAACTGGCCAATGCCGCGCTGCGCACATCAGGACTGTCAGGTGTTTGCTTGAGTAAATCTGCAACCATCAATTCCAGTCTAGAAAAGGCGAATTGGCGCGCTTTAAGCAAGTGTTCGGGCATCTGCTCAAATTCCAATTCAGGTCCAAACATTAATTGGTAGAGCGCTGGATTGCGGCGGGCAAAATTAAGATAAATTAAGCAAAAACCACGTATTTTTTCTTCGACTGGCAGCGCCACAGCCTTTTCATTGAGCGCCTCTGCCAACTCCAAATAACCCTGGGTGGCCAGTTGTGCGAGCAGTTCGGCACGATTGGTAAAGTGGTGATAAGCGGCCGTCGCCGTGACGCCGAGCGCGCCACATAACGCACGCATGGATAACTTCGCCACACCGACTTCTTCTAGCATGATACGCGCGCTAGATAACAGTTGTTCGGCTAGATTCCCGACGTGGTAATGCTGACGAGAGTTAGATTGTTGTGCGCTCACAAACACTCCTTGGATCTAAAAAATACGGTTACAGCCTAGGCGCATCTTAGCACTGCGTATCATCTTGACAGTGTTAAGATTCAATTATAGCCTGAACCTTAACAACGATTCTGCGCCACGAGGGTGACGTGCTAACTGGCGTAATAATTGCGCTGCTAATAACAATAATATCCTTTGGAGTATCAAGATGACGGCAGTTAATCCATGGCAGAAAAGCTATCCTGAATCCATTCGTAACTACCACGTGCCTGACTCTGTTATGCAAGGCAGTGTCGCTCAATTCAGCACTTTTGGCGCTGCTCAATACCCAAACAACAATGCTTTTAGCATGGTGCTCCCTAATGGCTTACAGCAGAGTTTAACTTTTAAGCAAGTGGATGATTTATCCACTGCGTTTGCAGCTTTTTTAGTTGCGCAAGGCTTGCTATGCGGTGATGTCGTTGCGATTCAATTGCCGACCAGTTTGCACTACCCGATTGCGGTGCTGGGCGCTTGGAAAGCCGGTTTGATCATTACCAATATGAACCCGTTGTATACCGCCCGTGAAGTAGCACTGCAGCTTGAAGACAGCAATGCCAAGCTATTGATTGCTTCTGACTTGTTTGCCAATACGGTTAAGCCGGTGGTCGAGCAGCAGGGTTTACCATTGGTCTTGTGCTCCATGGCGGATTTTTTCCCTGAACCGATTGCCGGTGTCATTCGTCAACATCTGGGCGTCAAACTGGAGCTGGATATATCGCAGTATCAGACGTTTACTGATGCTCTGAGTGCTGGTGCGCAGCTGCCGCCAGTCCAGCGTGAAGCACATCCGATCGCTTTGTATCAATACACCGGTGGAACCACAGGACGCAGTAAAGGTGCGCCATTAACCCATGCAAATCTGCTGGCTGTGCTGGAGATGGCACAGGTGTATGTGAATGCCTATGATGTGAAAATTGAGCCCGGCGAATTCATTTTGACAGCCCTGCCCCTGTACCATATTTTCGCCTTCAACTTTAACTTCCTGCTGTTTTTCAAATTAGGTGCTTGCAACGTTTTAGTGCCCAATCCAAGGCCATTAAGCAATCTCAAACCAGCTTTTGCGCAATTTAAAATTGGTTGGATGACCGGTGTCGATACCTTGTACGCGGGTTTATTAGCGGAGCCTTGGTTTACTGAAAAACCTCTGCATCTTAAATACGTGGTCTCTGGCGGTACGGCGCTAAGACCCAGTACTGCCACGCAATGGCAGCAGCGTATTTGCCCGATTTTAGAAGGCTATGGCCTAACTGAGACCAGTTGCTTTGTGTCGCTCAATCCTCCTACTGATCAGGTTCAGCTCGGCTGTGTTGGCCTGCCCTTACCGGCTTGCGAAGTGCGTATTGTCGCTGAAGACGGTCAAATTTTACCGTTTGGTGAGGCAGGCGAATTGGCTGTGCGTGGTCCGCATGTGATCAATGAGTACTTAAATCAGCCGGAAGAGAGTCAGGCCAGTTTGCGTGATGGCTGGTTTTTTACCGGTGATATGGCGGTGATGGATGAAAATGGTTTTTTGCAAATTGTTGATCGCAAAAAAGACATCGTTTTAGTTTCCGGCTTTAACGTTTACCCCAATGAAGTGGAAGGCGTGATTGCCTTGCATCCGGATGTGATTGAAGTGGCCGTGATTGGCCGTCCTGATCACAGCACCGGCGAAGCGGTCTACGCCTATATCTGTTCGCGTAGCAGCACACTGACTGGCGAAACCATTATTGAGTTCTGCCGTAAGCAATTGACCGGCTACAAAGTGCCTAAACACATTGAGTTTTGCGAGCAGTTACCGAAGTCGCCAGTAGGGAAAATCTTACGTGCGCAGCTGCGCGATCCACAACCTTCTAGCCAACAACAATAAACACGAGGTGATTTGATGACATCCATAATCCGGCCTGCAGCAGTTAACCAATCTCTAGCGCACTGGCACAGTATGGTGGCGCAAGGTGATTTATCAACATTGCCGAGCATCTTGCATGCGCAAGCAGTGTTTCGTTCTCCGGTAGCACATACACCCTACCCTGGTGCACCTGTGGTGGCGTTGATTCTAAATACAGTGTCGCAGGTCTTTACTGAGTTTGAATACTTGCGAGAGTTAGCCACTGAAGATGGCTTAAGTGTGGTACTCGAGTTCAGCGCTAAAGTGAATGGCAAGCAGCTCAAAGGCATCGATATGATTCGCTTTGATGAAGCGGGAAAGATTGTTGAGTTTGAAGTGATGATTCGCCCACTAAATGCTTTGCAAACGCTGGCTGGAGAAATGGCGGCGCGTTTAGCGCACTACTTGCCAAGCAAATAGTCTGCTAGCACCTTAGCACTGCCAACGCGTTGCTGATTGCGCTAAAATAACCAACACACCTGAGCTGATGGGTTCAGGTGGTTTGTTTTTATATCAACTTGGGTTGAGAGCGATGATGCGTGAGAAACCAACACCACCTGAAGATTATGAGTGCTGCGAAAGCGGTTGTTCACCTTGTGTGTGGGACACTTACTACGAAGATGTGCAGCTGTGGCAAGCAGAGCAAAACGCAGAGAAAAATACTGCAGAGCAAGCCGCTGTGGATGTGAAAAACGCAGAATAGCATCACTCCTAAACTTAAGGAGGCTGTTATGGCAACCGGTTGGGCGCATGATGGTGCCGTGCAAGAGCAAATGGATAGCAGTATTGATGATGCTGTGCAGCGTGTCCGTCAGCAATTGCCGCAAGGGCCAAGTGCGGAGCATTGCCAGAGCTGTGATGCGCTGATTCCTGAAGGCCGCAGACTCGCTATTCCAGGTGTGCAGCTGTGCCTCGCCTGCCAATCACTTGAAGATAAACAAGCCAGTTTCAGTGGTTACAATCGCCGCGGCAGTAAAGACAGTCAATTGCGTTGAGGTAAGCGCCCTTCTTCGCCTATCAATATGCAGTACCCGCCCATTACCGAGCCGATATATTTGCTTACGTTTAATGCGCTGAACAGCGTAGATACTTGATTTTAGCTATAGGTTTTTCTCAAAAAAAAGGAATAAACTTCTGCACCTTTTTCATCTGCTCACTGGGGACTCAAATGACAACCGTTTTACTGGTTTTAGCGTTCTTGGGCTTTTTATCAATTGTTGCTGAAGATTTTACTAAAATTGATAAAGCCAAGACGACATTGTTTTTTGGCACCTTGGTCTGGGTGCTGTACTTTATTGCGCCACCCGGTGACTTAAGCACCGAGCAGTTGATGCACTCGCTCAATGAAAACCTCTTAGAAATCGCCACTTTATGGTTGTTTTTAATGGCCGCAATGACCTTTGTGGCCTATGTGTCACACAAGGGTGTGATTGATGGCATCGTCAATAAAGTCATGCCTACACGCATGAGTGAACGGCGCCTGATGCTGATCACTGGGCTGTTTGCTTTCGTGTTTTCATCAATGGCCGATAATATTACTGCCACTTTAGTGTGCATTACTGTCTTGATCAGTTTGGACTTAAGCACCGATAAATTGCTGCGTTATATTGTCCTCGTGGTCTTTGCGGTGAACTCCGGTGGAGCGGCGTTGATTACCGGTGACGTGACCACCCTGATGATCTTCTTGGCCGGCAAAGTGAAAATTGCTGACCTGATCTTATTAAGCGTGCCCGCCTTATTTGCCGTGTTGTTTTTAGCCTTTATCTTGTCGCGCAGCTTAACTGGCGATGTGGTCTTGGTGAAGCGCAAGACGGATATCGCTAAAGGCGATCAAATCATCGCAGGACTATTTTTAGCGACCATTATCGGTACGATTGGCGCTAACGTTGCTTTTGGCATTCCGCCAGTGTTGTCCTTTCTATTTGGTTTAGCTGTTATGTTTATGGCCGTGCACTTTCTCAATAAAGATGAGGCCGTGCTCGAATATATCCGCAAAATCGAGTTCGACACCTTACTGTTTTTCTTAGGTGTCTTGTTGTTAGTCGGCATGCTCAAAGAGCTGCAGGTGCTGGAGCACTTCCCTACTCTGTACGAGAAATTACCGGTTGTTGTCGCCAATTATTCTGTGGGTTTATTCTCAGCGCTGATTGATAACGTGCCATTGACTGCGGCTTTGCTGAAGTCAGGTATTGAGATGAGTGAGGGCCAATGGTTGACCTTGACCTACTCGGTTGGTGTTGGTGGTTCTTTGCTGGCGATTGGTTCTGCCGCTGGTGTGGTGGCTATGAGCAAAATTTCAGCACTGACCTTTATTGCTTACTTACGTTATTTTGGTTACTTGCTGTTAGCTTATACTGTTGGCTTCCTCGGTGTATTTGCCATCAGTTATTTGCTGTAAGAATCCGCCGTTACTCAAAAAAGCCAGCCACCCGTGCTGGTTTTTTTGTGCTTAAAATTCAGTGTGAGGAAAACACTTAAAAGGTTACTGAGCACTAGAAATTTGTTCAATGAATTACTAAACTCTTGAGTACAAAAATACAGCCAGCGATACGATACGTATTGCACAATAAAATGGAGAGTTTTTATGCGTCACTCTGGCAAGGCTGCGCAAGCGCTGACTTTACAGGCCGTAGATGGCTATCCACTCAGTGCTTATCTATATGCTACGTCCGCTGAGACTGTTAAAGGTCAGTTGCTGATAGCTGGCGCAACAGGCGTTGGTCAACAGTTCTATCGGCGTTTTGCTGAGTATGCCTGTGGGCAAGGCTTTAATGTGTTGACGCTGGATTATCGTGGCATTGCTCAGTCCGCACCGAAACAGCTCAAAGGTTTTAAGATGGACTTTGAAGATTGGGGGCAGTTGGATCTGGCGGCCGCCGTAGATTTTATGCATCGTGAGGATTTGCCATTGTTTTTGATTGGCCATTCTTATGGCGGGCACGCACTGGGTCTGTTACCGAATCACCATAAAGTCAGTCGTTGCTATACCTTAGGCACCGGTGCGGGTTGGCATGGCTGGATGCCGTTGCTTGAGCGCTTAAAAGTACAGTTTATGTGGAATGTTCTCTTTCCTGTATTGGTGGCTTGGAAAGGCTATTTACCATGGAAAATGCTTGGGCTGGGTGAAGACATGCCGCGCGATGCCTATCAGCAGTGGAAACGCTGGTGTGGTATGCCGCATTATTTCTTTGATGATCCGCAGGTGTGTGAGATGAAAAAACTGCAGTTTGCGCAAGTACGCACGCCTATTACGGCCGCGGTCGCGTTAGATGATCTATGGGCGTTACCCGCCTCTCGCGATGCTTTTATGGATTATTACAGTAATGCGCCAGTGATTCGCCGTGACATTGATCCGCAAACGTTTAGCTTGGCCTTTGGCGCAATGGGTCATATGGGCTATTTTCGCGCGTCTGCGCAGCCTTTGTGGGATGAGATCTTAGCTTGGTTTGTTCAGCCACTTGAGGTGACGTAACGGTCTATCACTTATGTTGTTTTGCTTTGTTTCTGGCTTCTTTTATAGGGCTTGTGCTTTATCGGCTCAATAGAAAATAAAGCTGCAAACTGCTTGAAACGTAACGCCAGCAGCACAATCGAGCCAGCGCTGCTGGCTGAGGTCTACATTCCGTTAGAAAACTCTGGATTACTCATGTCAACGGCTGTGCGTACGCCGCATAGCGCTGCCGCGTAGTGGCCAAGCACACCAAGAGCATAATCAATCCGAGATCTTAAGCGCAGATCATTGTCGTCGACGATGGGGCCGGAGTGCAGCATGTCGTTGACGTGGCGAACGATAATTTGCTCAGGGATATAACACAGGCGGCTATTTTTAAAACTGGAGCTGCGTAGTTCGCTGATTGGATACGCGCCGCCAATGCCGGATGAAACACCCACCAGTAACGCCGGCTTATGGGCCAGCTCGGTTTTGCTGGCGAGCACGAAAAAGTTTTTTAATGCCGGGCTGGCCATACCATGCCATTCTGGGGTGATGACGATCACCGCATCAGCAGCTGTTAAGCGTTCTGCGTACTCATGCCATAAGCCATCATTGCGCTCTGGCCATAATGGCAAAGGGCTGGTGCCTAAATCGATCAGTGAGCAGTTGCTCTCTTCGCTGAGCTGCAAATCAATCAAGCGCTTGCGTAGGTATTCGCCGATTCGTGCCGATTCACTTTGTGGGCGGCCAGAGCCCGAAATGACAACGTAATTAAGCATTGCAGCCTCTCTAAACAGCATCAAATAAAGTTTGAGTCTAACGCGAAAAAGTCGCTCTGTGGCAAGTCTGCTGTTTTTGTTGCGCTCGAGCTCAGGCGTGAGTTTACGAAGGCGCTATCGATAATTTAAAGATCCGCGTACGGTTTGCCTGCTATGTGTTGAAAAATTCGCCAGGGGTGCTGCCAAAATGCATACCAAAGGCTGCAATAAATGCTGAGGTGGATTCGTAACCACAGGCTAAAGCGACGTCGGTCACCGCTTGCTTTTTCTCGAGTAAGGGTAGCGCGCTGAGTAAACGTAAGCGTTGCCGCCATACACGGAAGGTCAACCCTGTTTGCTGAACAAAGAGACGGCTTAAGGTTTTTTCCGAGACATGCAAACGCTGCGCCCACTGGCTCAATGTATCGGTGGCATCTGGGTGTTTTTGCAGTTGCGCAACTATTTTTTGTAAACGCTTATCAGCAGGCAATGGCAGCATTAAGCCCATGTCTGGGGCATGGGTGAGTTGATCGAGCAATACTCCGGCTAAGCGTCCTTCGGCACTGTCTTGATCATACTCAACGGGTAACTCACCAAAGGCTCGAATCAGCTCTTTGAGCAGCGGGCTGACTTCAACGACGCGACACGTTTCAGGTGGGTCAGACAGTGCTTGATTGTCGATGTACAAACTACGAACTTGCGTACGTGCGGAACACTGCACACGGTGTTTGATGCCGGCTGGAATCCACACCGCGCGCTGCGGTGGCGCAATAAATCGACCTTGAACGGTTTGCACTTCTAGTACCCCGCTGATGGCATAGGAAAACTGCACCCACGGATGGCTATGGCGATAGCCTAAGACCTTGTTGGGTAGCGCTTCAGTCTGTCCATAGATAGGCCGAGGTAAGTGTTTTAATTCACTAAGACGTTGTTCAAGAGCGTTTCGCATGTCCGCTGATCGATACTCTTTGGCTGATTGGCGTTAGCCGGATTATTTCATATCCAGTAGAGTCGTACCATCTTCGCTTCTCTGGTGTAATTGATTATGTTTCGGCTCCGTTTACTGTTTGATAATTTCACCCTGATTTTAATTGCTGTGGTGTTAGCGGCGACCTTTATTCCAGCGCATGGTGTGGGTGCGATTATTTTCCAGTGGCTGACTAACTTTGCTATTGCTTTGTTGTTCTTTTTGCACGGCGCCAAGCTCTCACGTCATGCGATTATTGCAGGGGTCATGCATTGGCGTTTACACCTGTTGGTGTTTGCCTGCACCTTTGTTTTATTTCCGTTGCTGATGCTGTCATTGCAGCCGCTGATCCGCCCTGTATTAGGCGATGAGTTGTGGATCGGTATGCTGTATTTAGCTGCTTTGCCGGGCACAGTGCAGTCGGCGATTGCTTTTACTTCGATTGCTCGCGGTAATATTCCTGCGGCGGTCTGTGCCGCTTCTGCGTCAAGTTTAGTGGGTATTTTAGTGACGCCTTTATTGGTGAAAATGATGTTGGATGCCGATGCAGGTACGACTGGAATGCTTGAGGCGGTGATCAGAATTAGTCTGCAGTTATTACTGCCGTTTTTATTGGGTCATTACATGCGCCGCTGGATTGGCAGTTGGGTTGATCGTAATGCCCGGTGGTTGAAAAACGTTGATCAAAGTTCGATTTTATTGGTGGTTTACACGGCCTTTAGTGCGGCGGTGATGGGTGGGTTGTGGAGTGCTGTGCCGCCTTCGTCGTTGATTATGTTGAGTGTGGTCTGCTGTGTGATTTTGGCTATGGTTTTGTTTGCCACGACATGGCTGGCGCGACGCTTTAAGTTTAATAAAGAAGATGAAATCACTATTGTTTTTTGTGGATCAAAAAAGAGTATGGCGACCGGTATTCCGATGGCTTCGGTATTGTTTGCCGGTGGTGCGGTGGGACCGGCAATTCTTCCGCTAATGGTCTTTCACCAAATCCAGCTGATGGTGTGTGCGGTGCTGGCCCAACAATATGCCTCGCGCTGTGAGGAAAAAGGTGCGCAGTGTGTTGATTGAATGTGCTTTAAATACAGCAGCTACAACATGTAGAGGTTTAGCGTTTTTAGTGAAGAAGAGCATTCAGAACAATATGCGCACGCCGCACCTTGTGAGTATCGCTGTTCCCTCAACGGGTCATCCTGACCCAATTCGGGGCTACGCCATCCATGGCTGCGTTGGTCGCGACACGAACAAGGTCCTCATTGATCAATGATGTTGTTGGCGGGTTTGGCGTATGGCGTTTTTAAAGCCATCATTTTGCATAAATCTGTGCCGTTCTATTGGTCTGCAACACGTGTAAATTTGTATAGATTATTGAAACTGCAATAGTGCAAACACCGCAAATAGTCAACGAGTGCTTCGGGGTGGGTGTGGTGAGCGAGCCAAGGAGGGCGAGCGCCGGAGTTGAGCCCTGGATGGGCTCATCGATGAATTAACACCTGCCTCGAAGTACGGTATGCACAGACTTAGCTTTTTTAGCACAGAAAAGGAGCAAGGACGATTTGTGCACGCCGCACCTTGTGAGTATCGCTGTTCCCTCAACGGGTCATCCTGACCCAATTCGGGGCTGCGCCATCCTTGGCTGCGCTGGTCGCGACACGAACAAGGTCCTCATTGATTTACGGTGTTGTTTGCAACACTGTAAATGATCACTATCGCGGGCATGGCCCGCTCATACAGGCGCTAATAGTACAAGCCCTGCAGATGGTTACAGCTGCACCCCGTGTGGCTTACCGGTACGAGCTAAACAGTAGACATCGACTCGCGCTGCGCCATGCTTGAGTAATAGGCTGCTAATGATTGAGCACGTGGTACCCGTGGTCAGTACGTCGTCAACCAGCGCGATGTGTTTGTTTCTTACGCGCTCAGGTTTGGTTAAAGAAAAAGCATTATGCAAATTGTCGCGCCGCGCCTTAGCGCTTAAGCCTTGCTGGCTGACTGTCTCTCGTGTGCGCAACAAGAGTTGCTGAGGATTATGCAAGCCGAGCGCTTTACGCAACCAATCACAGATCATTTGTGCTTGGTTATAGCCGCGCTGGCGCTGCCGGCGTTTCGCTAAAGGCACCGCTAAGATAAAATCTGGACGTTGCCCGCCCTCATCAAAGTAATAATTTAAATACTGCACCAGCAACGCACTTAATAAGCGTCCATAAGGCCAGCGCTGCTGGTATTTAAAGCGACTGATTAGCGTATCAACGGGAAAAGCAAACTGCAAAGGCGTGATGACTTTGCTAAACAGCGGTGGGTTATCAGTGCAGTCAGCGCATAGAGCTTGTTGATTGGGCATTGGTAGTGCGCATCGCTGACAGTGTTGACTCAGCCACGGCAGCTCAGCTTCACAGTCTTCGCAAAGTGCCAGTAAACGACGACTGGGTGCATCACAGAGTAAGCAGGATTGCTTACTTATCAACCAGTAGTAAACCTTATTGATGTGACCTGGTTGACAGATCATGACGTCTCCTTGATTATTATTGCAATGCATCCTGCATGCTTGAAGTTTAGCAGCCCGCCGCTTAATTGCTCGCTCAATGTAAACGGCCAATAAAAAGGAAAATCCATGACCGCCCGCCCTCATGCTGTGACTCGCCATGACTGGACACTTGCCGAAGTAACTGGCTTATTGCAACAGCCCTTTAACGACCTGATCTTTCAAGCACAAAGCGTGCATCGCCAGCACTTCAATGCCAATCGTGTGCAGGTTTCGACTTTACTGTCGATTAAAACCGGCGCTTGCCCAGAAGACTGTAAGTATTGTCCGCAGTCAGGACACTACAACACGGGTCTGGATAAAGAAAAGCTAATGGAGGTGCAGAAGGTTTTGGAAGAGGCCAAGCGTGCGAAAGAGATTGGTTCGACGCGTTTTTGCATGGGCGCCGCGTGGAAGCATCCGTCGGCGAAAGATTTGCCCTATGTGCTGGAAATGGTCAAAGGCGTTAAAGCGATGGGCATGGAAACCTGCATGACTCTTGGTAAGCTGGATGAGTCGCAAACCAAAGCATTGGCGGATGCAGGCTTGGATTATTACAACCATAATCTCGACACCTCGCCGGAGTTCTACGGCAATATTATTACCACACGTACCTATGCGGAACGCCTACAAACCCTCAGCTATGTGCGCGATGCAGGAATGAAAATTTGTTCGGGCGGTATTTTGGGTATGGGCGAGTCCATTGCGGATCGTGCCGGCTTGTTGATCCAATTGGCCAATCTTGCTGAGCATCCAGAAAGTGTGCCGATCAACATGCTGGTTAAGGTGGAAGGTACGCCGCTGGCCAATGCAGACGATGTTGATCCCTTTGATTTCATCCGCATGCTCGCCGTGGCGCGGATTATGATGCCGCTATCGCATGTACGTTTGTCAGCAGGTCGCGAGCAAATGAACGAGCAAATGCAGTCCTTAGCGTTTTTAGCCGGTGCCAACTCGATTTTCTACGGTGAAAAACTGCTGACGACCGCGAACCCGCAAGCCGATAAAGATATGCAGTTGTTTGCTCGTCTCGGTATTAAGCCGGAAGCGCGTGAAGAATATGCCGATGAAGTGCATCAAGCGGCGATTGAACACGCGATTATTGAACAGCGTGATTCCAAACTGTTTTACGACGCGCTCAGCCACTAACTGACTGCATGAGCGCGCAAGCTTAAGTGCTGGCCGCTCGTGAGTATTTAACGCTTTTCAACCTTTATCTTGGATTGTCATGAGCTTCGATCTTGCTGCACGCTTGGCCACCCGCCATGCAGATAATCTCTACCGTCAACGTCCATTATTACAAAGCCCGCAAGGGCCTGTGGTGCAGGTGGATGGTAAAGAGTATTTGGCCTTTGCTTCCAATGATTATCTGGGTTTAGCCAATCATCCCGAAGTGGTTGAGGCACTGCAGCAAGGCGCGGCACGTTGGGGGGTTGGTGGTGGTGCCTCGCATTTGGTGATTGGCCATAGCGAGCCACATCATCAGCTTGAACACGCTTTAGCCGAGTTTACCGGTCGCGAGCGAGTGTTGTTGATGAGCAGCGGTTATATGGCTAATTTGGCAGTAATTACCGCGCTGGTTGGGCAAGGTGATAGTGTGCTGCATGACCGTCTCAACCATGCTTCATTATTAGATGCAGGCTTGTTATCGGGTGCACGTTTTAGTCGTTATTTACACAATGATCTAGACAGTTTGCGTCAGCGTCTTCAGGGTGCACAGGGTAATACGCTGCTGGTGACTGATGGCGTATTTAGCATGGATGGTGATCTGGCGCATTTGCCTGAATTGGCCGCGCAAGCGAAAGCGCATGATGCTTGGCTGATGGTTGATGATGCGCATGGTTTTGGCGTGTTAGGACAAAGCGGTGCTGGCTTGGTTGAGCACTATGGCTTGAGCGTTGAGGATGTGCCGGTGTTGGTTGGTACCTTGGGTAAGTCTTTTGGTACCTCAGGCGCTTTTGTGGCGGGCAGCGAAGCATTGATTGAAACCTTGATCCAATTTGCCCGCCCTTATATTTACACCACCAGCTCACCACCTGCAGTGGCCTGTGCGACGCTTGCCAGCTTGGCGTTACTGCAAACCGAACATTGGCGGCGTGAGCATTTGCAACAGTTGATTGCGCAGTTTCGTCAAGGTGCGCAGGCGTTGGGGTTGAATTTGATGGACAGCTCAACACCGATTCAACCGATTATTATTGGTGACAGTGGCCAAGCGATGATGATTTCGGCCAAGTTGCGCGCGCAAAGAATTTTAGTCGGTGCGATTCGTCCGCCGACTGTTCCGGCCGGTAGCGCTCGTTTACGTATTACCTTGACTGCAGGACACAGTGCCGAGCACGTCCAGCAATTGCTCGATGGTTTGGCTGCGTGCCAATTAGAAGCACGTGATGAATAAGCGCATTATTATACTGCCGGGCTGGGGTTTGGGGGTGCTGCCGTTGCAGCTTTTAGCGGAAGAGCTGGATGCCTCATTGCCGGACTTTACCGTACAGATTCAGCCTTTGCCTGATATGACTGGGCAAACTGCCGCCGCCGTGATTAAGCAGCTGGACCAGCAGTTGCCGAATGATTGTTGGCTGCTGGGTTGGTCATTGGGCGGTATGTTGGCGACGGCCTTGGCTGCGCATCGGCAGTCGGCCTGCGCTGGATTAATCAGCTATGCCAGTAATGCTTGTTTTGTTGCGCGCGATACTTGGCCGCTAGCGATGCCAATGGATACGTTTAGCGCGTTTCGTCAGTTGTGCCGCAGTGATCTGCCGGCGGGTTTAAAGCGTTTTGCGCTGTTGTGTAGCCAGGGGGCCGCACAGCCGCGTCTGCTGTCACGGCAATTGCAGGACATGCCACTGGCTACAGAATTAGCCAGTGCTTTAGCGGGTTTAGATCTGCTGGCTGCACTGGATAACCGTGAAGCCATTCGCGCGTTTGCTGGCCCACAGTTGCACGTGCTGGCGCACGCCGATGCTTTATTGCCGTCTGAGGCGGCCAATTTATTGGGCGATTTAAACCCGCGGGCGACGGTCGAACTGTTGGGACACAGCCATGCCAGTGTGCTCTCTGAACCGCAGCTGCTGGCACAGCGTATGGTGTCTTTTATTCTGGACCGTCAATATGCTTGAGCGTCCAGCTTCACGGCCGTGCAAACAAAAAGTTGCGGCGGCATTTTCCCGCGCGGCAGCCACCTATGACAGTGTTGCTGCGTTCCAGCGTACGGTGGGCACGCGCCTACTCAGCTTATTACCTGAGCCCGCTAAAACATACTCCGCCAAAGAAGCACACGTGCAACAGTGGCTAGACATTGGCTGTGGCACAGGGCATTTTTGCGCGCATTTACAACAGCGCTGGCCAAGCGCGCAGGGGCTTGGTCTAGACCTTGCTGAGGGTATGTTGACCTTTGCACGCAGTCGTTGCCCAGATGTCAGCTATATCTGTGCGGATGCCGAGCAGCTGCCATTGCGTGATAACAGCCAAGATCTAGTGTTTAGTAGCTTAGCCTTGCAATGGTGTGCTGATTTTTCCAGGGTGCTCAGTGAAATTAACCGCGTGCTTAAACCCGGAGGGGTGCTACTGCTGAGTAGTGTGGCGGAGGGTTCGCTCAGCGAACTGCGTAGCAGCTGGCAAGCGGTGGATGATGCCTCGCACGTGAATCAGTTTCGCTCCCTTGGCCTCTATCAAGACCTAGCCGCCGCCAGTGCTTTGCAGGTCGTGGATTTGCATTGCCATACGCACACCTACCATTACGCTAAAGTGGGTGATTTGACCCATGAGTTAAAGCATTTGGGTGCTGATCATGTGCAAGACGGTCGCGCGCCGGGCTTGGTTGGTCGCCAAGCGTTGCAACGCTTGTTAGATGCCTATGAAAACTATCGTCAACCACAAGGCTTGCCTGCAACCTGGCAGGTTGTGTATGGCGTGTTACGCAAAGAGGATTAACCATGGCGCGCGCTTATTTTATTACTGGCACTGATACCGATGCGGGTAAAACCAGTATCGCTGCCGGTTTACTCTGTGCCGCAAAACAACAGCAACACAGCACCTTAGCGATGAAGCCGGTGGCGTCTGGTTGTCAGATGAGCGTCGAGGGTTTACGCAATAGCGATGCTTTGGCATTGATCGAACAAAGCACAGTGCAACTGCCTTATTCGCAGGTCAATCCCTATGCCTTTGCCCCAGCGATTGCCCCGCATATTGCCGCACAGGAAGCGGGTATTGAGTTATCTGTCCGGGATTTATACCGTGCGGCGCAGGTTATTCTGCAAGAGCCCGCTGACTTCACCTTGATTGAAGGGGCAGGAGGCTGGCGTGTACCGATCTCTAGCACTGAGTTCTTGTCTGACTTTGCGATCGCTCTGCAATTGCCGGTGATCTTGGTCGTTGGGGTCAAGCTGGGTTGTATTAATCATGCTGTATTGAGTGCACAAGCGATTGTCCATGACGGACTTGAGTTGGCTGGCTGGGTGGCTAATGTGGTGGATCCGAAGTGTGCACGTCTTGCTGAAAACCTCGCAACCTTGCAGCAACTGATGCCCGCGCCATGCTTAGCTGAAGTGCCTTATTTGGACATAGCCAGTGCGGAACATGTTGCTAAGTATTTAGTTAAAGATAATTACATACTCGATTTCATTTAAAGGCGTTAAATGGATAGCTAGTTCAGTCATCGGTAAGTTGTTTGTATTTGTGTGATCTATTCTTAAATAATAAATCTTATAAACTAGAATAGTTGCCCGAGTATTTAAAGATGAAAGCTTATCTGCATTGCATGTCTCACTCACCTCTATTTGGGCACGTGGATCCAGAGCAAAGCGTGCTTGAAGAAGTCAATACAGTCATTAATGACGCACGTCAGCGTATTGAGGCCTTTGCGCCCGATCTGGTTATTCTGTTTACGCCTGATCACTACAATGGTTTTTTTTACGATGTTATGCCGTCGTTTTGTATTGGCATGGCTGCTCACGCGATAGGCGATTTCGGCACACTAGCGGGGCCCTTGTTAGTCCCGCAAGATTTAGCTGAGTCGTGCGCGAATGCTGTTCTCGACGCTGGTGTTGATAGTGCTGTGTCATATCGCATGCAGCTGGATCATGGTGCCGCTCAACCCTTGGAATTTTTAATTGGTGGCTTACAAAAAATTCCAGTGATTCCTGTCTTTATAAATTCTGTGGCTACCCCATTACCGAGTTTTCAGCGAGCGCGTCTGCTGGGTGAGGCAATTGGGCAATGGGCTGGTTTGTTGGGTAAACGGGTTTTGTTCTTAGGTTCGGGAGGTCTGTCACATCAGCCCCCTGTGCCGGAGCTGGCGAAAGTTGATGGCCTTATGGCTGACAGATTGAAAGGCAGTGGCCGCCACTTGCCGGCAGATGAGCGTGAGGCTCGTACACAGAGGGTTATCAATGCTGCAAAAACATTTATCCATGACCAGCACTCATTACATCCTTTAAATCCAAAGTGGGATCAAGACTTCCTTTCTATATTAGAGAAGGGGGATTTAGAAACATTAGATGGTGTAATGAATCAAGAACTCTCAGATCTGGCTGGTAAATCAACTCATGAGATTAAAACATGGGTTGCAGCATTTGCGGCATTATCTAGTTTTGGCGCTTACCAAGCAACTGATAAATATTATCGCCCCATCCCAGAATGGATAGCAGGTTTTGGCTCTTTAAGTGCCTACCCTTTATATAATAAATCACCAAAATAAGAAATTATTATGAATGAGTATAATGAAAATAATACAAGCTGTTTTGTAACCGTACAAGATAAAGGTGTGAATATTAATATTCATTATCATGACTGTGGAGAGGGTGATGAAGTTGTCGTTATGCTGCATGGTTCAGGGCCAGGCGCCAGTGGCTGGTCTAACTTTAATCGTAATATTGAGCCATTAATAAATAGCGGTTACCGGGTCATATTGATGGACTGCCCTGGCTGGAGTAAGAGCGATAGTATTATTTGTTCTGAGTCGCGCTCTAAACTGAATGCTCGGATTTTAAAAGGGCTTTTAGATCAACTAAGTATATCTCGGGTGCATGTTATTGGTAACTCTATGGGCGGCCATAGCGCAGTAGCATTCGCGCTTGCCTATCCTCAGTCAGTGAATAGAATTGTTTTGATGGGCGGAGGTACAGGTGGTGCGAGTCCATTTGTGCCCATGCCGACGGAAGGGATTAAACTGCTGCAAAACGTCTATCGTGAGCCCAGTCAGTCAAACTTACAAAAGATGATGGATATTTTTGTTTATAATCCTAAGGATCTAACGCCAGAGCTTATTGCCAGTCGACTGAAGAATATTCTAGATAATCAAGAACATTTAAAAAACTTTATTAAAAGTTTAGAGGTTAATCCTCGACAGTTTCCTGATGTAACAGATTGTTTAAGTAATATTGCTTCCCCTACGCTAATTGTTTGGGGGCGTAATGATCGCTTTGTTCCGATGGATTTAGGTTTGCGATTATTGGCTCATATTCCAAATAGTGAACTACATGTTTTTAATAACTGTGGTCATTGGGTGCAATGGGAGTATGCGGATCGATTTAATAAGCTGGTGTTAGACTATCTTAGAAAATAGGCTTTTATTATTAAATTACAATACAGTTAAGTTTCTTTGATTATGTGTTATCGCTCTATAATTTACTTACCTTACTGAGCGCTTGATCTATATCAAATCTAGGCGCTCATGGGATAATTGAGTAACTCAATGGAGCGCTGTAGTGGGTGTTTTCTCTTAGCATTGGGTCGACCTAGAAAGAATTAATATTTTGAGTTGACTCAAATGTTTATCATGCGCTGAGGTATATATGAGAGTGACCCCCCAAAAAATAGAAGAATGGGCTGCAAAGCTGCGTGAAGCAGAAGCAAGCAGCATGGCGATTTCTCCTTTGCGTGAGGAGATTGGTGAAGATGCCGATGAAGCGGCTTATGCTATTCAGCGGCTTAATGTCGCTCACGCTGTAGCGGGTGGTCGTCGCGTGGTTGGGCGCAAGATTGGTTTAACCAACCCTAAAGTACAAGTACAGCTCGGTGTTGATCAGCCTGATTTCGGTACGCTGTTTGCGGATATGTGCTATGGCGATAATCAAACGGTACCATTTTCGTCTGTGCTACAGCCAAAAGTAGAAGCGGAAATTGCTCTTATTCTTGATAAAGATCTGCCCTGTCACGATACCACCTTTGCTGATGTGCTTGATGCTACGGGCTGGGTTCTGCCTGCTTTAGAAATTGTTGGATCAAGGATTGCGAACTGGAATATCCGCTTTGTCGATACTGTTGCAGACAATGCCTCGAGTGGTTGTTTTGTATTAGGTGGGCCTGCCGTTCGTCTTGAAGGCACTGACTTGCGTAGAGCCGCTATGAGTATGACGCGCAATGGCGATTTAGTTTCCAGCGGCAGCGGTGCGGAGTGTTTGGGTCATCCGATTAATGCAGCGGTGTGGTTAGCACAAACCATGGCACGTTTGGGTGAGCCGCTTAAAGCAGGTGACATCATTCTGACTGGGGCGTTGGGTCCCATGGTTGAAGTCAAGGCGGGTGATCGCTTTGAAGCTTTGATAGAAGGTATTGGTCAAGTTGCAGTAAATTTCTCAGCTGAGTCATTGATCAGCTCAACACGAAGAGCGCTCTAATATGAAAAAAATGAAGGTAGCAATTATTGGGTCGGGTAATATCGGCACCGATTTAATGATAAAGATTATTCGTCATGGCAAACATCTAGAAATGGGTGCCATGGTTGGTATTGATCCTAAGTCAGATGGCTTAGCGCGTGCTGCCCGCTTGGGTATTGCGACCACTCATGAAGGTGTTGTTGGCCTGACAAAGATGGATGTGTTTAAGGATATTGAATTTGTCTTTGATGCCACCTCTGCATCTGCACACGTAGAGAACGATAAATTATTACGTTCTCTCAAACCAAATATTCGACTGATTGATTTAACGCCAGCTGCAATTGGCCCCTACTGTATACCCGTGATCAATGGTGAAGAGCACATTGATGCGTTAAACGTCAACATGGTGACCTGTGGCGGTCAAGCCACGATACCGATGGTAGCGGCTGTGTCTCGCGTGGCTAAAGTGCATTACGCAGAAATTATTGCCTCAATTTCTTCAAAATCAGCCGGTCCAGGTACGCGTGCCAATATTGATGAGTTTACTGAAACGACCAGTAAGGCTGTTGAAGTGATAGGTAAAGCAGCTAAAGGTAAAGCAATCATTATTATGAATCCTGCTGAGCCACCACTGATCATGCGTGACACAGTGTTTGTATTGTCTGAAGCCGCTGATCAAGCGCAAGTTGAAGCGTCCATTTTAGAAATGGAAAAAGCAGTTAATGCTTATGTCCCCGGTTACAGACTTAAACAAAAAGTGCAGTTTGATATAGTGCCTGCAGATGCACCGCTTAATATTCCTGGTCATGGCAAGTTTTCAGGTTTGAAAACCTCGATTTATTTAGAGGTTGAAGGCGCAGCACACTACCTGCCTGAGTATGCCGGTAATCTAGATATTATGACTTCCGCTGGCATGGCGACTGCCGAACGCATGGCTGAAAAAATGCTAAGTCAGGAGGCTTAAATATGAGTATTGCAGATAAAAAACTTTACATTTCAGATGTGACATTACGCGATGGTAGCCATGCGGTACGCCATCAATATTCAATCCAAAATGTACAAGATATTGCTCGTGCTTTAGATCAAGCTAATGTGGATGCGATTGAGGTCACCCACGGTGATGGCTTACAAGGCTCAAGTTTTAACTATGGTTTTGGTGCTCACACGGACTTGGAATGGATTGAAGCCGCCGCTGATGTGATCGAAAAAGCCAAAATTACCGTGCTGCTGATCCCCGGTATCGGCTCAGTGCATGACCTTAAAGATGCTTACAATGCGGGTGCACGCTCAGTGCGCATTGCCACGCACTGTACTGAAGCGGATGTATCAAAACAGCATATTGAGTTTGCACGTGACTTGGGTATGGATTCTGTTGGCTTTTTGATGATGAGTCATATGGTGACCCCGCAGCAACTGGCTGATCAGGCTCAGTTGATGGAGTCATACGGTGCGGGCTGTGTTTACATGGCTGACTCCGGTGGTGCGATGAATATGAATGATATTCGTGACCGCATGCGTGCACTTAAAGCGACTCTACAACCTGAAACACAAACAGGTATTCATGCGCACCACAATTTAAGTCTTGGCGTAGCTAATTCAATTATTGCGGTAGAAGAGGGCTGTGATCGTATCGATGCGAGCTTAGCGGGAATGGGTGCGGGTGCGGGTAATGCACCATTAGAAGTTTTTATTGCTGCTGCTGAGCGCTTAGGTTGGAATCACGGCACGGACCTCTATCGATTGATGGATGCTGCTGATGATCTAGTACGACCATTACAGGATCGTCCGGTACGCGTTGATCGTGAGACTTTAGCGCTAGGTTATGCTGGCGTTTACTCAAGCTTTCTGCGTCATGCTGAAGTGGCAGCAGACAAGTACGGTTTAAAAACCATGGACATTCTGGTTGAGTTGGGTCGTCGCCGTATGGTGGGTGGCCAAGAAGATATGATTGTTGATGTTGCCTTAGATCTACTCAGGCAGCGCGCTTGATAACGTGTTAGCTACTGAAGCGGCCGCGTTAATCGCGGCCGTTTTTTAGGTACTCAAAATAAGCGTGTTCTATGCCGTTATGGTAAGTGGCATGTCATTGTTACCTAACAAACAGGGCAAAATTTAACGTTGAAAGACGCCTGTTCTGTACCTAAAGCAAAAGATTTTTATCCGTTTTTTTACGTATACCGCCCCCCTTCACTGTGCTGTCTCGTGATTTTCACGACGCTTCAATCATCTCGTCTATTCAGTTAGAAAACCTCAATTAATAACTAAGAGATAAGCAAAGGTATCTGGCGTGGGTTCTTGCTATTGATACGCGTTAAGACGTCTTTTCCCCAGCGCTTTCTGGCCAGCAGAAGCATCATCAGTATACCGATAACTTTATTGATTTTTGTCAGTAAGCAGCACTATTCGGAGGGTTAGCGCGCTTCTAGGATAGTGAACCTCTATGCGGATCTATAGCTTAGAAGTGGCTTGAGATCTGTTTTCTAAAGTGACCTGCCAGTCAAATATTTGCTTGGTAATAAGAAAAACAAAAATTAACTATAAAAAGAATGACTATGAATAAGACAAGTATAAAAAATAAACTAAGTGATTTTATAGACATAACTTAAATATTAAACTTTTTGTTTAATTTAAATATATATAAATAAGTAGCCATAGAGCTTATGTGCACTTTTATTAATTATAAATGTATAGGTTGTGCTTATGTCAAAAATCATTACTAGTGAGCGCGAGTTTCAAGGAAAAACCAGGATTGGTTTTTCTAAAAAATTACTGGGAGCGGTTATGGCAGTGATGCCTTGGGCGATTATTGCAGGCTTATTGAGTGCAGCAATATTTATTAAACCTAAGTCAGTTGGCAGCACGATTAGCCCCCCATCATTAGAGCGCCGAGATCAGTTTTATGGATTAGCGCAGTGGAGTGAAAACACTGTTTTAGCCAGTGGTTCATACGGCAAAATTTTGTCTATTACACGCGATGGGCAGATCAGCCAGTTGGTCACCCCAACACGTAAAACGTTGCAAGATATCGCCACATGGGACGCTCGGCGTGCCGTGGCGGTGGGGAATGACGGCATCATTCTGTTTAGTCATGACGCGGGAATTAAATGGCAACAGGTGGTTGATGTGCCGCGCTCCGAGGTGGCCAATAAGCTCAATCGTGTGCGTGTTGGTAAGAATGGTTTTGCGATTGCAACCGGTGAAATGGGGGCTGTTTTAGCCAGCTATGATTTTGGTGAAACGTGGCAACGTATACGTGAAGAGGAAGATGTCGCGTGGAATGATGTTGCCATCCTCGATGACGGTCAGTTGGTCTTAGTGGGTGAGTTTGGTCGAGTCTTGCTGGGCATGAAGGGGAGTCAAGAATGGCAAGAAGTTGATTCAAACCAAGCCAGTTCATTGATGTCGGTCTTTTTTCGCGACTCGCTCAACGGTTTAGCCGTTGGCTTAGAAGGACTTGTGCTTGCTACACACGACGGAGGGAAAAGCTGGGAGCCTATCAATGCAGGGCTTAGAGATCATTTGTTTGATGTGACTTGGCTGGCTGAGAAAAATCAGTGGTTTGTAACTGGTGCATTAGGGCGCTGGGCAGCGGGTACAGATGGCGACTGGAAGACCGGCACTTTAGATAAACGCAACTTATCTTGGCATGTGCGTGCGATGCCCGTTGGCGACACGTTGTGGTTGGTCGGTGCAAACATTGGTACGTGGGACGGCGAGCGCTGGTCTCAGTTGCGTCCGTGAACATATTTAGCCTAATGCAAGCGAGAATATTCCATGATTGAACGTATAGCAGAGTTTTGCATCCGGCGTGCGGCCTGGGTTGCGAGTTTATTACTAGTAATGACTTTAGTGTTGGGGTGGTTTGCCTTGCACATTGAAGTGCGCACGATCTTTGAAGATATGCTGCCCTCCAAGCATGAATATGTAAAAACCCATGAAAAGTTTAAAGACACCTTTGGTGGTTCAAATATGGTTACGATCATGTTTGAAGTGGATGATGGTGATATTTTTCAGATTCCAGTACTACAAAAAGTGCGGGAAGTGACACTCGGTTTACGCGAAGTATCCGCAGTTAACCAATACCAAATTACTTCCATTGCCTCTAAGAAATTAAAAGAAGTCCGCGCTTCTACTACGGGTATTGAAAGCATACCTTTGATGTGGCCGGACTTACCGACCACCACTCAAGCAATGGATGAGCTCAAACAAGCGGTTCTGCGTAATCCACTGGTCTACGGCTCGTACGTCTCTAAAGACTTGCAGGCGACATTAATTACTGTTGATTTTAATGATGCTCAAGTTGATTACAGTACGGTTTTTCATCAAATACAGGACTTAATTAAACAGGTTGACGGCGATGATGTTCACATTAGAGCTGTCGGTGATCCGATTCTGTACGGTTGGGTTGGACATTTTTTACCTGAAACGATGCAGCTGGTTGCTTTAGCACTGTTTGTTACTCTGGCTTTATTGTTCTTGTTTCTTCGAACCTGGCGTGGGGTTACCTTGCCTTTCCTTGCCGGTGTTGTAAGTGCTGCTTGGGCTCTGGGTATTTGTAAGCTGTTAAATATTAATTTTGAGCCATTAGTTATTGTGGTGGCGATGTTGATTACGTCTCGAGCGGTGTCGCATTCGGTGCAGATTGTTAACCGCTTTGATGATGAGTTGAAGATATTGCCGCCCGGTGCAGACACCTCAAAAATAGCCGCTCGCGTGTCCTTAAGCGACTTATTCCGCCCCGGTATGCTGGGTGTGATTGCTGATGCAGCTTGTATGGCGGTGGTTGCTTTAAGCCCTATTCCGATGCTGCAGAAACTCACTGTTTTAGCTGTGGTTTGGGTCTTAACGCTAACGGTCAGTGCGGTGATTTTGACGCCTGTCTTGTTATCGTTTATTCGCAAGCCTCACGGGATGGTGCATCCAATCAACTGCATTCCAATGTTGACGAAGGTGCTTGATTTAGCCACAACAGTCACGTTATCACGCTCTCGCTATGTTGTTTTAGCGGGCAGCTTTATTGTGGTGATGAGTGCAGGTTTCTACGCCTTAGATTTAAAAATTGGTGATGCCAATCCAGGTTCACCCATTCTGTGGCCTGACTCTCAATATAACCTTGACTCCAGTGCGATCAATAACCGCTTTGAAGGCACCGACCGCATGTTTGTGGTGCTCGGAGAGGATGGTCATGAGGGCTTAATTAAGACCAACGAAGCGCTGCATGCCATGAATAAGTTTCAGCGTTTTATTGAAGCGCAGCCTGAGGTGGGTGGTTCTGTGTCTTTGGCGGATGTATTGCCGCAAGTGAACGTCAGTTTACGCGAAGGCAATCCACGCTACTTAGAGTTAGGTGAAAGCAGTGCCATTAATGGCAGCTTAGTGGCCATCTTGGACTCGGTGTCTGAACCCGGCGATATCTCACGCTTTGCTGACAATCAGTATGCCAACGGTTCTGTCACGCTGATGTTCCGTGATCGCCAAGGTGAAACGATTCGTACGGCTGTTGCGCGTATCAAAGAGTTTATTGCTGATAATCCGTTAAGTGAAGGTGAGTGGCAGTTGGCGGGTGGCTTGATTGGTGTGATGGCCGCGGTCAATGAAATCATTCTTGCCAGTCAAATTGAAGCTATTGCTTTAGCACTGCTGGTGCTCGCATTGATCTGTACGCTGGTGTACCGCTCGTCAATGGCGGGCATGGTATTCATGGTGCCAGTACTGATTTCTAACATGATCACCTTTGCCTTTATGACTTGGCAAGGCATCGGTATGAACATTAATACGGTACCGGTTGCCGCATTAGGGATTGGTTTAGGTGTGGATTACGCCTTCTATATTGCAGACCGTATTAAAGAAGAAATTGCGATGGGTCGCAGTGCTGAAGATGCCGTGCGTATCTCGCTGCATTCGGCTGGCATGGGCGTGATTGTCACGGCATCTGTACTGATTCTAGCAACCTTGTTGTGGTGGACTTCATCGCTACGTTTCCAAGCAGAGATGGGCTTGTTGATGGCGATTTGGTTAACCGTATCAGCATTTTCAGCACTGTTTGTTATGCCTTCGTTAATTTATGTGTTTCGTCCTAAGTTTATCTTTGGCGACTACAAAGATGCGCCGGCAGTTCAGTCATAAAACTATTCCTTCTATAGCGTTGTAGATGTAACAAAAACAAAAAAGCAATAAAACCAACGAGGAGAAATACATGAAAAAAATAACTAGGCGTATGCGTAAGCATGCATCAGTTAATAAATTGGCAATAGCCATTGGTCTAGGCGTAATAACTATTCCAGCCGTTGCTGCAGATGCCTTTACTTATGATGGTTATTTGCGACAAGAAATGTCGATCAATATGAAAAACTGGGAGGACACGCCGAGTTATAACGACCGTGGGAAAATTTCCATGTTACGTAGTACTGCGCACCTTAATTTAAATTGGAACCCTGCTGAGGATCTTTATTTTGTCGCTAAACTGCGTGGTGTACGTGAAGTTAAAACAGATTTTCTAAAGCATTTAGAGAAGATGGGCGCGAACAATTATCATGAAGGCTCGCGCGGTGATATTACTGATTTGTATGACCAAAATGAAATTCGTGAGTTGTATGTTGACTTTCCTGTTGGCGATCGTACGTGGTTCCGTTTAGGTAAGCAGCAAATTGCCTGGGGTGAAACAGACTTCTTTGCGGCCAATGACTTGATACATGGCTTTGATAACACGTGGCGCTCATTTCTTGAGCCGGCCAACGAAGAGTTGCGCAAAACCAATATAATGCTGAAAGCCAATATTGATGTCCCCGAACTCAATGGTGAACTTGAAGTATTTGTTCGCCCAGGCTGGGATAGAAAGAAAGATATCGGCACCGAAATTGATATCTATGGTGGTCGTTGGTCAAGTCAGCCGTATGCCGGCGTAGATTTTAGAAATATTGACCCCTATAACTTCAGACATAAAGATGGTGATCGTCGTGATGTAACGGGTGGTCTGCGTTGGAGTGGTTTATACGGCGATACGAACTATTCGCTGTCGTATATGAAGACTTATCACAACTCTCCGATTATGAATGCGTCTAATAATTTAGGCTTACTTGATATGCCTAATACGCCTTCAGGTGCCGTCACAACCGATGGTAGCCAAACCCGCGGTGTAGCCGGTGAGATTATTTATCCAATTGTTGATGTGTTTGGCGCTACAGCCAGCCGTTATTCTTCATTAGCAGATGCTGTTTTTAGTACTGAAATAGCTTATATAAAAGATGCGCCATACAACTTTGAAGCACAAACACCAACGCTTATTAGCCAGTATGTGGCTGCAGGTTTTGATGGCTACACTAAAAAAAATGTTGTTGCGTTAATGCTTCGTATGGATAAAAACATTGCAGCTACACAAAAATGGTTAGGTACTGAAAAACCGATGTTCTTCTCTGTGCAATTATTTGATAAGTGGGTGCAAAACTTTGATAAGAAAGATCAACTTTTATACAGCGTAGGCTGGGGTGGCAAAGTTAAAGAGCACTCGGTTATCGGTACGGCTATTTTTGATATGAGTTATAACAATGGACGTATTAAGCCTAACTTAGTATTGGGTGCCGATTTAAGTAACGGCGGTGGTTTTGCTGTGCCGTCGGTGACATTTGAACTTTCTAGTAAGGTGCGCTGGAAAGTTGAATACGATGCGTTCTGGGATGATGGACATCACAGTAGCAAGAACTGCCAAGCAGGCAACTTAGCGACATGCGAAGACACTACATTGTTTGGTTACTTGCATAACCGTGATCAGCTGTACACCAGCCTGACTTACTTATTCTAACTATAATAAGAGATTATATTATGATGAATTTAAATCATGTTTTTCATACGCCACTTTTAGCGGCGCTGATTGCTACTGCCAGTAGTGTATCTGGTTTAGCTGTAGCGGCTGACTTGCCGGTGGGCACTGTTATTTCAGCGGCGAATATTGATCAAATCAAAAATGACACCTTTGAAGGCAATACCATTGCGAGTTTGCTCACTGAGAAAATTGAATGGCGCATCCGTAACAGTGGCATGAAAATTCCTTTAGCGGCATCAAAAGAGGTGCCGCTTGATCCTCGTTGGGTGAAAGCGTCTCAAGAAAATGCGGGTCGCACTTCGATCAATAAGGACGAGTGTCGAATTGATGGCTGGAGTGCAGGCGCACCCTTTCCAAATATTGACATGAATGATCCGCAGGCGGCCGAGAAGGTGATGTGGAACTGGCACTTAGGTCAGTTAGTGGGTGATGTCTCACAGGTTCCCAGCTACACCCAAGTGCTGATTGATGGTGAAAAAGGTATGCACGCTGAGCCGGTTGCTGAGTTTACTCGTTATGCCATGAAAGGGCGTTTAACCGGTGACTCGACCGTAGAAGGCGATGGTACTGAGCGTGGTCGTCAGCTGCTGTACTTTAAGGCTCCGTCCGATATGAAGGGACTTGGAACTTACACCGTCAATTACGATTCAGAGAAAGTGAACAGTGTTTGGGCGTATATCCCAGCCGTGCGTCGCGTGCGTCAGTTATCGGGTGGTGCTTGGATGGATCCAGTGGGTTCTTCTGATCAACTACAAGATGACTTAGAAATCTTTAATGCACGTCCATGCTGGTACCCTGAGTACAAGATGCTGGCTAAGCGTAAGATCTTAGCGGTATCCGACAGTAAAATTGGTAAAGATATTTGGAACCAAGAGGCCAAAACATTTGCTGATCGCTACCCTATCTTAGAGAACGAGCCGCCATACTGGAATCTTAATGGCAACAATTACGAAGTGCGTGAAGTCTTTGTTATTGAAGCGATTACCCCGTCGATTCACCCTTACAGCAAGAAAGTCTTGTATGTCGATAGCAAATACCCGCGTATTTACTACGGTGAGGCCTATGATCGTAAAGGTGAATTCTGGAAGTTTATGGAATTCCATTCGTACTCGAACATTGCTGATGGTGATATTCGTACCACAGCAGGTGCGGTGATTGACTTTCAGCGTAACCACGCAACCATGTCCATTATTGACACGGCAACTTGGCGTACAAACTTCCCCGCTAAGGGTGATGACTTTTCACTGCAAGCCTTAAAAGCGGGCAGTCGATAATACTTTTAGGGGTTTAAATATTGTTTAACCCAGCGCTCTTTGAGTGCTGGGTTTTAATGAATTTTATGACTTAACAGTGTTGCTAAGCTGTTAAGTCAATAAAGGAGATTTGTATGTCTTTTATGAAAGCGGCACGCCTACATGAGATCGGTGGTCAATTTACAATCGATGAGGTTGCTGTTCCGCAGCCTGGCCCGCATGAGGTACTTATTAAAGTAGTAGCGAGCGGTGTCATTCCTAACTTGAAAAATGTTACAACCCATTTTCCTGAATGGTATCCATTTTTACCGCTGCCTGAATTACCTGCTATTTTTGGCTTGGATTCTGCTGGTGTGGTTGAGTCAGTAGGTTCTGCAGTCACCTCCTTTGCGCCGGGTGACCGAGTGTACGTTAACCCTGGTATTGGTTGTGGTGAGTGTCGTTTCTGTGTGCAAGGTAATCCGACACGTTGTGCGGCTTATACATTTATGGGCTATTTCGGTTTTGGTGCCGGCTCTAAAAATATTTTTAAGCGTTACCCTTATGCGGGTTATGGGGAGTATTTAACCGCACCTTGTACTAATTTAGTGCGGTTACCTAACACCTTGAGTTTTGCTGATGCCAGTCGTTTTGGCTATTTAGGGACGGCCTATTCAGCTATCCGAAAAGCAGAACTGCGCCCCTCGCAAACGATTTTAATTCTGGGTGCAACGGGTACGCTTGGTGTATGTGCAACCTTACTGGCATTGGCATTTGGTGCCGCACGTGTGGTGGTGGTGGCTCGGGATATTGATGCCTTGAATCGCTTACAAGCAATTGATCCACAAAGGGTTGTTGCCGTACAGATCAACAGTCAAGCCATTCATCAGCAGGTGCGTGCTTTGTTGCCTGATGGTGTTGATGTGATGCTTGATACCTTGGGTGCTAAAGCGCCGACTGAATTATCTGTGGATGCTATGCAAGCCGTTATTCGTGGTGGACGCATCGTGCAAATTGGTGGTGTTGCGGGCCCTATTCCTATTGATCCCCATCCTTTTATGTGCGCGCAATTGCAATACATTGGCTCGCTGTGGTTCACCCCGTCTGAAGGTGCTGAGATGGCGGCTTTATTTGCATCGGGGGTATTGGACTTTTCATTACTTGAGCAGCGTCCATATCCATTAGCGCAGTTGAATCAGGCGCTGGTAGATATTGAATCAGAGGGTAATGGCTTTACTAACTTTCATATTATTCACGAGTGAGTATGTGCTTGATAAGCGTTAAATTCTTTCAATTTTAAAATTAACGAGGTTCATTCCATGACGACACAATGTGTTGTTACCGGCCATGACCAGAAAGGCTGTTCACGTATAGTTTCTGTTGGTCCAATCGCCGGCGATACGCCATTTATCTATCAGCCTGGTTTTAGTGCAGCTATTTTTGCGCAAACATCTGCACAGCCAACGGTTGGCTCAGTTGAGCCGACTCCGTTAGTGCCAATTACCCATGTGTTGCCAAGTGTTTCTGGCACAACCGCATTAATAGTTACATTTCCACCTGTTGGGGCTGAAGAGCCCGTTCAAGATATAGCGCCAGAAGATATTGCTAAGGAGTTGGAAGAACGGCTTCCAGGGTTTGCTCAAGTTTTTGAGCCTGACGCGCCCGGCTTTCACCGCACCGATACCATTGACTACGCTGTACTGATTGAGGGCGAGCTTACACTTGTTCTTGATAATGATGAGCGTGCGCAGCTCAAGCAAGGTGATGTCGTTGTACAAAATGGTACTCGCCATGCGTGGCTTAACCTGGCTGAAGTTCCTGCACGGGTCATGTTTGTCATGCTAGGTGCTGCACGAAGGTAAGCCTTATGTCTGCTTGAGATATAGAATTGATATATGTTAATTTTTTAAGTGTTAATGTTATAGATGCCTACTCTTTTCACAGACACCTAAAAATATAATCCTTCTAATAAAAACAATAATTGCTGTAGAAAATTTGATAATAAGAACAGACCTAGACACGGATTTTAGGTCATATAAGTCGTGAGATAGTGCCGTTTAACTTGCCTGCTAAACGGCTGGGGTTACCATTATGGAACAGTTAAATTTTAGGCCAGCCACGCCGCCTGAGGCTGTCCTCTCTCGATATGAAGTGTGCCGTACTAATGATCTTGAAGAAGCCCGTTCGAGTGCAGAAAAGATTTTGTGTCCGAACAATTTGTATACTCTGGAAACCAAAGGCTTGTTAAATACAAGCATCTATTACCGCAAGCTGAGCGGCATTGGTATTGGTCGAATGAGTTATGGTGGCGACGTCACTATTAAGCCTGGTTGTTTTGAGAATTTTGTCTTACTACAAATGCCAATTCGTGGTGAGGAAAACATTGAACTGGATAGTGAACGCGTTCTTTGTACGCCGCAAAAAGGCGTTATTATTAATTCACAGACCAAGACCGTTATTAATCACTCTGCGAACACTGAAAAACTAATAATCCGTATTGACCATAGTTTGCTAGAGAATACGTGCCAACAAATTCTTGGTCGCACCCTGCGTGATAAGCTGGAGTTGGATGCGGTGATGCCTCTGAATACACCAGCAGGTATTCGTTGGTTAGGTATGGTCAGTTGGATTTATGATTACCTCTCGGAGGTTGAAAACTTATCACCTCTGATGGCGTCACAAATCGAAAGTAATATAGTCATGATGCTGTTGAGCAACCAGCCACATAATTATTCTGCTGAGTTATTGAGTGATACGCCATCTTTAGCACCTTTCTTTATTAAGCGCGTCGAACTCTATATAGAGGAAAATGCGCATGAGCCTATTTCTATTAACGATATGGCTGAGTATGCCGGCGTCAGCAGCCGCTCGCTTTTCACAAGTTTCCGCCGTTATCGTAATACCTCTCCGATGCGTTATTTAAAAGAAGTACGGTTGCGTTATGTTCATGAAGAATTACAGCGGGCAGTACTCGGTTCAGAGACTGTGACGGCTGTTGCTTTTCGCTGGGGATTCAGTCATTTAGGACACTTTACAACCGACTACAAACGACGTTTTGGCGAAAGCCCATCTGAAACATTGGCGCGTTAAGTGCGCCAATGTATTTGAATCATGCTTGGATGGATTTTTTTGCGCTGGATGGATAGTCCTTACATTTTATGGGCAGTCATGATGGGTTAGACCCCATAGGATGACTTTAAAAGCGCCGCATCGGGTGGCGTTAATCCAGCCAATAGGTAAAATAAAAATGTCTGAACAGCCTATCATTCGTCGCCGTGTTGTTAATGAAAAGTCGGGTATCAGTGATGCTCGTATGAACAGTGCTAAAACTCAGAGTCAGTATCAGCCTTATAAAGACGCCGCGTGGGGTTTTGTCAACCATTGGTATCCTGCTTTATTCACCCATGAGTTAGAAGAAGACCAAGTTGAAGGTATTCAGATTTGTGGTATACCGATTGTTTTACGCCGTGTAAATGGTAAGGTTTTTGCACTGAAAGATCAGTGCTTACACCGTGGTGTGCGCTTATCTGAGAAGCCAATGTGCTTTAATAAAAGCACAATTTCTTGCTGGTACCACGGTTTTACTTTTAACTTAGAAGATGGTGAGTTAAGTACTATTGTTGGTAATCCAAATGATAATTTGATTGGTACCACTGGCATTACCACCTACCCGATCCATGAAGTAAATGGAATGATCTTTGTCTTTGCTCGCGAAGATGATTTTCCTCTAGAAGACGTTCCGCCATTATCTGAAGATTTACCCTTTCGCTTCCCTGAAAATAGTGAAAAATTCCCACACCCATTATGGCCTGCTTCACCTAGCGTCCTTGATGATAATGCCGTCATTTATGGTATGCACCGTACGGGTTATGGTAACTGGCGCATTGCATGTGAAAATGGTTTTGATAATGGTCATATTTTAGTACATAAAGACAATACCATTGTTCATGTTTTGGATTGGGTTCTACCTTTAGGTATCGTTCCAGCATCTGATGATGCGGTTCAGGTCGTTGAAGATGCGCAAGGCCCTAAGGGTATGATGCAATGGATGTTCACTGATAAGTGGAACCCCGTGCTTGAGAATAAAGTGCTTGATGTTAAAGTTGAAGGCTTAAAAGGACGCTTTTATCGTACCTCTGTTGTATTGCCTGGTGTGTTGATGGTTGAGAACTGGCCGGAAGAGCATGTTGTGCAATATGAATGGTATGTTCCGATTACTGATGATACTCATGAGTACTGGGAGATTCTTGTTAAAGTCTGCAATACGGATCAAGAGCGAGCAAAATATAAACAGCGTTTTGATTTGGTATACAAACCATTATGTTTGCATGGCTTTAATGATTGTGATCTTTATGCTCGTGAAGCGATGCAAAATTTCTACGCTGATGGCACCGGTTGGGATGACGAGCAGTTAGTAGCAACTGACGTTTCTCCGATTACTTGGCGTAAACTTGCATCACGATGGAATCGTGGTCTTGCTAAACCGGGTCGTGGTGTAGCGGGTTCCGTTAAAGATACAAGTTTAATCTTTAAAGATACTGCTGATGGGCATCGTCCAGGTTATAAAGTCAGAAAAATACCAACTGAATAATTTCACTCCAACCAGCACCTTTTAAAGGTGCTGGTTTTTTTTGGATGGTCAATTATGTCTGATTTAGTTCAACCAGATAGCCAGTTTGTTTTGCTTGATGATGTGCGTTTGCATTATCAGGTGGTAGGTCAGAGAACTGATAAGTTACCTGTTATTTTCACTCATGGTGGAGGCCCAGGCAGCACGGCTTGGAGTAACTTTCGCCTCAGTGCGCAAGTGTTTGCGGATGATTATCAGTGCTTTTTTCTAGATTTTGCGCAGTTTGGTCAATCCGCTATGAGCGCTGTAAAAGGCCCTGTATTTACTTGGCATGCACAGATGTTGCGCTCTTTTATGGATGCTTTGGGAGTTAAACAAGCACATTTAGTTAATCAGTCCTTTGGTGGCTGCGTAGCTTTACGATTCGCCGCAAATTATCCAGAGCGTGTGGGTCGAATCATTACGATTGGTTCCCAGCCGGTGGATCAAGGTGCTGTGCAACCTTTACCGTTGTTTAGTAAACATGCCGCAAACTTACTGAGTGATTATTATCTTGCTGATGGCGGGCCTAGTTTAAATAAAATGCGTTTGCTATTGCAGAAGTATGAATTATTTAACGATGCGAAAGTAGATGAAGATACCGTGCTGTTGAGGTTTAAAGCGAGCAATAATCCAGACTATATACAGTTGCTACACACACCAGGGGCCTTTGGTGAGTGGGAGAATTTGCTGCCTGTTCTAAAAGATATCAACGCGCCTGTTTTAATGTGCTGGGGATTGCATGATTGGTTTGGTGGCGTTGATGTACCGATGATGATGCTTAATCGTCTACCAAATGGCTTTTTGCATGTATTTGGTGCAGCGGCTCATCACTTACAAAGTGAATGCCCCGATGAGTTTAACAGTCTCGCTTTAAATTTTATTGGAGCTTATACATGAGTTTGCTGAGTGATATTCATTATTTAGAAATGCATGAATTATCGTTGTTGATTCGTAGCGGTAAGTTATCTCCAGTGGATGTGACAAAAGCACAGTTAGCGCGTATTGAAGCATTAGACCCAGACTTGCACAGTTATGCGTGTGTCACGGCAGATATTGCTTTACAGCAAGCACAAGAAGCTGAGGATGAACTGTCACAGGGCATTTGTCGTAGTCCTTTGCATGGTATTCCAGTTGCATTTAAGGACTTACTTGATACAGCTGGTGTAGTAACAGCTGCTGGCATGCCGCTTCATGCGAACCGTATTCCAGAACATGATGCGACAGTTGTCACTCGCTTGCGTGAAGCTGGGGTAGTGATGCTTGGCAAACTACAAATGACGGAAGGCGCTTTTGCAATACACCATCCCAATATTGTAGCGCCTAATAATCCGTGGGGCGCTAATCACTGGGCGGGTGCTTCATCAAGCGGTGCGGGTGTCGCTACTGCTGCAGGCCTATGTTATGCCTCTATTGGGAGTGATACGGGCGGGTCAATTCGTTTTCCGTGTGCCGCTAACGGGCTGACCGGTTTAAAACCAACGTGGGGACGTGTCAGTCGCTATGGTGCTTTTGAGATGGCGGCAAGCCTTGATCATATTGGCCCTATTACGCGCAGCGCCCGCGATACGCTTTTTCTATTATCGACCATGGCAGGTTATGATCCTCTAGACCCGACGTCTTCGCCGAGTGTTTGCCTTGAAGTGCCTAGTGTCGATGCGAGCTTTAAGGGTTTAACCGTTGGCGTTGATCTTAGCTGGATCAGTGATGGGGTTGATTTGGTGATTCAGAAAGCACTAGAAGAAATAATAAATATGATTTTTTCTGGTGGCGGTAAAGTCAAAAAAATAAAGATGCCAGATACGCGTCAAGTGAGTAGCAACTGGGAAGCGCATTGTGGTGTGCAAACAGCGGTTGCACATGAGAAAACGTATCCACGATATGCTGCGCAGTACGGGCCTGCTTTAAGCCGATTAATTGATGGTGGACGTCAATTGAGTGGTATGGACTACCAGCGCATATTATTAGAAGCGCAACGCTTTAATGGTGCAATGGATGCTTTGCTGTATGACGTGGATATTATTTTGGCGCCAGTACAGCCCTATGCGGCGCCTACCCATGGGCAGCTTGCTAATTTAGCTCAAGATCCTGATGCGAACCGACGCCTCATTCAATTTACTGCGCCTTTCAATGTAACAGGGCATCCCTGCTTAAGCTTTCCTATTGGCCATACTGAAACAGGTATGCCGATCGGTGGACAATTTATTGGGCCTAAGGGCGGTGATGCAACACTATGCCGCGCTGGGATGGCTGTGCAGCAAGTGAGTGACTGGCATCGCGTACGTCCACCTGTTATGCCGTGAATGCAAAATATTCAGAAGATTTTATGGGTCGCCTAGCTGTTATAGCTAGGCTCTCTTCTTCGTCTTACGTCTCTCCTTTCATTAATTGGCTCTGTGTGACTATTTGCAGTACCGCCCGATCCCTCAGTTAGAAACCTTGATATAGAACAAGAAGCTGCGCTCCTAGGATAGTCGCGTAATTTAATGGAGCGCTGTTGGGTGTGAATATTTTCTAGTATCGAGATAAATAATAAGCAAACCGATAATTGAGCAATTTTCCTATCTTCATTATTTATGAAGCATTGCTGCGCAATTTACAGTCGGTACCTCGATGGGATCCAGTTAATGAATAAATCTATGCTCCAAGTTACCCATAACTCTTTTGATGGTGCTGCACGCAGTTTTAGTGTGGCCTCTGATACACATACTTTTGATGTCGCGACTGAACAGGAGATGCCCGTTATGGACGAATCTGTACGCCAAGTTACCCTTAATTTTTCTGATGGTGTAACACGTACTTTTAGCGTTGCAGAGAATACAAGCATTCTTGATGCGGCCATTGAACAGGATATTCCCGTGCTCTACCAGTGTCGCTCAGGTAGCTGTTCGAGTTGTATGTGCACCTTGCAAGAAGGTGATGCCAACACTTTAGATGGAGCAAGCTCAACACTTCTACCGAGTGAATACGCGTTGGGTCAACGCTTAATGTGTATTTCCAAAGCTGAGACAGACTGTTCTTTTGATTTGCCTTATGGCAGTGAGGTGGGTGCAAGTGGTGCCCATGAGGTCAAAGTATTTATTGATTCAATTGAACGTATTGCAATAAATGTCGTGCGCCTAACTGTTGAATTGGCTGATGGCGAGTGGATGGAGTTTCGACCAGGGCAGTTTATGCAATTTGTCGTACCTGGTTTAGGTGTCTTACGTAGTTATTCACCGTCAAGCACGCAGCAAACTTTACCAAAGATGGAGTTCTTAATACGCCTGATTCCTGGTGGCGTTATGTCGGAGTTTTTGGAGAAGCAAGCAGAAACTGATCAAGTATTAACTATGAATGGTCCATATGGTGCTTTTTTCTTGCGTGAAGAGCATAAGCGAGCAGCGCATATTTTTGTTGCTGGTGGCACAGGCTTAGCACCGGTGATGTCAATGATCGACACCTTGCACCAGAGTGGTGGACGTAAGCCGCCAATGCTGCTGAGTTTTGGTAGCGCAGTGCCTGAAACATTATTTGCATTAGATGATATTGAATTGCGTGAGCAATGGCTGCCGACCTTAGAGGCACGTATCAGCGTGGGTTGTGATCCAGAAGAGGGTCAGTACTTGGGTAATCCGGTGAGCGTATTCAACGAGGACGATGTTAAGAGCCCAGATACTGTGGCGTATTTATGCGGTCCACAGCCGATGATTGATGCCGCAACCCAACGGCTGATTGAGCTCGGTGTCCCAGCAGAAAATATCTTCGCTGAGCAATTCGTTGCCAGCAATTAAGGAGTACATGATGCAACCAACAAAAAAATTACCTTTTTCTGCTGAGCAAACCAAGTGGTATGAAGAGGCGCGTGCCAAGCTTGATCCTAAACGTCTGCAAAAGCTGTTGTTTGAACTGACGGATATTCATAGCCCAACCGGGGCAACACGTGATGCCAGTGAGTTTATGACCCAGCATTTTCAAAAGATTGGTATGAAATCACGTTACTACCCGATGAGCGATATCACTGGCAACGTGATGGCTGAGCATCGTGGCTCCGGTGGTGGCGCAACGGTGTTGTTGTACGCGCCGATTGATACGCACCTTGATCGTACGCCAGGCGAAGAAATTCTTACTGGCGAGGGTCAAGAGGTTGACTTACAACCGTGTGCTACCCAGGTCGATGATTGGGTATTTGGCTTGGGCTCTTCGAACCCTAAGGCTATGGTTGCGACCCTCACTGAAGTTGCCACCGCTCTACTTGATGCGGACATTCCATTGATGGGTGATCTATTGGTGGGGATGGCCGATGGTGGTATGCCTGTTGATATCAGCTCTCGGCATTCTGGTATGTCGAATGGCGTTATACATATGCTTAATCGTGGCATGTACCCAGACTTCGCAATCATTATGAAACCATGGAATTGGGTCTACCATGAAGAGCCTGGTATGGCGTGGTTTAAGCTGAAAGTTTATGGAACTCTTGGCTATGCGGGTGTTCCGCACAATATTCCAAGCTTCCGCAGCTCAGTGGTACCTGCGGCAACGGTGATTACAGAGTTACAAGCGTGGATTTTAGAATACACCGAGCGTAACACCAGCGGTGTCATTCAACCGCATGGTTGGATTGCCGGTGTGCGCGGCGGTGATGTGGAGCGTCCAGCATTTCCGAGCGCAGTGACTGAGATTTTCTTTGATGTGCGGGTGAATCCGCGTGTCAGTCCTGCTGATGTGAAGGCGCAGTTTGCGCGTTTTGTTGAAGATCTGAAACAACGCTTTCCCGATCTTGATCTGGATTGGGAGCAATATGGCTCCGCGCCGGGTGGCACAACGGATCCGGAAAACTGGATTATTCAGTCTTGCAAACGCGGCTGGGAGTTTATTGAAAAACGTCCACACGGTATGCCTGACTTATTAGCCGGTCAAACCGATGGCGCGGCGTTACGCCGTTACGGTGTGCCGACTGCTCGGATTGGCTGGCCGTGGCCTGCAACCGGGGCTCCATTACCTGTAGCTGAGGGTCTTGGCGGGATGGGTGCGACCTATATTCCGGACCTTATGCCATGTGCTGAAAAAATTCTTTATGCCTTGATAGATACCTTAACTCGTCCGCGTGATGAGCTTGAATTGTAAGCCTTGGAGTTAGTCTATGAAAAAGCGCATAAAAATGATCTTTCCCGTACCGATGAGTGAAGCCACGCGTCCTTTGGTTGAGTCGCAGTTGCCGCCGGGTTTAGTCCGCAATGATATTGAAGTGGTTTTTGTTGGTGCAGGTCACGTGATGACCTTGGCAGATAGCTATTACGATATGGCCATTATGGAAATGGCGGTGATTGAGGCGGGTATGACCGCCGAGGCAGAGGGCTTTGATGCGGTGTGTGTCAACACAGTGAGTGATTCGGGGTTGGCTGCACTGCGCTCGCGTTTATCGATCCCTGTTGTAGCGCCCGCAATCACCTCATTTCATACTGCCTGCATGTTGGGTCATAAATTTAGCATCCTGACGATGTGGCCACAGTGGTATCCGCTGTATCGCAAAACTATAAAAGAGTATGGGCTTGAGTCACGTCTTGCTTCAATTCGATCGATCGATGTACGTCCCGATACACAAGCCTTACTGCAAGGTAAAGAAGATGTTGTATTTGCCAAGTTATTAGAGGCGGGGCGGCGTGCCATTGAAGAGGATGGTGCTGATGTACTTGTTTTAGGCTCAACGACGATGCATCAGTCACATGCCTACCTTGCGGAGCATTTATCCGTACCGGTTTTGAACCCTGGGGTTATTGCTTATAAGCAATGTGAAGTATTGCTGGATCTCGGTCTATGCCATAGCAAGGTTGCCTACCCAAGTCCTGAAAATATCAAGGATAGCGCTTTCCAGCATTGAGAGCGTATTAAGGAGCATTTAGATGAAAGTTTTTGAACCCGCGGCCCTATTTACACCGACAGATTTGACAATTGCTGAGGCGCTCAGTGCTTTTCGTGATGGCGTAATGACCAGTGTTGAGCTTGTTTATGCGTGTTTAGAACGCGCAGAAGAAGGTAAAGAGCTTAATGTCTATGTCACTTTAGATGGCGAAGGTGCTCTTGAGGCTGCAAAAAAAGCGGATGCACAACGTACAAATGGTGAGCCTCTTAAGCCGCTGAGTGGCATTCCGATTGTGATTAAAGACAATATTCATACGGCGGGCATGCAGTGTGCAGCGGGTTCGCCTGCATTTGCTGGCTATATCCCGGCTGAAGATGCACCGACTGTGCGTAAATTACGCGAAGCGGGTGCGATTATCTTGGGTAAAACCAATATGCACGAACTCGCCTTTGGCGCGACCGGATATAACCCTGCATTCAATACTGGTCGCGGTGTTGGCGTGCGCAACCCTTATGATAGTTCGCGCATTGCTGGTGGATCATCTTCGGGCAGTGCGGCTGCTTTAGGTGCGCGTATGGCGCTAGGTGCACTTGGTACAGATACAGGTGGTTCTTTACGTATTCCGCCTGCGCTGAATGGTTGCGCTGGATTGCGACCCAGCCAGAATCGTTATTCTGATCGCGGTGTTATACCTATTGCTCGTAGCCGTGACACTGTTGGTCCTATGGCACTTTGCATGTCTGATTTAGCGCTATTGGATAGCATCATTACGGATGAGTATGCCTTGCCATCGATTACGCTTAGTGAGCTGCGTTTAGGTTTGCCCAGTGAGTTTTGGCTCAACCTGGACGCTGATACACAAGCGCAAGCTGATGCTGCAGTAGAGATGTTACGAGCGCACGGTGTCACGCTGGTCACGATCGATGATGCAGGTTTACAAGCCTTAAATAATCCAGTTGGTTTTCCTGTAGTGATTTATGAAGCATATGACTGCATGGTTGATTATTTGCGTGAGTACGGCCACGACATGACCATTGATCAGTTGGCCAGCAAAATTGCTAGCCCCGATGTGCGTTGGATTTATGACAATTGGGTCTTGCCGCGCAAAATGCCGTCTGGGGACGATTTAATTGATGTTAAGCCGGCTTATGATGCTGCGCAAAATGGCGGCAGAGATGCATTGCGTGAACGTTATCAAGACCTCTTTGAGCAGCATAAGCTTGATGCTTTGTTTTTCCCAACAACGGCCATTGTTGCGCCCTTGGCCAATGATGATATTTATTTGCCTGCTAATTTTGAGCGTCTTATTCAAAACACTGAACCCTCGGCAAGCGCGGGCATACCCAGTATTCAGTTACCGGTAGGTTTAGGTGAGCTGAGTGGGTTGCCTGTTGGTGTCGAGCTCGACGGGCCTATCGGTAGTGATCGACGCTTGTTGGCCATTGGTCAGGTTTTAGAAAGTGTTTTTGGACGAGTCGCTCGTGCTTAACGATCTTCTCTGCCAGTTAATTATGTGAGTTGGAGACATTTAATGAGCCAAGATAAAGCATGGAATAACAAGGTTGTGTTGGTCACTGGCGGTGGGAGCGGTATGGGGCGTGATGTTTGTCTAGCTTTAGCCAGTAAAGGTGCTCGAATTGTTCTTGGTAACCGTAATGGTCAAGCGGGCCAATCCGTTGTAGATGAGATTACTCATGCTGGTGGACAAGCGGCTTTTAAAGCAACAGATATTTCTTCTGCTAAAGACTGTGAAGCTTTAGTGCAGTTTGCAATTGATAGATATGGTCGCCTTGACGCAGCTTTCAATAACTCAGGTATTCAGCGTGGGTTTGCGCCTATGCATGAAACCTCGATTGAGGACGTGTCAGATACCATCGATGTGAACCTTAAAGGTGTGCTTTACCTGATGAAGTACGAAACAGCGGCGATGTTGAAAAATGGTGGTGGATCCATCGTTAATAATGCATCTATTTTCGGGCTAAAAGGGATGGCTAACACGCCAGAATATATTGCCTCTAAGCATGGCATCGTTGGTGCTACACGCGCAGTTGCTCTTGATTATGCAAGACAAAATATTCGGGTTAATGCTGTTTGTCCTGGTCCTATCAAGACGCCTGGTTATGATCGTGTTACAGGTGGTGATGATCATATGTATGACGATGGCGTACCGATGCATCGTATTGGGCAATCTGCAGAGGTGACTTCTGCAGTGATTTGGTTGTTATCTGACGAAGCCTCGTATGTAACAGGGACTGAGCTTTCAGTCGATGGCGGTATGTCAGCCGAATAATTTTTCCGCCATAGGCTGAAGGAGGAATACAAATGATACAGGCTTTAAGTTATATCATCGTGGAAACGCCTCATCTTGAGGCTTGGATGGTGCAAGCTCGGCAGCATGTTGGTATGCAGGTCGACATTATTGAGCCAGACCAATGCGTTCGCTTACGTGTAGATGAAAAATTTCAACGCTTTGTGGTCACCAAGGTTGATGGCCAATCTACGATGGGTATGGGCTTTGAAGTAACCGATGCAGCGGAATTAGATAGAATTTCAAAAGCAGTTGAGAATGAAGGTTATGCGGTTAGCAAAGGCACTGAGCTAGAGTTGAGTTTGCGTGGTGTTGATGGGATGGTCTTTTTCCATGACCCTGATGGCACGCGTATTGAAGTGTGCTATGGCTTGGCAGATGCTGATACACCATTTATACCCGGTCGACCGATTGGTGGTTTTCGAACCGGCAACATGGGGCTTGGCCACGTTGCGTTGATCACTGAGCACTTTGATAAGTTAAGTCACTTATACCGTAATGTTTTTGGTTTTAAGGTGAGTGATCATACCCAAGCGCCCTTTAAGGTTGAGTTCCTGCACTGCAATCCTCGCCATCACACCATGGGTATCGCGCATACCGGTGGACCCGCGAAAATTTATCATTTGATGCTCGAATACAATGATTTTGATGACGTTGGCCGAGCCTATGATATGGCGTTAGAAAACCCTGAGAGTATCGGTGTGACGCTGGGTCGCCACATTAATGATCATGCGACTTCTTTTTATTTAAAAAACCCTGATGGCTGGATGTTTGAGCTTGGCTGGGCAACTCGTACAGTGGGTCCAGACTGGGAAGCTGAAGAGCTTCAAGGCATGAGCCTTTGGGGGCATGACAGGACTTGGCTGCCTGATGATAAGCGCGAAGAAGCGCGGCAAATATTGAAACGTTTGGCGGAGCAAGGTATGCGTGCTCCCGTTGTGACTACTACTCAAACTGCTAAGGGTAAACAATGAGTTCATCTACTACGGCTTCACTAGAAATTGCTAACAGCATTAAAGTGGGTGATTACACGCTTAACTATCACGATCAAGGTGAAGGCGATGTGATTTTATTGATTCATGGCTCAGGTCCTGGTGTGACTAGCTGGGCAAACTGGCGTGGAGTGATTCCTGTTCTATCACAGCAAGCGCGTGTCATTGCGCCTGATATGCTGGGTTTTGGTTACACAAGTTGCCCCGCAGGTTTGAAGTTAGACCCTGATATTTGGGTCAGTTCTCTCGTTGGATTAATGGATGCACTGAAAATTGAGCGTGTTTCTATTGTTGGTAATTCCTTTGGTGGTGCTATTGCACTGGCTTTTGCTAAAGCCTATCCAGACCGAGTTAAGCGGCTTGTGCTGATGGGGTCTGCTGGTTTGTCATTCCCCATCACCGATGGACTGGATAAGGTTTGGGGTTACCAGCCTTCATTACAAGCCATGCGTGATTTAATGGAAGTTTTCAACTATGACCACAGCATTATTAACGATGATCTAGTGAGTATGCGCTACCAAGCAAGTATTCGTGATGATGTGCAAACTCGCTTTGCTCAGTTATTTCCTGAGCCACGCCAAAAAGGTGTGGAAATGCTGGCGTTGACTGACGATGATTTGCGCGCGTTACCACACAAAACATTGTTGATTCATGGTCGTGATGATCAAGTGATTCCGCTGGAGTCATCCGAGCGCATGCTGCGCTTAATTGCTGACTCGCAACTGCATGTCTTCGGTCAGTGCGGACATTGGGTGCAAATTGAAAAAGCCAAGGAGTTTACTCGACTGTTGGTTGATTTTTTAATTGAACAACCCGCAACAACAGGAGCATAAATATGAATCGCGAAACTATTAAGGGCCGCTGGACGGTCGTGTCGTGGGAACAGCTCTATGATGATGGTCGTGTCGTTTTACCGATGGGCACAGAGTTAGAAGGGTTTATTGAGTACAGCGACTTCGGGATGTTTTGTGTTGTTGCTAAAAAAGGCAGGAAAAAATTTACTACGGGCGGTCAGTGGTCTGCTGATGCAGCTGAAAAAGCGGAAGCCTATAGTACGTATTTAACCTATGCTGGCGATTATGATGTGAATGGTAATACTATCTCGCACCATATTCGTTACAGTGTTTTTCCTGATTGGGCAGGTGTTACGCAGTTGCGTAATGCTGAACTAGATGGAGACACCTTATCGCTTACGACTGCTCGCTTAGAAGCAGGTACATCGGAAGCACGTATCTCTAAGTTAGTCTGGAAGCGTGAAGCCTGAAGCGTTAAACTTTACCCCTTGTTAGTTCTAACAAGGGGTTTAACTATATAGTCTTATTTTGACTCGATGCGCGTTGTAAAAATGTTTCAGTATATATTGAGCTAGATATTCGCTGACGTTTTTATGTATTCTAAAATAAGGGTTATAGTTAGGATGCAGTCAATAGGAAACCCCCCTCTTCGATTACACATTATTATTCTTTTGGCATCCCTCAGTGCGCTTTCTGCCGCAGCTGTTGATATGTATCTGCCTGCATTTCCTGCCGTTGCTATAGGGCTAAATATTAGTCCTGGCCAAGTACAGCAAACATTAA
Organism: Pseudomonas sp.; assembly: GCA_034006605.1. Taxonomy (GTDB): domain Bacteria; phylum Pseudomonadota; class Gammaproteobacteria; order Pseudomonadales; family Pseudomonadaceae; genus Denitrificimonas. The sequence continues at coordinate 206,592 of JAVESM010000001.1, read as the reverse complement.
CGATATATTTGCTTGGGCTCGGTGTTGGGCAAGGATTGTATGGGCCTTTGCTGGATCGTTTTGGACGTAAACCACCTTTGTTAGTCGGTTTGAGTTTATTTGTTTTAGGGTCGTTAACTGCAGCGTTATCATCGGATTTTCAAAGTTTACTGTTTGCACGTTTTTTGCAAGCGATTGGCGCTGCAGCTGGCGTGGTTGCCTCTCGTGCTATCGTCACTGATACCTGTGATACACAGAGTGCTGTGCGTGTTTATTCAATGTTGACGCAAATGATGATGATCGCTCCCATAACTGCACCAACGTTAGGTAGTTTAGTGCTGATCTACGGGGACTGGTCTTCGATTTTTTGGATACTGTGCACTTTCAGTGTCCTGTGTTTATTTTTTACCTTGCGGCTGCTTCCGGAAACCTTACCTGTTGAAAAGCGTGTACCTCTATCAGTGCATAACATTGCATCTAGTTATGCACTGCAGTTGTGCAAACCAAGGTTTTTATTTTATACAATCGCGTCTGGCTTTACATTTGGTTGTTTGTTTATCTATGTAACATCTTCACCGTTTGTATTTATTAGTATGTTTAATCTCACGCCTCGTCAGTTTGGTTATATATTTGCAGTTAACGCTGCAGGGATGATTTTGACTGGGCAAATTAATTTGTTTTTATTGAAGTTCTATAGTGTGGCGCGTTTACTGTTTTCTGGCATATTTATCTTTGTAGGTGCTGGGCTATTATTATTAGCTTTAGTTTATTTTGACTGGGTAACATTCTGGCGGTATTGGCTGTTGCTGGCTTTGGCGCTATCTATGTTGGGTTTGATTACAGGTAATATTACAGCTATCACTATGGAAAATACGCAAGAGCATGCAGGCGTTTCTTCAGCACTTATGGGCTTGATACAGTTTTTGTTGGCGGGGATGGTTGGATTCGTATTTAGTTTTATGCCGCTGACGCTGAATACAATACCTGTTGCAATAGTTATTCTTGGGTTGATTGCTATTGGACTATGCGCGATTGCGCAGCATTATAAGTCCTGTGCTGGTTAATCAAGATGTGCCTGTACTGAGCTGTTGGGCAAGTTAAATTATGCCTTGATAAAGCGCGTAAGTGTGTTGCAGCATTATGGCTGCACGATGAGATTATTAAACAGCAAGTCATCGACCAGAATGTCTCCTTCCTCTTCCTTCAGTATAGTTTGTACTTGTACAAGCGCCGCTTGGCGCATGGCTTCTTTGCCTTCAGTAGAGCTCATGTTTTCATCGGTTTGTTGAGCAAATAATTGAATCAACTGATCGCGAATCAACGGTTCGTGATACTCCACCTTTGCTACGTTTTCAGCTTTAACTCGTAAGGCAATGTCGGCTTTGTAGTATTTAAGTTTTGTCCCTGCACCATAATTACCTACCAGTGCGGGCACTAAGCTGACATACGCGGATGGCGCATGAGCGACAGGAGCCTCTTCCTCTTGGGCATGAGCGGTGGTCCAGCCGAATGAAAAAGCGAGTAACAGGATTGATAGATATTTCACAGTGATGGCTCCAAGGCATAAAAAAGACCCATGCGTCTATCCATGGATACTCTGACAAGAATATAGGGTGTCTGCTTGTGCAGTGTAAGTTATTTAAGCGTACTTTTGTTTCGGACGAATGCTAGCTTAATCATCATTTTGATTATTTGTATCGCTTAGGCCGTTGGTTAATCCCTACAAAGGGGTTTGACCAAGGTGTACGCGGCTATTCTTTCGCTGCTAAATTTTCAAACCAAGGGCATGTTCATTATCAAGAAACGCTCTGAGCTATGGATGATGGCTTGCCTAAAAGGCGTGATGTACCGGCTGCAAGGGTTGCAAGGGCGAAGTAATAGCTGACTGGATAAGCATCTCCAGGGTATTAAGCGGATTAAACAGTGCCGATCTTGGCGTGATACCGGTGGATAATGCACTATCATTTATATGTATACAGATTGAACTCTGTCGCTTGAGCCTTACACTCAAGAAAACAATAAATGAGGTGTTATATGAAAGCGGTGTTGTGTAAAGCTTTTGGTCCTGCAGAAACCTTGGTTGTTGAGGAGATCAGCAGCCCTGAGATCAAGAAGAATGAAGTTCTGTTGGATGTGTACGCAGCAGGCATTAATTTTCCCGATACCTTGATTATTGAAGGGAAATACCAGTTTAAACCGCCGTTCCCCTTTTCTCCGGGTGGTGAAGCAGCAGGCGTGATCAGCGCGGTGGGTGAGAAAGTCAGCCATCTTAAAGTCGGTGATCGAGTGATGGCGTTGACCGGTTGGGGCAGCTGTGCTGAGCAAGTTGCGGTGCCGGCTTATAATATTTTGCCGATGCCTGATGCGATGGATTTTGCTACCGCCGCCGCCTTTAGCATGACCTATGGCACCGCGATTCATGCCCTTAAGCAGCGCGGTGCTTTGCAAGCCGGCGAGACTTTATTAGTGCTGGGTGCTTCCGGTGGGGTTGGCTTGGCCGCGATTGAAATTGGTAAAGCGATGGGTGCGCGGGTGATTGCCGCTGCCAGCAGTGCAGAAAAACTTGAGGTGGCACGCCAGGCGGGCGCTGATGAGTTGATTAATTATCAAGATGAAGACGTGCGTGAACGCTTGAAAAGCTTAACCAAGGGGCAAGGCGTTGATGTGATTATTGATCCAGTGGGCGGTGATTTATTTGAAACGGTGTTCCGCTCGATTGCTTGGAATGGGCGGATGTTGGTGATTGGTTTTGCCAGCGGCACGATTCCTTCGCTCCCTGCCAATTTACCGCTATTGAAAGGCGCGGCAGTCATTGGTGTGTTCTGGGGTGCGTTTGCCCAGCGTCAACCGCAAGACAATGTGGCGAACTTTCAACAGTTGTTTACTTGGTATACCGAAGGCAAACTCAAACCCTTGGTTTCGCAGACCTTCTCCCTCGAAGACACAGGGCAAGCGATTAACACCCTAGCGGCACGTAAAGCCGTGGGTAAGTTAGTGATCAAGCTGCGCTAAAGACCCGGTATGGCGTCCGCGCACATAGAATGCGTGTGACGCTGTAATGGTTTGTTGATCGTCATCTGGAAGGTTTGTTTTGCGCGACATTTAGACGCAGTAAAATATAGATTAAATACTTGCATCTTTAGCACCAGCCATAAAGAACACTGCGTTACATGCGACTTTCATCGTATAGTAGCGACAACTTTTTATTGTTTTATAGGCTGCACAATATGTTACATCGCATTGTAGTCGTGGGCGGCGGTGCTGGCGGACTTGAGTTAGCGACGCGCTTAGGTCGCACCTTAGGTAAGCGCAAGCAGGCCAAAATCACCTTAGTGGATGCCAATCTCACGCATATTTGGAAACCGTTACTGCATGAAGTGGCCACTGGCTCACTGAACAGTACGGATAATGAATTAAATTATGTCGCACAAGCCAAATGGAATCATTTTGAGTTTCAGATTGGTAAGTTGTCTGGCCTCGATCGCCAAGCAAAAACCATTGAACTGAGTGCGACTGTGGATGAAAAAGGCCATCAGTTAGTCCCTGCGCGCAGTTTAAGTTATGACACTTTAGTGATTGCTGTTGGTAGCCTCACCAACGACTTTGGCACTCAAGGTGCGGCCGAACACTGCATTTTCCTGGATAGCCCACAACATGCGTTGAATTTTCACCGGCGTTTGCTGGGTGAGTATTTAAGCGCGCACGCGAACGGTGAAGACAATAATGCGGTGAATATTGCCATTGTTGGTGCCGGTGCAACAGGCGTTGAGTTGGCGGCTGAGTTGAGGCATGCCTCGCAGCAATTATCCGCCTATGGTTTGGATAATATTCAGCCAGAAAATATGTGTATTACGATTATCGAAGCAGGGCCACGTGTTTTGCCGGCGCTTTCAGAGAAAATTGCTGGCGAAGTGCATCAGCAGTTACTTAAGCTGGGTGTGCAGGTTAAATTGTCGGCGGCGGTTGAAGAAGTGACGGCTGAGGGCATGCGAACCAAGGATGGGGCGTTTATTCCGGCGTCTTTAAAAGTCTGGGCAGCAGGGGTACGTGGCCCTAAGTTTCTAACCGAGCTGGATGGCTTAAAAAGCAACCGTATTAATCAGTTAGTCGTGCGTACCACCTTACAAACGAGCCTTGACGAGAATATTTTTGCTTTAGGTGATTGCGCCGCTTGTCCGGTGAGTGAGGGCAGCGATAAGAATGTGCCGCCGCGAGCACAAACGGCGCATCAACAAGCCAGCTTTTTAAGCAAAAGCTTGGCGTTAAAGCTACAGGGTAAGCCACTGCCGAGTTACCAGTATCGTGATTACGGCTCACTGGTATCGCTGTCGCAATACAGTGCGGTGGGTAATATTATGGGTGGTTTTATGCGCACCGTGAATGTGGAAGGTTGGATGGCGCGGATGTTTTATATATCTTTGTACCGTATGCACCAAGTTGTACTCTATGGCGTATTTCGTACGGCATTAATCATGCTCAGTGACCGTATCGGTAAGCGCACTCATCCACGTATGAAACTACACTAACCTTAAACGTGACATGTAGTGCTTGAATGGGCCGTGCAAAGTGAGTAAGAGGATGTAAGCTCATTGAGTGGGCATTATTGAGAGGTGATGGTCTTTGATGGCATCAATACAAGAACTTGAAGCCGTGCGCTTACAATGCAAAACAATGGTGAAAAAGCGCGCGCTGGCGTCCAGTGGCATGGTGTTGTTGCCTGTGCCAGGCGTTGATATCGCTGCTGATGTGGGGCTGTTGTTAGAGTTGTTGCCGGCGATTAATCGTCATTTTGGCTTAACGCCTGAGCAAATTAATCGCCTTGACCCACAGTTTAAAAGCTTTTTGTATGGGGTGATTAAAACCACCGGCACACGTGTAGTGGGCCAGTTGGTGAGTAAGCACGTGGTGCTGTTGTTGTTAAAGAGAGTCGGTCTGCGCCTGACGGCAAAACAAGCGTTAAAGTTCATTCCCTTTGCCGGACAGGCTGCCGCCGCTGCATTGAGTGGTAGCGCGATGTTACTGATTGGTCATGCCCATATTGAAGAGTGCTATGCCATTGCTAAGCAAGCCTTGGAGTATCAAGCCTTGCCGCTAATCGGTGATGCAGAGTGAGTGCGGTGTTTTAAGTATTGGTACATTTTACTGTTGAGTAGGCTTTCGCATGGCACATTCTGAAACGCATAAAATTCATCGTATTGGCTGGTTACGGGCTGCAGTCTTGGGTGCCAATGATGGGATTGTTTCGACGGCTAGCTTGATTCTTGGTGTTGTCGCCTCGGGTGCGAGTACGCAAACAATACTTGTTACTGGCGTCGCAGGTTTGGTTGCGGGGGCGATGTCGATGGCCGCCGGTGAATATGTTTCGGTCAGCTCACAAACTGATACTGAAGAGGCTGACTTAGCTGTAGAGCGGCAAGAGCTCGCCGACAAACCGGGTTATGAGCTGGCTGAGCTAGCGGCTATTTATCGTAAGCGGGGTTTGGATGCTAATTTAGCTCAGCAGGTTGCGACACAGTTGACCGCTCATGATGCTTTGGGTGCGCATGCGCGAGATGAGCTGGGCTTGTCTGTAGAGCTGCAAGCGCGTCCAATACAAGCCGCACTTTCATCGGCTTTAACTTTTTCTATAGGTGCTTTTCTGCCGCTATTAATGGTGATGTTGTGCTCTGTGCAGAGCTTGTTGTATGTCATTCCGAGTAGCGCGCTATTGTTTTTGATGGTGCTTGGTGGCTTAGCGGCACAGGCGGGTGGCGCCAGTGTGGTGAAGGCCGCATTGCGTGTGGCATTTTGGGGAATGTTAGCCATGGGCTTAACCATGGCTGTGGGCTTTATGTTTGGCGTGGCGGCCTAAGTCGGCAGGTTAGATTTTGCTTGCTCTGTGCGCTCTAGTACATGCTCGGCCAATCTCAAGCCTGTTTCTGAAAACGTTTTGTGGATAAAATCAGCGCCAGCAGCACGGATACTTTCCGCATGTTCAGGGTACAAACAGTGACTGATAATCAAGCCTTTGAAGCCACTTTCGCGCAGTTTTTGTGCGGCGAGGGTTTTTGCTTCTAAATCATTGGCCGCTAGAATCACATATTTTAAATGCGGTGCATGCAGACGTTTCCAGAACACCGTGTCTTCCGCATCAGCGAATAAGCTGTGAATGTTATTTTCTATTTGTTGTTCAATTTTGATTGGGTCGGAGTCAATGCCGAGAACTGCATAACCTTTGTCATGCAGTTCTTTATAAGCGGCCATCCCTGTCCGGCCCATCCCAACAATGAGAATCTCATCATCGATATATAATGGCTGTTCATCCGGATGAAAACCTTTGCGTTCGAGCCGAATCAGATACTTATTGAGTTTTTCATATAGCGTGTGGGAAAAGCGATTGAGCGGAGCCGAGACGACAAAGGAAAATGCTACGGTCAACGCCAGTGGAATGATCCACTCAGGGATCGCAATACTCGCAACAATTAAGCCGAACTCACTGTAGTTGGTCAGGCTTAAACTGGTTAGAAATGCACTGCGTGCTCTGAGCTTAAAGAGCACCATCATGGCGAAAAACAATAAGCCTTTAAAGGGTAAAATAATGGCCATGATCAGGGCAAAAATAATCGCATTCTGATCAGGTAAACCGCCAATTCCGATTTGCAAGAAGAACCCAACTAAGAAAACCTCTTTGATACTCCATAGCGCTTTTGACAGCTCACCGGCGCGCGGGTGGTTGGCGAGTAATGCACCAAAGGCTAGTGCGCCTAACTCAGAGCTTAAACCGACTTGCTCAAAGCCATAGCCGCCGACCACCAGAGCCAGTAGTAAACCCAATAAAACCAAGAGTTCTTCGTGGCCACTGTAATCGACTAAGCGATAAATCAGCGGGCGCAATAATGGAATACCAAACACCACCAACGCCCACATTGATGGGGTTTGTCCGCTGGCAACACTCATCACGCCTAGGGCAATTAAGTCCTGGACCACCAAAATACCAATGGCAATACGGCCATGAAATGCACGCAGTTCACGTTTACTCTCTAAAACTTTAGCGGCTAATACAGTGCTGGAAAAGGATAGGGCAATTGCCAGCATCACTGCTGTGTACCAGTTGACCTCTAAAAACAAGAAAAAAGCTGGTGCAAAAATGAGGGTGCTGATGAAAAAATGTAACAGGCCACCGCCCATGACTTCTGGGCGCACTAAACTTTTGACTTTAAGTTTCAGGCCCACGGTGAACAACAATAAGAGCACACCCAGATGGGCGATATGCTGCAAAGCGGAGGTGCTTTCTACGGTTAAGCCAAGGTAGTCGGCTGAGGCTGCAATTGAAAAGCCCGCTGCCAAATAGCCAATCAAAGGCGGCAGCCCGATCATGCGAACAGCGATACCTAAGCTAAACGCAAAGACAATCCATACGGCTTCAATCACAACAGTTCCTTGGCGATAGAATTTCGCTGCGCATTTTAGCAAAGATACTTGCAGGTATTGCATGAATTAGCGATTTTAGCGTGCTGGCTAATTCAACCAATACCCTTGCGGTTCAATAGGCTCGGGGATGGGGAGGCCTTGGGCCTCTAAGACGTTGATTTCTATGGTGCGTTCAATGGCGAATAAGGGCAGTTGATTAGGCCGCTCGCCAAAAGGTTCTTCGAGCTCTTCGCTGAGTGCATCTAAACCAAAAAACACATAGGCGACTAAAGCACTGATAAAAGGTGCAGAAATACCAACGCTGGCAACTAAACCGAAGGGCAGTAGGAAGCAGAATAAGTACGCCGTACGGTGCACCAACAGCATGTAAGCGAATGGAATCGGGGTGTTATGTAAGCGCTCACAGGCTGCTTGAATCTCTGTCATGGCAGTGATGCGTGTTTCAAAGGTATTGACGAAAATATCTGACAAATGACCCTGCTGATGTGCGTAAGCCACTTCAAGGCTGAGTAAGCGTAGCACCTGATTAGCAGGGTTATTTGCGGTATAAATTGCTTGGCAAGTCTCTTGGTCGAGCAGCTCATCAAGGCTACCGGGTAGCGGGCGCTGCCGCAGTCCATACAACAAAGTTCGGCTAAAGGCGCGAATCAGCAGCATGCAGCGCTGCTGACTGTGCGGTGCCGCAGTAAGATACGACATACTTAAGCGGGCCAGTGTGCGGCATTCAACCAATAGACTGCCGAGCTGCTGGCGCGCTTCCCACCAGCGTGCATAACTGGCGTTATTGCGAAAACCGAGCAGCAACGAGAGCATTAACCCGAGAATGCTGAAGGGTGCTAAGCCGTAGTTTGGAAAGTAATTGGGAAAGGTTTCATGCACCGCAAAAGCTGCGGCCGCTAAGCTGGCGACTAAAATGACCTTCGGCATCACCGCTGGCAGTATTGAGCCTTGCAATGTCAGTAATAACGGTAAAAAACCGCGACGTGGGCGAACAATCATCAGGCCGTTCCCTAGAAAGAATGACCGGTAGTGTGGCGCGCGCAAGCGGTCACCGCAAGTCTGCTAGGGTTGCTGCTCAAAGTGCTTAAGGACTGCGGTGACCACCTGCATCACTTCAAGATTGGCCTCTTCCATACTTTGTAGGTGCTGCACCGCTGCTTCTAATGCGCCTTGTTGATACGTTTGCATCGCGTGCTGGCCTTGCTCGTGCACGCGGCTATGCGGGCGTTCAATACGCTGGAATTCGGCCAGTTTATGCAAGTCTCGGCTGTTGTCATTGTAATACCAGCGTCCAAAGCGGCACTCATGATCAGATGGCAGTTGTGGTACGGCTGATTGTTTCTGGTTCAGCAGATGATTGTAAACAATAAACTTGAGTGACAGCTCATCTAGGTTGGCCAATTCAATACCCGCGCGTAATGCTGACAGCTCGATATCTGTCTGCATGCGTTTGGCTAATGTGTGCAGGTTGTGCATCGCGCTAACGGCTTGTTGTGTCGTTTCACTAAACCCTTGAGCAAGCTGGCCTTGGCTTTGAATGTAGTCATGGGCTTGTTTGGTTTCTGTTTGGATTTCATTGATCTTATGGACGATATCATTGGTCGCTAAAGCTGTTCTTTCAGCCAGATGGCGAATTTCACTGGCCACCACGGCAAAGCCTCGTCCAGCATCACCGGCACGGGCTGCTTCAATGGCGGCATTAAGGGCGAGTAAATTAGTCTGACTGGCAATACCGCTAATCAGATCGACGATGCCGTTAATTTCTTGTGAGTGCGCGGCTAATGTATCAATTTTTTCAGTGGTTTCTGAAAGACCGCTTTCCATTTCAATGGCCTTGCTCTGCAGCTCACTGAAGTTTTCTTGGTTGGTAGTGGTGGCGCTAGCGACGGCTTGTGCATGCTGTTTGTTACGATCCATCTGTTCCGAGAGGTATTCAAAAGAATCGCCAAGGTGGGCAATTGAGCTACCAAAACGAATCAGATTGCTGGAGACGCCACGGTTAAACTGCAGTTGTTGTTGATGGTCTTTAGCGGTGTTTTGTGAGCTGGCTAGCGCTTCTTCAAGCTGGTGAATATGCTCAATTTGTTTGGTATTTTCAGCGTGCAATGCGGTATTTTGTTGCTGTAATTGGATTGCTTTTTTCTTCCACTGGAACCACATAGTGAGCCTCTATAACTGCCACTTAGGCAGCCGTGTGATGTAGAAATACGCCCCTACTTGTGAAAAATCCTAATAATGAGTGACCAGTCACCATCGAATTGTAGCTGTCCATGTGTTGCGGGCGTTGATCTTTGCCAGCTAAGCCAGCCGACAAAGATCTTGAGCGTTAGTGTGATGTGCCTTCGGCAAATTCGATTTTGTTGCCCACGTTGTATTTGCCTGAGGGTTTATTCATTGGGATGCGTTTGACTTCCTTGAGGGTTTTCGCATCGTAAACAATCAGCGCACCATCTGTGTCCCACACGCTGAGAATTAAATGGCTGCCATCGTTAGTGAACTCGACATGTGCTGCATTTTTGCCGGGCATTGGACGCAGTGTGTGGGCGATTTCTAACGTCTGCTTATCAATTAGGTGCACAACGTCTTGGTTAGGGCCAAAGAATACGTCGGTCCATGCGTACTTAGAGTTGATATGGCTGCGCATAAAAAAGCCTGGACCTTCGGTCGGGATTTCTTTAATGAGTTTCCACGTCTTTAGATCCAATACGGAAATTAAACCTTTGCTGATGTTCGGTGTAGCAAACACCCAATCACCGTTGCGTTTCCAGTAAATGCCCGAGCCGAGGTGCGGCATACCAGGCAATGGGATATCGGTGATTGACTTAGCGGTATCGAGGTTAATCACTTGGCCACCTTGGGCCTTACGTGAGGTCGCTAATAAATAGCGATAATCTGGGGTGAATGAAAAGTCGTCTAAAAAGTCTTGCGCAATAATACGCCGCGGGGTGAAGTCTGGGGTGCCGGCATAAGACAACTCCCATGCTTCCTTGGCATCTTTTAGGGCCACGATAAAGCTGTCGCGTGGTGGTGCGGTATACACCGCGCTCACTCGTGAAGCTTTGCCATCTGCGCTGACAGTCGCAATGCTTTTCACTAGCGTGAGGTCATCTGCATTGAGCAGTACGAGATTACCGGGCAGATAATTACCCACCAACACCCAGCGCCCGTCGTTGCTGACCGCGAGGTTGCGCGTATTTAAACCGGCGCGTGTTTCGGCAATCATAGTGAGGTTGTTGAGGTCGTATTTACTGACCCAGCCATCACGTGAGGCAAAGTAAACAAAACGTCCATCGGGGGAGAATTTGGGTCCGCCATGCAAGGCAAAATGTGATTGGAAGCGTGCTATTGATTCAAAGGTATCGCCGTCTAAGATGGTGACATGGTGCGTGCCGGCTTCAACCACAACAAATAAATTAAGCGGATCAGACTTGTGTAACGGTGTCTCAGACAATGTGCTGACATCAACCAGCATACGGTGACTGGCTTTGGTCTCAGCATCACTCCAGGTTGGCGGGTTTGCGATCGGGGTATACAGATACTCCACCATCGTTTCGATTTGTGCCGGACTGAGAATGTCTTTGTAGGCTGCCATTTGACTGGCTGGACGGCCCTCGCTGATGGCCTTATTGGCTTCAGGTTTTTTGATGCGGCCTAAACTTTCTGGCAATAATGCAGGCCCCGCGCCACCAATGCGTTGTGCGCCATGGCAGACCGTACAGTGTTGCTCATAGAGTTTTTGCGTGGCGGTGAAATCAGTGGTTTCTGTGGCCACGACACTGCTAGCAAAGCCGAGTATGCCGAGTACGCTCAGTGGTCGCCAATCAATGTTTAAACGCATACCGCTTCCTCTGTTTCGTTAATGGTGTGACTGATATGCGCGGGGTGGCTCACCGAGTGATGACTGAACAAACCTACAACTTTACCGATCACGGTTAAGGTCGGTGGTGTCAGATTTGCGTGAGTCGCCATCTCTTGTAGTTGCGCCAATGTGCCGCGCACCACCTGCTGATTGGCATAGGTGCCGTTACCGATCAAGGCTGCCGGGGTATCAGCCGCTAAGCCGGCCTGCACTAATTGTGTGGAGATTTCTTCGAGGCTGCCTAGGCCCATATAAAAAACTAAGGTTTGGTTGGGGCTGGCTAAGCCTTGCCATGCTAAATGTAAGGCGCCGTCTTCTTGCAAGTGACCGGTAATAAACTGACAGGATTGAGCGATACCGCGATGGGTTAATGGAATCCCGGCGTAAGCGGTGCAGCCAGAGGCGGCAGTAATGCCGGGTACCACTTGGCAGCTGATCTGTAATTTAAGCAGGTAATCGAGTTCTTCTGAGCCACGCCCAAAAATAAATGGATCACCGCCTTTCAGGCGTGCAACACGTAAGCCTTGCTGGGCAAGATTGCCCAATAAGGCGTTGATCTGCTCTTGTGGCAAACTGTGATGACCGCTGGATTTCCCCACGTAACGGCGCGCGCAGCGTTCAGGTAATAAGGCAATCAGTTCTTGACTGACAAGCCGGTCATAGACGACGACATCGGCTTGCTGTAATAAGCTCCACGCGCGCAAAGTAAGCAGGCTTGGATCACCAGGGCCTGCACCAATTAACGCGACTTCACCGTAGGCGAAAGGGGCTTGTAGTGCAGCGGGGAGGCAAGTTGTCTGAACCATGTCAGCTCCAAAGTGACTTTCGTCACGGTAATAAAGGCATCACACGCAGCGTGACAAACCTACAGCGCTACACATTTGATTTCTGGCAATACAGCGACACCTATTTCCTCATCAGAGAGATAGCAGCCTGGATCTTCCGCCCATAAATCACCGCCAGCCCAGGCACGGGTACGCGTATTACCGTTGCAAATACTTAGCCATTGGCATTCACCACAACGACCTTTGACTTGGCGTGGATGTTGGCGCAGCTGCAGCAATAAAGGATCAGGGTTGTTCAGCCAAATATCCGAGAAGCTTTGTGTCCGTACATTGCCAAGGGTGTGTTGTTGCCAGTAAGTATCAGGGTGTACATCACCGAGGTTATCAATGTTCGCGACGCCAGCGCCAGACGCGTTACCGCCCCAAGCACGCAGCATCTGTTCCATTTGTGCGTAGTGTTGTGGCACATTACGTTCGGTCCACTGCAGCAATAAAATCGCATCGGCGTCGTTATTACCGCTGACAAAATCTGTTTCAATGCCCTTTTGTACATCGTCCCAAGCGCGATCGAAAATTTGCTCCATGGCGTCACGGGTCATTTGCCAGTGCGCATCAATTTTACTGCTGCGCTTTCCGCGACCACTGTAGTTTAGGTGTGATAAATAATACTTTTGCACATCGTATTCACGCATCAAATCGAGTAGAGCTGGCAGCTGCATATGGTTATGCATGGTCAAGGTGGTACGCAGACCAACACGGATATCACGCTGACGGCAGAGCTTAACGGCATGCATGGAGGCGGCAAAGCCACCTTTCATTTGTCTGAAGGCATCATGAATGTCTGGCAAGCCGTCGATACTGATACCGACATAATCAAACTCAGCTGCAGCGATTTGCTCAATATTGCTTTCGTTGATTAAGGTGCCATTGGTCGAGAGGGCCACATAAAAGCCGTACTGGCGGGCGCGCTCAGCCAACTGAAAAATATCCGGACGCATCAGCGGTTCACCACCACTGAGTACCAAAACCTTCACCCCTGCAGCATGCAGTTGATCAATGACAGCCAGCGCTTCTGCGCTATTCAGCTCGCCTTTAAAGTCAATGTCAGCAGAGGTTGAGTAACAGTGTTTGCAGGTCAGGTTGCAGCGTCGTAAGACGTTCCAAATAACCACGGGCGCGCGCGTGCTGCCGGGTTTTGCTGCACGTGGTGCAGGACTTTGGCCAGCAATGGCACGTAGATAAGTGCTGATTCTTAGCATGCTTACTTCTCCTGACGCTGAGCGGCCAGTCGCAAACCGGTTTTCTTCAAAATGCGACTACTGACCAGCATCGTATCAGCCCGACATGCATCGCCGAGTTGATCGCGAATAAGATTTCGTTCGTATTCTATTTGCTCCGCATTTAAGCCGTGCACCATGGCAAATAGGTTGTAACGCCAGCCCTCTAAGCGCGGACGACGATAGCAATGACTGACAAAGTGTAAGTTACCGACAAGCTGACCTAAACGATCGATATGCGCATCATCGACATCCCAAACCGTCATGCCATTAAAGGTATAACCGAGACGGTAGTGGTTGGGTACTGCGGCAATGCGTCGAATGGCACCGCTGTCTTGCAAACGCTGCAATAAGGCCAGCGTATCATCGACGCTGAGTTGCATCCGTTCAGCCATCCACGCCCAAGGGTCAGCGACTAATGGCATACCCGCTTCGGTCAGCGTGATGAGCTGTTGCGCAAGTTGTTGATCAGAGTGGGAAGTGGAGGCCGACATGATAGGTCTTCTCCTTGGGTAGGTTCAGCACTGATAAGCCAGTAAGGGCTTCAATTTCTGCGATGCTGCGTTGAATGCCTTCAGGTGTGGGGCAGGCTAAAACAAACCACATGTTGAAGGCGTGCTCGCGACGGTAGTTGTGCGCTACAGCAGCAATCTCGTTGAGTTGTTCGGTCACCTCATCAAAGCGCTGTTCCGGCACGGTCATTGCCGCTAAAGTAAAAGCACCACCCAATTGTTCGATATCAAACATTGGGCCAAAGCGGGTTAAGGTGCCGTCATCCAGTAATTCTTGCAGACGCTCACGAATACGTTCGGCACTGCACTCAAGTTCTTTGGCAAGTTCCTCCCAAGGGGCACGCACCAATGGCAAGCCCTGTTGTAAGCGATTGAGTAGGCGACGATCAAATTCATCCACTAGACTGTCCCCGTTTGATGTTGATTGTAACGACCACCGCGCTGTTTGAAAGCATGGGTGCTAAACAGCAAGTGATGCGGGCGTTGTTGTAAATTATGTTGTTCTAGTAATTGGATAACATGCGCCTCAACAGCTTGACGATCACGCCCATGCACCATACAAAATAGGTTATACGGCCAGCCAGGGCGACGTGGACGTCGATAGCACAGGTTCACGCCCGGCGCTTCACCCAGCGCTTCACCGATTTGCTGAACGCGCTCATCTTCAATATCCATCACCAGCATCACGTTGGCATTAATGCCCAGTGCACGGTGCTTGACGACGATGCCAAAACGACGGAATAAGCCTTGTTGGCTGAGGTGTTGTACGTGCTCGATAACCGCCTGTTCAGTGCTATTAATGTGCTCAGCGAAAGCTTGATAAGGACGTGAGGTCAGCGGCAGGCCATTTTCTAGTAGGCGGCGCAGTTGCTGTTGTTGTTCAAGCGATAAGGTGCTGGTCATTTTGGCACCCGCGAGTCTTTGCCGAGGGCAAAGCCTAAATTGATTTGATAGGCGGTCAGCATCGGTAAATCCAATGGCGTCAGGCCAGTGATGTGTTCGATTTTGACTAAGGTTTGATCAAGGTGTTTACGGCTGGGCCCGGTCAGGACAAACCAGAGGTTCCAATCATGCTCGCGCAAGTAGTTGTGATTGACTTCATCAAAGGCATTGATTTGTGCGGCGACTTCTGCAATGCGCTCGGCGGGCACCGCTAAAGCCACTAAGGTGCTGGCACCCGCTAAGCTGTGTTCAAATACCGGGCCAACACGGGACAGGGCTTTGCGCTGCTTGAGTTGTTCTAAGCGCTGCAGAATATCCTCTTCAGTACAGCCCAGTTCATCCGCCATGGCTTGATAAGGTTGGGCGCAAATCGGCAGGTCATGCTGGAAGCGATCCAGCATGCGTAAGCAAAGCTCGTCCATGCTACAACTCCTACAGACCGATGCGGTGTGCTCGGTCGCTAAAGAAGATACCGCTTGGGTTGTCAGCCGGTAGAGTGTGAAGCTTTTTCAAGGTTGCGGTGTCCCACACCTGCACTTCACCTTTATCACGTACAGAGATCCAAATGTGTTCGCCGCGCGGGGTGAACTCCATGTGCAAGACACCGGGGCCGGGTTCTAAGGTCGCGAGAATCTTATGGGTTTCGCTGTCGATGACTTGTACATACTGATTGTCTGGGAAGGCAAAATTGACCCAGATCTGCCGTGCATCAGGGCGTGCCATGACAAAGACTGGCTGACCAATTGTGTCAATGCTACCTGTTTGCTGCCAAGAATTAGTGTCCATCACCAATACTTTATGATGACCAATGGCTGGAACAAACGCGTGATCGCCAGCAACGGTCCAGCCCTCTAAGTGTGGCATTTTATAGACAGGGAGTTTCTCACTGCCACGGCCATAGCCATCTAAAATACGCTTTACGCCTTTGTCTGGATGCCATAAATCCAACAGCGCCATGCCGTCTTCACCAAACAGCCCCGCAATGTAATAGCGGCCATCCGGGGTTAGCATCGAATCGTAGGGTTGATCGCCAATGTTGGTAAAGCGGGTGATGTCTGGCGTGTTGCTTTTACTGAAGTCAGCAATCCAGATTTCACCGGTATCAAATAAACTGACGAGAAACTGTTGACCGGGTGCATCGACCACACCGACCACGCGTGAGCCACGGCTGCCATCGGCTACAGTGGTCGCGGGAATATCCGCGACGAGCTCTAAGGTGTCGGCGTCAAAGACTTTAACTCCGCCTGGTTCGTAGTTCCCTACAGCAATTAAACGGCCGTCTTGACTGATGGCGCCGCCAATGCTGTTGCCACCTTGAATAATGCGCTTATCAATTTTTGCGTGGAGCATATCGATTTTGCTTAAGCCGCCATCGCGGCCAAATACATAAGCAAAGCGCGCATCGCGGGAAAATACGACTGAGGCATGGGATAAATCGCCTAAGCCTTCAACGCGAGCCAGTGCAGTGTTATGGCTGTGCTCAACAATTTGCACACTGCCAACCGCCCGCTCAATCACTATGCCTAAATCACCCGTACCGCGTAACTGATTGCTCGGTTGCATAGCACAGGCACTTAAGAGCCCAGCGAGAACGACAGTGCCAAGACGATGCATCATGGGGTGACTCCTTGTAGCAAGCGATCAATCATCCAAGTTGCTTCTTGCTCAGTGAGCAAGGCATCCCATGGAGGCATAGTTGTCCCTGGGCGACCGTGCATCACGGTTGCAATTAAACTTTCACGGGATTTATCAGCTAATAGTTGCGGGGTCAGGGCAGGGCCGAGACCACCGGTCATGCGCAAACCATGGCAAGAACCGCAGTCTTGAATCAAGATATGCTCAAGTGTCGCTTGTCGCTCATGTGTTAAAGGCGCAGCCACACTTAAAGAGAGAGGAAGGAGTGACACCATGAAAACTCCCAAATACGGTGCAGCTTTTTTGGTGACTGTCATGACGCACTCCTCGGGTATTACTTGAGGCTTAAAACCCATTCAGCAAGAATTTTAGCTTCTTCTTCTGTTACTGGGTTAGCAGGCATCGGGATTGGACCCCAAACACCAGCACTACCATTTTTGATGTGTAGAGCAAGGGTATCTGCTGCGCCTTCAACGCCAGCATTTTTTGCTGCGACTTCTTTCAGAGCTGGGCCAACCAATTTATTGTCTACCGTGTGGCAGGCAACGCAGGGTTTAGTTTTGAACAGTGCTTCACCGTCGCTTGCTAAAGCAGGTTGCACAGCAAAGGCCGCCCCTAGGGCAAACATTGGGATTAAGATCTTTTTCATAAGTATTCCTCAAGGCTAGTAAAGGATGAGCCGCAAGCGACTCACCCTTAGTGTACTCAGTACACGTCGTGTTGAGTATTGTTCACGTTGAATTTACCGGTTGGAGTGATCAAACGCTTGTCTTTGATCACTTTTTTCAGTTTTAACGTCTTATCGTCAACCACTACGATGGCAGACACTTCATCTTGTTGGCTCCACACAGAGAACCACACTTCATCACCGGCTTCGTTGTACTCAGGTTGCAAGACGCGCTTAACACCGCCATCGATGTCAGCCCAGTCACCAATCGGTAGGACTTTGTAGCCTGCATCGAGGTTGTTAATATCAAATACAGCAGCTGATTGGCTGATTTTTGCATCTGGGTTAAAGGTGGTATCTAAGTACAGATTGGTGGATTTAGGGTGGGTTTTGATAAACAGTGAACCGCCGCCTTGGCCTTTCAGGGTCGAGACAACTTTCCATGCTTGGTCTGGGTGTTTAACCGGATCAGTACCAATTAAGGAAATGGTTTCATCACCTAAGTGACTGGTTGCCCATACTGGACCAAACTCTGGGTGAACAAAGTTCGCGCCGCGACCTGGGTGAGGCGTTTTGCCCACATCAACCAAGGCTGTCAGCTTACGATCTTTTGAGTCGATCACCGCAACTTGGTTAGAGTTATTCGCTGCTGTCATAAAGTAACGGTGTGTGCTGTCCCAGCCACCATCGTGTAGGAACAGTGACGCACCAATACTTGTCGTGGTGAGGTTATCAATGTCTTCGTAGTTAACCAGCAAAATACGGCCGGTTTCTTTGACGTTAACAATAAACTCAGGATGTTCGTGTGAAGCGATAATCGCCGCAACACGTGGTTCTGGGTGGTAATCTTGCGTATCAACAGTCATGCCGCGAGTTGAAACAACTTTTAGAGGCTCAAGTGTTTCACCATCCATGATGGTGAATTGTGGCGGCCAGTAAGAGCCTGCAATAGCATACTTATCTTCGTAGCCAGCAAACTTAGATGTTTCTACGGAGCGCGCTTCAATACCTACTTTAACTTCTGCAACGATAGAAGGGTCTTTCATCCACAAGTCGATCATATCGATGCGTGCGTCACGACCGATCACGAATAAATAGCGACCTGATGCTGAGATGCGCGAAATATGCACGGCATAGCCGGTTTCGATGGTTTTGATGATTTTTTTGCTATCACCATCAATCAGCGCAATCTTACCGTCATCACGTAAGGTGACTGAGAAGATATTAGAGAGCTTGAGGTTGTTCAGTTGCTTGGTTGGGCGGTCTTCTGGCTTAACCATGACCTTCCAAGTGTTTTTCATTTCAGTCATGCCCCACTCTGGAGGCGTTGGTGGCGTGTGCTGAACGTATTTGGCCATCAGCGTGATCTGCTCTTTAGTGAGCTCGCCTGATGTACCCCAGTTTGGCATGCCTGCAGGAGAACCGTAGGTAATCAATGCTTCAAGATAGGCTTGTCCGCGTTGCTGGGTAATGTCTGGTGTCAGTGGTTTACCGGTGGCGCCTTTGCGTAGCACCCCGTGGCAACCGGCACAGCGTTGGAAATAAATTTCTTTAGCTGTCTCAAACTCAGCATCTGACAGATCAGGTGCGCCGGCCGTTCGTATGGTTTTAACATCTGCCGCTCCAACGGCTGAAGGTGCGCCCTTGTAAGCGGCGTCTCCTGGGTTGGTCGCAGCATGGGCTATTGAAAAGCTCAATAACGACATCGACATGGCGGCCACGATACCCGCCAGAAGTGGTTTGCCTTGGTTAGACATAAGTTAATCTCCTTTGAATGACCGCACTTGATAAAACACATGTTTTATTTGAGCTTTAGTGCCATTCTGTTATCAGTGAGTGACTGTGGCATATCCCGGGTAATTCGTGTGTGCATTCACATCCTAGACAGAGCGGCTGACAATGCGCTTGACGCCAATCAAGATTCACTATTTGAGTGGTTGAGAATGCACTTTAAAGACAGTTACCGTAGACATAACCAAGTTAATTAGTAGGGTATAAGAGTGAATAAAAGTCTTAACCAAGATACTTTTGTAAGTTCTGATGAGCCGTTTTACCAGACGCTTGGTAATGAGGAAACTGTCTTTCGTCAGGCTTGGCAGCATGGCATGCCAGTCTTAATCAAAGGCCCGACCGGCTGCGGTAAAACACGCTTTGTTCAGCATATGGCTCACCGTTTAAACCTGCCTTTGTACACCGTCGCCTGTCATGATGATTTAAGTGCAGCAGACTTGGTTGGCCGACATTTGATCGGTGCGCAAGGCACGTGGTGGCAAGATGGCCCATTGACCCGCGCGGTGCGCGAAGGTGGGATCTGCTACTTAGATGAAGTGGTGGAGGCGCGACAAGATACCGCAGTGGTTTTACACCCTTTAGCCGATGATCGCCGAGAGTTATTCTTAGAGCGTACGGGTGAAGCGCTGAAAGCACCGCCTGGTTTTATGTTGGTGGTCTCTTATAACCCCGGTTACCAAAATTTACTTAAGGGTATGAAGCCCAGCACGCGTCAGCGTTTTGTGGCGCTGCGTTTTGATTATCCCCATGCGGCAGAAGAGCAAAAAATTGTTGAAATCGAAGCGGGGGTTGATGCCAAGCTGGCGGCCCAAATCGTGCGCTTAGGGCACGCATTACGCCGCTTAGAGAACCATGATCTGGAAGAAGTTGCTTCCACACGCTTGCTGATTTTTGCTGCACGCATGATCAAAGCCGGTATGCCAGTGCGTGAAGCCTGTTTAGCCTGTTTGGCCGAACCGCTGAGCGATGATCCACAAACTGTGGCTGCTTTGATGGATGTAGTTGATGTCCACTTCGAGTAAAAGTAAAACACCACAAGCGCTGCCAGGTGACCTAGCCATGTGGATTTTTATCCTGGCTGAGTTGGCAGCCTTCACCTTGTTTATTCTGGCGTTTACTGTCACGCAAATGCTTTACCCTGATCTGTTTGCCGCAGGGCGCGCTGAGCTTGATCCCTCCACCGGTTTTGCGATGACCGTAGGTTTATTGTCATCTGGATTTTTAGCCGCGCTGGCGGTGGAGCGGGTGCGGGCCAATAAGGCGCGGCAAGCGGCGTTATTGCTGGTTGCGGCGATTGCCTCTGCGATGGTCTATGTGCTGCTCAAACTGAGTGAATATAGCCACCTTGCTAATGCAGGCTTTGATCTTGAATACAATATGTTCTTCACTTTGTATTGGCTGCTGACGCTGTTTCACTTTCTACACGTGTGGCTGGGTTTATTGGTTTTGGCCTTTTTAGCTTGGCGTTGTTTGCATTTGGGTTTTGATGCCGAGAATCGCAGTGGCATGGAGTCTGGGGTGATGTATTGGCACATGATTGACTTGGCTTGGGTGATAATCTTTCCACTTGTGTATTTACTGGGGTAGGACCACAACATGTCAAATACCAAGGTGTTAATTTTCTGCTGGCTGGCATTGGTCGTTGCGACAGCGGCGACGGTGTATTTTGGCGCCAGTACGATGACGTTGGCCAGCCAGGTCGCTGCTGTGCTGACGGTAGCGGTGATCAAATCAGGTCTCATCATTGATGGCTTTATGGAGCTGCGGCATACGCAAAGACGCTGGCGGGTGATTATGTACGGTTGGCCGCTGGCAATGAGTTTAATCATTGCCGCGACCTTACTGATTCCTTATTTTATGGCGTGATGATTTTAGGGAGTTGTTCGGCCAGTTTTTTGATATCCAAGGGTGCGCGAAGAAAGCCATACTGACGGCCATCGGGGCCAATAATGGCGAGGTTCCCACTGTGGTCAACGGTGTATCGCGGCTGGCTGGTATCGCCAGGAATAAAGGGAATACTCAGAGCATTGCTAAGGGTTTGAATATCCACCAATGGGCCGGTTAAACCAATAAATTCAGGGTCAAAGTATTCTAAATAGAGTTTCAATTGCTCTGTTGTATCGCGATTAGGATCAACACTGACCATTATGATCTGCATATTCTGTTTAGCTTCGAGCGGCAAGAGCTTTTTTAGCTGGCGCAATTCAGCCAAGGTGGTAGGGCAAATATCGGGGCAAAAGGTGTAGCCGAAAAACACCAAACGCCATGTGCCAGTCAGTGCTTGAGTCGATTGCACTGTGCCTTCTGTGCTGTTCAGTTGCAGTGTGGGTAATTCACGGCTTTGCGGGAGCACAATGATGCCTGCTTCACGCATTGCCGTGCTCTGACTTGATTCAGTTGCCAAGTATTTACCGGCGAGTAAGCCCACGGCAATGGCGGCAAATACGCCAATAACACCAAACATCAACAGACGGCTTTTGTTTTGGTACGACATGCAAGGCTTCCTTAATGAGTTTTAACCTGTGAGGGTAAAGGTATCACAGCCATTATAAAGTGAATGCTCAGAACAGTAATTGTGTCGTGATGACGCGTGCCGATACGTCTGATCGTTGTTGATTCGTGCGCGCTTTAATTCAGCTGTCGAGTTCTTTGCCTAGATAACGATTTAGCTTGTTAGGCATGCCGCGTTTTAGCGTGAGACTGTTACACTCTGAGCTTCTCGCTAAGGAGCTGGACATGTCTGATCATCCGTTTGCAGCACTGACCCCAGATTTAGTATTGGATGCGGTGGAGAGCCTTGGTTTTTTAAGTGATGCACGTGTGCTGGCGCTCAATAGTTATGAGAACCGTGTCTATCAAGTGGGTATTGAAGATAATGCACCGCTGATCGCTAAGTTTTATCGCCCAGAACGTTGGAGCGATGCGCAAATTCTTGAAGAGCATGCTTTTTCTTTTGAGCTGGCTGAATGCGATGTCCCTCTAGTTGCGCCGATGCAACATAACGGTCAAAGCTTATTTGAACATGCGGGCTTCCGTTTTGCTCTGTTTGAACGCCGTGGTGGTCGTGCGCCGGAGCCTGGTAATCTTGATCAACTGTACCGTTTAGGGCAGCTACTGGGCCGTTTGCATGCGGTGGGCGCCAGTAAGCATTTTAACGCACGTCCTGAGTTGACGGTGGCCAGTTATGGGCATGCTTCGTTTGAGCGTTTGCGCAGCGGTGAGCATGTGCCAAAAAGTCTACGGCCGGCGTGGGAGTCGGTGGTGCGTGATTTGTTGATTAAAGTGGATGCTTTATTTACTGAGCATCCCTATACAGCGATTCGCGTGCATGGCGATTGTCATCCGGGCAACTTATTGTGCCGCGATGAGAGCTTTTTCATTGTTGATTTAGATGATTGCCGTACTGGGCCGGCGATTCAAGATTTATGGATGATGTTGGCCGGTGATTATCAAGAACGCTTATCACAACTGTCCGAGTTGGTTGAGGGTTATCAAGAATTTTATGACTTTTCTGCGCGTGAGCTGCCGCTGATTGAAGGCCTGCGTGCCTTACGTTTGCTACATTACAGTGCATGGTTAGCGCAGCGTTGGGATGATCCGGCGTTTCCGCAGAGCTTTCCGTGGTTTGGTACAGAGCGTTATTGGGGCGAGCAGATTTTGATTTTACGTGAGCAGCGCGCCGCCTTAGATGAGCCTTTTTTAAGGCTTTTTTAACCGCAGGTCAGACCGTTGCAAGATCTGCATACTAAAATAAAACGAACCTTTAGTTAGCTGGCTAACAAACATGAACTTTACTCCGAATCCCCGTCGCGGTTACTTGCTTGGTTTGCTCGCGTATAGCGTCTGGGGCATGTTTCCTCTGTACTTTAAAACCTTAGATGGCACGCCCGCCGATGAGGTGATTGTTCATCGGATTATTTGGTCAGCGATATTTAGTGCCGGTTTATTATTGATTTGGCGGCACCGTGGTTGGTGGCAGCAGCTGTGCAGTCATCCGAAACGTTTTATCGTGTTAGCCGCCTCCGGCACCTTAATCGCCTGCAACTGGTTGATTTATGTCTGGGCCGTCCACCATGACCGAATGGTGGAGGCCAGTTTGGGTTATTACATCAATCCACTGGTGAATGTCTTATTGGCTATGCTGTTTTTACGTGAACGTTTACGGCGCTTACAGTGGCTGGCAATTGCTTTAGCGGCGATGGGTGTTGGCCTACAGGTCTGGAGTTTGGGCAAGCTGCCATGGATTTCTTTGGCGTTAGCTTTTTCATTTGGCTTTTATGGGTTGATTCGTAAGCAAGCGCCGGTTGCCGCATTGCCCGGTTTGACCATAGAGACTTGGATGCTGCTACCGGTCGCTTTAGTTTGGCTATGGATCAATCCACAAGCCGCCAGTATGCAAAGTGAATTTTGGGGCAGCAGTGGCATGTTTTGGCTGGCAGCAGCAGGGCCGGTGACTTTATTGCCATTGCTGTGCTTTAACGAAGCTGCAAAAAACTTGCCGTATGCCTCGCTGGCATTTTTACAGTACATCACACCAACGGTATTGCTGTTGTTGGCCGTACTGTTTTTCAAAGAGCCGTTTGAGAGTCGCTCATTTGTCTTCTTTGGTTTTATTTGGACAGCGCTTGCTGTGTATAGCTGGGATGCGTGGCGGGTGTTAAAGCGTGGGCGTAAAGCACTGCCTGAAAAGTAATCAACAGCATATAAGCCTTTAAAATCAATGATTTGCAAGATATGCGCACATGTTATCCATAGCTAGATACAGTGTGGCTGTGGACTCTTTTACAGGGCTGGTGATTTTCTGAGCGTAGCTGGCTAAGCCTTAAAATATAAGGTCTCTAGCGATCTCCCCCCAGTTTATCCACAGGTTGGTGCAGGTGTTTTGTGGATAACGCGTTTGCGCTGATTTCTGCTGTGTGCTCGCGTATAGCGGCTAGTGCAGTGACTGGTAGAGAATAAACGAACCAATCGAAAAATAGATCAGGACAAAGCCATAAAAACAAAAGGGATTATCGTCACGGTGGTAGTAGTTGCTCTTGAAGCCCCGAGAACCAGCAATAATCCTGCCGCGTAACATTCCCCATAGCGCTAAAGTAATAGCGACAACGCCAACGATTGTTAAAATGCGTGGTGACATGGTGTACATCCGTTGTTAGCACAGGTTTTAAACGACTTAACTGCATTGTTAATGGAGTGTTACAGGCTGTCAATTTATTTGTGGTGCTGATGACTGCTCGATACTGTGCCACCTGCGGTGGCCGTTGCAGAGCTGATCAAAAAACAATCAGCACCCTGCAGGCCACGTCAATCATAGCGCTTAGCCAGAGATGTACAGGTTATCCACAGTGCCATCCCGCAGCTTTGTGCATTGTTTTAAAACGCTGTACATTTATTGCACAGATTTCTCTAAGCCGCGCACGCTATGGTCTTGCGTGGCTTCTCCCCAGCTTATCCACAGCACCATGCACGAGCGGAGTGGATAACATACACATGGTCAATTGGCGGCTCAGACTCTACAATTAGCCGCTTAATTGTTTCTAGAAGCGTTCCCATGTCGTTACTTTCTTGGTCGTTGCCTGTTGCCATGCGCATACAGAGCATAAATGCTGCTTTGGGTCGAGCTTGTGCTTGGCTGACATTGTTTTTGGTGCTCGGCACGGCCTGTGTGGTGGTGTTGCGTTATGCCTTTGGGATTGGCGCAACCGCTTTGCAGGAAGCGGTGATGTATGCGCATGCCTTGACCTTTATGGGGACGGCGGCTTGGGCGCTGCAGCGGCAGGCGCATGTGCGTGTAGATATCTTTTATCAACACTTTTCCGAGCGTAAAAAAGCCTTAGTGGATACCAGTGGCCATCTCTTACTGCTGTTACCGATGTGCTTGTTTTTAGGTTGGAACAGTTGGGATTATGTGACCCATTCTTGGGCGATGCATGAAACCTCTGGTGAGGCTGGCGGATTAGGTTTTATGTACCTGCAAAAGAGTATTATTTTGCTATTGGTGGGCAGCTTGCTGCTGCAGTGTTGTGCGGATTTAGTTCTGCTGATTAAGCAATTGCTGACGCCGTCCTTGGTTAAGGGTGTGCAGCATGACTGAAGTCTTGGCGATTGCCTTATTTATCAGTATTTGTTTGACCTTGCTGCTGGGTTATCCGGTGGCCTTTGTCCTTGGCGGCGTTTCTTTATTGTTTGCCGTACTTGGTATGTTTATCGGCGTTTTTGATCCGGTTTTTTTACAAGCATTACCCAACCGTTTATTCGGCATTATGAACAACCAGACTCTGCTGGCAGTGCCCTTGTTTGTCTTTATGGGGGTGATGTTAGAGAAGTCGCGAGTGGCGGAAGACTTATTAGAGTCGATGTCGCGCTTGTTTGGCACCCTGCGCGGTGGCTTGGCAATTTCTGTCTGTGTCGTGGGCGCGTTATTGGCGGCCAGTACCGGCGTGGTTGGCGCGACGGTGGTTACGCTTGGCTTGCTGGCCTTACCAACGATGTTGCGCCGTGGTTATGATCCAGCGGTAGCCACCGGTACGTTGGCGGCCACCGGCACGTTAGGGCAGATTATACCGCCCTCGATTATTTTGGTACTGCTGGGTGATGTCCTCTCTAGCGCTTACCAACAAGCGCAAATTCGTATGGGCGTGTTTACCCCGAAAACCGTCTCGGTGGGTGACCTCTTTATTGGTGCCTTGATTCCTGGGATGTTGTTGGTCGGGATGTATATTGGCTATCTTATTTTTGTTGCAGTGACTCAACCGAAAAAACTCCCCGCCTTACCGCAAGAGGCTTTAGGGCCGATTGAATGGGGGCGTTTATTTAAAGCGCTAATACCACCACTGGTGCTTATGGGTTCGGTACTGGGCTCTATTTTAGCCGGTGTCGCCACGCCAACTGAAGCGGCCTCTTTGGGTGCGATTGGCGCGTTAGTGCTGGCTCTGCTGAAAGGCCAGTTGAATATTCCACGCTTACGTGAAGTGGCGTTTGCTACGACTGAAATCAGTGCCATGGTATTTATGATTTTAATTGGCGCTTCGCTGTTTTCCTTAGTCTTTCGTGGTTTTGGCGGCGATATGATGATTGAGAATGTGTTTGCGCAGTTACCGGGAGGGGTTCTGGGCGCCTTCTTTCTCGTGATGCTGGTGATTTTTTTACTGGGCTTTATTCTCGACTTTATTGAAATTATTTTTGTGGTTGTACCGATTGTCGGTCCCGTATTGTTGTCGATGGGGCTTGATCCGGTCTGGCTTGGCGTGATGATTGCACTGAACCTGCAAACTTCGTTTTTAACCCCACCATTTGGCTTTTCGTTGTTCTATTTACGCAGCGTAACCCCAGCCTCGGTGCCGACCACGACCATTTACCGTGGTGTTTTACCTTTTATTGGTATTCAGTTGACCATGTTGATGATTGCCTACGTGTGGCCAGAAATCATTACCTGGTTACCCAATCAGATTTATGGCGGCCATTAAGGCAATGCTTGAGGGGCGTTAAAGATGCAACATACCATTACGCCAATGGACTTTTCTGGCTTGCCGGGCTGGCGCTTACGTTTTGGCCGAGCGCAGCTGGATGTTTGCCAGCAAGGCGGGCAAATTCTGAGTTATTTCCCAGATATTGAGCAGCCACCACTTATTTGGCTCAGTGACTGTGCTGAATATGCCAAAGGCCAAGGCGTGCGCGGCGGTGTACCCGTGTGTTGGCCATGGTTTGGTGATATCCAGCGTAATCCTGAAGTTGTACAAAAAATGACCGTTACTGATGCGCCATTTCATGGCTTAGCGCGCACTGTAAATTGGCAGTTGTTAAACAGTCGCGCCGATCGCCATGCTGTGCAGTTAACTTTGCAGCTGGATGCCCGCCAAGGTTTAGCTGATTGGCCTCATGCTGCCACACTGCAATTGCATATCAAACTGGCTGAGCGCTTAGTCATTCACTTAGATAATCACAACTTCGGCACACAGCCGTTGGCGATCAGCCAAGCACTGCATACCTATTTTGCAGTCAGTGATATTGATAAGGTTACCGTGCAAGGCTTAGCGGGTTGTCCTTATCATGAAACGCTTGAGCAGTGGCAACTGCGCGAGCAAGTGGGCGACTTACGTTTTAGCAGTGAAACCGACCGGGTGTATTTGAATGTTCCGACCCATCTGCAGATTGTTGATCAAGGCTGGCAGCGGCGCATTCACTTGCGTACGCAAGGCTCACATTCAGCCATTGTCTGGAACCCTTGGGTTGATAAAGCACAAACGCTGAGTGGTTTTGCCCGCGATGCATGGCAGCAGATGCTCTGCATTGAAAATGCCAATGTGCTGGCTGATCACCTGTTGCTGGCGCCTAAGCAAAGGCACAGTTTGCAGCTGCAATTGAGCTGCAGTGCGGCGTCTTAAACAACCCCTCATTGAGGTTTTTCTGTCAGTGGCGGATGCATCTGCTAGGCTTGGCCATCGGTCAATGGGAGCAAGTAATGAGTTCAAATGATCAATGGATGCAGCGTGATTTAGCAGTGCTCTGGCATCCCTGCACACAAATGAAAGACCATGAAAAACTACCTTTAGTACCCATCCGTCGCGCCGAAGGTATTTGGCTGGAAGATTTTGATGGTAAGCGTTACTTAGATGCGGTGAGCTCGTGGTGGACTAATATTTTTGGCCATTGCAATCCACGTATCAATGATCGGATTAAACAGCAGCTGGATCAGCTTGAACATGTGATGCTGGCGGGTTTCAGTCATGGCCCTGTGATTGAGTTGTCTGAGCGTTTAGTCGCGATGACGCCGCAGGGTTTGGATCGTGTGTTTTACGCGGATAATGGCTCATCAGGCATTGAAGTGGCGTTAAAAATGAGCCATCACTATTGGCTCAATAACGATCAGCCAAATAAAAAACGTTTTGCCACCATTACCAATGGTTACCACGGTGAAACCTTAGCGACACTCGCCGTTGGTGATGTGGCGTTATTTACCGAAACCTATAAAGCCTTGCTGATGGACTGCATTAAAGTGCCGAGTCCAGATTGCTATCACCGCCCTGAAGGGGTGAGTTGGGAAGCGCATTCGCGTCTGATGTTTGAGCATATGCGTCAAACCCTTGCCGAGCATCATCAGGAACTGGCGGCAGTGATTCTTGAGCCGCTCGTGCAGGGCGCGGGTGGCATGCGCATGTACCATCCGATCTATCTGACCTTGCTGCGCGAGGCGTGCGATGAATATGGCGTGCATCTGATTGTTGATGAGATTGCCATGGGTTTTGGCCGTACTGGGACGATGTTTGCCTGTGAGCAAGCCAATATCACCCCAGACTTTATGATTCTCTCTAAAGCGCTCACTGGCGGTTATCTGCCAATGGCGGCGATTATGACCACCAATCAGGTGTATCAAGCGTTTTATGCTGAATACGACAGCATGCGCGCGTTTTTGCATTCACACACCTACACCGGCAATCCATTAGCCTGCGCCGCTGCGTTAGCCACCTTGGATATCTTTGCGCAAGATAATGTGATTGAAAAAAACCAAGTCTTAGCCAAACAGATGGGCGAGGCAACGGCTCATCTGCAAGAGCATAAGCACGTTGCCGAAGTACGCCAGACCGGTATGGTACTGGCGATTGAAATGGTGAAAGATAAAGCTACAAAAGAGCCGTTTGCTTGGCAAGAACGCCGTGGCCTTAAGGTTTATCAGCATGCGATGGCCAAGGGTGCGTTGCTGCGGCCGTTGGGTAATGTGGTGTACTTTATTCCGCCGTATGTGATTACCCCAGAACAAATCAATTGGTTGGCAGAAGTCGCCAGCGAAGGGATTGATCGGGCGACTAGCGATTAACGGCTAGACGCTCTGTAGAAAACCACGCACCATAGCGTGGTTTTTTATGGCTGGAGTTTAATGATGTCGCTACCGCGTTTTTTTGTTGCTGCGCCCTTGGCGTTGGGCCTGCATGATTTACCAGAAGCACAAGCGCACTATTTGAGCCGTGTGCTGCGCTTAACTACCGGCGCTGCTGTGCAATTGTTTGACGGTAGCGGTCATGAGTTTCGTGGTGAATTGGTTAGCGTGACCAAAAAAACCGTGCAGGTGGATTTGCGCGAGTGCCTGGCGGGTCTGCCTGAATCAGCCTTGCGCATTCATCTGGGCCAAGGTTTATCGCGTGGCGAGCGGATGGATTGGGCCATCCAAAAAGCGACTGAATTGGGCGTTGATGAAATGACCCCGCTATTCACCGAGCGCTGTGAAGTACGTTTAAACGATGAGCGTGCGCAAAAACGCTTGGAACATTGGCGACAAATCGCCATCAGTGCTTGTGAGCAGTGCGGGCGTTCAACGGTGCCAGTGATTCATCCTCCCGCGTCGTTACAAGACTGGCAAGCCCGTGTGCAAGCGGATTTGAAACTGGTTTTACATCCGCTTGCACAACCCTTAACGGAGCATGTTGCGCCGAGGACTTTGGCGTTCTTAATTGGCCCAGAAGGTGGCTTAACTGAAAATGAAGTTGCGCAAACAGCGCAGTATAACTTTCAGCCCGCGCGCTTAGGCCCACGGGTGTTGCGTACAGAGACAGCGCCAGTGGTGGCGTTAAGCATTGCTCAGCAGTTGTGGGGTGATTTTTAACCCTGAACGATACCTTAACGCTGCGACAAAGTGCTGCGTAGCGTTCGCGCAGACCGAGAATAAGGCCGTGTTATGCGGCTTAGTGCAACAAGCCTAGGCGGCACTTGTGAATACTTGATTGCTATCAAGGGGTTTTGTTACCAACTGTTTCTATGATGTGCAGGCATAACTCATTAGGAGGCGTCATGTCTGAAACTTTCACAAAAGGTATGGCGAGAAATATCTACTATGGAGGAAGTTTATTCTTCGTCTTGGTTTTTCTTGCACTCACTTACCATACAGAAAGAACCATCCCAGAACGCACCAATAGCGACTTACTGACTGAGTCAGTGATCCGTGGAAAGTTAGTTTGGGAAGAAAATAACTGCATTGGCTGTCACAGTTTGCTGGGTGAAGGTGCTTACTTTGCACCGGAACTGGGTAATGTGTTTATTCGTCGTGGTGGTGAGGAAGGCTTCAAATACTTCTTACCTGCGTGGATGAAAGCACAGCCCACTAAGATCCCTGGCCGTCGTCAAATGCCACAGTTCAACTTAACCGATGCCCAGATAGATGATTTAACCGAGTTCCTCAAATGGACTTCGAAAATCGATACCAATAACTGGCCACCAAACAAGGAGGGTTGATATGCCTGCTACATTGCTTTCGAACATTTACGCACTGTCAGCCCAAGCGGTTTGTCAGTCTAAGGGGAACTGATTATGTCGAATAATCCGTACTTAAAATTTGCTTCGCAAAAGGTGGCGATGCCGTACCTCGTGTTTGCTCTGATGTTGTTTGTTGGGCAAATTCTGTTCGGTTTGGTAATGGGGCTGCAATACATTGTCGGTGACTTCTTGTTTCCGCTGCTGCCTTTTAACATCGCACGTATGGTGCACACCAACCTGCTGATTGTTTGGCTGTTGTTTGGTTTTATGGGGGCGGCGTATTACCTGATCCCTGAAGAAGCTGATCGCGAATTACACAGTCCGAAATTAGCGATAATCTTATTTTGGATATTTGCTGTCGCGGGCGTCTTAACCATCTTGGGTTACTTGTTTGTACCTTATGCTGGATTGGCGCAAATGACCGGTAACGATCTATTGCCAACCATGGGACGCGAGTTCCTTGAGCAGCCGCTGATCACTAAGGTCGGTATCGTTGTTGTCTGCTTGGGCTTTTTGTACAACGTCGGTATGACTGTGCTGAAAGGTCGCAAAACTGCGATTAACGTGGTGTTGATGACCGGCCTGATCGGTTTGGCAGTGATGTTTCTGTTTTCTTTCTACAACCCAGATAACCTGACCCGTGATAAGTTTTACTGGTGGTATGTGGTGCATTTGTGGGTAGAAGGCGTGTGGGAATTGATCATGGCGGCAATGCTTGCCTATGTCCTGATCAAAATCACCGGTGTTGACCGTGAAGTGATTGAGAAGTGGTTGTATGTGATTGTCGCCATGGCGCTGATCTCCGGTATCTTAGGTACAGGTCACCACTACTTCTGGATTGGCGCGCCAACGGTTTGGCTGTGGGTCGGCTCGATCTTCTCCACGCTGGAACCGTTACCGTTCTTTGCGATGGTGTTGTTTGCCTTCAATATGATCAACCGTCGTCGTCGTGAACACCCCAATAAAGCCGCTGCATTATGGGCAATGGGTACCACAGTCACTGCGTTCTTAGGTGCCGGTGTTTGGGGTTTCTTACATACCCTTGCGCCAGTGAACTACTACACGCACGGCACGCAACTCACCGCTGCACATGGTCACTTAGCCTTTTATGGCGCTTATGCCTTGATCGTAATGACCTTGATTTCCTACGCCATGCCTAAGTTACGTGGCATTGGTGAAGCGCCTGATAATAAAGCGCAAGTGATGGAAATGTGGGGCTTCTGGTTGATGACAATTAGCATGGTGTTTATCACGCTGTTCTTGTCCGCTGCCGGTATTGTACAAATCTGGTTGCAACGTGTGCCAGAAGATGGCTCGGCATTATCCTTTATGGCCACACAAGACCAGATGTTTATCTTCTACTGGTTGCGTTTGTCCGCAGGGGTTGTCTTCTTGGTTGGCTTGACCTGTTACCTGTTGAGCTTCCGTCAGCGTGGACGTTTGGCTGTAACCACCGCTGGGCAAGCATAATTACGTAAATTACGTAGTGATGTAACGATCTTCGGCCCGGCTTGTATAGCGGGCCGAAGTTGTTTGGGCGGCAGCTGTATGGACTTTTTCGTACAGAGGATGCTGCAGTAAGTGAGGTTGGATATGGGTATTGGTGTTGAGGTTGAAGAGTGGGCCGGTGAGATTTGGCATCGGTTTATTACTCGCCGTGCTGATCCGGGTTTTCCAGAAGCGCAAGTTGATTTAGTCGATATGCAACGCTCTTTAGCGGTGTTGTTTCGTGCTTTAGGTGGTGCATCGGGTATTGCGCTTGAAGCAGCCAGCGCACGCACAATGGTGTTACGCCGATCCCTGATTCAGCAAGTCGCCGGTAGCAGCCAGCAGTTAGCGGTGGCCTGGGCAGATGCAGAAAACTTACGATTGCCTGCCAGTTTAGCGGTTTACCCTGATCCAGCGCTCAATCGTGACTTGTACCGATGGCTGGCATTATTGGCTGCAACCTCCGATAAAATGCGTCACTGGGGGCGTGATAATCAGCGTTGGACAAAAAATTTATTAGAGCAGTATCCGGCGATGCGTGCGCGTTATCAGCGTTTGCTGGACGCACATTTAACCTTACGTCCCGACCCGAATACGCTTAAGAAAAATGAAGCCGTTTTAGAACGCGCCTTGCGCCAAGCCATGCAAGAGCCAGGCAGTGTTGTTGATTTCCCGGTGACTGAGCGTGCACCTTTTCCTCTGCCGTTGTGGTTGTATCCGGCTGAGAATCTGGGCGACCCACAAGCTTGCGAGCTCGAAAGCGAAGACGATGACGGTGATGCGGTCGGTGGCGCACAAGGTCAAGGCCGTGATGTGCGCAAACAAGCGAAGCGGGTTGAAGACAACGCGGGTAAAGACGGCTTATTGTCATTTCGTCTAGAAAACTTATTTAGCTGGTCGGAGCATATTGATGTCGATCGTTGTGGCGATGACAGCGAAGACCTTGACGCCGCACGAGTAGCAGATGACTTAGATGAGATGGCTTTATCGCGTAAACGTAAGCGCAAAGGTGGTGGGTTAAAATTACACCTCGATTTACCACCCGCCGATGTGGATGATATCCCTTTGGGTGAAGGCATTAAGCTGCCTGAATGGGATTTCCGTAAAAATGCTCTGCAAGCAGATTTCGTTAATATACAAATGATGCAGCCGCGTGATCAAGCCGCAGCGCCCTTGCCATTGCGTTTGAGTCAATTAGCGCGGCGCATCAGACGTCAATTTGAGAACTTACGCAGCGAGCCGCGTTGGTTGCATCAACAACCGCAAGGTGATGAGTTAGATCTACAGGCCTGCTTAGATTTCCATGTTGAGCGTCAGCATGGACAGATTGCTGAGCGTGGCTTATTTATGGAAAAGCGCCAGCAACATCGTGATTTATCCTGTTTATTGTTAGCGGACCTCTCGATGTCGACCGACTCGCACATTAATGATGAGCGGCGGGTAATTGATGTGGTGGCCGACAGCATGCTGCTGTTTGGTGAAGCCTTATCTGCAGTGGGTGATGATTTTGCCCTGTATGGTTTTTCTTCATTACGCCGTCATCAAGTGCGTATGCAAGAGATCAAACGTTTTGATCAG
The DNA here is from genome assembly GCA_034006605.1 of Pseudomonas sp. Taxonomy (GTDB): domain Bacteria; phylum Pseudomonadota; class Gammaproteobacteria; order Pseudomonadales; family Pseudomonadaceae; genus Denitrificimonas. The sequence continues at coordinate 173,425 of JAVESM010000001.1, read as the reverse complement.
CGCTATGAAGATGTTGTCCGTGGCACTATTCAAGGTTTGAAACCCGGTTACTACACGCGAATGGGTGCAGCGATTCGCCAAGCCAGCGCGTTATTAAAAGATCGTCCCCATAAGCGTCGAGTATTGTTATTAGTCACCGATGGTAAACCCAATGATCTGGATTTATATGAGGGTCGTTACGGGGTTGAAGATACTCGTCAAGCCGTGTTGGAAGCGCAGAAAATGGGTTTGATCCCATTTTGTATCACCATTGACCGAGAAGCGGCTGACTATCTGCCGTATATGTTTGGCGCTAATGGTTATACCTTGATTCGTGAGCCTGAGCATTTACCTACACGTTTACCGCAGTTGTATCGTCAGTTGACGCAATAACGCCACGAATTGGCTTGAATGGAGGGTCACTGATTTTGTGACTGATAGCATACCGCGTGCGCTAAGACAGCCGAAGAGACCCGCCAGCCAGTATTTGTTTCCGCTGGCCGCCGCCTATGCCGCGCTGATTTTACCTTGGTCTCTATTGGCACTGTTAGCCGCTGTACCCGCACCAGCAGGCTTGTACAGCACCTTTGGCCACGCACATGAGCTGCTCATTGGTTATGCCATGCTGGTGGTGGCCGGTTACTTACTTGGGCCAATTGGAACGGGTAAAGTGCTGCTGTTAATCAGCGTTTGGTTACTGGCGCGGGTCGGCTCTTTATGCTTCCCAGGCAGTTTGTTGGCAGAGGCTGGTGCTTTGGCTGTAGCGGGGTTAACTGCCGCTTGGATTGTGCCGCGCTTTACCCGTTCAGCGAAAAAATGGCGCAATAAAACGACCGCTCCGTTACTGATTATTTTATGTGGATTATTGGTATTTGCGGCGCAACCTGCTTGGCAAGGGCCAACGGTGTTGCTGGAGTTGTTGTTCGGTCTAGCGTTATTGATGTTTTTTATGGGTGGACGAATTATCGCCCCTGCTGTAGCCGGGCACTTGCTCCGACAGCAGCGCACCCTGCAGGCGCGTGTGCAGCCTAATATTGAAGGCGCTGTGCTGATTATCCTGTTTGTGGTGCTGGCGCTGTATCCATTGCCTTATGCGTACAGTGAGCAGTTGGCCGGCGCTTTGTTATTGCTGTGTGGACTATTAACGGCATTGCGTTTGCTGCGCTGGCAGTTATGGCATTGCGCTGATCGTGCTGATTTATTATTGCTGGGTACGGGTTATGCGTGGCTGGCTACAGGGTTATGTTTGCTTGGTGTCGCGCTGTTATTTAAACCTGCACTGATCAGTGCAGGCATCCATGCATTAACGGTTGGTGCACTAGGTACCCTGACCTTAACCGTAATGGCGCGTACGCAATTGATGCAGCGTTACCGTGATCCGAATGCGCGGCCATTGAGTCATGTGGCTGGTGTGATGATCAACTGCGCGGCTTTAGTGCGGGTAATTCCGGCTATTATTGGCCAACAAAGTAGTGTTTGGTTATTCAGTTCAGCACTACTATGGATGCTCAGCTTTTTATTGTTGCTGATGGTGTTTTGGCAAAGCCGCAGCTCAGCCAAGCAGTCGACTTAGCCGCCCGCAGGGTTACTGCGTGGCAGCCAGACAATCATAATTGCGCAAAAAATAGTCAAGGCAATCACAAATAACTTAAAACGCAATAAGCGTTGCGCTTGATTGCGTTCGGTCTGCTCGGGCAAATTCATCCCACAGTTTTCACAGACGGATTGTTCGGCAGGGTTGTCATGTCGGCAGTACAAACAAATAGGCATCAGCACGCCCTCCTTTTCCAAATCCTGTCATAAATTGCACAGCAGAGGGCTTGATAGCTATCAAGTAAGAACCTTATTCGTAATTTTCTAAGCGATCACGGTCGATAATGCAGATTAAACGTCCATCAACCTGAATAATCCCTTCATCACTGAGGTGATGAATAATGCGCGAGAAGGTTTCTGGCTGTATCGATAAATGCCCCGCCACTAAACGCTTGGCCATTGGCAGTTCAAAGCTGGGTGTATTGCACTTGCTGCATGAGCGCAGGGCTTGCGCCAAAATATAGCGAATCACCCGATGGGTGGCATTCTTTAAGGACAGAATTTCAATTTCATTTAAGCGCTGATGCATGCGCACTGATAGAGCAGCCAGTAACGCCATCGCTGTTTCGGTGTTTTCACGCAGTAAACGGGTATAGGTAACATTGGCTAGTAATAACAACTGGGTTGGCAGCACAGTTTGTGCCGTCGCCACATAAGTTCCCGTGTCCATAAACATCATGGCTTCGGCAAAGGTGTTGCGATCACCGATTACTTCGAAAACTTTTTCTTGACCGTCGGGCGTCAGGCGATAAATTTTCACGCTGCCAGAGATAATAAAGCCAAAGTTATTACAAGGCTCTCCTTGGCGAAACACATAAGCGCCTTTCTCTAAATTGACCAGCTGACTTTCTTCAATGAGCTGAGTTAATTGAGAATCGTTGAGCGCAGTAAACAGATGATGCTCACGCAAGATTTTTTGATATAACGGATGCGGTTCCATTGTGCTCTCCACTGGTCGGCGTGAGTGGGTGACTGTTCTATAGTCGTACTTATTTTTATTGGGCGCATCCTAACATAGATTGGTAAAGCTGTTATTTATCAAGATTTTGTTGCCACTCACAAAAACAACCCACCGCTAAGGTGTTCGCTGCGTTGACCGGACGCTTGTTGATCAGTGCATCTAAGATCGGTTCGATAAAACTGTTACTGGAATTGCACACCGCGCCTTCGCTGTAAGGACCAAAATAGGCCAATTGCCCTGAACGATCCCAGATAGCCACAGCAGGGCTCACAGGTAGCTGCTCCGCGCCTGGTAAACCACTTAAATGGCGCATACCACTTAATGCCTTGGGCAGTTGCCCGCTGCTACCAGGCTTTTGCAAGTGATAAAATTCTACTTCACCGGCATAGCGCTCGATCATTTCGACCAGATGCTGCTGGTTACCCACATTGCATGGACAGGCAGGGTCCCAAAAGTGCACAAAGCGAATTGCGCCGGCTCCGGCTATACTGTCGGGCAAGCGCAATTCTTGACCACTAAATATTGCCGTGGTTTCACTAAATGGACGGATAAAGCGGGTTTTATACCACCATAAACCAGTCAATATAGCGCCTAGCCAGAGCAGTACAGTTAGGCCTATCAGGGTTTTTTTAAAAAGAGATGATTTCATAAATGCCGTCTCTATAAGATAGTGTAGAGTGCCATGCAACAGTGAAGAACGATATGTACATGATGCCGCAGGGCGGTTTGCAGGAGTAGCGGTAATGAGTAATACGTTTAATCCAGAGTTGTTGCAGCGTGCTTTGCCAGCATTTGACAAAGGCAGTGTTGATCCTCAATTAGCGCAGGTTTGGCGACGCTTTTATCAGATTGATTTTGCTCAGCAGCATCCTGATCTGCACAGCCGTTTGGGTGCTGTTGATGTGCTTGGTTATCGGATCGCGATGCAGGTTTGGCGTCCGCCACAAGCGCTGGCGACACTCTTAGTTCTGCACGGTTACTACGATCATATGGGTTTGTATGGGCATGTGTATGATTGGGCCTTGCGCCAAGGTTTTGCTGTGTTGTCTTGTGATTTGCCGGGGCATGGCTTATCGACGGGAGTGCGCGCCAGTATTAATAGTTTCCAAGAGTATCAGCAGGTGCTGCAAGCGCTGCTGGCAAAAGCTGAGCAACTACACTTACCTAAGCCTTGGCATATATTAGGGCAAAGTACAGGCGCTGCGATTGCTGTGGATTACTTACTCAACCAGGATTCTCTGTCCCCGCTGGGTGAAACGATTTTGTTGGCGCCTTTAGTCCGTCCGCGCGCTTGGCAGCAATCAAAACTGCTTTATCAGTTAGTTAAACCTTTTCGTTCCAGTGTGCGGCGGCATTTTTCAGACAATTCGCACGACTCAGCGTTTGTCGAATTTGTACGCAATGATCCATTACAAGCACAGGTGCTACCCACTGCATGGGTGGGCGCCTTAGCGCAATGGATTCCTTCTATTGAGCAGGCTCAGCGCAGTAGCCATAGTCCAATTGTCGTGCAAGGCGATGCAGATATGACAGTTGATTGGCAGCATAATTTAAATATCTTAACTGACAAGTTCAGTGCGCCGAGAATACTGTTACTGCCAGAGGCACGGCATCATTTAGCTAATGAAAAAACAGCCCTGCGCGAACAGTACTTCCAGTTTTTAACTGAGCAATTGACTTAGCGTAACAGTTGAGATGATCACTTAGCGTTATTGCTTGAGAGGGGGCGTGTTGGCTATAACTTCAGTGACTTTAGCGATGATCTGACTGATATGTCATACCGCAGTAAGGGCTTCTTTATCAACGCGATTGGTAAATATTAAAGCGTCGAGAGCGATACTGAGGGGCAACGTAAGTTGCCCCTTTTTTTATGCTTAAAAAACCATGCGGCACAGATCTGCAGCGTATTTACGACTTGCCACGCAGTGCAGCTTGCAGCGTTTTAAAGGCCGCTTGGTAATAGGCTTGTCCTTCAGGTGACTGTGCAAAGTTCACCAACTCTTCCAGCTCTGGATCCGATAAAGGCTGATAAACGTGCAGCAAAGTATTATCAATATTAGCGTCAATTTGCGTGAGTAAACGCTGGCGCTGGCTGTCCAGCAATACATCAGCTTGTTCTGCACCCATTAAACCGGGCAACATTTGGCTTAAGCTATCCGCGGCCACACTGCCTAACGCTAAGGTGACTTCAGCGCCAGCCTCGCTAGCAGGTAGTGCATTGGCGAGGTGACGAATCAGTAAACGTCGAGTGGCATCCGCTTCAATCGTGGGCAAGCCTTCGGCATAACGATTGAGTTGCTCAGGATGGGTTGCCGCTGTTTCTGCGGCGCTGACCTTTTGGCCAATTGTAGATTCAAAAAAAGCTAAGGCCGTTGTGGGGCTCGCTAAATGTTGACGTAAGGCTTTTTGCGCCCGTTGCTGCATCGCTTCAGCAGCAAAACGTTGGTTGCTGTTATTCACTAAGGCTTGATAAATAGCGCTCGGTAAGGTGTTTTGGTAGCGCAGCTGAGCGTGCTGTAAAGCGCTGGCAAAATGGGTTTGTTGCTGTGGCCAACCGGCTTTTGTGTAGAGCTCTAAATAAGCATCGGCGAAAACACTTGGACTGCTCACCAGTACACAAACTAATAATAAAAAACGCATAAATACCCCTAGGAAAATAAGATTAGAAACGTATAAGCAGGCGCTTGAAGCGGTCTTTTCGGGGCAGTGCATACACCGCTATCGAAATAAATATGTGGCCAGCTCATTTCAGCATATTATGCAGCAAATGCATGCCAATAGGCTGGGGCAACCCTCACTAAGCAGCGTTCAAACTGCACACCATGAGCTCTTGATCTGGGTTGAACATGAACACACTACCAATCGCACCGCTGTTTGCGCGTATCACTGATGATTTGGCCTCGCATGGCTGGTCACAGCAGACTATTTTCATGCCTTCTGATCTGACAACAGAACTGGCCAAAGAGTGCCATAGTCGTGCTCAACAGGGTCAATTAGAGCCGGCAGCAATTGGCCGCGGCGCGGCAAAAATCGTCCATGAAAATATTCGTGGTGATCATATTCAATGGCTGGATGCTGGGCATCACGTGGCTGTTGATCGTTATTTAGCCTTGATGGAGCAATTGCGCATGGCCATCAATCAAACGTTGTTTTTGGGTTTAGAGGATTTTGAAAGCCATTTCGCACTGTACCCGCCAGGCGCTTTTTATAAAAAACATTTGGATCGCTTTCGTGACGATGATCGGCGTGTCGTGAGTTGCGTCGGCTATTTGAATGAGCACTGGTTACCTGAGCAAGGTGGTGAGTTGCGCATGTATTTAGACAATGAACGCATTCATGACATCACGCCGCAGGCCGGTACTCTGATGGTGTTTATGTCGGCGCAATGGCCGCATGAGGTCTTACCCGCAACCCGTGATCGCTTATCCATTACGGGATGGTTCCGCCGCCGCGCTTAAGTATTGCTGAGTTTGTGAGTATTAAAAAAGGGAAGCCTAAGCTTCCCTTTTGATCACATCGCGCGCAGTACTTAGTACAGAATACGGCAGCGCATGGTGCCTTCCACTTCTTGCAGCTTGCTTAGCGCGAGCTCAGAGTGGGCTGCATCAATATCAATCACTACATAACCGACAGTGGCGTTGGTTTGTAAGAACTGACCCGATACGTTGATTTTATTGTCAGCAAACACTTTGTTAATCGCACCCATTACACCAGGGATATTCTGGTGAATGTGCAGGATACGGTGTTTGCCTGGGTGAGATGGCAGGGCCATTTCTGGGAAGTTAACAGAGGATACGGAGGTGCCGTTATCACTGTACTTAACCAGTTTCTCAGCCACTTCTAGGCCAATGTTAGCCTGTGCTTCTTGGGTTGAACCACCGATGTGCGGCGTTAAGATGACGTTGTCGAAGCCACGTAATGGGCTTGAAAACTCTTCACCGTTGGCACGTGGCTCAACTGGGAATACGTCAATTGCCGCGCCAAGCAGGTGCTTGTCTTTAATCGCTTCAGCCAATGCTTCGATCACCACCACGGTACCGCGTGCAGCATTCATTAAAATACTGCCCTTTTTCATGGTGCGAATTTCTTTCTCACCAATCATCCATTCAGTGGATGGCAGCTCAGGAACGTGTAAAGACACCACGTCAGACATGGCTAGCAATTCATTAAGGGTGGCAACCTGTGTTGCGTTGCCCAATGGCAGTTTGGTCACTACGTCGTAGAAGTAAACATCCATGCCGAGTGCTTCAGCCAGTACCGAGAACTGCGTACCGATAGAGCCGTAACCGATAATGCCGAGCTTTTTGCCGCGGATTTCAAATGAATCGGTGGCGCTTTTCATCCAGCCGCCGCGGTGGCTTGCAGCGTTACGCTCTGGAATACCACGAATCAGCATAATTGCTTGAGCTAATACCAACTCGGCAACTGAACGTGTGTTTGAGTACGGCGCGTTAAACACAGCAATACCACGCTCACGCGCAGCATTGAGGTCAACTTGGTTGGTGCCGATACAGAAACAGCCGACAGCAATGAGTTTGTGCGCGCATTCAAACACCTCTTCAGTTAATTGAGTGCGCGAACGGATGCCAATAAAATGGGCATCGGCGATTTTTTCTTTTAATTCTGCTTCTGGCAGTGCGCCGGTAATATACTCAATATTGGTATATCCAGCGGCATGCAGTGTATCTACTGCGTTCTGGTGAACACCTTCAAGAAGAAGAAAACGGATTTTGCTTTTATCAAGCGATGTTTTACTCATCTGCGTAGACCTGTTGTCCTAATGTGAATGGCAAGTTGACGGACAGTGAGAACTGACCGGAACGGCAAAAAATAAAGCCGGCCCGGGAATCGGCGTGAGGCGCGACTAGCGGGGTGCCCATGCTACCATAAGCAACAGGAAAAACAGCCAGCCTTATGACGTGAAGAGTCTTCAGGCAGACCATGAACAGTGTGAGAGTTCCCAAAATGACCGATCTTGCCCTTATAGAAGAGCTAAAAACCCTTGTTGATGCCGGTAAAGTACTGACGGATGCCAATTCATTAGAGGCCTATGGTAAAGACTGGACCAAGCATTTTGCTCCAGCGCCAATGGCGATTGTCTTTCCGAAAACCACTGAGCAAGTGCAAGCCATTGTACGCTGGGCGAATCAGCACAAAATTGCCTTAGTCCCTTCCGGTGGGCGCACGGGCTTATCGGCTGGCGCTGTTGCGGCTAACGGTGAAGTGGTGGTGTCGTTTGACAATATGAATCAAATTTTAGCCTTTAACGAAATGGACCGGACTGTGGTCTGTCAGCCCGGCGTGGTGACGCAACAGTTACAAATGTTTGCTGAAGATAAAGGTTTGTACTACCCCGTCGATTTTGCATCCGCAGGCTCCAGCCAGATTGGCGGCAATATCGGCACCAATGCCGGCGGTATTAAAGTTATTCGCTATGGCATGACCCGCAACTGGGTGGCTGGTATGAAGGTGGTCACCGGTAAAGGTGACCTGCTAGAACTGAATAAAGACTTGATCAAAAACGCCACTGGCTACGATTTACGTCAGCTGTTTATTGGTGCTGAAGGGACTTTAGGTTTTGTTGTGGAAGCCACCATGCGCCTGGATCGTGCACCAAAAAACCTCACCGCTTTCGTCTTGGGAGCGCCAGATTTTGATTCAATTATGCCGGTGCTGCATGCTTTCCAGAACAGCCTAGACTTGACCGCTTTTGAATTTTTCTCCGACAAAGCGTTGGCCAAAGTATTAGCCCGTGGTGATGTCCCTGCACCGTTTGAAACGGATTGTCCGTTTTATGCGTTGATTGAGTTTGAAGCTGTCAGTGAAGAGGTGTCAGAGCAAGCATTGGCAACCTTTGAGCATTGTGTGGAGCAAGGCTGGGTATTGGATGGTGTGATGAGCCAAAGCGAGCAGCAGTTAGAGAACCTGTGGAAGCTGCGCGAATATATTTCCGAAACCATCGCGCATTGGACACCTTACAAAAATGATATCTCGGTGACTGTGGGTCAAGTACCGGCGTTTTTGGCTGATATTGATGAGATTGTCGCGAAAAATTACCCGGATTTTGAAGTGGTATGGTTTGGCCATATTGGCGATGGCAATCTGCACCTCAATATTCTTAAGCCCGATAACCTTAGCAAAGATGAGTTTTTTGCGCAGTGTGCGATTGTTAACCAATGGGTTTTTGAAACCGTACAAAAATACAATGGTTCGATCTCTGCTGAGCACGGTGTGGGGATGACCAAACGTGACTATTTGCACTACAGTCGTTCTGCACAAGAGATGGCCTATATGCAGGCGATTAAAGCGATTTTTGATCCCAATAGTATTATGAATCCGGGCAAAATTTTCTCCATTTAATGGTTGGATCGATTGTCATGGCAGTCGGTCGTTTCTAAGGGTCTTTTATGAACTATCAACATCAATACATCGACGGTACGCGTATTCATTTCCCTGTCGGTAAAGTGGTTTGCGTGGGGCGTAACTATGCCGCGCACGCTAAGGAACTGAACAACCCAGTGCCGACCGAGCCTTTGTTGTTTATTAAGCCAGCCAGCTGTGTCGTTTCGCCTGAGGGCGGCTTTAATATTCCGCATGAGCGTGGTGCTGTGCACTATGAAATTGAAATTGCCGTGTTGATTGGTAAGCCGTTGTCACGCCAGCCTAGCGAAGAAGAAGTGTTAGATGCTATTTCTGGTTTTGCCCCGGCCTTGGATCTGACCTTGCGTGATGTACAAGAGCGCTTAAAAGAGAAGAGCTGGCCGTGGGAAGTGGCGAAGTCCTTTGATGGTGCCTGTGTATTAGCACCTTTTGTGTCGGGTTTTGCGATTCACGATACGACTGACATCGATGTACGTTTGACCATCAACGGCGAAGTGCGCCAAAACAGCAACAGCCGTGAAATGCTCTATCCGATCATTCCATTGATTCAACACATGGCAGGTCAGTTTGCTCTGCAGCCCGGTGATGTGGTGTTAACGGGCACGCCCGCAGGTGTGGGGCCGTTACAGGCGGGTGATGAGTTGGTCATGGAATTGCCCGGTCGCACAGCAGTGACAACGCGTGTTTTGCAGCGTAACTGATCGTGCCTGAACTTCCTGAGGTGGAAACCACCCGTCGTGGCATTGCTCCGCATTTAATCGGGCAGCGCGTGCAGCGAGTGGTGGTGCGCAACTCGCGTTTACGCTGGCCGATTCCTGAAGATTTGGATATACGCTTATCTGGACAACAGATTGTCAGCGTTGAGCGCCGCGCCAAGTATTTGTTGATTGGTGCTGAAGTCGGTACTTTGATCAGTCATTTGGGTATGTCGGGCAGTTTGCGTATGGTCGAAGCGGGTACGCCTGTGGCCAAACATGATCATGTGGATATTGAGCTGGAATCCGGTCTGGTTCTGCGTTACACCGATCCACGTCGTTTTGGTGCGATGTTGTGGAGTGTGGAGCCGCCTTTGCAGCATAAACTGCTGCTAAAGCTTGGCCCAGAGCCGTTGCTTGATGATTTTAGGTTAGATCATTTGTATCACTGCTCGCGGGGGCGCAATGTGTCGATTAAGCCCTTTATTATGGATAACAGCATCGTGGTGGGTGTGGGTAACATCTATGCCAGCGAAGCGTTGTTTGCGGCGGGGATTGATCCGCGACGTGAAGCGGGCAGTGTTTCGAAAGCTCGCTATGCCAAGCTCACTACCGAGATTAAACGTATTTTAACTGCGGCAATTGAGCAAGGCGGCACAACCTTGCGTGACTTTGTCGGCGGGGATGGTCAGCCGGGTTATTTCCAACAAAAACTTTTTGTCTATGGTCGTGCAGGACAACCGTGTTTAGTGTGTGGTAGTGAGTTAAGAGAGGTAAAGTTAGGACAGCGGGCCAGTGTGTATTGCGCTCAATGCCAGAGTTAACTTGAAAACAGGGTTAATAATTATTTTTTTCTGGCTGATTGAAGTGGATCACGCTGACAAACGTTGATGTGCTGTATATAGTCATACTTGTTTAATAAAAAATCTGCTGAAGGATCGCTGTTATGAATATGTTTCGAACAACTGCTGCATTGTTAGCGCTATGCATGAGCTTGATGAGCGTCCCTGTGTCTGCTGCCAGTTCTAATGCCAGTGGGAATCCTATTTATGAAGTGGAAGCACCACATGCTTACTCCATTGTTGGTGATGTAGTGATTGCTCGTCCGCTATTGATTGCCGCAACTGTGATTGGTGCTGCGTTATTTGTGGTGACTTTGCCATTCTCGGCAATGGGTGGTGGTATTGGTCGTACGGGTAAAGCGCTTGTCGTTGAGCCAGGTAAGGCAGCATTTGTGCGCTGCTTAGGTTGCACTAAAGACGGTTATAACAACCACGACGAATGATTCATCGTCGACGCAATGTATAAAGGCTGCCTCCTGTGTGAGAGTGGCCTTTTTTGCCTGCTGAAACACTGTACTACTCTGCTCTTGTCAAATGATCGAGACAATCTTGACTGAGTCTGCTGCTTGATCACTTTTTTGCGTTTATAGATTGTTGTCGCCAGTAAAGGTTGCATGACAATTCGCTGTGCGTGTTAGATAAACGCTGTTCTGCTGATGAATCGGCTGCGCGTTGGTGAATGTATGGGCAAGCTTAAGTCAATTTTATTACCTGTTTTAGCATTGGCTATTTTAGCCATAAGTTTTTGGTACAGCTCAGGTTGGCTGCAGCTGTGCGCGGGTTTAGCGTTATTCTTGTTTGGTATGCAGTGCCTTGAAGAGGGTCTAAAGCAGCTCGCAGGTGGTCGCTTAGAGCAATTATTAGAGCGCAGTACGGCAACTTCACTGAAGGGCTTTTTGTTTGGTGTTGGCGGTACCATGGTGCTGCAATCCACTACGCTGATGTCATTGTTGACGATTGCCTTTATTAGTACGGGTTTGATTCAGCTGGCGGGTGGTATCTCAATTTTACTGGGCATCAATTTAGGCACCAGTGGTGGGATTTGGTTATTGGCTGCGGCTGGGCAGAACTTTAGCTTAGGTCCGTTGGCATTACCTTTGCTGGTGTTTGGTGTGTTGGCCGGTTTTAACGGTCCGCACAGTAAAGCTGCTGGGCGTATTGTGTTGGGTATTGCCTTTATTTTCTTAGGCATTGATGAAATTAAAGGTGGTTTTACCGCCTTTGGTAGCAGCATTGATCTCACTGATCAGGTATCAAGTGGTCTGCTTGGACAGCTGGCATTTGTCGCAATAGGTTTGGCTTTAACCGCTGTATTGCAATCCAGCCATGCCACGCTGATGCTGGTGTTAGCTGCGTTGGCTGGCGGCCAGGTTGAGTTGTGGCAAGGGATGGCGATTGCAATTGGCGCGAACATCGGTAGCAGTGTCACCACGGCTATTGTTGGCTGGTTAGGAGGCAATCGCGGTGGGCAGCGGCTGGCTTTAGTCCATGTATTGTTTAATACCTCAACGGGTATCGTCACCGTGTTGTTGCTCTCGCCGTTAGCGTGGTTGTCGCAATGGTTGATGAGTGGGCTGGGTGCGGGCAGTAATACTTTGCTGCAGTTGGCGATGTTTCAGACCTTATTTAATTTGATCGGGGTGCTGTTGTTTTGGCCGTGGCAGCGACAACTGGAAGCGTGGTTGCGTCGATTTTTACCTGATCGTCAAGAGCCGGATGTGCTGATTGCGGATATTCAAACAGGCCCGCGGGCGGTCGTTGAACAGCGTGTTTTATCAGAAACCCGGGCGCGTTATTTAAACGATGCAGCGTTAGCCACTGTCGATACAGCCTCGCGCGCAGTTGTGCAGGAATTACAGCACTTAGGCCGTTTAAGTTTAGAAGTGATTTGTCATGCTTTATATCAGCCCGTTGAACAGCTGTTGAGTGTAAAAGTTGATGAGGCGCTCTTAAATGCACGGCCGAATGATACGGATTGTTTGGATGCAGAAGAGCTATACCAGCGCCATATTAAGGGTGTTTACTCGGATTTATTAGGTTTTATGAGCCGTCTTGATGTAACGATGGATGAGGAACATCAGCAGTTTTGGATGACCTGTCAGGTGGTTGCCCTGCAATTGGTCGATGCGGTGAAAGATGCTAAACATCTGCAAAAAAACCTCGGTCGTTACTTAAAAGACGATCGCTCGCTGATGCACAATCATTATCTGGACTTACGCAGCCATGTCATGTGGGTGCTGCGGCAAATACGTGAGATTGGCCGTTTAGACTTGCCCGATGATGTATGGCGGAGTCGTTTGGATTGGATGGAAGCTGAGGCGGCTAAGTTTGATGCTGATTTCCGTCACCGTATTTTCAGCGAAGTACGCAATCAGCAGTTGGATAACTTGCAAGCCAGCTCGTTGATGAATGACTTAGGCTACTCCAGTCGGATCACGCAAAGCTTGCGCAATGTGATGCAGCTTGGTTTAGTTGGTGAAAATGAATTGTTACGTGAGGTGCGCCGTTTAGGTGGCGATGACGATGATTTTCCACTGATTCAACTGCACTAAACGATTTAGTCGCTGAGACTGATACCTTGACCACGCGGGTCACTGGCTGCGGCGCTATGGCCTGTATGCTTGTGCCATAACAGCACTTGCTGATTTCCGTAGTTGCGGGTTAATTCTTGTAGTTGGTGGCCTTTTTTCTGTAAACGCTGCTGTTGCTCTAGGGTTAAAGTGTTCGGCTCAAAACCCAATACATCAGGTAAATATTGATGATGGACACGGGCGCTGGCCACCCATTGAGCGGGCGTTTTACCGTCTAGATACTCCAGCATAGAGAGTACATTCATGCTGGGAATACGGCTGCCGCCGGGTGTGCCAAAGGCCGCAAAGTCATTGGGACCTTCTAAAAAGCTGGGGCTCATTGACGATAAGGGTCGCTTTCCAGCTTGAACTTGGTTGGCCGCACTACCGGTGAGTCCATAAGCATTGCTACCCTGCAAATCCGCGGCAAAGTCATCCATCTCATCATTTAATAACACGCCAGTGCCGGGCACAGTAAAGGCGGCGCCAAACATCATATTCAGCGATAAAGTGGCCGCGACGGCATTGCCCTGTTGGTCAAGTACAGCAAAGTGAGTGGTGTGATCGCCCTCATGCAGCACTGCACTGGGGGCTAAGCTGCTACTAGGGGTGGCTTGATCAACGTGGATGCTGTCAGCCATCTGTACGATATGTTGGCGCGCGAGTAGTGCTTGAGTGGGGTTGTCGACAAAGTCTGGATCGCCAAGTAAGCCACGATCGCGGTATGCACGTCTGAATACTTCAGCCATGTAGTGCGCGCGTTGTGCGGGCTCTGCTTGCTGCCATGGTAAACGCTGCAGCATCAATAAGCTTTGTGCAATGGCAATGCCGCCTGCAGAGGGCGGTGGTGCGCTAATCAGTTGACGCTGCTCGGCCAATGAAACAATTAATGGTGCGCGCCATTTAACTGTGTAGTCAGCGAGATCTTCTACGGACCAAATACCGCCTGCGTCTTGTACAGCACTGACCAAGCTCTTAGCAAAAGGGCCGTGGTAAAAACTGTCGGCACCCTGTTGCGCGAGCATACTTAAAGTGGCAGCCAGCTCTGGTTGGCGCAGAATCCAGCCTTGCTCTGGAATGGCCTGTTGATCGAGAAACAAGCGGGACGATTCAGGGTCTTTTTGCAACGCGGTTAAACGCCAGCTTGAACGCTCCTGATACAGCGCATCAATGGCGAAACCATTACGGGCTAAAGCGATTGCTGGGGCTAGATTTTCTGCTAAAGACAGGCGTGCATGCGCTTGACTGAGTGCGCCGAGTGCAGCGGGTATGCCAGGAATGGCTGCCGCTAGTGCGCCATCTAATGACAGTGTTGGATCAATCTCACCATCAACGCGATACAGATCCGCATGTGCAGCGCGTGGCGCACGTTCTCGGGCATCTAAGAACTGATAGTCTGTCGTTTTACCGGCGCGGCGTAGTAAATAGAAGCCACCACCGCCTAAACCTGAGCCATACGGCTCAACCACAGCTAAAGCAGCCGTCACAGCAATAGCGGCATCGATGGCATTACCGCCTTGCTGAAGAGTTTCAATCCCTACCGCGCTGGCGAAAGGATGAGCGCTGCTGACATAGGCATGCTGGGGTGGTTGCTCGGCAGCCGCAACGACCGCCCAGCACAACACGACACCTAGAGCAAGAGCCCTCAACCGATGCACCGTCACAGTGCTGGTTAGGCCTGGCCGGTGATGATCTTGTATTTCTCCATCAGCTCGTCTTTGCTTTCCACATTATTGGCATCGAGTGGAATGCAATCGACTGGGCAAACCTGTACGCATTGCGGTTCATCGTAATGACCAACACATTCGGTGCACAGGTTTGGATCAATTTCGTAGATCTCTTCACCTTGGGAAATAGCACTGTTGGGGCATTCGGGTTCACAGACATCACAGTTGATGCAGTCATCCGTAATGATTAACGACATGAAGCGACTCCTATTGAGCGATAAAAGCACAATGATAAAAAACTATGCTTATTGTGCCGCAATCTACACCAGTGCGCAGCATCAGCAAGACGAATGCTTGCTATAAGTCATTTTTTGAAACGTTCTGTTAGTGCACGAGACACTGCAGGGTGAACAAAGTCAGTAATGTCGCCATCCAAGGCAGCAATTTCACGGACTAGGGTTGAAGAAATAAATGAGTATTTCTCCGAGGGCGTTAGAAAAAGACTTTCCACATCAGGTGCTAACTTACGGTTCATATTTGCCAGTTGAAACTCGTACTCAAAGTCAGACACTGCGCGCAGACCGCGCATCAAAATATTGGCGTCCACTTCTTTAACAAAGTGTGCCAAGAGGTTATTAAAACCCAATACTTCAACGTTAGGCAGATGGGCTGTGACTTCTTTGGCTAAAGCCACGCGCTGTTCTAAACTAAACAGTGGACCCTTTTTCGGGCTGGCCGCTACAGCGACAATCACATGATCAAAAATACGCGCAGCACGTTCAATTAGATCGCTGTGGCCGCGGGTAATTGGATCGAAGGTTCCCGGGTACAAAACACGGTTCATTGCGACGTCCTTTAGGGCGTTAAAAAGTTTGGCAATGGTAACGCAGCCGCACAGCGAGCGCAAAAAGGTTTATCGGCTTGCTGCTTAGCTATAGTTGTGTTGTACGCCAATGGATACACAGGGCTCGTAACCTTGAGCTTGCGTGCTGTATAGATTGTTATCAGCACGCTAGAGCATTGGCTGGGCTTGATCAGTGCTGAGTAAATTGAGTTTTGCGTCGATTCATAATCGACACCAGTGACAGCATCACCGGCACTTCGACTAAAACACCCACAACAGTGGCCAGTGCGGCGCCAGAGTGTAGACCAAATAAGGCGATGGCAACGGCTACGGCTAATTCAAAAAAGTTGGATGTACCGATTAAGCACGCTGGGCCAGCAATCGCATAGGGCAGTTTGAGTAAACGTGCACCCGCGTAGCTGAGCCAGAAAATGCCATAGGTTTGTAGAATCAGTGGAATAGCAATCAGGCCAATCACCAAGGGTTGTTCTAGGATGGTTTGTGCTTGAAAACCAAACAATAGGATAACGGTGGCAATCAGCCCGAAAATTGACCAAGGTTTGAGCTTGGCGGTCAGCTGTGCGACGGCTGTATTGGATGATTTCTGTAACAAATAACGTGTAAGCACGCCGGCCAGTAACGGTAAAATGACATAGAGTACAGTGGACAGTAATAAGGTATTCCATGGCACTGTAACGTCAGTGACACCCAGTAAAAAGGCGGCCAGTGGTGCAAAGACCACCATCATAATGAGATTGTTGATAGACACCTGTACAAGCGTGTAGTTGGCGTCGCCTTTCATCAGCTGACTCCAAACAAACACCATTGCCGTGCAAGGCGCGACGCCGAGTAAGATCATCCCCGCGATGTACTCTTGTGCTGATTGTGCATCAACCCATGGGGCAAACAGGTATTGGAAAAACAGGACTGCCAACGCCGCCATTGAAAAGGGTTTGATCAACCAGTTAACCAGCAGAGTAAGCACTAAACCGCGAGGCTTCTTGCTGACATCTTTGATTGCTGACCAATCGATTTGAATCATCATCGGGTAAATCATCAGCCAGATGAACACTGCGACGACTAAGTTAACGTGGGCGATTTCCAGCTCAGCAATGCTCTGAAATACACTCGGTGTTAACTGCCCAAATAACACGCCAAAAGCAATGCCAAGCGCAATCCATAGGCTTAAATAGCGTTCAAAGTAACCCATAGTGCTCTCCTGATAATGTTCTAATTGTTCAACAAGTATTAAATTAAAAAGCGTTAAGCGACGCTAATCAACAACGGTTTAATTGCCCGTAGTGTTGTCTGTGCAGACGCGTGTTTTGCTTAACTCAAGACATTGCTCTGGATGACCGGCGCAGCATTCTTCGGTGAGATAAGTAATCAACGCCAACATGACATGCATATTGGCCCGATAGCGCTGATAGCGGCCTTCTTGAGTGGCTGATAATAAGCCTGCTTGTGTCAAATTCTTTAGGTGAAAAGACAGATTAGTTGGCGATACTTGTAAAGTGCTGGCGATATCTCCCGCCACTAAGCCATCAGGATTATGCTTCACCAGTAAGCGAAATACCTCTAAGCGGATGGTAGAGGAGAGTGATTCAAAAATGAGTGTAGCTGGCAATGTTTTCATGTTTCAATACTACAATGATTGTTGAAGCATTGAAACATAATTGTGCAATGCGGACTCAATACGTAACGTAAGCGCAGGGACGGAGGCGGTGCGTTGAGTCAGGTTGGAGAGCATGTTGAAAGCGCATCAGCTCTGCGTGTGCAGTGCTGATGCTTACCAGAATCAGACTCTGGATGCTTCTGGGACGACAATGACGTCCGTGTAGTTTTCAGGTTCAATCAGGGCGCGGTGCAGCGCAATAATGGCTGCATCGTAATCGCTTTCTTGTACCACGATCTGCATTTCCACCTGGCGGATGGTTTGTTGCAGCGCCTGAATGCTAATCCCTGCATCAGCCAAGGCTGTCGCGGTTTTAGCTAAAATGCCTTTGACTTTCATATTCGAGCCAATCGCTGAAACAATCGCAACGTTATGCACTGTGACTTCGGCGCTAGAATACTGCTCTTCAATCATGCGTGCTGCACGATTAATGATTTTGCGTGAACCGGCGCAGTAATAGGTAATACTGTTGGCATCACGTGATTTGTTCACCACATACAGCTTGAGCTGTTTGATAATATTGGTGATCTCTGTGTCGTAGCTCATATCCCCGAGCATTTCTTGGTCGAATACTTCGATACCGAACAAGTCTTTGCGGCCGGCAATAATCTCAACGCGTGGCTTCACGCTGGCATAGCCTTTCTTGATCAAGGTACCCGCATGGGCAGGTTCAAACGCGTTTTTGATTCGCAGTTCAACACCCGCCCGGCGTAAGGTTTTACCGGCGCGTGGGTGAATTGCTTCCATGCCGAGGTTTGATAACTGATCAGCTACGTCGTAGTTGGTCATGCCGATGGTCACCACTTTGTCGGCGCCGACCAAGTTTGGATCAGCAGTGCTGAGGTGAAATTCTTTGTGAATGATGGCTTCTTTAGCACCGGTTGCTGCAGCGATCTGGGCAAAAGTGATTTCAGTATAGCCGCGGTCAAAGGTGTTCATTAAACCTTCGGTGCAGTGCGTGTAGCCCGGTGCAATCACTAGCTCTTTGCTGAAATCGATGCCTTTAAAATGATGTTTGATCATTTCATTAAACGGCATGGGTTCAGCTGCTTGCCAACCAGTCAGGTCAGCAAAGCGGGCATTAACACCTTTGAGCTTTAACGCCAGTACCGTATTAAATGCACTGTGCGCCTCACCCAGAGAAGCGAGCATTTCGCGCACTTTCATCAAGTGTTCGGTGAGTTGAAAGTGCCCAAAATGACAAAGCTGATGCAAGCTGTGCATGACTTCAGCACAGTCATCAATGCGGCTATTAATAAACTGATTGGCTTGCTCTAAAGCATGTGTGCTCTCAGTAAAAATCTCGGCGTTTTTTGCCATCATGGCCTCGCGAACCTTTTTTAAAGGTTCTTGCCACGCTTCTTCACCACTGGCTTCGGCAAAGCGTTGATAGACACCTGCTTCACCGGTTTTTTTATGCTCAAGCAATTGGTTGGTCATGCCGCTGTAGGCAGAGACAACAAAAATGCGATGGTACAGGCCGTGTTTAGGGTGTTCGGTTAAGAAAATATTCTCTAAAACGTCCTTGAAGCAGCTCATTGAAGTGCCGCCAATTTTCTCTACGGTATGCATGAATGCGTGTCCGTTATAAATAAGTTAATCAGTGGAGATGAGCCAGACGCAGAATACGTAGCTCATACTGTTGAGTGTCGCCACCAAGCGTGTAGGTGGCACGGACACTCGAAGTGTAATTAAGCGGCGTCTGAATAACTATAGAGCCGCTTATATTTTTCACGCTGAACAGACAAAACTGAGATTAAAGCGGGTAAACACCGTTCTCATCGTGTACTTCTTTACCATTGAGTGGCGGATTAAACACACACGCCATTTTCATGTCCTCGCTGCCACCCCGTAATAAGTGCTCATCGTGCTTATCAAGAATGTATAAGGTGCCGGCTTCGATTGGGTAAACCTTACCGTCTTTTAATGTTTCAATCTCACCATTGCCACTCATGCAATACACTGACTCGAGGTGATTTTGATACCAAATATGGGTTTCAGTGTTGGCATAGATCGTGGTGATGTGGAATGAAAAACCCATATTGTCGTCTTTTAACAACATACGGGTGCTTTCCCATGTTTTTGTAACAACGCGGCGATCGCTATTTTCGGCTTCAGCGAGGGTTCGAACAATCATGTTTTAATCTCCGATCATTGCAGTAGGATCGATTTGATCGAAGTACTGCAGTGTTTTATTCAGTGAGGCTCAGTGCCGGTCTGTAACGACAGGCAATCAGCAACTTATGACACTTTGCTGGCGGCTTGGCTCGGTAATACCGCAGCAAAGGCACCATCTAAAATATCCATGGCTTGGGTAATTTGCTCATGGGTAATTGTCAGTGGGCATAAGCACTTAACGACTTGGCTATGGTTACCGCTGGTTTCAATCACTAAACCATTTTTAAAGGCGTGCTGGCAGATCTGTGCAGCCACTTCTCCATTGGCGCAGCTGATACCAATCATCATGCCGCGGCCTTTAACAAATAAGTTGTGCTCGCTGTGGCGACGGGTGATTTTGTGCATGCGTTTGGCAATGATTTCACCTTTCTCGCGCACGCTTTTAGCAAAGCTATCATCCTGCCAGAACTCTTCTAGAGCTGCTGCAGCCGTTACAAAGGCATGGTTATTACCACGGAAGGTACCGTTGTGCTCACCGGGCTCCCACTCATCAAGCTTTTCACGCAGTAGCACCACGGCAAACGGTAAACCAAAACCACTGATTGATTTTGATAGCGTAATCATGTCTGGCTTAATGCCCATTTCTTCAAAGCTGAAGAAGGTTCCTGTACGACCACAACCGGCTTGAATGTCATCCACAATCAGCAGCATATCGTGTTTGCGGCATAGTTTTTCCAGCTTACGTACCCAGTCTGCGGAGGCTGTGTTAAGACCGCCTTCACCTTGGACAACTTCAACAATCACCGCCGCAGGTTTGTCGATACCACTGCTTGGGTCAGCGAGCATTTTGTCCATCATGGCAATGGTGTTGACCTTATCGCCAAAATAGTTGGCATACGGCATACGGCTTACATCAGACAAAGTAACGCCAGCAGCGCCACGGTGGTGTTGGTTGCCTGTCACCGCTAAGGCACCAATTGAGCAACCATGGAAACCGTTAGTAAAGCTGATCACGTTGTTGCGGCCAGTGACTTTACGCGCCAGCTTGAGGGCTGCTTCAACGGCGTTAGTGCCGGTCGGACCAGTAAACTGAATAAGATAATCTTGCATTTTACGTGGCGTTAAAATCAGGCGATTAAAGGTTTCTAAAAACCGCTCTTTCGCTTCGGAATACATATCCAAACCATGGGCGATACCATCATTTTCTATGTATTCAATTAAAGCTTTTTTCAGTACGGGGTGGTTGTGACCGTAGTTGAGCGTACCGGCACCGGCTAAAAAGTCAATGTAACGTGTACCGTCAGTGGTCACCAGTTCAGCACCTTGTGCTTGTTTAAACATCACTGGGAATGAGCGGCAATAACTTCTTACGCTCGATTCGTTTTGTGCAAAATTCTGTTCAAAGGCTTTCATATTTAATCCTGTAATATTTATTGTTTGGAATCGAGAGGCAATGGGCCCGCTCGGTACAGCACTTCGTCTTCATGCAGGCCGGCAAAATGTTGCTGACTTGAGAAAAGTACGGCGGTGCTGTGAGAGATTCCTAATTGATTAAAGGCTTTTAAAAATAAAGCCTGAGAGGCGGCGTTGTCGGGCGAAATGGTGGTTTCTATAAACCGGACGCCTTGCGCGACGCCCCGTGCAGTGAGGGCTAAAAGCATGCGCAGTGCTAAACCTTGACCTCGCATACTGCTGTCTACAGCCACTTGCCAAACGAAAAGAGTGTCGGGGCGGGCTGGAGGGCGGTAGCCGGAAATGAAACCAACCAGGTTTCCATCGGCGTTTTCCGCAGCAATAGCAGTATCTGCAAAGTCGGTGCACTGAAGTAAGTTGCAGTACACCGAGTTGGTGTCTAGGGGCTGGCAGCGAGCGACCAGTTGATGCAAAGCGTGGCCGTCGTCGCCAACGGGTTGACGGAGTGTGACGGGAGCAAAACTCAAAATAAATCCTTGTGGTTATTGGTTGAGCCCATTAAGAATAGGCAGCTTAAAAGATAATAACAACCGCGTATTTGTATAGAGATGGTTATATGCGCTGTTTCAACGGCTATTTTTTGACCAGCTAGAAATCATGTTTCGCAGCGCTATAGCTTGCCGAAACAGACATGCTTGACAGGCACAAAAAGAGGTTTAAAAAATATTTAAATTATTTTCGATTTTTTCGATGAAAGGCGCTTTTTTAGCTGAAAATGAGTAGAAAAATACACTTAGCACGCTAAGTTTTGGCTAAAAATTAGTAGAAAATAGGATTTTTTTACCACTTTTGATTTTTCTAATTACCAGCCAGGAACCCCTTGGCGAATGATTTTTGAGTAATTAGGACTGTGCCCCGCTTGTTTTGAGCGCTCGGTAATGCGTCCTGCGGCACGCAACTGTGCTAAATCAAAACCACTGGTGAGGCCATTTTGCTCTTTGATGTAACTGGGTAGATAACCGGTCAGTAGCAGGCGGGCGTCGAGCGGTAAGCCGCCGCTGATATGCTGCATCATGCCGAACACTAGGGTGGTACAGTTCGCCGTCACCGTATTGTAAAAGCGAGGTTGCTCGGTCAGCTGATTGGCTTGCTCTATGTAGGATAAAAACAGCTGGCGACGAACTGCTTCGGGCATATTAATGCGGTACAAAAATGTATCTTCACCACGTACATTCGGACGCACTGCGATCGCGTCACGCTCATCAATCGCCAAGATACTCAATTCATACTGTTTAAAAAATCCGGCTATTTCTGAGAATTTCTGACCTTTCTTTTTGCGAATTTCTACTGAAAATGTGATGAACTGGCGGTCATCGAAGCCGAACGAGACGAGAACGTGCGCAATGGCATCCATGCCCCAATGTGAGGTAATCATATCGACTGACTTAAGCTGGCTTAAGTCATATTCACGAGTATTCCAATGTGGGGTGTAGTCGGTTTCTGAGCGCCAAGTAAAGTTACGTACATTAAACAGAGTGACCTGGTCACCGTTGACACGTCCTGAGGTCATTTGTGCGACGTCATCTTCCCAGAGATGCTGATGGGTCGGGGTTAAGTTATTCCACCACAGTAGCAGCACTGTATGCAGCACCAAGTAGATCAGTAACCCTTGCCAAACGCTGTGATGCCACAAGCGCATCATCGCAAAAAACGATAAACCAGCCCATAGCAGGATGCCCACCATTCGCCATGACAGACTCAATGGCAATTGATAATAGAGCGCTAAGCTGGCCCATAATGCAGCGCAGACGATAATCAGTGAAAGCAGCAACTGCAGGCTGGCTAACAAGGCTGCGCGGGTATTAATCGACATACGACATTCCATTGGTGTTGTCTAAATGTTCATGCAAGATGCGCCTCACTTCAACAATGGCTTCCGGTGTTTCTTGCACGCTGTGCCATGAACGAATGACTTTCTCTGATTGTGCCCCGGCTAAATGAGCGCTGCTGTAAGGAACAACACCATCGCTGGATAATTCTAAGCTGAGATCTGGCGTGTCGTTACCGATGATCGAGTGATAGTGCACCTGTGCGGCGATCGGTAAATCTGCGGCGAGGCGCACGAAAGGGTCTTGGTTGCTGAGATTGGAAATGCTGTTAAGCGGCCGAGTCAGCGGTGCGGCACTGGCAGAACTTGGATCGACTAACAGTTGGGCAATTTCCGTCATGCGACCAAGGACCGAGACGGGTAATTTAACCACGCCTGCCACCCATCGGGAAAAGCGGTTTTCTGCGAAAGGTGTGCCGCGGTGTGGCGCGGCAATAAACACCGCACGACTGACTTCGGGCATGGGCTTAAACCACGCATAGTTACGTAATTTTTTACGAGCTTTTTCTTTGCGTTCGCCTTTTAGTGCGTACATTTTTACAATCGGTTCCCAGAAGCGATCACCTGAATCGGAGACCAGTAAGCGCGCTAAGACACCGCCCATACTATGGCCGATCAGCACCGCATCTTGCGAAGCACGGTTTTGGCCCTTGGGATCAAAGGCTTGCAAGGTGTCTTGAATGGCGTTACGAATCGAATGTTGATTGAAAGCCAGAGGGGCATTGGTTGGATAGTAGACCTGCCAGACTTGGAAGTTTTTGCGCAAGGTTTCATCGCCTAACACTTCGTTAGCCACATTAATCCAAGCTTCTGGGCTGCTGGCTAATCCGTGCAGCATGATGATCACACGGCGTTTAGGGTCATAGGGTTGCATTAAGTACACGCGTGGTTTTTCTAATACTTCACCGCGCCCAACGAGGGTCAGCAGTGATTGGCGGGCAAAGCCTGAGCGCGCCAACCATAAGCCGTACCCAGAGGTGAAGTTAGCGGCCAATGGTACTTGTGTGCCAGCTAAGCGTACGCTGCTTCGTTTGTAGGGATCAAAGCCTAATAATTCGGCCTCTTGAGTATGGAGAACTTCTTCTAAAGAGTCTCCAGGAAAACGTAATATTGCTGTAATGGCTGGGAAAGGTGTTTCACTGAATGCCTCTTCGCGGCTTTTTTTATTGACCACGCGCTGTGCTGTAACGGCCACCAGCTCCGCACCGATGCCATCACGGCGGTATTGGTTGCGCAAGCCTTTGAAGGTCAGTGATGACGCTGGAATCAGTTTTTCCGGTATTTGTTGGCGCTCGGCTAAGCGTACTTCATTGAGCTGACCAACGATTGTCCATTGCTTTGAGGCCACGCTGAATTGGCCTTGGGCATTCATGCTGTTGAGGAGCGCTGTGTGGTTATGATTAAAGGCACGCGTCACCGTTTGCTGCACGGCAAAGTTATAGTAATCACGTACTTGGGTCTGTCGATCTTCCAGTGCGCGCTCGCTGGGCGAACGCTGGGTGAGAAATAAGTAGGCATACGCGTGGCGGGCACTTTCTAGGTAAGCATTTAATACATCCTCGGCGAGAATGCCTTCATTGATTTTTTGATCAATGGAAAGTGCTTCTTGTAGCCAGAGCTCGGCCAAGGCAGAGACGCGTTGTTCATCATCGAGACCGATGTTCGCAGCCAGCTGGCTGCGGCATTGCTGCGGCGCAGCGCGGCATTGTTTTTCGCTGATGCCCGCCACTTGCAAAGCGACCCCGACCGCCGAACTCATCTCGCCCGTGGTTAAAATATCACCACGGCGTTGCGACATATAATCATTGGTGCTGACCGACACGGATTTTACTCCGGCACAGCCGCTTAGAAGGATAACGCTAAGAATGCCAATAAAAGTGGCACGGTAATGATAGAGATTGAACAACTTGTTGCCTATGGGGTGGGTCACGCGGAAAAATTAAGCGGTGCACAGATGTTAAGCTGCGCCCGAGAGAGAGCTATTTTGCGGGTTATCGAAGGCTATGGCTATGCTGTCGTTGTATATTTTTAACGATACTCTAGGCTCACAATGAATACGTTCGACGTTGGTTGGCAGGGCTACGCTTTAGTGGGGAAATGTCATGCAAGAAAAACTTTTCCACATACCGATTGAGTTGGTGAATGCGCTACGCACTGCCCAGCACGTGGTTGTTTTTACTGGCGCTGGCGTGTCTGCGGAAAGTGGTGTTAGCACTTTTCGTGATGCATTAACTGGCTTATGGGCGCATTTTGATCCGATGCAACTGGCCACACCTGAGGCTTTTCTCGCCGATCCTGAGTTGGTTTGGGGGTGGTATGAATGGCGCCGGCAGTTATTACTCAAGGCCCAGCCTAATTCTGCACATTATGCCCTTGTTGAGCTGGCGCAGCGCGTGCCTAAGTTAACCGTGATAACTCAAAACGTGGATGATTTACACGAAAGAGCAGGCAGTCGTGAGGTGTTGCATTTGCACGGCAGTATTTTCAATCCGCGTTGTTTTAATTGTGCGCGACCCCATGCATTAGCGAGAGTAGAAATGAGTCATGCACAAGCACTGCCAGTCCCTTTATGTCATCACTGCAACGGCTTAATTCGCCCTGGCGTGGTCTGGTTTGGCGAGGCCTTGCCGCAAACGGAGATGGACGCTGCTTTTATGGCCGCCGAAAACTGTGATGTTTTGCTCTCGGTTGGCACCTCGGGCGTGGTGCAACCGGCTGCGCAAATTCCTTACTTGGCTTTGCGTAACGGTGCTTGGGTTGTACATATCAATCCTGACCCAGTTGCTTGCCAGCATCGGCACGCGTTGAGCCTAGTCGGCAGCGCGGGGCAAATCTTGCCGCTGCTGGTGCAGAATCTAGCCTGAGAAGATTAAAGTCCTGCGCTATGGTGTGACTTCGCGCAGGGGGTGGTTAATTGATACCGCCAAAGTTTATATATTTGATTTCTAAATACTCATCCAGTCCATATTTAGACCCTTCACGGCCAAGTCCCGAGGCTTTGACCCCGCCAAAAGGTGCAACTTCATTAGAAATGAGTCCAGTATTGACGCCGACCATACCGTATTCCAGCGCTTCAGCAACGCGGAAGCAGCGGCCAATATCACGGCTGTAAAAATACGAGGCTAAACCGAATTCGGTGTCATTGGCTAACTGGATGGCGTCATGTTCATCGCTAAAGCGCATCAATGCTGCGACAGGTCCAAAGGTTTCTTCATGTGCAAGCAGTGCGTGGTGAGGTACCTCGGTAAGCACTGCGGGTTGAAAAAATGTACCATCAGTCACCTTGCCACCGCAGGCTAAGTGAGCACCTTGCTGCACGGCATCAGCGATATGCGCTTGGGTTTTATCCACTGCAGCTTGGTCAATCAGCGGGCCAATTGTGACGCCCTCTGTGCGGCCATCACCCATCCGCAATTGCTGGACTGCCGTGGTTAAACGCTGTGCAAAATCAGCGTAGATCTCATCCTGTACATAGAAGCGGTTGACGCAGACACAGGTTTGTCCGGCATTGCGAAACTTTGCCGCAATTGCGCCCGTGACAGCTGCATCTAAATCAGCATCGGCAAACACGATAAAAGGTGCGTTACCACCCAGCTCCAAAGAGACTTTTTTGATGTCGTCAGCGCATTGTCGCAGCAAATGACGACCGACTTCAGTGGAACCAGTAAACGATAGCTTACGCACCAAGGGGTTACTGGTGAACTCGTCACCAATGTCTTTAGCGCTGCCGGTGATAACTGATAAAACCCCTGCAGGAATACCTGCGCGTTGCGCCAAGACCATCAATGCTAGCGCACTGAATGGCGTAGCTGAGGCTGGCTTAATCACCATTGTGCAGCCGGCAGCCAAAGCAGCGCCGGCTTTGCGGGTGATCATCGCTGCGGGAAAGTTCCAGGGCGTAATAGCGGCGCAAACACCGATGGGTTGTTTAATCACCAGCAAGCGCGAACTCATGCTTGGGCTGGGTATGCTATCGCCGTAGGCACGTTTGCCTTCTTCGGCGAACCATTCAATAAAGGATGCAGCGTAGGCGATTTCACCACGAGCTTCGGCTAAGGGTTTGCCTTGCTCAAGCGTCATCAGCAGGGCTAAATCTTCTTGATGCTGTAATATCAGCTCAAACCAACGGCGCAGCATTTGTCCACGTTGCGCGGCAGTTTTTTTACGCCAAGCAGGTAAGGCCGCATGTGCTGCGTGAATTGCCCGTCGAGTTTCTGCTGCGACCATTTTGGGGACGGCGCCTAATACCTCTGCATTGGCAGGGTTAGTCACAGTGATAACGTGCTCTGAATCAGCAGCACACCACTGACCAGCAATAAACGCCTGCTGGCGAAAGAGTGTAGGGTCGCTTAAATGCATGATGGCCTCCGGTAAACGGGGTGAGAGATGAGCAGCCTGCTGCTGTACAAAGTGTGGTTGCATCGTTTGTTTATTAAGCGACCCTCGCGTGATAAATACAAGCGTTGCTTAGGTCGTCATGTCTTTCAACCTGTAGGTCGCGCTATAACCTATGCCGAAGACTTAAACGATTAGACTAAACACGCGTCTTGCAGCGCTTGAGCGTCGAACTAAATCATGTTGTGCGACTCAGTATTGTGTAAAAATACCTGAAGCGTGATGCATCGCTGAGTTATTTCTCCGAAAGGATCGTCCATAGCAATGACAGTACATAGCAGACCTTGGCTGGCTTTTATTAAAACGCTACTTGGCTTAGCGCTCTGTGTGTTGCTGCTGTTCGCCTGCCTAATGGGCTATGTTTGGTACTGCGCACAAGAGCGACCCATTACGCCAGCCCCTGCTACCATCGTCTTGGGCGCCGCCGCTTGGGGGCATAAACCCTCTCCGGTCTTCAAAGAACGCATTCGCCATGCGGTGCATCTTTATCAAAGCCATACGACGCAAAAACTAATTTTCACCGGCGGTGCGCTACGTGCTGATATACCCAGCGAAGGTGAAGTGGGTGCGCGCTGGGCGATCCGGCTTGGTGTTGCGCCTGAAGATACCGCCTATGAAGCCACCTCTCGCGATACGTGGTTCAACTTGAAAAATGCCAACGTCATCTTGCAACAAGCACAGATTGATTCAGTTATTTTAGTCAGTGATTATTTTCATCTGGCGCGGGCTGGGATTATGGCGCGAGACCTTGGTTTGCAAGTGCAATTGTCACCCACGCCGACTTCAAAATTCAATAACTTTTCAAGAGTCGACAAGTTCAATCTATATCTGAAAGAAAGTTACTTTATTATTGGTCATCAGCTGCGCAAGTTATTTGAATCCGATTTCTATCAGGCTGAGTTAACGCCAGCAGAAGCCGCTACTCTCTCTCTCCCGTTATAAGTATCAGCCAAAGCCTATTGCAACACGCAATAGCATGGACGAACGCCGATCACATGCGTATCATTGCCGCCGCATGCACCAGTAGCTCAGCTGGATAGAGTACTGCCCTCCGAAGGCAGGGGTCGTGGGTTCGAATCCCGCCTGGTGCACCATTTTCTTACAAATCAATCGCTTATAGCTCACTCTAAACTGCTTATTTTGCAGTTGAGCGCTTCCTGCCAAGAACAATACTCACTTCCTGTGCCTACTTTTGGATAGTACTCATGAGTACTGCCCTACATCTCAAGAAATCAATTGGAAAACCTCTGTGTCTTGGGTGTGTTTTAAATGAGCCATAGTAATTTTTTGCGTTTTCAAAAAGTTCTGATTTTGATAGCAGCCCTCGTTTGGGCATAAAATGCTAATTGCGCTGATAAGTTTGTATGTAGTGGCATAGTGAATTTGGCCACCTAATTAGAGGTGCTACCATGCACCAGGAAGCAATTAGGTGACCGTTTGAACTCTCCACTGCTCTCTTGATGAGCAGTTCTCGTTGATCGAGAAACTCAAGAAGAGCTACCCAGTAAGCACGCTCTGCGAAGTATTTAACATTCATCTCAGCAGCTTCAAACACTGGGAAAAACGTTCAAAAAGGCCTGTATGTGTCGTAAAAGCCTTGAAATAGCCAAGCTTACAAAGTTTTTTGAGGATAGCGAGGGATCAGCTGGCGCGCGAAGTATTGCGCAAATGGCCATGAATCAAGATGCTCTCTTAAGCACGCTACCGTGCTAGTCGTCTGATGAAAAAGTTGCGCCTAATTCGTTGTCAAATCCCAAGCCACACATACAAGAAAACAGGCAATGAGCATGTTGAAATATCCAATGAACTCGATTGCCAGTTCAATCCTGATAAGCCCAATCGTATTTGCTGTGGTGACGTCACTTACATCTGGACGGGGCAGTGCTGGTCTTATTTAGCCGTGATGATGGATTTATTTGCACGAAAACCTATTGGTTGGGCGATGTCGTTACCGCCCGACAGTGAGCTGACCAGTAAGGCGCTTAAAATGGCCTACGAAAGCCGTGGACGACCTAAAGGCGTTAGGTTGCATGGCGACCAAGGCAGTCATTATACGAGCCGTAAGTTCTGGCAAACGCTCTGGCAGTAACGGATCAAGCAGAGCATGAGTTGACGCAGTAACTGCTGGGATAATGCGCCCATGGAGCGCTTTTTTAGACGTTTAAAAGTTGAATGGATGCCAACTTATGGTTACCACTCATTTACCCAAGCACAGCATCACATCGTAAAATATTTAATCGGGTATTACAGTCAGCTAAGACCGCATAAACACAATGGCGGCATGAGCCCAAATAAAGCTGAGGAAAATTACTGGATTAACTATAAGTCGGTGGCGAGTTTTACTTGAGCGCTACACAATGATGCGAGTCTTGTAATTAGAATACGCGTTGATACTTAAAACCTGGAGGTAATCAAATATGTCACATTCATCAGGCTTTAGCTGGGAAGATCCACTACTACTCAACCAACAGCTGACTATAGAAGAACGCCAGATTAGTGAGGCAGCTCGCGCCTACTGCCAGCAAAAACTGCAGCCACGCGTACTAAGCGCATATAGAGAAGAGCGTTTTGATCGTGAAATACTTAGCGAAATGGGTGAGAGGGGGCTACTCGGTGCAACTGTAGCTGAACAATACGGTGGCTCTGGTCTAGGTCATGTTTCTTATGGTCTTATTGCTCGTGAAGTCGAGCGAGTAGACTCTGGCTATCGCTCTGCGATGAGTGTCCAAGCATCCTTAGTGATGCATCCAATTGAAGCTTATGGTTCCGAAGAGCAGAAGCAAAAGTACCTGCCACGTTTGGCTTCAGGGGAAATAGTCGGGTGTTTTGGATTGACAGAACCCGATCATGGCTCTGATCCAGGCTCAATGCTCACTCGTGCGAAAAAAGTTGATGGCGGATTTTTATTATCGGGTCAAAAAATGTGGATTACCAACAGCCCTATTGCTGATATTGCAATTGTGTGGGGTAAGTCAGATGCGCATGAAGGCAAAATACGCGGCTTTATTGTAGAGCGTGGCGCTAAAGGTTTTTCAACGCCAAAAATTGAAGGTAAGCTTAGCCTACGTGCGTCAGTCACCGGTGAGATCGTGCTTGATGAAGTGTTTGTGCCAGAGGAAAGTTTACTACCAAAGGCGAGTGGATTGTCAGGTCCATTTGGTTGTCTGAATAAGGCACGCTACGGTATAGCTTGGGGCACTCTTGGCTCAGCTGAGTTCTGCTGGCATGCTGCCCGTCAGTATACACTTGAGCGCAAACAGTTTGGTCGTCCGTTGGCTGCTAACCAGTTGATACAGCTTAAACTTGCTAATATGCAAACTGATATTGCTCTTGGTATGCAGGCTGCACTGCAGGTTGGCAGGTTATTGGACAGCGGTAACTGGGCTCCGGAAATGATCTCTATGATTAAGCGTAACAACTGTGGCAAAGCGCTAGAAATTGCGCGTATTTCTCGTGATATGCATGGTGGTAACGGTATTTCTGATGAGTTCGGCGTGATGCGCCATATGGTTAACTTGGAGAGCGTTAATACGTATGAAGGTACACATGATATACACGCTCTTATTCTTGGTCATGCTCAGACAGGTATTCAATCATTTTTTTGATCAATCGTTGATCGAGCGGGTGTAACACCCGCTCAGAAGAATCCTAATGGACAAACCTTTACAGGGTATCCACTTTTGGATCTGTCGCGCATTCTGGCAGGCCTTTGGTGCAGCCACCGCCTTGCTGATCTTGATGCTGAAGTGATTAAGGTAGAGCACCCACAGCTAGGCGATGATACCTGAGGGGTAACCCTTCCCGAAAAATAGCAGTGCTCATCAGTAGAATTCCATAGGCTATATGCAAGGGGATTCTGCATGAAAAAATCACGATTTACCGACAGTCAAATCCTCTAAGTTTTAAAGTAAGCCGAAAACGGTGACCTGTTCCCAGAGTTGGCCGTGAACATGGGATGAGCAGCGCTACCTTTGATAGCTGCTCTAAAACCATCAAAAACTTCAAAAATCAGCCTGTGCCCAAACGGTGCCCGCGCGTTTTGAGCCATATTCAAAATCGCTGGTTTTTGATAGCTACCTTGATTTGGGCACAGCTATAGTTTTTCTCAAAGCATGGCGCATATAAAATTGTGCTTTGAAAATAAAAAACAATACGGTGAATAAAGAGGATCTGTGCGTAGCACTCAAAGCGGTTCAGCTCTATACGCAAGCTTTAGCCTAATTTGTTAGGGGCGACCCCGTTAATAGTCCTTGGCGGCCAATTCTGAGTGTAACTGCCTGGCTGCTACGGCTTAGTTAACTGCATCTGATATTGCTGAAAGCAAGCAATCATGCTTTGAATAATCGGTACCGCTTCTAAATCTTTGGAATACACTAAATAAGATTTAGATGTCTGCTGTAAATCAGCAATACTTACCGCTGTAATTTGCTCATGGGGTTGAAATT
This sequence comes from Pseudomonas sp., assembly GCA_034006605.1. Taxonomy (GTDB): domain Bacteria; phylum Pseudomonadota; class Gammaproteobacteria; order Pseudomonadales; family Pseudomonadaceae; genus Denitrificimonas. The sequence continues at coordinate 141,959 of JAVESM010000001.1, read as the reverse complement.
CATGGGCACCCACATAGCTAATCCCTAAACCATGAATACTTGCAGCCCGGACACCTTCACGGCTGCTAACCTCGATTTGCGACTTTAAAACGATCGATTGCTCCTGCAACGCCTTTTCAAAAATGATCCTTGTGGTGGAGCCTTGCTCACGATGAATCACCTGTTCGGTTTCTAACTCTTTCAGTAATACGCTAGTTCGTTGGGAAAATGGATGCTTGTTAGGCACGACTAGCACCACAGGCTGCTCTTCCAGTTTAAGCGAAACCAAACGCTCATGGTGATCGCGATAAGCTAACATGCCCACATCGAAATCACCGTTGAGTAAGCCTTGACGAATAGCTGACGAACCGCCAGTAGCCACTTTAATATCAATTCTCGGGTGCTTTAGATAAAAGCCTTCAATTAAGGGCATGGCAGCTGCAGGGCTAACCACACCAAAATTTAAAGTACCTGAGATTAAACTGCCCTGAGACATTAATAGTTTTTTGGCGCGCTCCTCTAATGAAAAAATCGCCGCTGCATATTGATACAGAGCTCTGCCGGTCTCGGTTAAGCGATTATTATTGCGTTGTCGATAAAATAGCAACACTTGATAGTGACTCTCTAAGTCTTTGATTTGCTTCGTAATTGTTGGTTGAGAGATGTGCAAATATTCCTCGGCTTTAGCAAAGCTGCCAAGTTTTGCCACTGCATAAAAAGAGCGTAACTGTGTCTGCCGCATACTTAGCTCACGATAGTTTTTTTATATGTTGAAGTTAATTAAATAGTATTTTGATGACATAACCATGTCATTAAACCTCTCTAAGCTAAGCGCCAATGATTAATTTTTTGTACGAGGCATGGCGCTTTATGTGGCAATTTCAAAACCCAGTAAAAATTTATTTTGCGAATGACTCAATTAATGATCTTGATAAAGCGCTTAAAGGTAGAAGGTACGCCATTGTTACCTATAACAACGTGTTTTTTGACAATTTAAGCCAGCATATTCGCAGTTCATTTGATGGTTGCTTAGCGGTACTAAATCAGGTGCGTGAAAATCCTGACATACAAGATTTAGACGAAATCTGTCTTGCCTTTAGACCGCACATGGATGAGGTAGAAGTGCTGGTTGCCTTAGGTGGCGGCTCGGTAATTGATACCACTAAAGCTCTTGCAGTTGCTAAAGGCTACTCTGAGCGGGTAGTGAGAGTGCTTGAGTCGAACAGCAAAGTTGATTCGCCGCTGCCGATTATTGCCGTGCCGACTACTACCGGAACCGGCAGTGAAGTCACAAGCTGGGCAACCATTTGGGATAAGAAAAACAATCGCAAATACTCATTAAATGATCCTGTTTTATACCCAGAAGCAGCTTTTTGCGATCCATTACTGACTCAATTCTTACCGCTTGAGATAACTATACAAACCGCATTAGATGCACTATCACACGCAATGGAAAGCATCTGGAATAAAAACAGCAACCCTGTTTCTTTTGTGCATGCAAAGCAAGCCATTGAGTTGATTTTAAAGGTGCTCCCTGAGCTAGCAATGAGCTCTGCGAGTCTTGAGTTACGCGAAAAAATGATGCTTGCATCATTACATGCAGGCTTAGCATTTTCTAACACCAAGACCTCAATTGCACACAACATTTCCTATACCGTCACTCTCGATAAAAAAGTTCCGCATGGAATTGCTTGTTCCTTCACTTTACCTACCGTCTTGGCCTCTTTCAGCCAAAGCGACTGTGCTGTAGCACAAAATTTACAGCTGGTTTTTGGTAGCGATCTAATGAAAGCAGCCAGTGAATTGCGTGTTTGGATCGAAAGTCTCGGCGTACATACCACGCCACAAGAGTACGGCTACACCCAAGAACAGTGGTTAGCACTGGTCAACGATGCCCTACAAGGCGAGCGCGGTAAAAACTTTGTAGGCGGTTCAGAGCAACTTATCCAATCCTTTAATCAGAGAGCTTAAACATGTTGTTTAATAAATTCTTAGCCAAAACGACCCTTGCCGCATCCTTGTGTATGTCTGCGTTAAGTGCGCAAGCCATGGATGATTTGAAAATGGCGCTGATCCCCGCCGAGGATTCCCGCGCGATGCTCAAGCAAAGCCAAGTCTTAATTGATCAGCTCAGTGAAAAACTGGGTGTTAATGTAGAAGGCTTTGTTGCCTCTGACTACAACGGGGTGATTGAAGCACTGCGGGCCGGACACGTCGATATCGCCTATCTTGGCCCATTTTCCTACGTAAAAGCTGCCGAAATTGCCAACGTTGAAGCCTTTGCGGTTGCCGAAACTGCTAGCGCCGGCTCAGTGGCTTATCACAGCCAAATTATTGCCCCAAGCGCCGCTACAGACATCAATGATCTGAAGGATTTAAAAGACAAAAACTTTGCCTTTGTTTCCCCAACCTCTACCTCGGGCTACATCGTGCCCATGGTTGGTTTAAAGAAAGAAGGCATTGAGCCGCGCGACTACTTCAAAAACGTGGTTTATACCGGTGCCCATGATGCCAGTATCTTAGCGGTTAAAAATGGGCGCGTAGATGCTGCCACCGTTGCTGACCGCATCATTGATTCTGCAGTAGCTAAAGGCATGATAGGCAAGGATGAATACAAAGTCCTCTGGCGTTCAGACGCCATTCCAGAGTCGCCAATGGTATGGCGCAAAACCTTACCTGAAGCGGACAAGCAAAAAATTAAAGAAGCCTTCCTAAGCATTAAAGGCGTTGAGTTTGGTGATCAAGGGATGGTTAACCGTTACGTTGAAACCAACGATAAAGCCTACGATCCGGTTCGTGAAGCAGCTGCTCTAAGCAAAGAGTAGGTTGCTAACAGTCCGCAGTGGCTATGTAACCCATAGCCACTCAACTAAAGAGAAATAACCATGTTAGCCATTAAAAACCTACATAAGTCCTATGGTGATAATGCGGTGTTAAAAGGCATTGATCTGACCATTAAAGAAGGCGAGTTTGTAGTGATTTTAGGTCCTTCGGGCGCCGGAAAATCTACGCTATTACGCTGTATCAACCGTTTAACCGAAGCCACCGACGGCGAGATCTTACTCAACGGCAATAATATTGCACACGTGCAAGGCAATGGGCTAGTACAGCTACGCCAATCAATCGGCATGATTTTCCAGCACCACAATCTCAGCAAACGCTTAACCGTGCTGAAAAACGTTTTGATCGGACGCATGTCACGCCTACCCGTTTGGAGCAGCGTGTTACAGCTGTTTCCTCAAGATGATATTGACGCTGCACGCGAGTGCCTTAAGCAAGTCGGCTTAGAAGACAAACTGTATGCACGTGCCGATAGCTTAAGTGGTGGTCAACAACAACGAGTTGGTATTGCTCGCGCACTTGCGCAAAACCCGCAACTAATGCTCGCCGACGAGCCAGTTGCCAGCCTTGACCCTAAATCATCGCGTATGGTTTTAAGTTACATCCAACAAAGCTGTAAGCAACGCAATATTTCGGTGCTTTGCAACCTGCACCAAATTGATTACGCCATGGAGTTTGCCGAAAGAGTTATTGGTATGTCTAACGGTAAAGTCATTTTTGATGGTCTGCCAGAAAAGCTCACTCCAGCCATTATTAGTGAAATTTACCCTGGTCTTAAAGATGAAAGCATGGATCGACTCGTAGAGCGTATGGCACAAGAGCGCGCCCACGCACGCCAACAACCAGCGCAAGTAAAGATGCAGCAAAGGGTAGCCTAAATGAAACAGTTAAAACTGGTTTTACAAAAACCTAAATATGGCTGGTGGTCATTGCTGCCACTGTTGCTTATTACCTACGCAATCTTACATTGGTCTGCGGTTGGCGCACGCATGAGCTTTAGCGACCTTGCGTCAGGTTTACCTTGGGTTGGCGACTTTTTATCGCGCATGTTGCCCCCCAATTTTTCTTATATTACTGAAAGCTTAATCGAGCCGGCGATTCAAACCGTACAAATCGCCCTATGGGGGACCGTATTAGCGGTGTTAATTGCGATCCCTTTATGCTTTTTAGCGGCTAAAAATATTGCTCCAAATGGCGTGGTTTATCAGTTTACCCGTCAAACCTTAAATATCTTACGCGGCATTAACGAGCTGATTTTAGCGCTAATTTTTGTCGCAGCAGTGGGTTTAGGTCCTTTCGCTGGGGTGCTGGCATTGGCATTACACGGAGCCGGAATGGTGGGTAAGTTTTTTGCTGAAGCGATCGAAGAAATGGATCAAGGCCCAGTAGAAGCGATGCGCGCTTCGGGTTGCTCAACATTGCAGGTGATTATCTTTGCGGTGATTCCTCAAGTGTTTCCAGCATGGATCAGCATCATCTTATACCGTTTAGAAGCCAACATTCGTACTTCTGCGGTACTGGGCATGATCGGCGCAGGTGGAATTGGTTTTGAATTAATGACTTCGATGAAAATGTTTGAATACGGCGATACCGCAGCCTGTGTGCTGGTTATCCTCGGTTTAGTATTCATCACCGACATCTTGTCTTCTAAGTTACGCCAAGCGATCCGTTAACTGTTATTCAGATAATTTTTCATTCCACATAGTAGGTTTAAACACATGAGTAAGTCGGTCGAAGCAATTATTTTAGACTGGGCAGGAACCGTAGTAGATTTTGGTTCCTTTGCTCCCACGCAGATTTTTGTGGAAGCGTTTGCCCAAGCCTTTAACTTTGAAATTAGCTTACAAGAAGCTCGCGGTCCAATGGGCATGGGGAAAATTGACCACATTCGTACCTTGCTCAAAGAGCCAAGCATCCGCCTGCGTTGGGTTAATCAATTTAGCAGCGAGCCAACTGAAGAAATTGCGCAGCAGATTTATCACACCTTTATGCCGTTACAAATTGCTCAAGTAGTGCACTTCGCTGAGCCAATTGCCGGTGCTATGGATGCAATTAACGCAATTAGAGCCCAAAACATTAAGGTGGGTTCTTGCTCGGGCTATCCAAAGCCGGTGATGGATGCATTAGTGCCAGCGGCAGCTAAATACGGCTATCGACCTGATTGTGTGGTAGCCAGCGATGAAATTGCCGCAGGATCACGTCCTGGTCCTTGGATGGCGCTGAAGAACGTAATCGAGCTAGGAGTTATGAATGTTGCGCACTGCGTTAAAGTGGATGATGCGGTAACTGGTATTGCTGAAGGCTTAAACGCAGGCATGTGGACAGTCGGTTTATCGGTATCAGGCAATGAATTTGGTGCGACTTTAGAGCAGTACCAGGCCATGGATCCAGCCGAGATTGATCAACGCAAACAAGCTGCTGAAGATAAACTGCGCGCAGCGGGTGCTCATTATGTGATCGAAACCCTTGCTGACCTGCCAGACGTGATCGAGCACATCAATCAGCGCTTAGCCAATCAAGTTAAGCCTTAACGCTGGGTTTTGGATTTACCCAAAAACTGTTGCTATGTGGCAACGTTTTTTATAGGTGTCGGCCACGTGGCGTATCCAGCTCAAATTGGCTGTCTTCAGTGTGCACGGTTTTGCGTGTGACACCTTGCGACTGTTGTTTGAGTTGGACTGCTTGTGCTTGCGATAGTCTAAATGATCATTAAGCTCAACGCTAAGAGCGGCTTCCAGCATGACTTTGCTGAGCATGGCGCGCATGTCGGGCATAATTTTTTCCAGCTTTGTCAGGCTACGATCCTGCTCTAGACTTGTTTAGTCTTGCGCTAACTATTGCCACTCGGAGTGGTAACGCTTGACTCGACTTCTTTGTGTCCATATTCTTGGACGTATGGATATTACAAGTATGCTAGCAAGTTTTGGCGCGCTCTCTCAAGAGACTCGGTTACAAGCATTTCGACTGTTGGTTCGTCATGAGCCAGCGGGTCTTCCTGCCGGTGAGGTCGCAAGGCAATTGGGTGTGCCGCACAATACAATGTCGGCGCACTTGTCTGTGCTTGCTCATGCAGAGTTGGTCTTTTCGCAACGCCAAAGTCGTTCGATTATCTATCGAGCAAACTTAAATCGAATGCAAGAGACCATCCAGTTTTTAGTACATGATTGTTGTGCTGGGCATCCACAGATTTGCGAACCGCTGACGTCTTCGCTCATCGCTTGCCCTACGCAACACAAGGAGGTTTGTAAAACGATGCATCCGCAAATTTATCACAACCCTGATTGTGGCACATCGCGTAATACGCTAGCGATGATACAGGCATCAGGTGAAACACCTGAAGTTATCGAATATCTCAAAACACCACCCAGTAGAGCGCGCTTAGTCACCTTGCTGTCGATGATGCAGATCACCCCCCGTGAGCTTCTACGCCGCAACGGCACGCCATATGATGAGTTAGGGCTCGACAACACTGCTTTAAGCGATGAGCAGCTGATTGACGCAATGATGGAACATCCAGTTTTAATTAATCGCCCCATTGTTGTCACTGATAAGGGCGCTCGTCTCTGTCGGCCTTCCGAGTTGGTGTTTGATCTTCTTGAGCATCCTGTTGCCTCTTTCATCAAGGAAGATGGTGAAGCTATTCACTCACGGGGTGCTAAACAATGACGCGGATGAGCATGCGCGATGATCTTCCCAATATTGATTTTGATAAACTTCATCCCATTGATATCGACGCGCTGGTCAAGCCGGGTTCGCCCCGGCACGCACCGCGCATCCTGATACTCTACGGCTCACTGCGTGAGCGATCCTATTCTCGACTGGTTTCGGAGGAGGCAGAGCGCTTATTACGCTGGCTGGGTTGTGATGTACGCATTTTTGATCCCGCTGGACTGCCGCTCCCAGATACCGAGGAGGCTTCGCATCCAAAGGTTGCGGAATTGCGGGCGCTTGCTGCATGGTCGGAGGGCATGGTGTGGTGCTCACCAGAACGCCATGGGGCGATGACCGGTATCATGAAGCTACAGATCGACTGGATTCCATTATCGCTGGGTGCGGTACGGCCAACTCAAGGTAAAACGCTGGCGGTGATGCAAGTTTGTGGTGGCTCGCAGTCATTCAATAGTGTGAATCAATTGCGCGTGTTAGGGCGCTGGATGCGTATGTTGACCATTCCCAACCAGTCATCGGTGGCCAAGGTTTTTATGGAGTTCGACGACAACAACCGTATGAAACCGTCGCCTTTCTACGATCGTATCGTTGATGTGATGGAAGAACTGGTGAGATTTACTGTGCTGGTACGTGGCCACAGCGAGGTGCTGACCGATCGTTATTCTGAACGTAAGGAAAGTGCCGAGGCGTTATCCAGTCGTGTTAACCAACGGGCCATTTGATGACCGAACAAACGCTAATAAAGTCAATTGTGGATATGCACAAGTAAAGCGCTGAATAGCGTGTGCTTTAGCAAAACAAAAGGCCAGCATCATTGCCTTGGCTGCTTGGCAATGATGCTGGCCTTATTAAGGTACAAGTGCCGCGAATTGCATTGTTTAGGCAAACAGCTGCTGAATCTCCTCAGCACTTGCCACTTTACCTTCAAGGACAATTTCATCATCAATCGCCAGCGCTGGCGTGCGCATAATGCCGGCGTCAATGATGGCGTTGGTGTCGGTCACTTTCTCAATGACGTACTCGAGCCCTTTGGCATTGGCAGCCGCTTCTGCATGAGCTGTTAGTTGGGCGCATTTAGCGCAACCGCTACCGTAGACAGTCAGTTTCATGATTTTTCCTCGCTTTAACGTCGGTTTAATGAATGCTTCTCTTACCAGTTGCCATAAACAAAGCCCGTTAGGGTCGCCATTACCACAACCAAGGCACAATAAACGATTGTTTTCTCTGTCCCCAGTATGCTGCGGATGACTAACATGTTGGGTAAAGAGAGCGCTGGCCCGGCTAATAACAGTGCCATTGCAGGCCCTTTACCCATCCCCGCGCCCATCAGTGCTTCAACAATAGGCACTTCAGTCAGCGTTGAGAAGTACATTAGCGCACCTAATACTGAAGCAATCACTGTCGATGTAAGGGTGTTACCACCTACCGCAATAGCGACCCATTCCGACGGGATGATGCCTTCATGGCCGGGTCGACCCAGGGCGAAACCTGCAATAAATACGCCGCCTAACAGCAAAGGAAGAATTTGTTTAGCAAAGCCCCAGCTTTGTATCGACCACTCACGGTCTTGCTTGCGCAATGCAGAGATCAGCATTAAGCCTACAATACCGATAACAAAAGGTAATTCAGGGATTGTTGGGGCTATAACGGCAGCAACTACAACAACTGCCGTTAGCAGCAGCAGTTGAGCTTTTGACCACTGCCATTGCCAGACCAGCAAACTCGCTAGCGCGGCACTTAGTACGGCGGTAATCTGCCATTTCCACTGGTAAATTTGCATCCAAATAGGACTGTCGGCGGCCGCCCAGTTGGCGAATACCAGCACCCCAACCATCAGGGCAAAAAAAGGTACGATGGCCCCCATGGACTTATCAGCATCGCCACCAGTAAAACCACGGTCATTTTTGACGGTGCGCTGCGCCTCTTCTTTGCGATAGATGAAGTGCATAATGGTGCCGATCACTAAGGCAAATACGATGGCTCCGATGGCACGCACCAATCCCATTTCAGCACCCAATACTTTGGCCGTGACGACAACCGCCATGATGTTAATGGCAGGGCCTGAATATAAGAATGCGATCGCAGCACCTAAGCCTGCGCCACGTTTATAAATACCGCCAAATAACGGCAATACTGTGCATGAGCAAACAGCCAGTAAGGTGCCTGATATGGATGCCACACTAAACGCCACAGGTTTCGATGCGTGCGGCCCTAAGTAGCGCATCACCGCCCCTTGACTGATATAGGTCGACATCGCACCGGCAATCAGAAAGGCTGGGAGCAAGCAGAGAATAACGTGCTCTCTGGCGTACCAGTGGGTTAAACGAACCCCTTCCAGTAGCGCATTATCAAAGCGTACAGTGCCTGCAGGCATAAAATAAATCAGCAGAAAAGTAGCCAGCATAAAAAGCAGCAAATGGGTTTCACGGGCGTTACTGGCGTACAGCTCGCGTAGTCGAGTCATCATTGAAAGCTCCTTAATAGAGGTATCCGTTAACGCACCTCTGCTATGGAGACGAACAACCTGGCAAAAGGATGCAGGTGAAATACTTTTATCGCGGTGTATGACAGCAAACGTGACCGCTTTCGTCAAATTCGACTTGGCAGTTGATCACGATTTTATGACGTAAACGCATCCGCGCGCGGAGTAAACGGGACTTAACCGCACTGAGCGTGAGATTGTGTTGTTGTGCATAGTTGCGCTGTGTTTGACCTTGTAGATCACAGTGCTCAATGATGTTTTTATCCTCATCACCCAGCTCTGCCAAGTTACGTTGCAAGCACGTGTCCAACTCGGTGACGGGAGGCTTCTCATCACGCTCAAACGGCATCTCTGGGTTAAGATCAAGAAAGGTTTTTGCCGTGCGCAAGCGATCAATTAGGCTGTTGCGTAAGACACGGAAAAGCCAAGCCCGCGGATTCTCCACCTGACAGAATGCATGCTCTTGGCGAGCCAACTTCAAGAAGAGTTCATGCAGTAGATCCTCCGCTTCGTGCGGGTTGTCTATACGTGCTAATAGAAAAGCACGCAGTTCATGCTCATGTGCGTGCCAAGCGCTTAAGATGCATTGAGGTGTCATATCAAGGCGCATTTCTTTGTAAAGGGTTACCGGTAAAGGCGGGTGTCTGTTGTTTACCTTCATCACTGTCGCGATGCTTGTTTGCCGCCATGCCCCACCATTGCAGCTGACTGAATGCGCGTTCAAAATAATGCTTCCAGTCTGTGGCACTGACCCCATCAAGATACGTGCCTGTGTCAGAGAGAACCTTCTGTGCGTGGGGCAAGTGAATCATTGCTGAGACAGGGAGGCATCCGAGCTCAGATAGAAAGGTGCGCAGATTAACTGCGGCCCGAACACCCCCCCATTGGCCTGCTGAGTACGTCACAATCACCGATGGCTTATATGAGAAAAGTGAGCTGCCAAAATGATTCAATAAGTGTGCTAAGGCAGGGCTCATCGCATGATTGTATTCAGGGCTCACCATGACATAGGCATCAGCATTTTTAATGTGCTGAGCCAGTTGCTGCAAATCTGCAGGTGCTTGACCTGGGCCGTACGAGAATAGCGGTGTAAATGGATCGGATAGATCGTAATCCAGCGGATCGATTAAGGTCACATCGTGATGACTTTCAGCTAACTGATGAGCACAACACAGCGCCACCCGCATACCCAAACGAGCCGGAGCGGGTGGCGAACTCATCCTGGCAGAGCCAAGGAAGACCAGGATCTTTAATCTCATGCAGTGTCCTATTCAAGCAAAGCTAGGCAGTATTTTGGATCAAGCCCAGAGTGTTTGTGAATGAATGATTACAGGTTGTAGCACAGTTCTATTTTTTGATAGACGAGGTCTTTTACGCTTTATATATCGCAGCGATAATTATTATAGACTTGACTCGCTATGTTGCCGTGCCAAGTGTCTTCCTCTCAGTGCCAACACAAACAAGGCCTCGCGCCACTCCAAATGATCCAATAAGAACTGTACGCAGGGAATAAATACGGTACTGGCAAATCCGCCCCATAGGGTTGCCGTGGTAATGCTTGAGCGATTTCTAGTCGCGCCAACTCTATTTTGTGCTTACTGTTGCAGTTGCTCCAGCAGCGCCGCATCGTCCAGTTCAGTACCCCAGCCGTTACTGTGCACCAGCGCCTGCAGTGGTAAACGTGAGCGCCAACCTTTAGCTTCCAGTTCGGGTTGATCGAGAAACTCGCTGACGTAGCCAAGACACAAGTAGGCTAACGGATAAACATGCTCGGGTAGATTGAGAATATTGGACAGTGTGTTTTGATCAAGAATGCTCACCCAGCCGATGCCAATCCCTTCCGCTCGCGCCGCCAGCCACAGATTTTGTACCGCCAAACACGTGCTGAACAGATCCGTTTCGACAATCGAGTTGCGCCCTAAAATATGCGTGCCGCCACGGTTGCGATCGCAAGTGATGCACAGGTTCAGTGGGCTTTCGGCAATGCCTTGTAGTTTCAGGTTGCGGTAGGTTTGCTGGCGCTCGCCGCTGTAGTTGTCTGCGGCTTTGGCGTTTTCTTCATCAAAACTGGCCAGTACCTGCTGACGTACCTCGGGGTTGTCGATCAGAATAAAGTCCCACGGCTGCATAAAACCGACTGACGGTGCATGGTGCGCGGCTTTTAGTAGTCGAGCCAAGACTGGGCGGGGAATGGGGTCAGGTAGAAACTGCGAGCGTACATCGCGGCGTTCATAAATAGCACGATAGAGGCCGGCGCGTTCATCGTCGCTGAATGGGCGGTTGTGGTCAGTCATAGCTGTTTAATGGCTCCAGAAACAGTGGTTGATGCGTTCAGTTCTAGCAGATCACGCAGCCAGTCGGTATCTAGGTGTTGCTCTACTTGATCGGCCAGTCGATCAAGCTGCTCAAGACGATGCTGCTGATAATCTACGGCAGCGCCGCTGACAGCAAGGCCTGCCCACTGTAACAAAGCATCGCAAGCGGCCGGCTGGTCAAAGATGCCGTGCACATAGGTGCCGGCAATTTGCTTATCCGCACTGATGGCACCTTCGTTGCTGCCATTGATACAGGTCAGGGGGCACAATAATGCAGCACCTTGACTGACACCGTTGTGCATTTCATAACCGCTAAAGGCTGCGCCCATTGTCGGTGTTTCGGCAGGTAAGTGCAGGGTGCCACGGACCTCTTTAAGCTGTTTGCCGGCCAGCATCGTGGTGGTCATTGCTAATAGGTTCAGCCCGATGCTGCTGCCAGCTTCACCTTCTAACCCGCTGGGGTCATCCACCCGTTCGCCAAGCATCTGAAAGCCACCACAGATGCCCAACAGCTTGCCGCCGTAGCGCAGGTGTTTGTCGATGGCCTGTGACCAACCTTGTGCGTGCAGCCAGGCTAGATCGGCGCGGGTGCTTTTGCTGCCGGGCAGAATAATTAGATCGGCGGGCGGAATAGTTTGGCCCGGACCGATGAATTGCAGATTGACCTTGGGATGCAGGCGTAACGGGTCAAAATCATTGTGGTTACTGATGCGTGGCAAAATCGGCACGATGACGTTGAGGGCTCCGCTGTCGCTGGTACCACTGCTGCCAATGCTGTCTTCAGAGTCGATCACCAAACCGTGCAGATACGGTAATACGCCAAGCACCGCTTTGCCGGTACGCTCCGTCAACCAATCCAGGCCCGGTTCTAGCAAACCAAGATCGCCGCGAAAACGATTGATGATAAAACCTTGGGTGCGTGCTTGCTCGCTCTTGGAGATCAGCTCAAGCGTACCTATCAATTGAGCGAACACGCCGCCGCGCTCAATATCGCCGACCAGCAGCACGGGGCAATCAGCCGCTTCGGCAAAACCCATATTGGCGATGTCGTTGGCGCGTAAATTAATCTCTGCAGGGCTGCCTGCACCCTCGGCAATGATCACATCGTAACGCTGACTCAGTGCACGCCAGGCCGCCATCACCGCATGCATGGCTTCGACTTTATAGGCGTGGTAATCCAGCGCATCCATGTTGCCATAGACTTGACCGCGCAGAATCACTTGAGCGCCACAATCACTTTGCGGCTTGAGCAGCACAGGATTCATATCGCTGTGTGGTTCAAGGCCACAGGCCAAGGCGTGCAGTGCTGTCGAACGACCGATCTCGCCGCCGTCCACCGTGACGGCACTATTGAGTGCCATGTTCTGCGGTTTAAAGGGTGCCACCGACACACCTTGCCGGGCGAGCCAACGACAGAGAGCGGCGACCACCGTGGTTTTACCGGCATCGGAGGTGGTGCCCTGAATCATCAGTGTGATCATTTACAGTTCGACACCTTTCTGCGCCTTGATGCCCTGATCTTTGAAAGCGTGCTTCACTGCACGCATGTCGGTGACGGTATCGGCGATGTCGATTAGCTCCTGTGGTGCGTTACGACCGGTGACCAGCACATGCTGCATCTCTGGACGAGCCTGTAAATCATCCAACACGCGATCCAGATCAAGGTAGTCGTGTTTCAGGGCAATGTTGAGTTCATCCAATAAGATTAGGTCATAGCTGTCGTCTTTTAACATGCGCGCAACAATGTCCCATGCAGCATTGGCGTAAGCAATATCCTGCTCGCGATTCTGGGTATCCCAAGTGTAGCCTTGGCCCATCACGTGATAGTCGACATTGGGTAGCTGACTGAAGAACGCTTGCTCCCCGGTGCTGAAGGCCCCCTTAATGAACTGCACGATCCCAACTTTCATGCCGTGTCCAAGGGCTCGGGCCACCATGCCAAAACCCGAACTGCTTTTACCTTTGCCGGGTCCGGTTAATACCAGCAAGATACCTTGTTCTTTTTGCGCATTGGCGATGCGTTCCTGCATGATTTTTTGTTTGGCAGCCATACGCTTGGCGTGGCGCTCGGGGTCTTTTGCACCTTTACTCATGGGGATTCTCCTTGTTGTTATCGAATGCGAGCGGCTCGCCCTTAAAAATAGCGGCAATCAGCGCCGGCGCAGAAGGGAAGTAACTGTAAAAGAAACTTGCCATCAGACCTTTCTGACAAAAAACGGCCTCAGCGCCGCTGCCGGCTTGTTTGTGTGTATGGGTGGCGGGTTGCCACGTTGTTTCCAGGGTGCAACGGTGAAAAGTATGACCTCGTATCTGACCCTCTTGCGTATCCAGACTGTGCAGGCCTATGCCCTGCAGGCGTTTTGCAATGGCTGCACGACCGGGAATCAGCCCTAGCAATGGATAGACGAGACCGTCCTTATCCGCCAGCTCTTCAGCACAAACCATCAGACCGCCACCCTCGGCCAGTATTGGCTTGTCGGCTTGATAAAAGGTACGAATGGCCTCCAGCATGGCGGTGTTATCTGCCAGGGTGCGGGCGTGCAGCTCGGAGTAACCACCTGGCAGCCACAAGGCATCTGCTGGCGGCAGCGTGGAGTCGAACAGCGGGGAGAAATAATGCAGTTCAGCGCCCATGGCCAGCAGCAACTCCGTGTTGGCTCGATAGATAAAGCTGAAGGCCACATCCCGCGCGATGGCAATCCGTATACCCGCCAGTAACGGCCCCGGTGCAGCAGCGGGTGTAACGGCGGCGATCGTCACGGCTTTGGGTAACTGATCAAGGCCTGCTGCTTTGAGCACCTGCGCTGCGGCATCCAGCTGCTGATCAAGGTTACCGAGTTCTGCTGGCTGCATCAGTCCAAGGTGGCGACTTGGAATGTGCATGGCGTCATGTCGGGGAATCGTCCCCAACAGCCGAATGCCTTCAGGCAGTCCCTCTTTGAGCATTTCAGCATGCCGTGGGCTGCCAACTTTGTTGGCAATGACGTCATGCACAGACAACTTTGGGTCAAAGCGTGCGAGTCCCAACACCAGCGCCGCAAATGTTTGCGCCATCCCGCTGGCGTCGATCACCGGTAACGCAGGAATACCCAGCAGCTTGGCCAGATCCGCACTGGATGGGTCGCCGTCAAACAGCCCCATTGAGCCTTCAATTAAAATCAGGTCAGCATCTTGTACGGCTTCAGCCAAACGCCAGCGACACTCATCTTCTCCGGTCATCCATGGGTGCAATTGATACACCGGGTGGCCGGATGCAACCTCCAATACCATAGGATCAAGAAAGTCTGGGCCGTGTTTGAATACGCGCACGGTGCGTCCAGCATTGCGATGCAGGCGCGCCAACGCAGCCGTCACCATCGATTTACCCTGCCCAGAGGCGGGTGCGGTAATCATTACAGCCGGTACAGATTGCGTCATAGGTTCACCATTTTTATCATTATTGGTTAGGACTCACGGGGATAAAAACCGGTGCGCCATCGACTTCTACAGTGATTAGTTTTTGGCTATACAGTTGTTCGAGCGCGGCCACTTGCAACATCGAACGGGCCGGTCCCCAGCAGGCATCACCATTGCTATACAGGAGTAGCACATGGCTACACCAACGTGCGGCCAGATTCAGATCATGCAGGCACATAAATACGGTTTTGCCTAAGCTGGCCTGATTTCTCAGCAGGCTCATTACTTTGACTTGATGGTGCAAGTCCAGATGGTTGGTCGGCTCATCCAACAACCAAATATCAGGATTCTGCGTCATCAGCGTGGCAATCGCGACGCGCTGGCGCTCACCGCCTGATAAGGTACTCAGCAGTCGCTCAGATAGATGATCCACCTCCATCGCGGCCAAAGCCTGTTGGGCGCGCTGTAAGTCTGTTGCTTGTTCACTTTGCCAAGGCGACAGCCACGGATGACGGCCGATCAGCGCAGTTTCCAGTACGCTTGCCGGGAAGCTGTCTTGGCGCTCCTGAAACACTAAGCCGAGCTGCTGCGCAATATCACGGCGTTTTAAGTGTGCTAACAACGCTTCGTTCAAGGTGACCTGACCGCTACGCGAGGGGCGCAATCCTGCGAGGGTATGCAGCAAGGTGGTTTTACCGGCACCGTTTGGGCCGAGCACGCCCCAGACCTGACCCGACTCAATGCTCATGTTTAGAGGGAAGCCGTCTGCTCTACTCGGTACATTGATGATCAGGTCATGCGTATGCAGTGTGCTCATCAACGGCTCCGGTGCAGTAAATACAGGAAAGTGGGCACGCCCAGTAGCGCGGTAATCACACCCACTGGCAGCTGCTCAGGCGCAATCACCGTGCGCGCCAAGGTATCGGCCAGTACCAGCAAGGTGCCGCCGGCCAGCGCACTGGCTGGCAAAATAATGCGTTGATCATTGCCCAGCACCAAGCGCAGCATATGCGGCACGATCAGGCCGACAAAACCGATACTGCCTGCGCTGGTCACGGCTGTTGCGGTCAGCAGGCTGGCAAGCAAGTAGATGGTCCATTCCAGCGGCCGCACCGACACCCCCAGTGCGGCGGCCTGCATGGCGCCGCGGGCGAGGACGTTTAGATTGCGCGCCAGCGGTATTATCACCACGATGGCTACAGCCAATACCAGCAAGGCAGGCCAGGGTGTGCGGGCGTAGGATACGTCACCCATCAGCCAGTACAGCATGCCGGGCAGCTTGTAAGAGGGGGTGAGCGCCAGTATCAGAGTAATCACCGCACCCCAGCCGGCGGCAACCACAACCCCGGTCAGTAACAGACGTGAGGCTGTCCAACTGCTGGTACCGTGTGCCAGACCAAACACCAGTAGCGTGGCCAACATGGCGCCGGCAAACGCTGAGCCGGAGATCAGTAGCGCGCCCATGCCGCTCAACATGGCCAGCAATGCTCCAACAGCTGCACCGCCGGATAAACCGAGTACGTAGGGATCAGCAAGAGGGTTGCGCAGTAACACCTGCATCAACGCACCGGCAACGGCTAACAAACCACCGGTGGCAAAGGCGGCGAGGGTGCGTGGCAAACGTAGCTCCCATAACAGCGTACTATGCAATACGCTGCCTTTATCCTGAAGCACTGCCCAGAGTTCTGTCGGTGAGATCGTGACACTGCCGATGGCCAGAGCCAATACGACCGCGACTAGCGCAATGACGCTAAGCGCCAGTAAAGAGCGAATCATTGAGCCGCCGCCTGTAAGTTTTCATCCAGATCATTAACGTGCACGGGCAATATCCAGTTTTTGACAGATATCTCGACTCGCTTCCAGCAGTCTGGGTGTTGGTCTTGAGATCGGTGATGCCGGTACAAAAAACAGATTGTTGTTAGCCACCGCACTCAGCTTAGGATAGCTTTTCCAGTGATCAAGTTGGTCATCGCTGGCACCTTCTACACTGCCGGTCAGAATGACTTCAGGATCGGCTTCTAGCACAACTTCGGGGCTGATTCGTGGCACCAGGCGCGGCATCTCAGCGAAGACGTTGACACCTCCACACAGCTGCAACACTTTGCCAATCAGGTGTTGGTTGTTGATCGTCATCAGCGGCGTCTCCCACACCTGATAAAACACTCGGATGGGTTTAGCGTGCCGATATTGCTCAGTGATTGCAGCAATACCCGCGCGGAAACGCTCCGCTTCGGCAAAGCCTTCTTTTTCAGTGCCGGTTAGAAGCGAGAGTCGCTCAATTGCACTGGAAACAGCTTCGAAAGTGCGCGGCTCGATGGCAAATATCGGTAGATCCAGCGCTTGCAGCAGCTCCATCTGTGCGGGTGGATTGCCGGTGACCCACGTCACAATTAGATCGGGCTGAAGGGCCAGCAGGGCTTCCACATCTATTCGGGTGTGATTGCCCACCAAAGGCAGCTGGCGGGCGGCGGGCGGGTAGTCGCTGTGATTCACCCCCGCCACCACCTTGTTACCGGCACCGGCTGCAAAGGTCAGTTCCGTCGCGCCGGGCGAGAGTGTGGCGATGCGCTGAGCGGGCGCTGTTAGACACAGCTCTTGGCCGGCGTCGTCCAGCGCACAACGTTGTATCTCACTGGCGGCGAGTGGGAGCGCTAGAGTCCCGACCAGTAACCCTAGGGCAATCTTTAAACTCAGCCAGCGTGAATGCATACTTTTACTCCCGTTTTACGGTGTATTAGAGATCGTAGCGGATGCTCATCATGCCGCTGCGACCGGCGGCGATATAGTTAAGGTCCTTGGATTTTATGGCGGTTGAATATTCTTTATCCAATACGTTGGCCAGCGTCAGGCGCGTGCTCCAGTTTTGCGCAAAGTTCCAGCCTGCACGCAGATCCAAGGTCGCGAATCCCGCCAATTTATTTTTGTTCGCAGCATCATCATACCGATCACCTTCAGCGATCACCGAGCCACCTAAGACAAACTTGCCGATCGTTTTATCCACGTCGATACGCGCCGTTCGGGAGGTGAGGCGTCGTAGTTGTTCGCCAGTTTCACGGTCTTCTGGGTCCATATAGGTCAGTGCGATCGTCGTACGCCAGTCATTGTGCTCATAACCGCCTGCCAGTTCCGTGCCGCGAATGCGCGCTTGGTTAACGTTGACAGGCGTACTGGCACCGTTAATTTTTTCATTGATTATCAGATCTTCAACGTCCATTTGATACACGGCCAGATCCCAGAACCATTTTTCATAGTTGCCGCTGGCGCCTAACTCAAAGCTTTCCGACTGCTCAGGTTGCAGGTCAGGGTTGCCTCGATAGCTGGTGGGTGTAGAGGCAGGGTAATAGAGGTTGTTAAAAGTCGGTGCTCGGAAAGCTGTACCGTAACTGGCACGCATGCGGTGATAACGATCAAAGCTATAACCCAATGCCAAACCGCCGGTTTCTTTGCTGCCGTAGGCTTGGTTGTCATCACTGCGCACACTCAGTTGAGCATCAATATGCGCAAAGTTTAAACGTAACTGACTAAAAACAGCGGTATTTGTTCTGCTGGTTTCGTTGTAGGTTTGAGAGCTGTTGACTTCATCTTCTTGAAATTCAGCACCTGCAACCAGTTCGTGGGCGTTGTAAGACAAGGTGTTTTCCCAGCGGGCTTGGCGCAGACGTGTATTGTAATAACTTTTTCTGCTCGAAAATGATGCTTCATCATCGCGTGATTCTGACAGCTGAATGCCGGTACGCCAGTAGTCATTCACTGGCGTCATTAGGCCAATGCCGATGGTGCGAATGGTGTAATCGGTGTTGCCTCCCTCGTACTCAGTGTTGCCTTGCGACTGCAACAACATAGCGCTGGCTTCGCCGCCGTTATCAAAGTCATGCACAATTCGCCCTAGCCCAGCTGTATTACGAAAACCTTGGTTATCACCCGCTTCAACAATTGCAGTACCGTCTGTTTCTTTGTGCAGACCACTTAAACTGAAGCGGGTATTACCTGCTGTGCCGGAGATGCCTGCGCTGGTTTTTTGCGTGCCAAAGTTTCCTGCGCCGGTCTCTATCCAACCGCGCTGGCCGTGTTGCGGATCCAGAGTAAAGGCTTGTACTACACCGCCCATTGCATCTGCGCCATACAATGAGCTACGCGGGCCGCGCACCACTTCCACGCGTTGAATAAGATCGGTTGGAATGAATTGCCAAGGTGCACCGCCGCCGGTTGCTGAATGCACTTTCACACCGTCAAGCAAAAAAACTGTACCCGCATTCTGCACGCCACGAATGTTTACATTGGTTGATTTGCCGAAGGAGCCGTTACCGGTCACGTTAATGCCGGGCTGGCCACGCAAAAGCTCGGTAAAATCAGCGGGTGCTTTGGCGCGAATCTCTTCTTCGTCAATCACCGTCATCGACGCTAGGCTCTCACCGACTGTTTGAGGGCCATAGGTTCCAGTGACCACGATTGGCTCTAGCTGTGTCTGTTTACGCTCTTGAGCAACAATGCTTGTTAACGGACTGCATAGCAAAGGGATCAGCAAGCTTTTGCTGATCAGACGAAAGGCTTTCATTAAACGCACTCACAGACACACCACACTCACCCGTATGGCTGGTTGTAAAGGTGCTGCACAGGGAGGCGTGCCCGACCAAAAGTCAGGTCAAAGCGTTATAAATAGGTGGGAAATCACTTAAGAACGACAGGTGTTTACCCACCGCAACTGCCCTCCGCAGCGTTCGGTGTGTTGACAGGCCGGTCTCCGGACTTGTGAGGTTATACTCCTGATCAGCGCAAACCTTCCCATGCTGACGCACAGTGGTATTTTGCTTCGCCAATCACTCACTTACCGTTGCGGGGGCAGTGCCGGATTTTAACCGGCTTCCCGTTTCACTGTTATGCCGAGTATTACGGCATAACAACACCTGAAAACGCGAGGGCAGGCTAACAAGGCACTTTGGTTGGGTCAATGATTAATCTTCAGCGGTTGTCCGTAATGCCATTTCCAAGCGTTGCCACTGCTGCTCATCGGCAGCCAGGCCAAGCCGGAGCATGCCTGGCTGCGTAAAGCTTCTGACTAGCACACCCTGTGCGGCAAGTTGGTCGGCCAGCAACGCTGGTGCATCAAGTCTGACGGTCTGGAACAACACCGTACCACCCATCAGCGTCAATCCTGCCGCCTGCAATACGTTCGCCAATCTCTGTGTATCACGCTGTAGGCGGATGCGGGTCTGCTCTTGCCACGCTGTATCCATCAGCGATTGCGCCATCACGTAACGACTGGGGCCGCTCAGTGACCACGGGCCGAGCAGCCGACGCAAAGGTTGTGCGATGCTCGGCTCTGTCAATACCGCACCGGCGCGCACACCGGCTAGACCATAAAACTTGCCCAGTGAACGCAGAATGATCAAGCCTGACAAACCGGCGTGAACGCACAGGCTGAATTGCGGGGTAGCATCCATAAAGGCCTCATCGACAATTAACCAGCCGCCACGTTGTTGCAGGCGTGCATGCCAGCGTAATAGCGTGGCTGCAGGGATCAGCTCGCCGGTGGGGTTGTTGGGGTTGATCCACACCAGTACGTCCAATTCATCCAGCCAGTGCTCAGCGTTATCCGCAGAACTTACGTCTGTTTGCGCTTGTGTAATGGGCACAATGCTGTGGCCGGCCTGTCGCCAGCTGTATGCATGCTCACGATAGCCGATGCTCGGTATGCCGACACGGCAGGGCTGGCGTAAACGCGGTAATGCCATGATAGCGGCTTGGCTACCGGCCACCGGCTCGCAGTCTGCGCTTGCCGGTGCGTTTGACCAATGACGAATAATATCATTGAGCCCATCATCGGCTTCTGGAAGTCTTTGCCAGATATGTGCGGGTATATCCGCAACCGACCAGCCGATTGGATTGACACCTGTCGATAAATCCAACCACTGATCGCGGGGGATCCTCCAGCGCTTAACGGCTTCGTTGAGACGTCCGCCATGTTTGGGCTGCATGGTTAAAACCTCACGAGAGCAACAAGGGCTGTCACTGCAAATATGACCCCCAGCCAAAGTTTGACACCGTTTCGTACCAGAGCAATGGCAGCCTCGATGCTGGCAGCGTTTGCTGGGAGCGTTCCGCCAAGTATGGGGCGCTGCTTGATCCCGTCGGAATAAGGCGATGGCCCGCCGAGCTGAACATTTAAAGCCCCTGCGCCTGTTGCCATCACCGGGCCGGCATTGGGGCTGTCCCATTGTGGTGCCTGACTGCGCCAACATTGTAGAGCCAGTTTTCGCTGACCGAGCAGTGTGTAAGTAAGGGCTGTGAGTCGCGCTGGGAGCCACCCCAAAAGATCGTCCAGTCGCGCGGCGGGTCGACCAAAATACAAAAAGCGCGGGCTACGATAACCCCACATCGCATCCAGCGTGTTGACCAGTCGGTGCAATACGACGCCGGGAATACCGCCGATCAGAAACCAAAATAGGCTAGCAAACACGGCATCAGCGCCGTTCTCTAACATCGATTCAGTGGCAGCGGCGGCCACCCCTTGCTCATCCAGTGCGCTGGCCTGGCGACTGACGATCCGGCTGACCTGCTGACGGGCAGTGGCCAAATCACCGTTGCGCAACGGCTCGGCAACCGCCAGTCCATGCTCGGTCAGACCTCGCAGAGAAATCGCCAGCCACAGCACAATGGCCTGCGCCAGTAGCAACCACAAGCCATCCAGCAGCATTGCAAGCCACACAGCTGCGCCGAGTATTGGCAGCGTCACCAGCAACAGTGCTGCAGTACCGCTGAGCATGCTCTGCCAAGGACGCGCAGCATGAGTGTTAAATTGCTTTTCTATGGCCGTCACGATCTGACCAAAACCGACCAGCGGATGCCAGCGCGATGGCTCACCCAGTACGCGATCGAAAATCAGCGCAAGGGTGCAAACAATAAAAGGGGTAAATAGCGACACCGAATGTCCTTAACGAAAACACAGAATCAGGCGGGCAAGCCTACCTGATTCTGCTCAATTGTATGTCGACCTTTCAAGGTCGACATGAATATTGCACGGCCGTATGTGTCGCTCATAAATGAACGACCGACATTGCGAGCGCAGTGCAGTGCAGTCCAGCTTGCAAGCTGCGGGGTGCCTAAGCATGGATTGCCACGTCGCGGCGCTCCGCGCAAGGGCGGGTATTCATTATCGTAGGTCACCCGTTTATGGTTGACATGGCTCACCATGAAAATCCCAGCGTCGACCCTAAAGGGAGACCGACATTACGAACGCAGTGAAGGCGTCGAGTCTTTCAAGGTCAGCGGTAATCCGGCCAGTACCATCACCACCCGCTGGCAACGTTGCGCCAGTGCTTGATTAAGCCAGCCCAGCTCATCGCAGAATGTGCGGGTCAGTGGATCCATACCGATGGTGCCCAGTCCGGTTTCGTTGCTAACAATAATTAACGGTCCCGGATAGCCTTCAATGTGCTCAAGGAAAGCCTCTTTTTGCATTTGTAGTTGCTCAGTGCCGGCGTGCAGTAAGTTGCTGATCCACAAACTCATGCAATCAATCAATAAGCACGGTGCTGGATGCTGTTGCCCCTGTTCGCGTAATACCTTGGCTAGATTCAGCGGCTCTTCCACCAGTCCCCATGCCTGCGGCCGAATGGCTTGGTGCCGACTAATTCGACGGGTCATTTCATCATCGCCTGCGGTAGCGGTGGCCACGTACAGCACCGGCAGGGATAGAGCCGCAGCCTGTGCCTCAGCCAATCCGGTTTTGCCGGAGCGTATCCCGCCCAGCACCAAGGTGTGACACGTCGTTGTTATCATTCGTAGCTCCAAGGCATTGATTATTATGCGATTACAGCACGGCCGGCTTACAGCGACAACGTTCTATCATTCGTCATTGAAGCGAAGCGGATCCCTTGCCAGCACGCAGCATTATTTGTCATCCAAGGCTCGTGCCGTGTTGCCGTCATTCAGCCACGGGGACTGATGGCGTGCTTGCTGAGTTTACGGTAGAGGGTATTGCGGCTGATGCCGAGTTGTTTGGCGCTGCGTGTTATGTGCCAGCGCTGCTCCTCAAGCACTGTGAGTAAAGTGCTGCGTTCTGCATCGTTAAGCGGCGCGCAGGCCGCTGGGGCGTTTGTTATCCTGGACTCTACTAGGTTTTGAAACTCCGCAGGCAGCTCGGCACAGCTGATGATTCCGTTCTCGGATAAGGCCACTAATGTGCGTAACACATTGCGCAGCTGGCGCACATTGCCTGGCCAATGATAAGCGAGCAGTGCTTGCTGCGCCCGATCTTCCAGATGTACCGATTGGCCGTGCGCTTCCTCTCTGAGTAGGTGCTGCAGTAACTGCAATTTATCGCCCCGTTCACGTAACGTAGGCAGGCAGATAGTTAGACCATTGAGGCGATAATACAGATCCTCTCGGAAGCGCCCTTCGGCCACCATTTGGCTCAGGTTACGATTACTGGCGCTGATCACGCGTACATCAATGGACTGCGTCTCGCCACCAATTGGCTCGATCTGGCGCTCTTCCAGTACCCTTAAGAATCGTGTCTGCAGGGCCAGCGGCATGTCACCAATTTCATCGAGAAACAATGTGCCTCCGTCGGCCTGCTGTAGCTTACCGCGCATACCTTCTTTGCGTGCCCCCGTGAAACTGCCTCCTCGATAGCCAAACAACTCACTCTCGATCAGACTTTCGGGAATCGCCGCGCAATTTAGCGCGATAAATGGCTTGCCGCCTCGCGAGCTGATCTGGTGCAGCGCTTTGGCAAAGGCTTCCTTACCAGTACCTGTTTCTCCTCCGATCAGCAACGGCACATCATGCTCGTAAACCCGCAGCGAACGCTGAAAATCTTTTTGCAAGGAGGGGTCGCTCATGCACAGCCAAGGGGGTGCGGCCCCTGCTGTTCCTAGCGCGTGTATGCGCCGTTGCGGCTGGCCACGGATCATGGCAAAGAGTGGCTGGCCGTGCCGGGTTGATAATGGCCAGCTGGTGCTCGGTTGCATCGACGCGCGGCCAAACAGGTCATCGAGGTGACAGTCAAAAATATCAACCAAGGTCAGCCCAAGCAACTGTCGCCGCGACAACCCGAGCACGTTGAGAGCCCCCTGATTGACCGCACGCACTCGGCCTTCACTATCAAAAGCTAACAACGCTTCGCTGAATTGACCGATGTATTCGGCTTGGGAATGGAAGCGTAACAGCCACTCACCTTGATAGCTGCGCAGGAAATGCGAGCCCTCAATGGCCTTCGCTGACAGGTTGACCAATGCCATGGTGTGAAATTGGCTTTGCCGTGACACATTCTGCCGCGTTGAGGAAACATCCAGTACCGCCAGCAGCTCACCGTGCGGGTCAAAAACCGGACTTGATGAACAGGTTAGGCCGATATGTCGACTGTTGAAGTGTTCGTTCTGGTGAATTGTCAGTGGCTGCTGTTCGATCAGACAGGTACCGATGCCATTGGAACCTTCACAGGCTTCACTCCAGTCTGCACCTAATATTAAGCCTGCTTGTTCAAATGCGTGTTTTTCTGATTGGTTGGTGACGCAGTTGAGAATGACGCCGCTGGCATCGGTGAGCAGTACCGCATGACCGCTGCCCGCCAATTGACGATGCAAACTGTTCATCTCGTTATTGGCAATTTCTAACACCTGCTGCAACTGCTCGCGCCGTTTAAGCATGTAGGCATGCTCAATGATTGTGGGCGGTATGTTTTGCGCCGGATCAAGATTATGTTGCTGCAGGCAGCGCAGCCAAGAGCGCGCAACCGAGGGATCGGCAGCCGGGCCGGCGAGCTGCGGATGACCCATTGCTAGGGTCAAAACCTGCTGGGCGTGATGTTTTTGCGGATTATGCATTGTTGTTCTCCGCTGTGCAGTTACACATGATGGCCAAGAATCTATCAGTTGCTCTGCTATTGCAAGAGGGTTTGACTGGCGAGTCATTACACAGTATCGATACTGAGACAGTTTGTCACACCTAACTGTCTCAGTATTGAAACAACGATCCAGTCATGTGCGCTTTTAATTTTACATAGAAGCCTCTAGCTCGGGCATTACAGCATTGTGGCTCAGCTTTTGCTTTGACTCTATGCAAGCGCCCCATTGCGCTCTTGGCTGTACTGCATAGCCAGAACAACTATAAGAACTCGGAGATATTCAATATGCGCTACTCTCATCCAGGTACCGAAGGTGCCCTCGTTTCTTTTAAGTCCCGCTATGGTAACTACATTGGCGGTGAGTTCGTCGCCCCAGTTAACGGTGAGTATTTTACTAATACGTCACCGGTTAATGGTCTGCCGATTGCTGAGTTTCCCCGCTCAACCGCAGAGGACATTGATAAGGCGCTCGATGCCGCACATGCTGCCGCCGATGCATGGGGTAAAACCTCTGCTCAGGATCGCTCGCGAGTCTTGCTGAAAATCGCCGACCGCATTGAAGAAAATTTGGAGGTGCTGGCCATCACCGAAACTTGGGATAATGGCAAGCCGGTTCGCGAAACGCTGAATGCCGACATTCCTTTGGCCGCTGATCACTTTCGTTACTTTGCCGGTTGCATCCGTGCGCAAGAAGGCAGTGCCGCTGAAATCAACGAGATGACCGCCGCGTATCACTTTCATGAACCTTTAGGTGTGGTGGGTCAGATTATTCCATGGAACTTCCCGTTATTGATGGCAGCTTGGAAACTTGCGCCAGCTCTGGCCGCTGGTAACTGCGTGGTGCTCAAGCCTGCTGAGCAAACGCCGCTGGGTATCAGTGTCTTAATGGAATTGATTGGCGACCTGCTGCCATCTGGCGTACTTAATGTGGTGCAAGGTTTTGGACGAGAAGCTGGCGAAGCGCTGGCGACCAGTACCCGTATTGCCAAAATTGCCTTTACTGGTTCGACCCCGGTTGGCGCGCATATCATGAAGTGTGCTGCCGAGAACATCATCCCTAGCACTGTCGAGCTGGGCGGCAAGTCGCCGAACATTTTCTTCGAAGACATCATGCAGTACGAGCCAAGTTATATTGAGAAAGCCGCTGAAGGTCTGGTCCTTGGCTTCTTCAATCAAGGCGAAGTATGCACCAGCCCGTCACGTGCACTCGTGCAGGAATCAATCTATCCAACCTTCATGAAAGAAGTGATGAAGAAAATTGGCCAGATCAAGCGCGGTGATCCGTTGGATACCGAAACGATGGTCGGTGCTCAAGCCTCCGAGCAGCAGTTCGATAAAATCCTTAGCTACATGGATATTGCCAAGCAAGAAGGTGCGGAACTACTCACCGGTGGCGGGGTAGAAAAACTCAGCGGCGCCTTGGGCGGCGGCTATTACATCCAGCCGACGTTGCTTAAAGGCAACAATACCATGCGTGTGTTTCAGGAAGAAATTTTCGGCCCAGTGGTTAGTATCACCACCTTTAAAGACGAAGCCGAAGCGTTGGCGATTGCCAATGACACTGAGTTCGGTCTCGGTGCAGGTCTATGGACTCGCGATGTGAACCGTGCTTACCGCATGGGTCGCGCGATCAAAGCCGGTCGTGTGTGGACCAACTGCTACCACCTGTATCCCGCGCATGCGGCGTTCGGCGGTTACAAGAAGTCCGGTGTAGGCCGCGAAAACCACAAGATGATGCTTGATTATTACCAGCAGACCAAGAACTTGCTGGTGAGCTATGACATTAATCCGATGGGCTTTTTCTGATTGATCCGTCTGGCGAGCGTGCTCGCCAGACGGTGTTTTAGCCGTTGGTTATACGCACAAAATTTTACACTTTAGAACAACAATAAAAAGGTATACAAAATGGATCAGATCGGTAATTACATCCTCTATCTCATTATGTTTTGTGCTGTTCTGGGTGCCTTCGCGGCGATCCGTAACAGCGACGAAGGCTTGGGTAAAGAGTTCATGGAAGGTATCCATGCCACAGGTTACATTTTTGTACCGGCGGCGGGCATCATGGCCTCTATTCCTTACTTGACCATGATTATCGAAAACGTGCATGGCCCGATCTTCAGCTTCCTTGGCGCTGATCCGGCATTGGCCGCCACAATGATCATCGCTTCCGATATGGGCGGTTATCACTTAGCCTCAGCCTTGGCGGCCAGTAAAGAAGCGCTGGTGATGGCGTTGATTACGGGTTTCATGGGCGGCGCGACGATTGTCTTCTCAATTCCTATGGGACTGGCGATGCTCGACAAACGCGACCATAAATACATGGCGCTGGGCATCATGTCAGGTATTTTGACCATTCCTTTAGGCGTATTAATCGCGAGTGTGATTCTGGCGTTTAGCAACCCTTTGGTACGCGATCTAGTGACCACCAACGGTGAGGCTACCTATCAACTGGCACTGGGTATGGGCAGTATTTTTGCGAACTTGCTGCCGATTTTAATCTTTGT
This sequence comes from Pseudomonas sp., assembly GCA_034006605.1. Taxonomy (GTDB): domain Bacteria; phylum Pseudomonadota; class Gammaproteobacteria; order Pseudomonadales; family Pseudomonadaceae; genus Denitrificimonas. The sequence goes on along the minus strand of JAVESM010000001.1, from coordinate 114,926 downwards.
CTTGGCTTTGGCCTTGGGCTTGCGTTTCTTGCCAGACTTGATGATTAAAGGTTTTATCATTTTTGGCCGCACCATGGACGCAGCGATCAAGCTGGTGTTGGTGTTCTCCATTGTTGAATACTTTACTGGGGTGTTCAGTCTGGTCTTTGGTGGCTGGGGTTTCGACCCGATTATCGCCGACGCGCAAGATCAGACCCGCGCCTTAGAAACGGCTGGTTACATCGGCATTATGCTGGCGGGTGCCTTTCCGATGGTGTACTTACTGCGCAAATACTTGGGTAAGCCACTGGAGCGACTGGGCGGTAAGATTGGTCTCAGTGCTGTAGGCAGTGCCGGTATGCTGGCAACCATTGCCAACATTTTAGCGATGTTCCGCCTGGTCCGTTTCATGCCGCCTAAAGACAAAGTAATCAACATTGCCTTCGGTGTATGCGCCGCATTCCTGCTGGGTGATCATTTGTCGTTCACCGCGAACTTCCAGCCCACCATTATTTTGCCGGTCTTGATTGGCAAGATCAGTGCAGGCTTTATCGCGGTTGGTTTGGCGTATTGGTTGTCGGTGCCTAAAGCTCTGCAACTTGAAGCGGAAGATCGCGCCGCAGGGATTATCGCCGAAGGTGAATACCTTGGCTTACCCGTGCCGGAAAGCGTGCACCCAGAAGGCCATAAAGCGGCGGTCTAAGACCTCTGCGATGAGGAGGGTCAATATGATACCTATGACCTCTGCTAACCAAGTGCTCTTGCTCGGGTTGGACTTCGGTTCGACCACGAGCAGCGTGCTGATCGCTCAGGCCAGCATCAGTAGCCATTGCGTCACTGGACGTATGGCCCTGCAGGAACCGGTGCTGCTGTTTCGGGGTGAGCCGGTGTTCACTCCGTTTGTCGGTGATGCCATCGACGAACAGGCTGTGCAGCAGCTGATCGAAGGTTGGCTGGCCGAAGCGAAGGTGGCGCCGCAAGCACTGTTTTCTGGTGGTGTGATCATCACGGGGCTGGCCGCTCAGCGCAACAATGCTCAAGCATTGGCGCAGTTAGTCGGCGGCCTGATCGGTAATGTACTGATCACCCGAGCAGATGATGGTGGATTGGAATCTTGGTTGGCGTTTATGGGCAGTTGCTCCGCTCTAAGTCGCTTTCATAGTGAGCAGCCGATTCTTAACCTTGATATCGGCGGTGGCACGACCAACGCAGCGTTAGGGTTGGCCGGTAACGTGCTAGCCAGCGGCTGTCACTTTATCGGTGCTAGGCATTTTCAATGTGTGCCTGGCAGTTATCAGCTGTGCGCTATCTCGTCATTCGGGCAACTTCTGCTTGATGAGCTGGGTATTCACATAAGTCTGGGAGAGGTGCTAAGTGCTGTGCAACGCAAGGCCATCATCAGTTGGTATATCGCTGCGCTTGAGGCCATTGTCAGTGCTGACTCAGACTTCTTCAAGAGCACTGCCGGACAGCACACTGAGCAACTGGCATTGCACTTACCGGTACTGGATAAACCTCCGCTCGTGACTTTTTCTGGAGGTGTCGGTGAGTTGCTGTACCGTCATTTACAGGGTGAAGCACTGCCCGGGACCACGCACTATGGTGATCTGGGGATTGACTTGGCCTTGGCCATTGCGGCCAATCCACGCCTGATAGGCGATGCTAATCGCCTCGTACCCGAGAACCGCGGGCGTGCGACGGTGTATGGCTTGACCTTACATAACACGGAAATCTCCGGTACCACTCTATTTCTGCCACGCCCACAGATCTTGCCGCTCAAAGACCTGCCGATCGTAGCGCGGTTGCCGATGAGCGCCAGCCTTGTGCAACTGGTTGACGCCATCACTTTGGCGACGAGAAGCGAGGGTGGAGCCTGTTTGCAATTGCTCGATGACGGCGCACCCGCGTGCCTCGATGACATCCGCCAGCTCGGTGCGCGTTTAGCCCGTGCCATCGCTCAGGTAGGGGCGTCTGCCGACTGGCCGCTGGTGCTCTTATTGGAAAGCAATGCTGGCAAGGCGCTGGGTCACTACGCCAGCGACTGGGGCCGACAGCCCTGCAACCTCGTGGTGATTGATGAAGTACGCGAGCGCCATGCCCACTTTATAAACTTGGGCAAACCTCACCAACAAATAGTGCCCGTCGCCTTTTACGGCGTGCACTGATTTTATGATCCGTTAAGGAGAATATTGTATGTCACTCAAAGCACTCGATCAGATCAAATTGCCTACCGCAGGCCACGAACGTTTCTACAGCACCACTGTGCTGGATCGTCACATTGAATTTCCCAGCCTCAAGGCTGTGCTGGGTGCTGCTGATATCAGTAAAGCCGGCGACCGAATCGCAGGCCTAGCTGCCAAAGATGACATTAGTCGTGAGGCCGCGCGCAAAGTGCTGTCCGAGCTGACGTTACAACATTTTTATGACCACCCATTGACCGATCGCCATGGCCGTATCGACAGTGTCATGCAGGTTAACTATGACATCGACCAAGCGACCTTCAGTGAGATTGCTGAATTGACCTTGGGCGAACTCAAAGATCACCTCTTGCGTAGCCACGGCGATGTAATGCGCCGTATTGGTGGGGCGATGACCGGCGTGATGGTGGCAGCCCTAGCTAAGCTGTTGGATGTGCACGAATTGATTCTGCTGTCGAAGAAACTCAAGAGCGGCGCTGCGTCTAAAGCCCGTACTTTGGTGGGTTTGAACGGTACGTTGTCCTCACGTCTGCAACCCAATCATCCTACTGATAATCTGAGCGGTATCACGCTACTGGTTTACACTGGTCTGAGCATGGGTTCTGGCGATGCGCTCATTGGCCTCAATCCGGCCATCGACACGGTGGACAATATCAGCGCAACTTTGCGCCACTTGGATAAACTGCGTCGTGAAACTGGCGCGCCCACGCAGATTTGTGTGCTCTCTCATATCAAAACGCAGTTGGCTTGCCTTGAGCAGGGTGCACCGGTGGAGATCATGTTTCAGAGTTTAGCCGGTACTGACCGTACTCTGACTGATGAGTTTGATGTCACTGTCGAGTTGCTCGATCATGCTTGGCGGACCATGGGGGCCAGCGGTCCTTTGCGGGAAGAGGCGGAAAACTTCATGTACTTCGAAACCGGTCAGGGCAGTGAGTTGACCTACGGTAAACATGAAGGCATCGACATGGCCACCTGCGAAGCCCTCTGCTACGGACTGGCGCGACGCTATCAACCGTTTATGGTCAACAACGTGACTGGTTTTATCGGCCCAGAAACCCATCTTGATAATTTTGAAATGACCTACTCCTGCCTGCAGGATCATTTCATGGGCAAATTGATGAGCCTGCCGATGGGCATGGCACCTTGTTATACCTTGCATTCACAGGTCACCGTCGAAGGTCAGCAAATGGCCACAGAGTTGCTCGCTGCCGCTGGAGCCAACTTCTTTATGGACGTCTACCTGAGTACCGACCGCATGCTCGCCTATTTCGACACCAGCGCTCACGACAACCAGACCATGCGCGAAGTCCACGACCTCAATCCTGCGCCTGAATACTTACGTTGGGCGCTGAGCAAAGGGATTTTTGCACAGGACACCCACGGTAACGTGCAGCGAGGTGTGAACTGGGGGAATCCACGGATTTTCTGTGAGTCGGATATCGACTTTCAGCGTCTGGTTGAATCCACACCGGCCACCTATGGCTTCGATAACGCTGGTCCGCGTCCGGCCAACAGTATCTTACGCACCGTGCGAGCCAACCTCGCAGTGGCCCGCGAAGCTATTTATGTTGACCTGCGTCCAGCTGAAGTCAGCAACATACCTTTACGTGAGCTGCGCACCAACGCGCTCGATAAACTGGCTCACTTACAAGACCCAGAACTCGGCGCGCGCCTGAGCGAAGAGGTTCTGAGTCAACTGAAACCGGAATACAACGACGTCCAAATCGTTATTTCTGACGGCCTCAGTGCTGAGGCGATCCACCATAATATTCCAGACTTGCTGCCCGTGTTGATGGATGGTTTGAACAGCCGTGAATTGCGCATCGGTCAACCGATTCTTGCGCCCTATGGCCGAGTAAAATTGGCCGAATCGGTCGGTGAAGCGCTACAGCCACAATTGATTATCGTTCTAATCGGTGAGCGTCCTGGTGGCGATGCTTTGGCATCACGCAGTATGTCCGCGTATCTAGGTTATCGCTTACCCGATGAACCAACACGTATTGCCGCGGCACAATTTAGCGGCAATGCCGAGATACGTTACGAGTATACGGTGATCTCTAATATCTATAGCGGCGGCCTGCCACCGATTGAAGGCGGTAGTGTCGTGGCCGAGAAAGTCTTTGCTATTCTCGAGCAACGCGCGGCCGGCAATCGCCTTGAACAACTGTTAAAAAAGGTAGCAATCTGATGCGTGCCCACCACTTTGCAGCGTCCCTATCTATTTGTAACGGAGATTGATATGGCAAGTTTTTCCCATACCGTCGGCGCCGTGACCTATCGCTTCGACGATCTTAAAGACGTTATGGCTAAGGCCAGTCCGGCCCGTTCTGGGGACTTTTTGGCCGGTGTTGCGGCGCTCAATGATGGTGAGCGTGTCGCGGCGCAAATGGCGCTAGCGAACATTGAGCTTAAGCATTTTTTGAATGAAGTATTGATTCCCTATGAGAGTGATGAGGTGACTCGGCTCATCGTCGACACTCATGACAAAGACGCTTTTGCCACTGTTAGCCATCTTACTGTCGGTGGTTTTCGTGATTGGCTATTGAGCGACGCGGCTGACGAGAACAGTCTGCGCGCTCTCGCTCCAGGACTGACCCCAGAGATGGCGGCCGCCGTATCGAAGATCATGCGCGTGCAAGACCTCATTTTAGTGGCACAGAAAATCCGTGTCGTGACGAAGTTTCGCAGCACTGTGGGCCTGCGTGGACGTCTCTCGACCCGTTTGCAACCCAATCATCCCACCGACGAACCAGCCGGGATCGCGGCGAGCATTCTTGATGGGCTGCTCTATGGTAATGGCGACGCGATGATCGGGATTAATCCGGCCACCGACAGCACCTCGTCAATCTGTACCATGCTGGAAATGCTTGATGCGGTGATCCAGCGTTATGAAATCCCTACCCAAGCCTGCGTACTCACCCATGTCACCACCTCGATCGAAGCGATCAACCGTGGCGTGCCGTTGGATTTGGTCTTTCAGTCGATTGCCGGTACTGAAGCGGCGAATGCCAGCTTTGGGGTCAGCCTGAGTATTCTGCAGGAAGGTTACGAAGCAGGGCTGTCATTAAATCGTGGCACCCTCGGGCAAAACCTGATGTATTTTGAGACGGGACAGGGCAGTGCGCTGTCTGCCAACGCCCACCATGGTTTGGACCAGCAGACTTGCGAAACCCGAGCTTATGCGGTGGCCAGACACTTCAAGCCGTTTTTAGTCAATACGGTGGTGGGTTTCATTGGCCCAGAGTACCTGTACAACGGTAAACAAATTATCCGTGCCGGCCTTGAAGATCACTTCTGCGGCAAACTGCTGGGTGTGCCGATGGGTTGTGATATTTGCTATACCAATCATGCCGAAGCGGATCAGGATGACATGGATACTCTGTTGACGCTGCTCAGTGTGGCTGGGATCAACTTCATCATGGGCATTCCAGGTTCCGATGACATCATGCTCAATTACCAGACCACCTCTTTCCATGATGCGCTTTATGCGCGTCAGAGTCAGGGGCTCAGACCCACGCCGGAATTCGAACAATGGCTGGACAAAATGGGTATCTTTACCCAAGCCGATGGCAAAGTGCAGTTTGGAAATAATCTGCCACCAGCGTTTCGCCAAGCTCTGACGCAACTGGGTGGAGGGAGAACCTGATGAACAAACCAACCGTCGACAAGCACAATCCCTGGTTGCATCTGCGCAACCTGACGTCCGCGCGCATCGCCCTTGGGCGTACGGGTATCAGTATGCCGACAGGCGCGCAGTTGGACTTTCAGTATGCCCACGCGCAAGCCCGCGATGCCGTGCACCTGCCGTTTGATCGAGAAGGATTAAGCGCGCAATTGACCGAGCACGGACATGATTCTTTATTGCTGCACAGTGCCGCCAGCGATCGTCACACCTATCTGCAGCGTCCAGATTTTGGGCGGCGTCTGAGTGATGAATCGGCTGATCGACTGAATCAGCATCGACGGGACAATCCAGACGGCTATGACTTAGCGATTGTGCTGGCCGACGGTCTTTCTGCTTTGGCGGTGCATCGCAATGCCATCCCGATGCTCAAGCACATTGCAGAACAAGCGCTGGCAGAAGGTTGGAGTCTCTCGCCGATTGTTCTTGTTAGTCAAGGTCGTGTGGCGGTGGCTGATGAAGTGGCCGAACGACTCGGCGCGCGCATGGTGGTTATCCTGATTGGCGAACGTCCAGGTTTGAGTTCGCCAGACAGTTTAGGCCTGTACTTCACTTACGCCCCCAAGGTTGGCTTGACCGATGCTTACCGCAATTGCATTTCTAATGTTCGTTTAGAAGGCTTGAGTTATACGATGGCCAGTCATCGCTTGCTGTATTTGATGCGTGAAGCGTGTCGCCGTCAGTTGTCGGGGGTTAATTTGAAAGATGAAGCCGAAGCACCGCTCTTGTCAGGTGCAAGTATGAGCGAGAACTTTTTGCTCAGTTGAACTGTAATTAACCTTGGCGTTGGCGACTGAAATATCGACCGGCGCTCGTGCTGTGTCCAAGGGTAAAGCCACGAATCGACCCTCTGCGACGTGCGGGTAATCCGGGGGCTTGGCAAATAGTCAACGCCAAGCCTTGGCATGGCGCGGCTATTTTATGTTCGATGCTGGACAGGTTAATAATGTACTGGGGTTATTTCCTTACACCAGCATGCCGTGTGTAACAGGGTGGGACTTTACTGGCGTCGTTATTAAAGGTTGAAGCATTACTGCAACATACCCGTCAAATAACTCAGCTAAACTCCAATAGAAGGGCAGTGCATACGCGATGCACATTGCCGTTTCTGCGAGTGCTTTATCACAACATTTTCAACGTTGAGTAAGCGTTCAGACATGGGGTTAATTAAGCGTTAGTCAGCAAAGCGGTTAGCGTGCTGTTTGCTCAGGCTATAAGGCATTGCGTGACGTTGGTCGCTCAGGCAGCGGGCCCTGCACAAAGTTTTGAGTGGGTCGGGCACGTTCAGCCAATAGAATTTCAGTGGTTATTGCGCAGGGTAAACCAAGGAGAGTCAGGCGTGTCAGATAACCCACTTGAGCGTGCGAAGAGCAAATCAGCCTTTACGGTTTTCGTTATTTTTTTACGGCTTGGTCTGACCTCGTTTGGCGGGCCTGTTGCTCATTTAGGCTTTTTTCGCGAAGAATTTGTTATCCGTCGGCGCTGGCTTAGCGAGCGTTGTTACGCTGATTTGGTTGCGTTGTGTCAGTTCCTTCCTGGACCTGCTAGCAGTCAGGTTGGGATTGCTCTAGGTCTCTCTCGCGCAGGCTACCTGGGTGCGCTCGCTGCATGGGCGGGTTTTACCCTGCCATCGGCTATCGCGCTTATCTTTTTTGCAATGGGTATCGCCAGTTATAGCGAGGTCATTCCAGTCGGGGTGCTCCAAGGTTTACAGGTGGCAGCGCTGGCCGTGGTGGCGCAAGCTGTTTGGGGCATGGGCAAAAACTTCTGCACAGACGTTGCTCGCCTGTCGATCATGGCGGCGGCAGCGTGCTTTGTGCTTTGCGTGCCCTCGGTATTCTCTCAAATCGGTGTCATGCTGATGGCCGGGTTGATTGGCCTTGTGCTGTTTAAACCGGAACACGTGTTTGTGCCTGCACCCTTACCCATTCGTGTGCGGCGCTGGGTTGCTTTGTTTTGGTTAATGGTGTTTTTTACCTTGCTGATCGTTCTGCCGCTGCTCGCGGCGCATTATTCAAATCAGACACTCGCGCTGATCGATACGTTTTTCCGTGCTGGGTCGTTGGTCTTTGGTGGTGGGCATGTGGTGCTTCCGCTCTTACAAGCACAGGTTATCCCGGCAGGTTGGCTCAGTAACGATGCATTTTTGGCGGGTTACGCTGCTGCGCAGGCTGTTCCAGGCCCTTTGTTCAGCTTCGCGGCGTTTCTCGGGGGCTCTATAAACGGTGTGCCTAGTGGCTGGTTGGCGGGAATGATTTGTCTGTTAGCGATCTTCGCGCCCTCGTTTTTGCTGGTGATTGGTGTATTACCTTTTTGGGAGAGCCTGCGCGCTAATGTCCGTACTCAAGCCGCGTTAGCGGGGATCAATGCGGCTGTCGTAGGGCTGCTGCTTGCCGCTCTGTATCAGCCGGCATGGTCCAGCGTTATTGGCCAACCAAAAGACTTTGGTTTGGCGTTGCTGGCATGTTTTGCCTTAATGTTCTGGAAGCTGCCTGCTTGGCTGGTTGTTGTAGGGAGTGGCGTAGCGGGTGGATTACTCGCTCTGTAAGGCAGGCATAATCTTGCTGGTTGCTTGTTATTCAAGGGCTGATCTATCAAATGCAGTGAAACAGTATGGTTAATAAAGAAGGTTTTTTATCATTAAGAACATACTGAGCGCTGCAAGCGCATTAACCTTGGTAATGTTCATGGGTTACACGCCTAAGTTGGTGCGCAGCCAATCAATTTGCTGGCTGACATGGACACGCAGTTGTTGCACGCTTTGATTGGCTGCATTGGCACCTTGCTGCATCGCTTGTATTTGCAGATTAAAATCTGCCACGCTTTGGTATTGCTGCTCGGTGAGATTTGAGCTGTGTTGCGCGCTGAGTGAGGCGTGAAAAGAGCGTTCACGTACCTGCAGTGAGGTTTGTTGCAGTGTTTTTGCCAGATTACATTGGGATTCAGTGGAGTGCGCCACTTCATCAATATGTTGTTTAACGCGATCGGTCACCGCGTTGAGCGCACCGAGTAATGTCGTTGATTGATCCACTGCGCTGTGAGTTTTTTCTGATAAAAGGCGTACTTCATCCGCAACCACTGAAAAAGCTCGACCGTTCTCTCCGGCGTGTGCGGCTTCAATAGCGGCATTGATAGCCAATAGGTTGGTCTGCTCCGAAATATGCTTGATCTGATCTAAAATACTCATCACTTGTTGGACCGCTTTCACCAAATCCAACAACGCGAGCTGGCCTAGATCAATTTTCTTGATGGCTTGCTCTCCGGCGCTGACCACCTCTCCAGCACTTTTTTCACTGTTATCCATGAGGGTTGCGGTTTCTTCAGCAAAGCTTTTGACTTGGGCTGAGCTGTCGTTGACCTGTTGTGCTAACTGATTCAACTCTTGACTGGACGCACCGGCTTTGTGCAGTTGTGCGCTTGTTGTATGGGCGTTGGCAATAATGCTGTCGAAGCTGCCTAATAGTTGTTCGAGCGTGGCTCCCACATCTTGGAGCTGCTGGTCTTTTTGTTGCTGCTGCTGTTGCATACCAATAATCAGCTGGTTAAAGCGCTTGGCAATTTGTCCGAGCTCGGTGTGTTCGGTTTCCATATCAACAAAGTTGAGGCGGCCTTGTTGAACCAGCACGGTTAAAGCGGATTCAAGGGTCATAAGATTATTGATAACAAAGTGCTTCTGGAATAGATAAAGCAGTGCCGCGACGACTAATAAGCCTATGGCAAAGGCAAAAAAGAGCTTTTTAACCAGCGACTCAGTGCTGTCTTTACTTTGGTTAATGTGTTGCTGGCCTTGAATAATGGCGTGCTCAAAGTTGTTAATCAGCTGATTGACTTGGCTTGAGCTGTCGGCCCGTGCTTGCTGGCCTTGGATAGAGCGCTGCATTTCTAAAGGATAACGATCATAGAGACTGGTCAGTTGACGTAGAATTTCGTCACCCTTTTCCTCCACATTGCTGGCGCGTGCTTTATTGGGCCAACCCATCAAACTGGCGATGTCATTCTGCTCCTGCTCAGGATACAGCCCAATACGCGGCAAACGGCTGACCTGTTGGAGCGCGTGTTGATAACGCAAGCGGGTTTTTTCGAGTTGTTGCACATAATTTTCGTTGCCGCTGTTCCAGAAGTTCTCACGTAGGGTTTTTATTTCTGAGAGTAATCTGCTTAAACGCGCCACCGCTTGTAGATAAGCAATCCCTGTTGGCGGCTGTGTTTCAATCACCTTGAGGGCATAGTTTTCAAGGTTGTTTAATTCGGCCGCTGTTTCTCGTTCATTTTGGTAGAGCAGTCCTTGCTCATCTCCGGCCAACTTGCCCGCCCCTAAAAACTCATTACTGAGCCCAGAATGCAAGGCGTTGGCCAGCGGCTCGAGTTGCTCCACTAAGCGCTTGGGGAGGCTGGGCATGACTTGTTGTTGTAAGTGATCAAGGTCAGCCAGCGCATCCCTATGAAAGGTGGCATCGCCAGTGTCCAAGTAGGTTTGAATTTTATTGCGCACATCGACGGCTAACTGACGATGTAATTCTGAGTAATTTAAAGTACTGATAAAGGATTGATTCAGTTTATCCAATCCCCAATACAAAATGCTCGCCAGAGAAATTGCCATCAAGACTAATGTGCAGGTGGCTAAGCGGGTAATGGTGATAATGCGCATCACGCGCCCCTTAAGAAGAGTTGAAATTGTTTAATGAGTGTCGGTATTTAAAGGTTAAGAGTGCTGAGCGTCGGGCGTATGCCCTGCTCAGCAACTACTCGCAATCTTGTGCTGCGAATTCTGAGGTGCAGTAAGGAGGTGGCTGATGGCGCCCGATAGTTCAGCGACTAGACTATTGCCTATGGCGTTTTTGGCTTCAGCTTTAATCAGGCTCAAGCGGCTGGATACCGTAGCGGCTGAATCCAAATGGGCTGATGCTGAATCAACTGCTGCGACTGAAATACTCATTAAATTGAAAAAACGTTTTTCGCCAAAGCGATCCTCGGACCAGATACCATGATTGCTTAAGTGTTCTGGATTATAAAAAGATACACACTGACAACTAAATTCTTCGAGCAGTGCTTGAACGTAGGCTTGCCAGTGGCTGCTACGAAACACCACGACATAATCATCACCGCCAACATGGCCAACAAAATCAAGCTCTGGGTGGCGGTGCTTTTGTAAGAGCTGTGCCACACACAATAGAATTGCATCGCCCTTGGCATAGCCGTATTGATCGTTATAAGGCTTGAAATTATCTAAATCAAAGTAGCAGGCAACGAAGGGTTGCTTACTGATAATCAGTTGCTCGATATGCTCTTTAATCAACACATTGCCGGGCAAGCCTGTCAGCGGGTTGGCATTTTGCGCACTTTTTATTTGCATTTCGGTCAGCATTCTTAATAAATCAATGACCTGGCCGACGCCAGAGTACTGACCCCGTTCGGTAATAATGAAATCTTCTTGCAGTTGATTACGGTTTCTTTGCACGACTAATTGGCTGACTGTTTCCAGACGACTGTGACGTTCAACGCTAATGAAGTTGTGTTCTAACACTTGGCTGACGGGTTTTTTCAGGTATAAGTCGCGGCCAAAAGGCTTGCTGAGTGTGTGCAGTAAACTTGCACGTTTAATGATGCCGATTGGTAGGCCATTGGCCACAACCGGTAGGCAAAACCACTGCGGGTTATGCTCAAATAGGGCGGTAACTTCTTCGACCCGCATCTCTGGGCTGACAGGGGGAATGTCCAGTTTTAATTGACCGATTTGCCCTTGCTCTTTATAGATTTCGCGGCTGTCTTTAATCTGCTGCCAAGTAACCTGCTCGCTCTGACTGATCTGCAGCAAGGGCTTGGGGCTGGGTTTGGCAAAGTAATAGCCTTGCACATAATCCACACCAAGTTCACACAGGGTTTCAAACTCTTGTCGGGTTTCAATGCCTTCCGCAATCGTTTGAGTCTTACTCGCCTGTGCGATGGCGACCATCGAACGTACAAAGTCGCGTTTAATTTTGTCTTTCTCGATCCCCATAATGAAGTGCCGATCAATTTTGACAAAATCAGGTTCCACCTCAGACCAGAGTCTTAAACTGGAGTAGCCTGTTCCTAAATCGTCTAGGGCAATGGAGAACCCTTCACTTTGATAATGTTTGACCGCTCGGCGCATCAATGCGTAATCATGGGTGGGTGAGTGTTCGGTTATTTCAATCACTACCTGTTCTGGCCTGATGCCAAAAGTATTGATCAGTTCGAGCGTCAAGCCGCGGTGGTGGTCTGGCTGTAGCAGGGTTTCAGGTGACACATTGAGAAAAAGCTTGCCGGGTAACTGTTGTTGGGTAAATTGTTCAATGGCTTTGGTGCGGCAAATGCTTTCCAAGGCAAACAGTTTTTGCTGCTGCTTAGCGTGTTCAAACAGGTTGATAGGGTTGAAGAAAAGACTGCCAGATGGACCGCGGCTTAATGCCTCGTAGGCGTAGATGGATTGCCCGTCGGCACTGATAATGGGCTGAAAATAGGTGCTAATGGCTTTTGTTTCAATAATGTGTAGCAACGCATCTTCTTTCTTCATTTGGTCTCAATTCCAATAGAGCTAAAGCAAGCGAGGACAGTGCAAAATATGGAGGTATGGTTGTTGGCCAGCTGATGTCACTATTACATCAGCTGATAATGACAAAGCTGTGACATGACTTAAGCGGTTGCGGTCGATGTGTGTGAGGCACAGGGGTGAGCGTGTTTTACCTGACAAGCAGCGGAGGTTGCGTATTGGAGAAGAATGCGCTTGCGCGCAGTGCCGCAGAGTCAGCATGATGGCGTGCAAGCATCTATCGCTGGAGATCCTCAGCGAAGTTTTCTGTACAGGTGTGCAACGGGACGCTATGCAGCGTTAGAAGTAATCATCAAATTTTATAGGGGCAGTACACCAGATGGATTTGCTACAGGGCTTTCTTACCATTACTGCAATTCATCTTTTAGCGGCTGCATCGCCAGGGCCGGATTTTGTAATGGTTTCGCAGCAGTCATTAACCCATGGGCGGCGTGCGGGGATTCTCTGCAGTCTTGGCATTGCTCTGGGTTTATCGGTGCATATTATTTACTCGTCAATTGGCATGGCCGCACTGGTAAGTGAGTCGTCTTATGTTCTCAGTGGGTTGAAAATACTGGCCGCAGTGTATCTGATTTATCTTGGCGTGAAAGGGCTCCGCAGTCAGCCGGTGACTGTTGCAAGCGCAGCGCCCGTCGCAGTGAAACGTTTGTCTTCTGTGCGCTTAATCTCGCTCGGTTTTCTCTGTAATGCTTTAAATCCCAAAGCGCCGTTGTATTTTTTGGCGGTGTTCACTTTGGTATTGTCGCCCGATATGCCGGTGTATCAGCTGTTTTTAATGGGTATGTGGATGATGATTGTGCAGTTTGCATGGTTTAGCTTTGTTGCTGTCTTACTCTCAAAACCAGCGGTTAAAAATAGATTCCGTGCTATTGGCCATTGGGTTGATCGTGCCATGGGTTCGTTGATGTTGCTGTTTGGCTTGCGCCTTTTACTGAGCAAGTTCAACGATTAAAGCCTGCGCTCGTCTGGGATGATCAGCGCAGCGGAGTTGCAGGGTGCTGTTAGTTCGGCATATCTACAGTGAAGCTCACCACGCGGTTGGCCCTTGTTGCTTAGCTTGATAAAGCGCGCGTCGGCTTTTTTCAAGAGACAACTCGGTGGTTGTTCATCATTGTTAAATGAGCGCCTAAAAAAGCCAGGCCAGCAATCAGTCGCATCAACAACACAAGCAGAGTACGAGCTAAGGGTTGATGCAAAAAAGAATGCGCGTTAATCATCTCTGCGTCGTTCGTGTCTATTTGGTCAAAAAAACGTCAATTGTCAAAAAATGTTACAATGTTGCTTGATTAATTGATGGAGTATGTTTTGACTAAGAAAAAAATAGCTATATTAGGTGCAGGTCCAAGTGGTTTGGCTCAATTGCGTGCGTTTGAAGCGGCCCGTTTAGCTGGGGTAGAGGACCTCCCAGAGATTGTTTGTTATGAAAAGCAGAATGATATTGGCGGTATGTGGAATTACACATGGCGCACAGGCTTAGACCGCAATGGTGAGCCCGTTCACGGCAGTATGTATCGCTACCTGTGGTCAAATGGCCCAAAAGAGTGCCTTGAGTTTGCTGATTATTCTTTTGAAGAACATTTTGGCCAACCTATCCCTTCGTATCCTCCGCGTGAAGTCCTCAAAGATTACATTATGGGGCGTATCAATAAGCAAGATATTCGCAAATACATCCGCTTTGAGTGCCCTGTACGTTGGGTGACTTTTGATGATGACACGCAGAAGTTTACTGTGACGGTGATGAACCATAAAACCGCTGAGCAGGAAACTGATGAATTTGATTATGTTGTGGTTGCCACGGGGCATTTCTCCACGCCAAACATGCCCTATTTTGAAGGTTTGGAAGCGTTTTCAGGCCGTGTGATGCATGCGCATGACTTCCGCGATGCGCTTGAGTTTAAAGATAAAGATATTTTATTAGTCGGCAGCAGTTATTCTGCCGAAGACATTGGTACACAGTGTTATAAGTACGGCACCAAGTCGGTCACGATCAGTTACCGCAGTCATGCGCTGGGCTATGACTGGCCAGACGGCATTAAAGAGGTGCCGCTGATCACTCGCTTTGAGGGTGATGTTGTTCACTTTGCCGATGGTAGCAGTCAACGTTTTGATGCCGTAATTATGTGTACGGGTTATTTATTCCACTTCCCGTTTATGCCTGATGAGTTGCGCTTACAAACGCACAACTGTTTGTATCCGGAAAATTTATATAAGGGAGTTTTCTGGCAGCCTAATCCGAAATTGATTTACTTAGGTATGCAAGATCAATACTTCACTTTCAATATGTTTGATGCGCAAGCGTGGTATGCGCGTGACGTGATTTTAGACAGAATTAAGTTGCCAGATTTAGACGCCCGCCAAGCAGATGAACAGCGTTGGTTGGCCGAGTATGAACATGTGCAAGATGTTGATGGTGCGATCGAGTTTCAGGCTAAGTATGTTCGTGATTTGAACAATGCTACGGACTACCCTGAGTTTGCCGTAGAGAAACAGGGTGACATTCTTAAGCAATGGCAAAAAGATAAAATAGCCGACATTATGGGCTTTAGAGAAAAAGCGTATCGCTCGACTTTAACCAATACTCTGGCGCCTGAATTGCCCATGCCATGGTTAGATATTTTGGATGATTCGTTAGAACACTTTTTGAACTTGTCTTTTGTAAAAACCAAGTCAAATAAAATCGCCAGCTAACGCGGTTCACCACAACTGAGTAAAGCCAACGGCGCTAAAGTGATTTTGCGCCGTTTTTTTATGCATGTTACTCAGGCGCATTGCCCCCACGATGTTGCCTACTCTTACTGTGTTGTATCAGCGCGTTTATCCGTATTGAAAATCTTCTTGCAGGGGCATTTTTTTGCTATACCATATATAGTTATATTATAACGTATAGAGAGTTTTATTGATGGATCTGCTCCCACCTTTACTGCGTCAAAAGCTACGCTTTTCTCCAAAAAATCTTCTTGCAACTGCGTGTGTGATGGTTGCTCCTCTGGCTGTTGCGCACGAGGGTGAGCATGCTTCGGTTAACTTGCCTGAGCAAACAGTGAAAGCTGAGCAGCAAGAGTTTGAGGAGTCATCTAATACAAACAAGGTTGATGTCGCGCGCTTGCAGAAAACTTTGGCGAAGGGTTTGCGTGATGTGTTTGTTACGGAGCCCAGTGTACAAGTGGGTTCAGGTACACGTAATGGACAGAAGATCATGCTGCGCGGCGTGGAAGATCTGAATCTTAATATTCAGATTGATGGTGCGCGCCAAGGTGCTAACACCTTTCATCACCAAGGCCGAGTGCAGATCGATCCCTATTTATATAAGCAAATATCTGTGGATACAGGACCCGCTGCTGCAGATGTAGGGCCGGGTGCGCTTGGTGGTAGCGTACGTTTTGAAACAGTTGATGCACAGGATATGTTAATTCCAGGGCATACCAGTGGTGCGCGTTTGGGTGCGCAATGGGAAGATAAAACCCGTACGAATGGCCGTATTGCTTCGGCCTATACCATGCTTACTGATTCGACAGGTTTGCTGGGGTATGTGCGTACGCTGGATAGCGGTACATCGCGTGATGGTAACGGCGAGCGCATTCGTTCAACTGATGGAGATAATCGCAGCTACTTATTCAAAGTGAGCATGCTTGAAAACGAGGGGCACAGTTTACGTCTGGCCGCTGAGCGCAACACCAATGCCGGTGGTACTTTACGTGCCAATATGCCTTGGCAAACAGGTAATGCGAACCAAGCAAATGATGATCAAGAGTCGTTTCGCGATACGCTAACACTTAATCACCGTTATCAACCTGCGGGCCAGAATCTGCTTGATTTAGAAACCACCTTGTATCAAAACGTGAGCCGTTTGGAGTGGTATCGAGACAGCGGTGATCTGACGTTTGAAACCCGCAGCCTGGGGGGTAGTTTGCGTAATACGTGGCGTTTTCATTCGGGACCCATTCAGCATGCACTCACTGCAGGCTTTGATCACTTCCATGACAGTAGCAGTCAATGGAATAGCAGTACACATTACAATGAGCGTGCGCTTAATAATGGTGTATTTATTCAGAATCGTCTGCAGTGGGGCCCGGTACGTGTATCGCTGGGTGCGCGTGGTGACTTTTATGACACGCAGTATGCCAATGGTGCGAGCAGTCAAGGTGAGGTGTATTCGCCCAATGCAACCATTGAATGGGATCCGCTCGCAGAGGTGGATTTAACCTTATTTGCCGGCTACGGTGAGTCGGCACGAGGTGCTAAGCTGAATCAATCTGGTTGGCTGCAAAAGTATTCCAATGATTTTCGTTTAGGTGAAAATGGTCATTTAAAACCTGAGTATGCACAGCAACGTCAACTGGGTGTGCGCTGGCATGATGTATCGGTGCTGACGCCAGGTGATCATTTAGGTTTAAGTTGGATGGCGTATAACACGCATATTCGTGATTATCAGATTGTTCCAGGTGAGGGTTCTGGTTTGACTGATCATATTCACAATGCGTCGAGTGCTGTGCGCAGTCGCGGCTACGAATTGAGTGGGCATTGGGGTTTAGAGAACGTTTTGCTGAGCATGGCCTACAGTCATAACGTGGTGCGTAACTGGGATGGTCAGCCGATGGACACCAGTGGAGATTCAGCGCGTGTCGGTGTATCAACGGGAGACCGTTTAGTTGTCGATGCCAATTGGAATTTCATGCCAGCCTTTGAGGCGGGTTATACGTTAACTGCAGTGAAACGTTTGAGCGATGTACCGGTGGGGCGTCCAGATAAGCCAGGTTACGCGGTGCATAACTTACGTTTGGGTTGGTCGCCGTTGGCAAATCGCGACACACTCCAGGTTAACTTCGTGGTAGAAAATCTGTTTGATAAGCAGTATGCCGATCACACCACTGTGCGTACGTTACAGGCCAGTGATACTGCGACGGCTGTTGCCGGTCAGCAATATGCAAACTGGGAGCCTGGACGGACCTTTAAAGTGTCTGCAGACTGGTTTTTTTAAGCAGGTAAAGACCCCGCAGTAGCGGTCATCATTAATACAGGATTGGTACTCTGGGTTAATGATGAGCGCTACTGCAATTAACAGTTTTCTAGAGGGTTTTGTGGCATCAGCGTGTGCATTTAAGTTGACGGCTTAACGTTTGCTTTAACCGCTTGAGTTGCCACCTGCTCACGCGCAAAAACACCCAGCGTGCGTATGGCTAATCTTGCTGATTGCAGCGCAAATGCTTGCAAGTGAAAGACATGCCACCGCGCTGCGTGAATTTCGAGTTGGCATGCTACAGCACAGTGTGCCGCATGTTCTGCCAGTCGTGTGGCATCCGATAACAGCAACTCTTGCTCACCGACTTGCACCAGCATCGGAGGTAGCCCCTGTAGGTCAACGTTTAGCGGTTGATGCGCTTGCGCATCGAGCGGAGGGTTGTACCAGCGCAGAGCTTGCTCCATCCAGCTGCGCTGGATTATCGGGTCTTCGTCGTACTTGGAGACCAGTGTAGGCCCGCTTAGTGTGGCGTCGGTTACTGGTGAAATCAGTAACAGTCCAGCTGGAACAGGCTCGCCGCGTTCGCGTAGGGTTAATGCCAGCGCCAAGCTCAAAGCTCAAAGCCCCGCCTGCCGAATCACCGCCTACAACGATCTGCTCTGCGCTGTAGTCTTTGCGCAGCGCATCATAGCAAGCGAGTGCATCGTCCAATGCTGCTGGGTAAGGATGTTCAGGTGCCAGACGGTAGTTAGGCACCCAGACTGACATGCCAGATTCAGCGGCTAAGCGGGTAGTGATACTGCGGTGTGAGTACGCACTGCCTAGACAAAAAGCACCACCATGCAGATATAGGATGACGCCCTCTGTTTGCCTGCTTTTAGGTGTGATGACTTGAGTGGTAACCCCATTGGCGGTGATTGTTTGCTGGGTGACCGCGCCGACACCGGGCATCAGTGGCGATAACAGATTGATCACTCGGCGTTGGCTCGTGGCGGTAAAGGGTGGCCCCATAAATGAACGAAAACCGAAGCGTAACAAGCCACGCAGAACTTTGGCGCTGATTTTTTCTAAGCGGTTCTGCGGTTCGGCCACAGTAATGGCGCCCGGCGTGCTAAGTTGACTTGGCCGTGCGCGAGTCAAACGATAGGCTGACAACCCTGAAAATTGGGTTAACCAGCGGTAAGACAGGGTAAACCCCGGCCAGTTGGTACTGTTGTGACCGGATTTATCCACGTACCAGCTTTTGCAGCCGTTCCATACGGTGTTGGCGAGACGCTGCTGCACTTTGCTATTGAAACGTTGATAGTGGTGAGGGTCGACTTCAATGCAGGTTGACTGGGTTGTCTGCATGGCTTGGTAGCAACGCAGTACATGAGCAATCTGGCTTTCTAACATATAGACGATAGAGTTGTGGCCGAGGTTGGTGTTGGGCCCATAGAGCATAAATAAGTTGGGAAAGCGGGGCACTGTCATGCCAAGGTAGGCTTGTGCGCCGTCTTGCCAAGCGTTATTAAGATTCAGCCCCGCACGTCCAATAATGCGCATCGGCGCAAGAAATTCAGTCGCCGCAAAACCTGTCCCGTAGATGATGGCATCCACGGGATGCAGCACGCCATCGCTGGTTTCGATGCCCTCGGCGGTGATGCGTCTGATACGCTCGGTGACCAGCTCAACATTGGCTTGACCCAGGGTCGTCAGGTATTCGTTTGACAGCAGAATACGTTTACAGCCAATTGGATAATCGGGTGTCAATTGCGCGCGCAGTTTGGCATCGGCAACATCTTTTTCCAAAAGTTTTTTGAAGGGACGGCCGACGGCCAGTTTCATTAAACCTTTGCAGCGGGTAAACGCCAGCGCCTGAGATTCGTAGCGTAGATAGATGCTCGCTCGGTGTAATTTCATCGTCCATGGCAAGGCGCGAAATACAGCTTTCTCCCAATTTTTATAAGCGCGATCAGGGCGCTGCTTTAGGTAGGCGGGTGAGCGTTGGAAGACCGTCAGTTGCTCGACTTGATCAGCGATGGCCGGTACAAACTGAATGGCGGAAGCACCGCTACCAACCACTGCGATGCGTTTAGCGGATAGATCGTAACTGTGATCCCAAGCGGCTGAATGAAATGCGTGGCCTTTAAATGTTTCGATACCTTGCAATTGAGGTAAGGCTGGGCGGCTCAACTGGCCGGTCGCGGTGATCAGCAGTGATGTGCGCAGCGAGGTACCGTCGTTGAGGTTGACCTGCCAGAGCGCAGCGGCCTCGTTGTAGTCTGCTTGCTGCACCTCTGCGCCGAATTGGATATGTGGGATTAATCCATATTTACGTGCGCAATGCCGCAGGTAGGTATAAATCTCTGCTTGCGAGGCAAAGACCCGCGCCCACTCAGGATTAGCTTCAAAGGAAAATGAATACAAATGCGAGGGTACATCGCAGGCTGCGCCGGGATAACTGTTATCACGCCAGACGCCGCCGACGTCATAGGCTTTTTCTAAGATGACAAAGTCCGTCACTCCGGCCTTGCGCAGTGCGACAGCCATGCCGATCCCCGCGAAGCCCGTACCGATAATGATGGCGGTCAGTGGTGTCGTCGTATCCTGCGCAGAGATGTTATGCATAGCGGGTTTCCTTGAACGGGTCGTCGCCCGCTATTTATTGTTGTTTTGGCTGCGTGAGGCATCTTATTTAACACACTATCTTAAGTGTAATGGTCGTTGAAATATTGAAAAAGACGCGATTGGGGGCTGATTGTTCTCGCGCAGTGTCTAGGCGTGGCTGATATGGCAGGTCTTGGGCGCGCGTCGTTATGCTAAATGCGGGTAAACAACTTGGCATATTAAACGCTAAACAAGGCGCATTTTCATTCATTCAATTGCTCTATACTCCAGCATCTTGTCATGCCGTCAGCAATGCATGCAGGCAGTGGTTTAATTAGTTGAATGATCTGCATATTAAAGAGTGTATGCACAGTTAAGGGATAGGTCGAGGTGCTATGAAATCGTCAAATGAGCAGTCGTCGGACGCACAAGTAAGTCAGTTCGGGCTATTAAAACAAAAGCGCTTTGCGCCGTTTTTCTGGGTGCAGTTTGCTGGCGCTGCCAACGACAATCTCTTTAAATTTGCCTTTACCGTTATGGTCACTTACCAGCTTAGTATCAGCTGGATGCCGCCGAGTATTGCTGGCTTGGTGATTGCTGCGTTATTTATCTTGCCGTATTTATTGTTCTCCGCCACGTCTGGGCAAATCAGCGATAAGTTTGCGAAAACTAAGTTGATTCGCTATGTCAAAGATTTAGAAATCGTCATTATGCTGCTCGGTACGGCAGGCTTTCTGCTGCAAAGTCCGGTTATCTTGCTGATTTGCACTTTTTTAATGGGACTGCAATCCACTATTTTTGGCCCGTTAAAATACGCCTACTTACCGCAAGTGTTGAAGCCCAGTGAGCTGACGGGTGGTAACGGTCTGATTGAAATGGGCACCTTTGTGGCAATTTTATTGGGTAACGTCGCCGGTGGTTTGATGATTGCTATGCCTGAAATCGGCCATTATCAGGTGGCTGCAGCGTGTATGGGCTTGGCCGTGTTAGGTCGTTTGATTGCGCAAGCTGTGCCCGTGCTACCTGCGACCGATCCAGCGCTGAAAATTAACTGGAATCCAGTCAGTGAAACGTTACGTAATCTGGCCATGGCCCGTAAGCAACCAGCGGTGTTTCGCTCCATGTTAGGCATCAGCTGGATGTGGTTTTTTGGCGCGGTGTTTTTAAGTCAATTCCCGAGTTTTTCTAAAGAAGTACTGCACGGTAACGAGCAGGTTGCTTCGCTGTTGCTGGTGGTTTTCTCGATAGGCATTGCCATCGGTTCACTGCTCTGTGAAACCCTCAGCCGCCGTCAGGTAGAGATTGGCTTAGTGCCGATTGGCGCAATTGGCATGAGTATTTTTTCGATTGATTTATATTTTGCTACGCGGGGTCTACCTGACAGCGTAGAAATGGGTATTACCGCTTTTCTGCAGAACACGGCAAATTGGCGTGTCTTGATTGATTTGTTGGGTTTGAGTTTATTTGCTGGCTTATACAGTGTGCCGATGTACGCGTTGATTCAGATGCGCACCGAGAAAACCCATACCGCACGGATCATTGCTGCCAATAACATCCTTAATGCGCTGTTCATGATTGCCAGTTCTTTATTAGCGGGAGCGCTCTTGGCTTGTGGCTTAACCATTCCTGAAGTATTCCTGGTGGTCGGGGTACTTAATGCGCTGGTGACCTTCTATATTTTTATGTTGGTGCCAGAGTACTTTTTACGTTTCCTCTCGTGGGTGCTCTCGCACTTAATTTACCGTTTCAAAGTGACCAATAAACAGGTGATTCCAAGTGAGGGCGCGGTGATCTTAACCTGTAACCATGTCAGCTTTATTGATGCGGTGTTATTGATGGCGGCGAGTCCACGACCTATTTACTACATCATGGATCATCGTATTTTCAAGATTCCAGTGCTCGGCTGGATTTTCAAGCTGGCCAAAGCCATCCCGATTGCTTCGCAGAAAGAAGATCCAGTAGCCTATGCGAAAGCCTTTCAGCACGCCGCTCAAGTGCTTAAAAATGGCGATGTGTTGGCTATTTTCCCAGAAGGCGCGATCACTCGAAACGGCGAACTGGGCGAGTTTAAAGCCGGCCTATTGAAGATTCTGCAGACCGCGCACGCCGATGGCTTATCTGTGCCGGTGATTCCGATGGGCTTAAAAAACCTCTGGGGTTCGTATTTCAGTCGTGTTGATGGTGCGGCGATGTCGACACCTTTCCGCCGTGGTTTCTGGAGTCGTGTTGGGCTGAATATTGGCGAGCCAATTCCCGCTGAACAGGTCACTATGGACGCGCTCAAGCAGCAGGTGCAAGAACTGATTAATCAAGAATAGCGGTGTCTGGAGCAAAACGAAGAGCGTGCTTTGCTGTCCGTTTTTTTACGTAACCTGTGAGCCGATGGTTTGGTTTTGCGGTCTCAGTACGCTTGCGCAATTAAAGCGATCATTGCCTCTGCTGCGCCGATATGAGGCAGCAGGTTGATGGTTTTGTCCGGCCATTTGCTTTGTGCGTTGGCAATTTCTTCCGGTACGTCACTGACCACATGGGTGCCGGGTGATAAGAAATACGGCAACACAGTGATCTCATCGCAGCCGCGTTGAAAGCAGGCATCGATCGCTTCACCAATTGAGGGTGAAGCCAGCTCCAAGAAAGCCGCTTGTACAGCATCATCAGGCAGGTTTAAGTGCAGCGCGACTTTGCTGGCTAATATTGTTACGTCTTGATTAGAATCCTTACGGCGGCTGCCATGCGCAATAATGAGTAGCTGTTTCATCGTATTCATTGTCCTATGATTGATTGTTTTTGCGGCGCACGGCATCGTTTAGTGCAGTGGCTAAGTGCGGGTATTCAAACTGAAAGCCACTGTTTAGCAGTTTCTTGGGCAGCACTTTTTGACTGTCGAGGAGCAAGCAGGCCGATTCTCCTAATAGCAACTGCAGCACCTGTTTGGGTACCGGGAAAATGGCGATACGGCCTAAGGCTTTTGCCAAAGCTTGAGTGAATTGGCGGTTGGTTTGTGGGTTGGGTGCAACTAAGTTGACTGGGCCTGACAGATTGCTTGCGCTTAATAAATAGTGCATGGCATGAATATGGTCTTGGTAGTGAATCCACGACATATATTGCTGGCCAGAACCAATCCGCCCACCGAGGCATAACTTAAACGCCAAGAGCATTTTCGCCAGCGCACCACCTTTGGGTGCCAGCACAATACCGGTACGCAACAACACCACACGGGTATAAGGCTCGGCGCGCCGGGCAATCTCTTCCCAGTGCAAGCACAGCTTGGTCGGGAAATCGGTTTCTTGCACGGTGCTGTCTTCAGTGAGTTCGTCATTGCCATGCTGGCCATACACGCCAATCGCCGAACCACTTAAAAATACGGCAGGTGGCTTTGTGCTATGGGCAAATAACGCCACCAACTGCTCAGTCATTTGCCAGCGGCTAGTGCAGATTTCTTGTTTGCGTTTGTCGCTCCAGCGCTTATCAATAATCGCCGCACCCGCTAAGTTAATCACTGCATCAAAGTTATCGAGATTGTCTAAACGTTCTAATGAATCAATCAGTTGTACGTAAGCGGGCAGTTGAATTTTTGCGTGTGCCGGTGAGCGGGTTAAGACGGTGTATTGGTGATCGTCAAACTGATGAATAAACGCTGAACCAATTAAGCCTGTGCCGCCGGTGATGAGTATGTTCATGGTTCACCTCTGTTGAGCAGATCAACGCTCTGGCTGTTTAAGTAACCCTGCAATGCAATCTTTGACCTCAGTAAATACTCGTCCTGGGCTATTCAAGGGCGTGAGCATGGCCGCGGTACCGCACATAAATAAACGCTGATTGTCGAGCAGTGCTGTGCTGACTCGCGCCTGCTCTTTGTCTTTCCACATGCCATCTTGATAAAAAACGGTAAAACTCTCTGCACGCTGTGCCGCCAGATGAATAGCTGCTGCTACGTTAAATGGTCGACTGAGTAAATTCACCGACACCTGCAAATCGGTCAGCTCTAAGGCCATCAAGGCCAAACGCCAGATCGGTGCGGGTTGTCCTGCGACTAAGGTCACTGACAGCGCCTGTTTTTTTTGTGCGACTTTGGCGTTTAAGCGCAGCAAGGTGTAACGCAGCAGTTCGCTTTCAGTAAAGCTAAACGCCGCCTGCTGATCATCACGCTGCGCCAGTTCAGCAAACAAGGGCTCGAATAAATGCTCACGGCAAATTGGCGTGGGGTAACTGGCCAGGGTTTCTTGGATCAGTCGCTCGACTTTGCTAAAAGAAAACTGATCAATGGCGGCGAATAATTCACTTTGTAGTGCTTGCCAGCTTTGCAGGGCGTCCTCTTGAGGCAGGGCTGGTGCTTCTTCTTGCAACAGCGGTTTAACTTTACCGAGCGGTACACCGCGTGCGACCAAGGCTAAAATCCGCTCGATGGTGGTGACATCATCTTCTGAATACAGGCGGTGTCCTTTAGCGGTACGCTGTGGTTTCAATAGCCCATAGCGGCGCTCCCATGCTCTAAGGGTCACGGTGTTGACTTGAGTGCGGGCACTTAATTCACGAATCGGAAACTGTGTTTGGGTGCTAGGGCTGCTATCGCTCATCGGTGTTTCTACTCGATTAATGCTGTGTTCATGCAATTAACAAATAGTTATACATAAAACAGAGGTGTACAACAATACGCCTCTCCACTATTGTTTTGCCGCACAGTTATTTGTCCGAGGGTGTTATGCCGTCAGGGCGTGTCGAGGTTGCCATTATTGGCGCAGCTACAGCCGGTTGTTTTATCGTCAGTTTATTGGATGAGGCGGACATCAGTTGTCGTTTGCTGGAGAAAAGCCGCGGTCTCGGTGGCCGCAGCATTCATCCAGCAGAGTAAGGTTAGTCAGCACACTGGCACGTCAGCGATCAGCGGTGCGGCAGTGATTGAGGTCAGCTGATCAATGGCCCATCAATTGATCAATGGCGTCGGGTTTATCATGCACACCAAAACGGTCAACGATGGTGGCACTGGCTTTATTCAAACTCAGCACCTCGACAATCACGCCATTACGGCGCAGCTTAAGCACCACTTTATCCAGTGCGGCCACCGCAGTGATGTCCCAGAAGTGCGCACGACTTAAATCAATAATGACTTTTTTAATGGGCTCTTTCAGATCGAAAGCGGCAATAAACTTATCCGCCGAGCTGAAGAATACTTGCCCACTGACCTCATAAGTTCGTTGCGTATTATCTGCATTGAGGGTTGAAGTAATGGCCATATAATGACCGACCTTGTTGGCAAAAAACATCGCCGCCAGCAGCACGCCAGTCAGTACGCCATAAGCCAAGTTGTGGGTGAAGACCACCACAACTACGGTAGCCACCATGACAATATTGGTCGACAGTGGATAAACCTTCAGGGTGCGCAGTGAGCTCCAGCGGAACGTACCGATTGATACCATAATCATCACCGCGACTAATGCTGCCATCGGGATGCGTTGTAACCAATCACTGAGAAACATGATCAGCACTAATAAAAATACTCCGGCACACAGTGTTGACAGGCGTGAGCGGCCGCCAGATTTTACGTTAATCACTGACTGACCAATCATTGCGCAACCGGCCATGCCACCGAGTAATCCTGAGGCAATATTGGCCACCCCTTGACCTTTGCATTCTCGATTTTTATCGCTGCCGGTGTCGGTCATCTCGTCAATGATGGTGGCGGTCATTAATGATTCGAGCAAACCGACAATGGCTAAAGCCGCCGAATAAGGGAAAATAATCGTCAAGGTCTCCCAGTTCAATGGTACTTGCGGCCATAAGAAAATCGGCAAGGTATCAGGAAGTTGGCCCATATCGCCCACTGTATGGATGTCTAAATCCAGACTTATCGCGATGATTGTCAAGGTGATAATGCACACCAGTGGTGAAGGAATTAATTCGCCAATTTTGGGTAGATACGGGAACAAATAGATAATGGCTAAACCGCCAGCTGTCATGGCATACACATGCCAGGTTACATTGGTCAGTTCCGGCAGTTGTGCGAGAAAAATCAGGATGGCCAAGGCATTCACAAAACCGGTGACCACCGAGTGCGAGACAAAACGCATCAGCGAGCCGAGTTTTAAGTAGCCCGCGATGATCTGTAAAAGCCCGCAGAGTAAGGTCGCAGCCAGTAAATACTGCAAACCATGCTCTTTTACTAAACTGACCATCAGCAGCGCCATCGCGCCGGTGGCGGCAGAAATCATCGCCGGACGACCGCCGACAAAGGCAATCACGATGGCAATACAAAAAGAGGCATACAGGCCGACTTTAGGATCCACGCCTGCAATCACAGAAAAAGCAATGGCTTCGGGAATCAGCGCCAAGGCAACGACCAATCCAGCCAGCACATCGCCACGGATATTGTAAAACCAAGTGTTTTTTAATGATTGCAGCATCAGTATTCCTAAAATAAAAATTGCGCCGCGACTTATTTAAAGTGACGGTAAAGTAAAATAATTGAGTTCAGCGAGTGCTATACCGGTTTATTAGCCCATTCCGTCGGGGCCTATCACGGTCCTTGTACATTGAGCATCGGATAAGTATCAGTAGATAACGGGTTGTTTATTCTACATCCTTCAGCCACTGCGCATAACCTTGCGCTGCCATCTGTTCTAAAGGAACAAAGTTTAAGCTGGCGCCATTAATGCAATAACGCAGCCCGCCGCGGTCTGCTGGGCCATCGGTAAACACGTGGCCTAAATGCGAGTCCGCCAGCTTACTGCGCACTTCCACACGGCGCATATTGTAACTGCTATCGACATGCTCGGTGACGGCATTTTCTTGAATGGGCTTAACAAAGCTGGGCCAGCCGCAGCCGGACTGATATTTGTCTTGCGAGCTGAATAATGGTTCGCCGCTAACAATATCCACATACAAGCCTGGCTCGAATAAATCATCATAAGCATGACTAAAAGCACGTTCGGTGCCGCTGTGTTGCGTGACTTGATACTGCTCGCGCGTCAGTTGCTGCTTTAACTTGTTGGCGTCAGCTTTTTGATACTGGCTGGGATCAAAGGCTTTGACCTGTTTGTCTTCTGTCGTCGCTGTGCTGGGCAGCGGCTGCTCGGCTTTATTTAGATCTATGTGGCAATAGCCATTGGGGTTTTTTACTAAATAATCTTGATGGTATTCCTCGGCGTCATAGAACTGCTGTAACGGCTGGTTTTCTACCACGATAGGTTTGTTAAAGGCCTCTTGTAGTGTGCTTAAAGCGGCCGCAATCACCGTTTGCTCGTCTGTATTTGTGCTGTAAATCCCAGTACGGTATTGGCTACCACGGTCATTGCCTTGCTGGTTGAGTAGCGTGGGATCAATGATGCGAAAGTAATACTGCAAAATATCATCAAGGCTTAGCTTGTCTGGGTTGTAGGTCACTTTGACGGTTTCCGCATGACCGGTATTACGATAAATCACATCTTCATAGCTGGGGTTTTCGCTGCGGCCATTGGCATAGCCGGAGACGGCATCGATCACGCCATCAATGCGCTCGAAATAAGCTTCAACACCCCAGAAACAACCGCCTGCGAGATAGATAGTACGGGCATTGATGGGTACAGCGTTGTGATCTTTTTTTGGCTGATAAAAGCTGTCTTGCTGAGCAGCTAAGTCGGTTTCTGGGTTATCCAACAGCGCTAAGGCTTGTGCTTTATTGATGCTGCCTTTAATCACGCGTGCCAGTTGGCCTTGCGCGTCCAGTACGGCCCAGCTTGGATAGACTTTTACCCCTAGCGCTTTAACGAACTGCCCGCTCGGGTCTAAGCGTAGTGGTAACTGCGGGTAATTAAGCCCTGCATACCATTCTTTAAAGGCTGCAGTGTTTTGCTCACCTAAAACACCAGGTGAGGCGATGGTGACTAAATTGGCACCCGCAAAGTCAGGGTCAGACACCCAGGCTTGTGTTTCTTGCAGTTCTGATAAACACAGCGGGCACCAGCTGGCCCAGAGCTTGATTAGGGTTGGCTTGCTATCAGTAAAAATCGGACGTGCTTGCGTTTGTTTGACGTCGGCCAGACGCTCAATCTGCTGTTGCAGAACTGACGTGCCAGCACTGGCATTGGCTCGTGGGTTGGTGCCGAGCAGGATCCATATTAACGATGCGCTGACAACGGCAACTCCGATGATGGTCTTCCAGCTGATCGACTGCAACATAGTCGTTTTCTCTTTGAAAGGGCGGCTTGCAGTATGACATAAATCATTTCTGTTGAATGCCTGACAGAAACACTGCGACAAACAAAATAAGTAATTGGGGCGCTTTCATTAAACTGTCATTTAAGCGCATTAGGATGCACTCATCGGATGGCCCAGGCTTCCGTGCTGGTGCACAAGCATCAGTTCAGCTTGATGAATCAATCGGAGATATCTATGACCGTGAAAATGAAAGCACTTGCTA
This sequence comes from Pseudomonas sp., assembly GCA_034006605.1. Lineage (GTDB taxonomy): Bacteria > Pseudomonadota > Gammaproteobacteria > Pseudomonadales > Pseudomonadaceae > Denitrificimonas. The sequence continues at coordinate 86,549 of JAVESM010000001.1, read as the reverse complement.
CGGCGCTCAGTCTTTGCACAGCGTTCTCAACCTTGTCTGTCAGTGCTGCAGTGGATGCAAAACTACCTGACTATCAGCGCGCCAGTGGTATTTCAGGCAACCTGACCAGCATTGGTTCGGATACGCTGGCAAACCTGATGACATTGTGGGCGGAAGAGTTTAAAAAGAACTACCCTAACGTGAATGTTCAGATTCAAGCGGCGGGTTCTTCTACAGCACCGCCAGCATTGGCTGAAGGTACTGCGAATATGGGGCCGATGTCACGCACGATGAAAGACAGTGAAATTCAAGCCTTTGAGGCGCGCTACGGCTACCGTCCAACGGCAGTGCCTGTGGCGATTGATGCACTGGCAGTCTACGTGCACAAAGACAACCCGATTGAAGGGTTAACGATTGCGCAAGTGGATGCTATTTTCTCTTCAACGCGTCGATGCAGTACTGGTGCTGACATTACCCGCTGGGGTGATTTAGGTTTAACTGATGCGTGGGCCGATCGTCCGATCCAGCTTTACGGCCGTAACTCGGTGTCAGGCACTTATGGTTACTTTAAAGATAACGCGCTGTGTAAAGGTGACTTTAAGAACAACGTGAACGAGCAACCAGGCTCCGCTTCGGTCGTGCAGTCGGTGTCTTCTTCGTTAAATGCCATCGGTTATTCCGGTATTGGTTACCGCACCTCGTCAGTACGTGCAGTACCGTTGGCGGCAAAAGCGGGAGAGCCGTTTATTGAGGCCACTCCAGAGCAAGCTGCTTCCGGTGTGTTCCCGTTGTCGCGCTACTTGTATGTGTATGTCAACAAACGTCCTAACCAGGCTTTAGCGCCGTTAGACCGTGAGTTTGTAAAGTTAATGTTGTCTAAGCAAGGCCAAGAAGTGGTTAATCGTGATGGTTATGTGCCATTGCCAGCCACTGTGATTAATAAGTTGTATAAAGACCTCGAGTTGTAATCGCTCGATTGGCAGGTTAAGAAAAGGAGCTTCGGCTCCTTTTCTTATTTGTCATTTAACTGTCACATAAACGTCTTAAAGTGCATGCAACGTTTCGTTCAAGGGTCAGGCTATGCAGGATATATCGTCGCTATTAGAGCAGGAACTGAACAGTCCGCGCATGCGTACTCGTCGTAAGCTCCGTGCTTGGAAAGATACGTTCGCACGGCGCGCGATTGCGCTTGGTGGATTGAGTGTGATTGTGGCAATCACGCTGATTTTCTTTTATCTGCTATATGAAGTTATGCCGCTGTTTAAAAGCGCCACGATCAAGCAAGAAAGTAGCTTTGAACTGCATGGCGAAGCGCGTGCCAGCAAAATACTGACAATGTTCACTGAAGAACAGAATGAAGTTGCTGCACTGCTGACAGAAAACGGTAAATTACTGTTTATTAATGCGCAAAACGGACAGCCTGTATCTGCACAGCAATTGCCTCTGGACGATGCGGCGATTACCAGTGTGAATGTCAAGACCCCCGGTGCCGACACACTCTTGTTAGGTCTTAGCAATGGTCAGGTGTTGGCGGTTGATACGACATTTAAAGTTGCGTTTGATGCGCAAGGACAGCGTTTGGGGGTTAAACCGCAAATTACTCAGCTGTTTAGCGGTAAAACATTACAGCTGGATGCAGAGCAACGCGCGCTGAGCGCCGTGACTCAGCAGAAAGCGCCTGATGGTATGTTACTTGCCGGTTTGGTGGGTGACGGCAATATTGTGATGACGCTGCTGCGCCAACGCACTAACTTTATTAGTGGCGAAGTGCAGGAGAGCCTTGAGCCCGTTCATTTTCCGAGTAACACGCTGTATGAACGTTTGCTGATTGCGCCGGATCACCACTATGTTTTTGCGTTACATAAAACCGGCCGCTTAGATGTGTATGACTCAAGGGATTTGAGCAATATTCAGCTGTCGCACACCCTGCAGTTGGTTGAGCCAGGTCAGCACGTCACACAGATGATCTTTCAATTGGCGCAGCAGTCATTGTTAGTGGGTGATTCGCAAGGGCAGATTACCCAGTTTTTTATGGTGCGTGATGAGCATGATCAGCAGCAGCTGACTAAAATCCGCACCCTGAAGTTAGGCGATGCGCCGATTAAGGTGCTGGAAGCTGAGCAGCGCCGTAAAGGTTTCGTGGCGATTGATAATACCGGCCGTGTGGGGATTTTTAATACTACCGCAGAGAAAACAGCGATTGATCAGCCGCTGTTAAATGGTGAGCCGTTACTTGCTTCATTAGCGCCGCGTGCATCGATGCTACTCGTACAGGATGCGCAAGGCGTTTTCCAGCGTTACGCGATTGATAACCCACACCCAGAAACCTCATTGAAATCACTCTGGGGCAAGGTGTGGTATGAGGGTTATAGCGAGCCTCAATACACTTGGCAGTCGTCTTCAGCGTCAACGGAATTTGAACCCAAATTCAGCCTCACGCCCTTGGCTTTTGGCACGCTCAAGGCGGCTTTTTATGCGATGTTGTTGTCGGTGCCCTTGGCTGTCTGTGGCGCGATGTACACCGCGTACTTTATGGCACCTGCGGTGCGGCGCAAAATCAAACCTGTGATTGAACTGATGGAAGCGTTGCCAACAGTTATTTTAGGTTTCTTTGCCGGCTTATTCCTTGCCCCCTTTATGGAAACACACTTACCAGGGGTGTTTGCTGTCTTACTGATCCTCCCGCTGGGTATCATCTCGTTTGCCTTTGCTTGGGCGCAGTTGCCGAGCCGTATACGTGATGTGGTTCCAGAAGGCTGGCATGTGGTGATCTTGATTCCGTTGGTGGCTGTATTGGCATGGTTGTCTTTCAGCTTAAGCCAGCCGATAGAGTTGTGGTTTTTTAATGGCGATATGCGCAGTTGGTTGAGTAATGATATTGGGATTAATTTTGATCAACGTAATGCCATGGTGGTCGGTTTTGCTATGGGTTTTGCGGTGATTCCAACGATTTATTCGATTGCCGAAGATGCTTTATTTGGCGTGCCCAAGTCATTGAGTCATGGGTCTTTAGCCCTTGGTGCCACACCTTGGCAAACCTTGGTTAGAGTGGTGTTACCGACCGCCAGTCCCGGTATCTTTTCGGCGGTGATGATCGGTATGGGGCGTGCGGTAGGCGAAACCATGATCGTCTTGATGGCGACCGGTAACACCCCAGTGATGAATGCCAATATCTTTGAAGGTATGCGCACTCTGGCAGCCAATATTGCTGTGGAAATGGGTGAATCGGCATTAGGCAGCAGTCACTACCGAATTCTCTTTCTTGCAGCCTTGGTGCTGTTCTTATTTACCTTCGTGGTTAACACCTTGGCCGATCTGGTCAGGCAACGATTGCGTAAAAAATACAGCACGCTGTAATACGGCATCGATACAGGTTTAGGAGCTCAAGATATGCAAGTTTCGCTAAAAAAATGGGTGGCCAGTGGTAGCCCTTGGGTGTGGCTCAATGCCGGTGCTGTAGCGATCAGTGTGGTGCTGGTGTTGGGTTTGTTAGGGGTGATTGCCTCGCGTGGCCTCGTGCATTTCTGGCCTGCGAGTTTGCAAGAATACCAGTTTTCCGACAGCCAAGGCACGCAGATGCCGGTGCTGGGAGAGCGTGTACAGCGTGAACAAGTGACCGCTGAGCAGATTCGTAATGCGGGTCTGTCGGTACCTGATGGCATGCAAATTCTCGATCGCCAATTGATCAAAGTAGGTAATCGTGAACTCTATGGTTCTGACTTTCGCTGGGTTTTAGAGCATCAGTTAAGCGATTTGCATTTCCCTGAGCATGCCGTTGCACTTGAGCGTCGTGAGTGGGGTAATTTCTATGGTTACATTGTTGGTATCAAAGAAAACGGCAAACTGATTGCTGAGCAGAAGAAAGACGAGAATCACCTCTGGGATGAGGTGCTGCACAGAACGGAGCGTGCAGCAGAGATTTATAAACGTATTAAAAGCCTAGAGGGTGGGGCGATTGGCGCACTCAATTATGAATTGGAGGCGTTGCGTTTAGATGAGCGTAGCTTGCAGCTAGAGGGCCGTGATACGCCGCAAAACTTAGCTGAAGTGCAAGCGGCAAAAGCGTTGCTACAAGCTGATTATGCCACCCAAGAAGCTGAGTTAATGGCGCTGTATACGCCATTTAAACGCGATACCCTGGTGTTGATGACTGCAGATGGCCAGCAAAAAGAAGTCAACTTTAGCGAAATCGTACGTCTTTACCAGCCGAACACACTCAGTGTATGGCAAAAAATACAGCACTATATTCTTAAACTGGTGGAATTTGTCTCCGAGGATCCGCGTGAGGCAAATACTGAAGGGGGTATTTTCCCAGCGATCTTTGGCACAGTGCTGATGGTGATGATTATGTCGCTGATTGTGACGCCATTTGGGGTGATTGCCGCGGTGTATTTACGTGAGTACGCCAGCCAAGGGTTGATGACGCGGGTTATTCGTATTGCCGTGAATAACCTCGCCGGTGTGCCATCGATTGTTTATGGTGTGTTTGGCCTAGGCTTTTTTGTCTACTTTATTGGTGGCAACTTAGATCAACTGTTTTATGAGCCCGCTTTGCCTGCGCCGACCTTTGGTACGCCGGGTTTGTTGTGGGCTTCGTTAACCTTGGCGCTATTGACGTTGCCAGTGGTGATTGTGGCGACCGAAGAAGGTCTGTCACGGATTCCGCGCTCAGTACGCGAGGGCTCGCTAGCCTTGGGGGCAACTAAGTTTGAAACGCTGATGCGTGTGGTGATTCCCATGGCCAGTCCGGCGATGATGACGGGTGTGATTCTCGCGGTGGCGCGTGCGGCCGGTGAGGTGGCACCGCTGATGTTAGTGGGTGTGGTCAAGCTGGCGCCAAATTTGCCCTTGGATATGAATGCACCGTTCTTGCACTTGGAACGTAAGTTTATGCACTTGGGTTTTCATATTTATGATGTGGGTTTCCAAAGCCCTAATGTTGAAGCTGCGCGTCCTTTGGTATATGCCACCGCATTAATGTTGGTGGTGGTGATTGCGGTGCTCAATTTCACGGCCATCGGTATTCGTAATCGTCTGCGCGAAAAATTCCGTGCACTGGATATGTAATTGATTATTTATTTTATGAAAAGGCAGCCATTATGACCTCGACAACAACAGCGGCACATGCGGTGAAATTTAGTGCACTGGGACGGCCGGCACAGCAATTGAGCTTAGCGGATGAGACGCCCTGTATTGATGTGAAAAACATGCATCTGTATTACGGCGATAGCCAAGCGTTAAATGGCATCACCATGCAAATCCCTAAAAAGCGGATTACCGCGTTTATTGGCCCGTCAGGTTGTGGTAAATCAACGCTACTGCGCTCGTTTAATCGCATGAATGACTTGGTGGATGGCGTACGTATTGAGGGTGAAGTGACAATTGATGGCCATGATATTTACGCCAAAGGCGTAGATGTTGCCGACTTGCGTCGTCGCGTTGGTATGGTGTTTCAAAAGCCCAATCCGTTTCCAAAAACGATTTATGAAAACGTGGCTTATGGCTTGCGTATTCAAGGCATTAACAACAAGCGTTTATTGGATGAAACTGTTGAATGGGCGCTGCGTTCTGCTGCTATATGGGATGAAACCAAAGACCGTTTGCATGAATCGGCCTTAGGCATGTCTGGCGGCCAGCAGCAGCGTTTAGTGATTGCGCGCACCATCGCGGTGAAGCCAGAAGTGTTGCTGCTGGATGAGCCAGCATCGGCTTTGGATCCTATTTCTACTTTGAAAATTGAAGAGCTGCTCAATGACTTAAAGGATCGTTTCACCATTGTTATTGTGACTCACAATATGCAGCAAGCCGCGCGCGTATCGGACTACACCGCCTTTATGTATCTGGGCCAACTGCTGGAGTTTGATAACACTGATACGTTGTTTACAAATCCTGCCAATAAGCAGACCGAAGATTACATTACCGGGCGTTATGGTTAAGCCAGCAGCCGTTGTTCAGTACGACTATTCATTCATCGATGGGCAGGTTATATGAAAACTAATCAAGACAGCCATAGCACGCATATTTCTCAGAAGTTTAATCAAGAGCTTGAAGAAATTCGCAGTCAGTTGCTAGAAATGGGCGGCATGGTTGAACAGCAGGTTAAAGATGCAGTGCAATCATTGCTCGATGGCGATACGCGTCTGGCCGCTGATGTGCGTGCCAAAGATCAGCAAGTCAATCAGTTGCAGCTCGATATTGATGAGTACTGCACACAAATCCTTGCGCGTCGTCAGCCGGCGGCTTCAGATTTGCGTTTGGTGCTGGCAGTGATTCGTGCCACTGCTGACTTGGAACGCATTGGCGATGAGGCCAGTAAAATTGCTCGTGCTACTTTAAAGTTGGCCGAAGAAGGTGCTTCTCCGCGCGGTTATATTGAGGTTCGGCATTTGGGGCAGCATGTCAGACAAATGGTGCAAGATGCACTGAATGCATTTGCCCGTTTTGATAGTACAAAGGCGTTGGCCGTGCTGCGTGAGGATGAGAATGTTGACTTGGAATACCGTTCAGCTACGCGTGCATTAATCACTTTTATGATGGAAGACCCACGCTCTATTTCACAAGTGATGAGTATTATGTGGGTGTTGCGCTCATTAGAACGGGTTGGCGATCACGCCAGCAATTTGGCTGAATATGTGATTTATTTGGTTGAAGGCCAAGATGTACGCTATACCGAAATTGATCAGGTTGAAGCGGCGATTGCCCAGCGTGGACGCTCGGTTCAACCTAATGATTAGGCGTTAAGTTAGACCCCTCTGTGCCTGGTGTAAGCTGTTCGAGTGATCTAACCCGCAGCTTACTCTGCACGACCTAATAAGGTTTGGCTCAGAGGGAAACAACAGGTGAAACAGCTGCCTTGCCCTATCTCGCTACTGATCTCTAAGCGCCCTTGATGGCGCAGTAGCACATGTTTAACAATCGCTAAGCCCAAACCTGTGCCGCCTGTTTGGCTCGACCGACCGCTATCCACGCGATAAAAGCGCTGAGTGAGAAAAGCCAGGTGTTTACTATCAATTCCGGGTCCATTATCTTTTATCTTTAGATACGCGCCGTCTTGATCGTGATACCAGTGCAGCTCAATGATGCTGCCTTGCGGCGTGTATTTCACCGCATTAAATACTAAATTAGAAAAGGCACTGCGCAACTCATTGGCTGAGCCGCGCACATGTAATTGCGTATCGGCATCGATAATCAACTGATGTTGATGACCGGACAGGGCCAATGCATCCAAGCGGATCGCCTCTAATAACTCGGCAACATGAATTGGTTTTGCTTCGGCTTTAAAATCACTGGTTTCTAAGCGTGACAAGGTCAACAGATCAGCAACTAGATGTTCCATGCGCGCAGATTGCTGGGTCATCAGGGTTAAACCGCGCTGCCATTGTGTTGGTAAGTCTTGGGCATGGTCGCTGAAGGTCTCTAAGTAGCCGGACAACACAGTTAAAGGCGTACGCAGTTCGTGCGAGACATTGGCAATAAAGTCTTGGCGCATGCGCTCCAAACGTTGCACTTTAGTGCAGTCACGGACTAACAAGAGGCGCTCGTTTTTACCGAACAGGGTGATTTGATACTCAAGAAGATGATCTTCCTGGACATGCGAAGGCAAGACCAGCGGTTCGAGGTACTGCTGGCTTTCATAATAGTCAATAAATTGCGGTTGACGCAGCAGGTAAGTAATCGGTTGGCCTCGATCACTGGCTGAGGATAAACCGAGCAGTTGTTCTGCCGCTTGATTCCACCACTCTAAATCGCCGTTGTGATCAATCATCACCAGGCCGTCGCGCAAGGCTTGGCTGGAGTCTTGAATACGTTCGAGGAGCTGAGTAAGTTGCTGTTGATCAGCTTTCTGACGGCGCTGGTAGTGATAAATACCGTCAAAAACCTCACCCCAAAGCCGAGAGGCCTCAGGCGGCACGTCATGGGGTGTTTGCAGCCAGCGTGCTAAACGCTGTAACTGCCAAATATGTTGGCCGAGTAATAGCAGCAGCACTGCCGCCGCGCCGAGTGCCGGCCTGCCCCAGAAATAGCCCAGCACACTGCCCAGCAGCACCCAGCTAATAAGACGCAGTATTTCTTTTTGCAAGAGTCGCTTCATGAATAACCGCAGCTCATTGGTTGATCACACCTTAGTAGAAAAGCGATAGCCAGTACCGCGCACAGTTTGTACCAGATGTTCGTGCTGTGCGCCTAAAGCAAGGCGTAAGCGTCGAATATGTACATCCACTGTGCGTTCTTCTACATACACATTGCCGCCCCAGACCTGATCCAATAATTGACTGCGGCTATAAGCGCGCTCGGGATGGGTCATAAAGAACTGTAATAAACGGAATTCAGTTGGGCCAAATTCCAGCTCTGTCGCTCCAGAACTCACACGACGGCTACTTGGATCTAAGCGTAAACCTTCCACTTCAATTGACTCGTCAATCCCCGCGCTGCCGGTGCGTCGTAGCACCGCTTTTAACCGTGCGATCAGCTCGCGAGGAGAGAAAGGCTTGGTGATGTAATCATCTGCACCTGCTTCGAGTCCTTGTATTTTATTGTCTTCTTCACTGCGTGCCGTGAGCATAATAATAGGAATATCAGCACTGGTGGACTCACGTTTTAGACGACGTGCCAACTCAATACCACTGACGTTCGGCATCATCCAGTCGAGCAAAATAATATCGGGTTGATGGTCAACAATTAATGCGTGTGCGGTCTGCGCATCTTCAGCTTCCAAACACTGGTAACCGGCCATTTGCAAAGCGACTGCAATCATCTCGCGAATTGGCGCTTCATCATCCACGATGAGTACAGTTTTACTGGTCATGAGTTAATCCTATCGTCCACTAAAAATATGTCATGCGCATTACAGCGTGTGTAAATGACAAAATGATGACAAAGCGCGTCTGCCATACAAAGCGTCATAATTATCTGGGCTTAGTCGCACAGAGCATGTATCGAGTCATCGCTGATGCGGCAAGGGAACGCCGTGTTATGTTAGCTCAGGTAAGAAAAGTAGGTGGTTATTTTCTGCTATACGTTGTGTTTTTGCTTGGGCGGGAATTTATGCAGAGCACTTTTGACTGCCATGTACATGGAGTCGGCGTTGCTGCTGTTTTTCTTGGTTTATACCTTCGTCTTCACTTTGTTGTTCGATAAGGTGTTTACTTTGCCGCATCAAAGCTGAGTAGTACAAATGCCTGTTACTGAGCACTGCAGAGAGCAATAATTTGTCAGTACCATAACTATAAGTTTTGGATACTATAATGTCTTTTATGCTTGTTATTCGGTTATTATGGATACCATTGTATCTATCTGGATGGCTGTATGGCACGCTTTTTATTACTAGATGAGTCTGATGTGCAGCTCGCTTTTGCCGCTCATTTACGTCAGTTACGTGAAACAGCAAAGCTTTCGCGCGACGCGCTGGCGCAACGCAGTAGCGTGCCGGCATCAACGATTAAAAAGTTTGAGCGCACAGGGCAGATTTCCTTTCGACAGTTGTTGTTACTGTGGCAAAGCCTAGATGACTTACAGCGTTTGTACGAGCTTACGCAAGAAGCAAAGCGTGATACACGCCTACCGACCTCAATCGCCGAGGTACTCAAAGATGGATTTTAAGCCGCTACAAAAGCTTGATGTCACTCGCACGTTATCAACGGGAGCTTGTGTTTTAGTCGGTGTGCTGGCGCAAAACCGTCAAGGCGTGTTTTTCCAATACCAAGCGGACTACTTACAACAGTTTGGTAATCTATCGCCGTTTAGCATGCAGGCTTCCACCGCATTACAAGTTGCGCCTGCAGAGCCACATGCAGGTTTACACGGTGTTTTTGCCGATAGTCTGCCGGATGGCTGGGGGCTACTTTTACAAGACCGCGTTTTCCGACAGCATGGAATCTTGCCTTCACAAGTGACAGCCATGGACCGCTTGGCATTTGTTGGCTGCAAAGGAACCGGCGCTTTGACGTTTAGCCCTGAATCTGATTATCAAACAACCAGCCAAGAGGATATTGATTTAGCAACGCTTGGTTTAGAGGCGCAAGCCGTTTTTGATGGTCAGACTGAGCATGTATTAAGCGCTCTTGTTGCTGCGGGCAGTTCAGGTGGTGCGCGTCCTAAAGCACAGCTGTTCTTCTCCGCAGATAATCCGAGGCAGTGCCGAACCCAAGCCAAGTTCGGTGATGAAGCTTGGTTGGTGAAGTTCACTTCGCAGAATTTAGCGCTCGGTCATGAAGAAGGCTTGTGTGAGGCAGCTTATTTGCAGTTGGCTGAGATGGCCGATTTAAATCCGTCGCAGTGGCAGTTACTGGATGCACCAGAACAAAGCGGTGCTAAAGCATGGCTGGCAGTAAAGCGTTTTGATTGGCTGCAAAATACTGAAACAGGTCGTGCTGGGCGGTTGCATTTACACAGTGCTTGCGGATTGCTTGATGCTGACTTTCGCTTACCCAGTTTAGATTACGCAGACTTAATTAAGGCCAGTCGTCAGCTGTGTAAATCACCGGCTGTGGGCCAGTTACAGTTTCGTCGGGCGATGTTTAATTTGTTTGCTTGTAACCAAGATGATCACAGCAAAAACTGGGCGTTCTTACAGGATGATAATGGTCAGTGGCAGCCAGCGCCTTTCTATGATGTGACCTTTAGTCCTCATCCATTTAATGAGCATGCTACGGCTTTTCTTGGCTACGGTAAAAAACCACCATTGCGAGTGATACAACAGTTGGCAGGTCATGCGGGCTTTGCCGATTGGAAACAAGCACAACAGCATATTCAGCACATTGTTGAGGTGATCTCCAATTTCGCAGTTATTGCCAGAAGTTATGGCGTACAAAAAAGCACAGTAACAGCGATTGAAAAAGCTTTGGTAAGGTGCCGCAAGGATAATAGTGCGCTGTTGTAATGGTGTGATGTTTTAGGGGCATTGCAGCGCATGCAGCTTAGGCTGCGCAGTGCAGTCCTACCAAGAAAAACCAGGCCAGTTAGGCTGTTGCCAGATCCATTGTGATCTGGTCATAAGGGTGCCGTGGTTGTGTTTGCCGTAGGTTTGAGCCGATTAGACAAGTTATTCGGCTCACTGGATGAGCCAAAAGATAGTGCTCATTGGCTCATGGGCAAGGTGGAGTGTTCTTCAGCTATTTAGAGATTGAGATGCAAGGTGTTTTTACCGTGCCGACAAGACAGCCTAGGCTGCAAAACGTATAGTTCAGCTTGCATATAGGTTAAGGACTCAGACATGCAGCAAATAGGGATTTATGAGCAGCTGATTACCCAGTTGGTTGAGTCACGTTTAAATCGTGAAAAGTTTTATGTCGGCGAGCGCAGCTTAGAGCCGGGAGAGGCCTCTGTCTGGTTGTCGCGGTTTTTAAGCGGCATTTTAGAGTTTGCCGTGGGCTCAGTTGCCAGTGGCGATAACCAACTGCAAGAGCAAATTAATCTGGCCAACCAACTGCTGCTGTGGCTCAAAGCGCAGATGGACGATAAAGACTTCTTCGATGAAAACTTGCTCAGCAGCCAAGGTAAAATCTTAACCGCTTTATATACGCTGGAAAATCCTGTCGCGGCTGACTTAAAGAAATATGTGGACGATATTTTCCCACTTACAGGCTTGACCCAGAGCGAGCTGTTTTGTGGCAGCAATGCAGGTTTATCCTTAGAAAGTGAGTTGAAACGTGAAATCCTCTCTGCGGATAAAATCTATTGGCTGGTGTCGTTTATCAAGTGGACGGGGATTCGTATTTTCCGCAAAGAGCTGGAAGAGTTCACTCGCAGTGGCCGTCAGCTCAAGGTAATTACCACTTCTTATATGGGCGCGACCGATGCCAAAGCGGTTGAGTTCTTAGCCTCGTTACCGAATACGCAAATCAAACTGAGTTACAACACTCAGCGTGAGCGTTTACATGCCAAGAGTTATCTGTTTTTGCGCAATACCGGTTTTCACACCGGCTATATCGGTTCTTCAAATTTATCGCATTCAGCCTTAACCAGCGGCCTAGAGTGGAATCTTAAGATTACCTCGCAAGAAATTCCGCACATCATTACAAAGTCGCTGAGCACCTTCGAAACCTATTGGGCCTCGAACGATTTTGAAGTCTTTGATGGCAAAGCCGACAGCAAGAGCAAGCTCAATAGCGCACTGCGTGAGGCGCGCGGTGGCTACACTGAAAGCACTGCCTATTTCTTTGATTTAAAGCCTTTTCCACACCAGCAAGAAATTCTTGAGCAGCTTGCGGTAGAGCGCGACTTACATCAGCGTTTTCGTAACTTGGTCGTCGCCGCTACGGGAACTGGGAAAACCCTTATTTCGGCGTTCGACTTTGCCCGTTTTTTACGAAATAAACCTGAAGCTAAGTTTCTCTTTGTCGCCCATCGCCAAGAGATTCTTAAGCAAGCACAAGCCTCATATCGTGGTGTGTTACGCAACAGTAACTTTGGTGAGTTGTGGGTGGGCGGGGCAAAACCTGAACACCATCGCCAGTTATTTGCCTCGATTCAAACGCTGAATAATCAATTGGCTGACTTAGCGCTGACGCCAGATTATTACGACTACATTGTGATTGATGAGGTGCACCATATTGCTGCGGCCAGTTACCGTGCCGTGCTTGAATATTTTACCCCGCAGATTTTACTGGGCTTAACCGCTACTCCAGAACGTCACGATGGCAGTGATATTTTGGCGGATTTTGGCGGGGTGATTGCAGCAGAAATACGCTTGCCGGAAGCGATTAATCGTCGCCATCTATGTCCGTTTCAATACTTTGCCATTGATGACGATACCGACCTGCGCAGTATTCCGTGGAGTCGCGGCCGTTATGATATTGCCCAACTGACCAATCTGTATACGCACAACCATGCACGGGTGAGTAAAATCCTGCAGAGCTTGCAGGAAATTGTCACTGATATTGGTCGTATTAAAGCTTTAGCTTTCTGCGTCAGTCGTGCCCATGCGGACTTTATGTGCCAGCAGTTTGTGCTTAAAGGTATAAAAAGTGATTTGCTGACCAGTGATAACAGCCATGAGCGTCAGCAAAAACAACAGGCGCTACGCTCCGGGCAGATCAATGTGTTGTTTGTGGTTGATATATTCAACGAAGGTGTGGATATCCCCGAAGTGGATACCTTGCTGTTTTTACGTCCCACAGAAAGCTTAACGATTTTCTTGCAGCAACTGGGACGCGGCTTGCGCTTACATGAGGGTAAAGAGTGCTGCACGGTTTTGGACTTTGTCGGTAACTCACGGCCTGAATATGACTTTGCTGAGAAATTTAGAGCCTTGGTGGGTCAAACCAATCGTGCTATTAGTGAGGAAATTAAACAAGGCTTTCCCCATGCCCCTTTAGGTTGTCGAATTGAACTGACGAAGCTCACGCAAGAGATAATACTCAGCAATATTCGCCAAGCCACGGTTAATTTAAACCGCTTAATTGGCTTGATTCGTAAGTATCCATCAGAATCTAGCCTGCCGTTAACCTTGCCGAATTTCTTAAAAATACATCCCAACTTAAAACTGGAGGATATTTACAAACGTGGCAGCTGGACCCGTTTGGTGGCACAGGCTTTTCCAGAGCAAGCAATGACCACTGCCACGGATGAGCTGATTAAAGTGTATGAAAGCGCCATTAGAAATAAGCTTTTAAGCTGTGATGGCTTTGCTTATCTGCAGTTTTTACAAGAGTTGGCAGGCAGCGATTTTGTTTTAACTGAGCAGATGAACCAACGCATGGCGGTGATGTGCCATTACGATTTTTGGCAAAAGCTAGGAGTTAAGCTTGGGTTTGCATCGCTGGCGCAAAGTTTTAAAGCATTAGACCAGTCAGAGCTCAAAGCAGAGCTGCTTGCTGTAGTGGCGTTGCTGATTAATCGTATTCGCTACGAGCAGTTTACGTTGGATGATTTACCGCATAATCCGCTGCAGGTGCATGCGCGCTATACCCGCGAGCAAATTCTCGCAGGCTTTGGCGTCACTACTTTTACTTATCAAAAGCCAGCGCGCGAAGGCGTGTTGCTGATTTCTGAGCAAAATATTGAGCTGCTGTTTGTTACTTTAAATAAAAACGAAAAGCAGTTTTCACCGACCACCATGTATCACGACTATGCGATGAATGAGCAGCTGTTCCATTGGCAGTCGCAAAACAGTGCCCGACCTGAGCGGGGCAAAGGTTTGAGTTATATAGAGCATCAAAAAATGGGCAAACGCCTGTTTTTATTTGTCCGAGAGCAAAGCAAAGATGAATACGGTAGCACCATGGGTTTTGTGAACTTTGGTGAAGTGGAGTATGTATCGCATCACGGCAGCCAGCCGATGAGCATTACATGGCAGCTAAAAACACCTATGCCGCACTTTATGTGGAAGCAATCGGCGAAGTTGGCGGTGGGCTAATATATGAATACTACAGTTTTATCAAAGGTAATTATTGCAGATGAGTTGTAAAAGTTAGGATGCCACAAGGGCGTTGCTGTTGCTGAGCGTTTTGGAGCTCAAGCCCCGTATGACAAGCACGGGTTTTAGGAGTGAAGTATGAGTTACATTAAGTCAATTCAGTTAGCTCAAGATCATAAATTGGCAATGGCACGATTAATGTCATTGATGGACTTAAATCCACAGCTAGGCTCTGCTGAAGCAGATGAAATATATGTATTTCGTTTTTTAGCCCCCTCTGATCAATATTGATATTATTTTCGCTTCACTACGATTGATCAGGCCTGACGAGACTGCCGACGCAGAAGAGCAACGCTATTGATGCGTTGCTGTCGAAGTGGCCGAGAGGTGATCGTTAGCAAGATGTGATGGCCGGACGCGTAGGTATAAAGAAATGAATTCACGATTGCAGCTGAGGGTGTCTCTAGTGCGACTGTTTTTTATATGTACGCCCGCTTCTTACTCCATTGTCTGTGCGTGAGGAACAAGGCCAGGGACTACGGAGAAGACTAAATTACCATCCCGCAACAAAAGTCGATCCGTCACCAAGCAATCAATCCATTCGGGTAAGTGCGTTAAGTCCTCTGTGTTCAATGCTTCAGTAAAAGTGCTTGAATTGATCGATATTGGCTTGGTGGCCGCTGCTCTCAGTATCCGAAGCTGCCCAGTTTCTAATCTGTGCACCAGTCGTTTGGCAAATCGGTTATCAAAAACAACCTCTTTTAGGCCCTCGTTCACGAGGCTGACAGAAACATTTCGGCTGTAGTAGGCTTCTCGCCAATGCGCGATAATTCGTTCCATATTTGAAAATAATAAACTCAATTCATCCGTATCAGTGTGATAGGGCTCAAAATAGTAGCAATAATCATCAATAAATTTATCGGTGAATCGTCCTTGGTTAAGAATGGCGTATCGAAGCGCAGGTATAGGGGGAGCGCTCGCTCCAAAGAGATGTGTTTTTTTATGCAGAGGAGCATCGCGAGTAATCTGAACCGGCAGAAAGCCCATGGGAGGGCGAAGATGATAAAGAGATGGCAGTGTATGCATCATCCAATCATAGTGATTGGGTTCATCGAACGGAAAGCTATATAATATATTATAGTGAACCGTTATATTTAGAGCTTTTCCGTGAACGAGGAAGGCAATATTTTGAAGAGGAGAAACTCCTTTTTTCATTCCAACAAGTGCTGTTTTTGAAAAAGATTCAATCCCCGGCTGTATTTCATTAAATCGAGATTTACTCAGCAGATTTAGCTGACTAAGTTTAAGATTTGCTTTGGTTTCACATGAGAAATTTAAGCCAGATCCTTCTAATTTTGGGACTAAATCCGACAAATAATCTAAGGGGAAAATATAGTCGTTGATCCTCTGTTTCTTTATATGCTGATACTTTTCAGACAAGGCGTTTATTTGTTTGTAGGCAATATCAGCCTCTTTGCGGCGGTATTTCATCTCATCAGGAGCAATGCCGCAAAAGACGCAATGGTTTTTTTGCCCCCACCAACACCCTCTCGATAGTTCAATCGGTAAAGATTCGACGTCAATATCTATTTGGCTGTCTTGGCTAAGGCGTTTAACCTGATCAAACCAGTCGTCGTAGTTTGGTAGCGGTGAGAGGTTGATGTTGTGTGCAATGCTCTGTGTTTTTAGGGTGTCCCTCGTCTCTGCGCCAACAATCAGAGTGCCTCCGGTTTCTGCACGAATAATTAGGTTTGGAACATCTTTAATTTTACAATGCCCAGTTGCTGCTCTAGCGAGCAAAATGATCGTCTCTTCACCAGCACCTTGAGCAATAACATCAATATCATTGCTTGCTGTTAAAATCGCACTGGCCACGGGCTCACGCACTGCGTAGCCACCTAGTGCAATCAACCCATCAAAACCTTGCCTGCGCAGCACGCGCGCCAAAGCCATCGATGGAAAGGTCTGGTCGAACATGCAGCTGAGTCCGATTAATGTTGGCGAGTAAGACAATATTTGTTCGGCGCATTCCAAGAGGTATTTCGGGATTATTTTGTTACGGATATACACAATGAGATCAATCGCCTTTTGGTCAGTTTGATACCCTATGTTCTGTAGTTTTGTGCGTACGCCGGGTTCATCCAAACACCGCGCAAGGCTGTCTGTCTGTTCTCGACTTTCATATCCTGTTAGCTCGTAGGAAAAGATGAAGTCGTTAACTGCCCATAGGCCGGCAAGGGCATAGTAGGTCTCACTGCTGATATATTTGAGCAGATTTATGTTGAGGTGGAAAACTTTGGAGGCCCCCTCAACCTTATCCAAGCTTGCTTTCAAGATGGCAAGACCAAGTGCGGGTTCGTTGATATTAGTCCAAGGTAAACTTAATAGAGCAACTCTTCCGTTTTCGATGCTAGACATAGTAAGCCTCTTACAGCTTTTTTCGCCCTGAACGGTCAATGACGGAGGGCTTTTTCGCAACCGAACTTGACATGGCTACTATGCCGACAGTGATGATAATAGCGACTACGACGCTGGAGGTCTCGCCACTGCCACTTGAGTCTATACTAGTATCAATTATGCGTTTTTTCTCACGTAGAATAAGGTCGGCTGCCTTACTGCTTAGCTTCACATCTAGCTGTTTAGCTACTGATTGGGGATCAACGAGCCATTCATGATAGTGGCGGCCGTCGTTAACCACAGCAACGTAGTAGTTAAGAACCTCATGCTCAGTCGGGGACATTTTGGACAATTTTTTATGTAGCTTGCTGATGTCTTTACGTTGGCCATGATTTAGATCAAAGTGTAACTTTCTTGCGACTTCTTCCGGCGATTCTAACGCTTTTATTAAGTCGTATTTTTCAGCCATTGCATCACGTATGAACGCAATCGCTTGCGGTGAAATTTCCAAGTTTTTCATTTGTAATTCTACAAACCTTTTACTTTCAGGCATCTTTTTATCTTCAGACATAATGAACCCCTTTCAGCACGGTTACGCTCCTTTTGGAGCTAAGAAATTACTTTTCATATAATAACTATTGACTATCGCTCCTCGACTTAGCAAGTCGTCTGTTAGCTATTTGTCTTTATCTTTAACGTTTGTGACTCAGTACTGGTTTACGATCAAAGTATTCTGGTCAAGCAAAAGTAGACACTATGGTGATGTATGAGTGTGGTTTTTTTAGATGGCTTTTAGGTATGAGGGAGCATTGGGAGTCATAAGTAATTGATGCAGAAGTAGCGTCAATTACTTCGTTTGGTTTAAAGCAATACGAAAAGTTTTATGCAAAGAGAGGGTTAAGGTGGGGAGAGAGATGTTGCACAGAGTTGCTTGCAGTCTTGATAATACTAAAATACCCGCCATTGTACCCACCACTTAACTATAGATAGTGGTGGGTAGTCGTGGACTTGTGTGGATGGGGTAGGGTTCTTAAGGCTTGATTTTACTGGCTTGTAGGACGGCTGTGGATATCACTCGATATTCTGTACCTGTTTATTGAGTAGCGGCCTAGACCCTAACAAACTCAATAAGTTATCGAAAATAAACCGCTCAAAAATGCCTGTTTGCCCACCAAACTGCCCACCACTTGCCTCTGGCTTTTACTAAATCTTAGTGGTTAGCAATGGAAAAACAGTGCCGTTTTTATGCTGCTGTTAGTACTTAAAAATAGCAGTTTTGAAGGGCTTTATCGAGCACGATTTCCGTCAACATTGCTTTGCCATTTTTTCACTGGTTCTACGCGATAGTAATGAGTCAGCAGAAAGCTCACTTAGCCTGAAATGGATATTATGGTGTCCATTTCAATAGAAATAAGCTCAATATGGATACTATGGTATCCAAAAGAGATAAGACTGAGTGTCGAATGGTAAGCATCAGGTCTACAAATTGTTATCCCTAAGGTAACTTTGTGTAGACCTTCGGAGCTAAGCAACGCGCCTTTACCATCTCTGAGGTAAATACTGCGTGAAATACAAAGGCATCACGATATTGGTTTGTTCTAACGCTGAAGAGCCTTGTGTACCCGTTAACTTAAAGGTTTTACTTGGAGTACATTTTTCAACGTAGGATGCCAACGATTTTGCTCTTGTACGTTTACCACTTTTGACTTCAACAGGGATGATATCGCCTTCATCGGTTGCCAAAATAAATTCGATTTCGGCGCGGGCGTCATTCCATGAATAGCTTGGGTCAACACCAATAGCTGTGAGCTCTTGTTGCACAAAGTTTTCAGCCACATAGCCTTTGTATTCATAGTTTTGTTGCTTAATCTCTTTATAACTGCTGCCCAGCATATGATTGAGCAGACCCACATCAAACAGAAACAGTTTCACCATATTGTCTTTTTTATAGGCCGCCAACGGAGATTTCGGCAATCCTTCAATAGGGTAGTTTGGCAAAGCTAAGCGGCAGCAGTTAAGCCAATGGATCGCGGTTTCAAAATCGCTATAACGAGATTTACGCTCATGCACATGCTTAAATTTAAAGCGTTTAACCGACTCATCGCTGACAAGTGATAGCTGGGCTGGAATGCTATTAAACACCGATTCAATCAGTGTGGCATCGACCTTGCCCGCGTACTTACCGAAATCGCGGCGATAACCTTCAACTAAATCGGCATGAATTTTTGTGACTTTTTCAACACGCTCTAGAATGCTTGAATCCTTAAACTGATACCAAGCAGAAACGGCTTCCGGCATACCACCGGTAAAAAAATAGTCGGTTAGTTTATCCATCAATTTAGTGTGCACCGCCGGTGTGCTTGCTTGACTATCAAATGCTTTGATCAGTGCTTGCTCGTTGGATGCGTAAATAAATTCTTGGAAGGTCAGTGGTCGTAAATTGTATTGTTCTACCTTGCCTACAGGGAAGGTATTGAGCAAGCCAATGTTCGAACCGCTGGCTGCGACAAAATAGGACGGTGCTTTTTCGGCAAAATACTTCAGCGAAGTTACGGCTCGTTCACATTCGCCAATTTCATCTAATATCAGCAAGTCGGTTTCTGGATTGAACGCTTGGTTGATTAACAACTCAATGTTCATTACTAGCTCGTCAGGTGACAACGAGCCATCGAACGCTTCTTTGTAAGCTGGGTTTTCAAGGAAGTCGATACGAAGGATGTTGGCAAAGGTATTCCCAAACAACTCTTGCAGTAGATAGGTTTTACCTGTTTGTCTTGCGCCATCGATCAATAATGGCTTGCGCACAGGTTGATTTTTCCATGCTATTAGGGCGTTGAGTAAGTTGCGCTGCATTGTCATTTCCCGCCAATTAAGACTGTTAACTGCCTGTAGTATAACTCAGTCTACACTTTTACGCGCAGAAAAGTGTTATATTTTACATTTTTATGCGCATAAAAGTGTTGTGGTGTTCTAATTGAGCAAGACTTTCCCTTTTTGAGAAAGCTTTTGGCACTCATCCCTTGGGCTTTTGGGGCAGTCTGGGAAAAGCCTTAATTCACACCATTTAGCCAAACACTAGCCCTGCCCACAGGGTATTTATGACTTGGGGCATTATGTCAATTCTGGGGCAGCTAGCTACCTGTACCCTCAGAAAGCTGCACGATCTGGGCATTTATCTGCCTACTGCGTCCGTTTAGTGCTGGCAAACTCCTAACTGAACTTAACAGATCAGTGAGGAAGCAAACGATGAACCCAACTACACAATCACCCACAAACTCAGTACACCCAGCGCGTCAGCAGCGGATTTTGCGCTTGCCCGAGGTCAAGGCCAAAACAGGCTTTGGCCGCAGTACCATTTATGCCCTGATGGCCAGCGGTGAATTTCCCCGTTCCATTCGTATTGGTGCGCGTGCGGTGGGCTGGTTAGAAAGCGATATCGACCAGTGGATTGAAACTCGCCGTATCGGTGCTGCTTATGGCCGTGGATAAACCAAAACCATCAACCCCGTTACCTGCCAATGAGTTGAATAACAACGTGCCAACATTACCGGCTGGTTTTGCCTATAACGCGCAAAACTGGCTGGTGATGCAACCAGCAGGGCAAGATAGCCCTGTTAAAATCTGCTCTTGGCTGCAAGTGGCTGCCCGTACCCGCGATCCGCAAGGGGACAACTACGGCTATTTATTGCACTGGTTAGACGATGACAATCGCCATCGCTACTGGGCCATGCCCGCAGAACTATTGGCCGGAGACGGCAGCGAGTACCGCCGAATCCTACTCAGCCGAGGAATGCGGCTTAGTAACAGTGTCAAAGCGCGGCAGTTGCTCTCGCTGTTTATTCAACAAATGGGTGAACTGGCCACGCAAAAGGCCATTAGCGTGAACTGCATTGGCTGGCATCACCACGCTTATGTGCATCCGCGCCTCACCTTTTACCCAAGCGAACACAGCAGCAACCCGCGCATGGTGTTGCAAACCATGCACCCGATAGAAGGCTTTATTCAACAAGGTAGTAGCGACAGTTGGCGGCAGCACGTTGGTCGTTATTGTCTGGATAACCCGCTATTAATCGTTGGTGTCTGCGCTGCACTGGCTGCGCCTTTGTTGCATTTGTGCGGAGTGGATGGTTTTGGTTTACACCTCTACGGTACCAGCAGTACTGGTAAAACCGCGGCGCTGTATCCGGCATTATCGGTTTGGGGCGAACCTAATCAACTGCGTCATAGTTGGCGTGCCACGGCCAACGGTTTAGAAGGCACAGCATTAGCGCATAACGATGCCTTGCTGGCGCTCGATGAAATGGGCGAAGTTGACCCAAAAGAGGCGGGCGATGTCGCTTATATGCTTGCTAATGGCCAAGGTAAAACCCGAGCGGGCAAATACGGTGAAATGCGCTTACCCGCCCGCTGGCGTTTGGTGTTTTTATCCACTGGCGAAGTGACGCTCGAAAGCCACCTCGCCAGTATCGGCAAGCGCGTAAAAGCCGGCCAGCAAGTGCGCGTGATTGATCTCAGTGCCGATGCCGGAGCGCAAATGGGCGTGTTTAATCAGAGTCATGGCATGAACGCCGCCGATTTAGCCGATCACCTAAAACAACAAAGTCGCCAACATTACGGTAGTTTGGCCTTGGACTGGTTACGGTATTTAACGCAGCACAGCGCGCAGGCTCGCCCCGTTTTCCAAAACGTACGCCAACGCTTTTTAGCCAGTTTGCCAACCGAGGCTGACGGCCAAGTGCGCCGGGTCGCTGAAAAATTTGCCTTACTGGCCAGCGCAGGGTTGTTAGCCATTCAAGCCAAGGTACTCGATTGGCCAACCCAAAGTGTCGAAGCCGCCTGTTTAAGCCAGCTAAACCAATGGATACTTGCCCGCGGTGGTGTGGCTGCCAATGAAGACCAACAAGCCATTCGCCAGGTTCGCAGTTTTATTGAGCAGCATGGCGAAAGCCGCTTTACGCCTAAACAAACCGGTTACAGCAGCCAAGTACGCCAGCGTGCGGGTTGGCTTGATACTTCTGGCCCACAAACCCTCTACCTGTTTTACCCAACCGGCTGGCGTGAAGCCACCGAAGGCCTCAGCCCAGATCGCGCCGCTAAAGCACTAATGGCCGCAGGCTACCTAGTCCCCGATGGCAACCGACCACAGCGCAAAGTCAGCCTGCCCGACAATACCCGCCCACGCATGTATTGTGTAAAAGGCAGCATTTTGGATGACTAAAAAGGCGATGAATCTTGTGTGGGTTTGTCGCCTTGCAGTGAACCGCCAGTCAACATACGTATTTGGCGAGGTTCAAAGTCTAAAGCGGACAATATCGCTAGTGTACTGGCTGTGTACTTAGCTATTCGATACATCGTATTGACTATATTAGTGCCATTTCCAGTTTATGTTTGCGCTTCACCCAATCTGGTAGAGAGCGTTCGAGCAAACGATAAAACTCTGGACCGTGGTTGTGGTGCTCTAGGTGACACAATTCATGAATGATCACATACTCAATACATTCTTTCGGTGCTTTAATCAGATCACGGTTTAAGGTTAGTGTTCCGCTTTTCGATAGGCTACCCCAGCGCTTTTTGAGTTGCATGATTTTAATGGTTGGCTTGTTGTCATCTGAATGTTTGATCTTGTCCCAACAATCTGAAAATACCTTATTTAAATGAAAATCGGCTTTTTCTCGATACCAATCACTAAGTAGCGACTCCACATGGTCTGGTTTACCATTGGCAGACGTTAACCAAAAAAAGCCCGCTTTCAGCGCCACACCGTTATCACTACCTAATTCAATTTTTAGCCGGTACTTTTTGCCTAGATATAAATGGCTTTCACCACTGACGTATTTGCGAGAAGGGGTTCTTGGGTCAAACTGGTCAAAGTAGCGAATTTGACGTTTGATCCACCGAGCTCGCTTTTTCACCTTGGCTTCAATGGCCTCACGGTCGGTGCCTTCAGGTGCTTTCACAAAAACTGATTTGTCAGGGTGAACTGATATTTCCAACGATTTGCGTTTAGAAAAAGCCAGCTGGAAGAGGATTTCTCCCCCTCCGTATACAACCGCTAGCTTTTCAGCGCTTGCCGCTGGTACCTCGGTCTGCTTGATGGTTGACGACATCAAGAATGCCTCCGGTGCTTCGCAACCTGCATGGTTTTCTCAATGATTTCGTCCATTTGTTCTAGGCTCAGCGTCACGCCGTACTGCTCTTTGACTTCGTCATAAAGAAAATCGTCAATATCATTCATCGCCGTTTTTTGAACGTCGGCATCGTCCCAAAAATCGACCTTCCAATGAGCATCAATGATTTTTTGTATCGCTAATGATGTTTGTGCCGCAATGGCATCAAGCTGAGCATCATCTAACTCGTTGAGTGTTGCCACTTGCTGAAACTGCGGCTTAATCAAACCAAAGTAGGCACAGGCTTCGTCGTTTTCTCGAATGCAATCAGGCATATCATCATGCTGCTTCGTGGCCACTTTGTTACGAATATCAATCACTCGGTTGAGATATTCTAAGTCTGAGATGCGCTTTGCCTTAAAGTCATCAATAGCGGTTTGGATCAGCTTCGAAAACTTCTCATAAAACGCAGGGTCTTCGTCCATATTCTCCGAAATGCTGCGCTTTGTGGCGTGGGCGATGGTGTCTGCCTTCGACGCCGTAGTTTTGGTTTGATAAACCCCTTGCTCTTCTTTCACGGCGGTAAACATTTTTTCATCAAAAATATTCACTGGCTCGTTAAGCTGAGTCACTTCATTGGCCTGAATATGGGTATCCAGCAGCTTTTTGATTTTCGGCTCGTAGTCGCGATAATCAATCGCCTCGGCGTAACGCAACTTAACCGCCGCCTTTAAGTTCTGAAAACGCTTTAAATCGTTTTTATAGGTTTGTAGCTTTTTCTCATCAGAGTTCATGATGAACTGCTCAGACGATAAAGCGATGGCTAAAGATTTACTGTACGCCGATAAACATTCGTAAAATTCTTCACGTAACTCGTCATCGGCCAATAGCACCTCATAGGCTTCTTCATCTTTTGAGTTTTTAACGGCTTTAAACAAATCCCATAAGTCAGAGTAACGCTGTGGCAGTTTAAACACTTCTTCGTTGATGGAGGTGAGCGTGCCCGCTAAGTCATCTTCGTCAAACCCTTCAAAGGCTTCGTACATGGTTAAGGCTTTATCCAACTCGCCCAATACGCTGGCATAGTCGATGATATAGCCAAACTCTTTGCCTTCGTACAGGCGGTTAACCCGGGCGATGGCCTGTAATAGCGTGTGCTCTCGCAGGGTTCGGCATAGATACAGCACAGTGTTGCGCGGTGCATCAAAGCCGGTTAATAGCTTATCCACCACAATGAGTATTTCAGGGTCATCACCGTATTTAAACTGGTTGATAATTTGCTTGGTGTACTCTTCTTCAGAGCCAAAGCGCTTCATCATTTTATTCCAGAACTTACCCACCTCATCGGTTGGCCCTTCGTCCACTTCGTCATGGCCTTCACGGGTATCAGGGCCAGAAATCACCACTTCAGTGGAGACGATTCCAATATCCTGTAGAAACTCTTGATACTTTAATGCCGCCTGTTTGCCCGGGGCAACCAGCTGAGCCTTAAAGCCAGTACCTTGCCAGTTCGCACGAAAATGCTCGCTGATATCAAAGGCGCGCATATATATCACTTGATCAGCTTTGTTTAGCATTTCAGCGCGGGCGTATTTCTTTTTAAGGTCGGCCTTTTGCTCTTTGCTTAAATCGGCGGTGTGGCGCTCAAACCAGAGATCGATAGCCGACTGATTCTGCTCCATCTCAACGTGTCGGCCTTCGTACAGCAGTGGTAATACCGCTTCGTCGGCGACCGCTTGTTTAATGGTGTAGTGCGGCTCAATCAGGCCACCAAACTTGGCAAAGTTGTTCTTTTCTTTTTTCAGTAGTGGCGTACCTGTAAAGCCAAGAAAACAGGCATTGGGCAACATCTGGCGCATTCGGGCCGCCAATGAGCCGAAGTTGGTGCGGTGACTTTCATCGACTAATACAAAAATATCGTGCGACTCATCCACAAACTTCTCGGCCACCCAGCCTTTATCAAATTTATGAATAAGCGTGGTGATCAAACCCACTTTGTTTTTCAGGTGCTTAACTAAGTTTCGGCCAGACGTGGCACGTTCGCGGCTTAAACCACAGGCCGCAAAGGTATTACCCAGTTGTTTATCAAGGTCATCCCGGTCGGTAACCAAAATGATTCTTGGATTGATAAGCTGCGGCTCTAGTGCCATAGCACGGGTGAGCATCACCATGGTAAGCGACTTACCCGAGCCTTGGGTATGCCAAATAACACCACCTTGGCGGTTTTCTTTTGCGCCATTGACTTTATTAGTCAAACGCTTAATTCGGGCGATGGTCGCTTTAATCACAAAATATTGTTGATAGCGGGCTACTTTCTTAATGCCACCATCAAACAGGGTAAAGCGATACACCAAATCTAATAAACGCTCCGGGCGGCACAGGCTTTGAATGGCATTGTCTTGTTCCGTCACCAACCGTTTACCTTCCGCCTCTAGTGCATCAAAAAACGGCCGTGCGGCAGCAAACTCGCCACTGAATAATCGTATTTTAGTGTCTTCGTCTAAAGCGGTATTTATGCCTTTATCGACATCGGCAGGTTTGTCTTCTTGCTCTTTCCACACGCCCCAAAACTTCTTAGGTGTGCCTGCTGTTGCGTATTGGGCGGCGTTTTTATTCACCGCCAACACTTGCTGCACATAAGTAAACAGGCGGGGAATATAGTCATCGCCCTGGTTACGAATGTTTTGTGATACGGCTTGCTCTACATCCACTTTGGGCGATTTACATTCAATCACGCTAAAGGGAATACCATTGACAAACAGGACGATATCGGGGCGTACCGTATCGGTGCTGCGTGCGCGTTCAACCGAGAACTCAGCGACTACATGAAAGCTGTTATTTGATGGTGTTTTCCAATCAATGTAATTGAGGGTAAAGCTTTTTGAGTCCCCCTCAATGGTTTGCTCCATGGCTGAGCCTAAGGTGATTAAATCGTAAATCGACTCATTGGTTTTTTGCAGACCATCAAACTTAATATTTTTGAGCTTTTGGATCGCGGTTTGAATGTTCTCCTCGCTAAACAGATACTCGCCACCTTTATAGTTAATGCGATTAATCTTTTTTAGCTGCTGACGTAGCACCCCTTCCAAAATCACATTGGCACTGCGTCCACCCCGTTCGGCCAAAGCCTGCTCTGAGGTGAGGTATTGGTAACCCAAATTGATTAGCTGTTGCAGGGCAGGAATTTGCGACAAGTACTTTTCGTTAAACTCGAAGCCCGAAGGCTCTGAGTTTACATCGTAGTTTACAGAAGGTGTGCTCATGCGACGTTCTCCTTTGTACGATCCTGAAGTTCACCCTCAGCAACGAGCTGCGTACTGCTCACTTGCCACTCACCGGTAAGCAACTTTTGCATTAATCCACGCTTTTGCAGTCTGTACTTTTCTAATAATTGCTCGAATATTTTTATTTCCTTATCAAAATTATTCAGAACATGAGCAATGTCCTTTTGTTCATCCAAACTAGGGAGAGGTACTTCTATTTTAGAAAACTCCCCCCATCTCAAAGAACCTCTCCGATCTACTGACGAGCTAGTACTTGCTTGAAAAATGTGGCGATATATATTTGTTTTAAGTAGTTTAAACAGATAACTAGAGTTAACTTGTTTGCCGTCAACTTGAAAAACCGTATATATTGGACTGACAATACCTTTGTCACATAAATTTTGAAGTCCAATTGAGCCTTCTTCAATATGATTACTAGGGTAGCCAAACTCTCCGTACTTTATTATTTTGTAATTGTCGGTATTGTCGCTATAAACTTTCTTTTTAAAATAGCTAAGAGACTTCACAAAACCAACGTGCTTTGAGCAAGAGAGTACAGCATGGTCACTTCCACAAGAGTTCCTTTCTACAATCTCAGTAGCAATATTTTCAATTTTTGTTAACGACCAATCATGTGGAACGTTAAACCATTTGTTTTGTTTATACTCATGACCAGCTTGTCGATTTGAAACCCTGTCTTTACCAAACAAAAGTCTATTCGCTAATGATTCTCTAATTTTTGATTTCAGGGAAATTAACAACTCCGTCTTTTCGATTGCATCGTCCCAAGTGGTAAACAACTTGTAGATTTCAAGTTGTTCATTTAAAGGCGGCACAAGTATCGGAAGTTTGCTTAAAGTATCTTTATTTAGCTTATAGCGACTAGCTCCCTGCCTACTAATCAGATGTGTGATATCTCTGTGATGAAAATAAAGAAAAAACCACTCAGAAGAACACTTTTCTGTTCCTTGGATCAGGTGTGCGTGATTGTTTACATTAAACTTACCATTAACTAAAAGCGTTTGGGCTTTTTGCTCTGGTTTTAAAAAGTGATCACCATCTTCACCAATTAGAGCAAACTGTCCTTCAACTAAATGATGATCGATAAAATCCAATACACCGGTAGGTCCATAATACGGATACGAACCTTGAATCTTAGCTCGATCTTCGGTTGATAATGGTTTTCTTAAATCATTTCTTATTTTGCAAACCTTACCGACAGTTGTAAGTTTCCAACCAGCAGGAATAGTGTTAATTCGACCTAGTTTTTTGAGCAGCTCAGTCTTCATTTTTACCGCCCTCCAGCTTCTTCTGCGCACGCGCCAACTGGGGAATGCCTTTTTCTGGCGTGGGTAAATCCTCTGGCATAGTGCCGCCTAGCTCTTCAATAGTGGCGCGCACTTTGGCACCCACTTCAAAATGAGTTTGGTTAGCATGGGCTTTATTGCTGACCTGATCGCGCTTTAGCTTCTCTTCTGTTTGCGTGGCGCGGAACAGGTTAGCGGCAAGCTCGGTACTGCCCATATGGTCGAGTATTTTCTGACTCTTTTTTAAGCCCTTGTGTTGGTGAATGGCTTTATTGTCTAACCCGCCATACAAGCCTTTGTAGCCATGGTTTTGGAAAATGGCGTAGTCCAAGCCGGACTCAACTCCTGCATCACGGGCCGCCGCAGCCAGTTGCTTGTTGTGGTCGGCCAGCTCATTGCGCAGCATTAGGCGTTTTTGGTCTTCATTTAGTTGCTGAAAACCAGTGTCATCTTGTAGCTCTTGGCGACGAGTCTGAATGGCAAAATAGGTCTGGCCATTGGCGATCACCGGCTTGCTGGCATCACCATTTTGCACAATGAGGTAACAGGCGTAACGGGACAAGGCAAACGAGTCCATTTTGCGCTGGGCACCTGAGCCAATTTCGACCATCTCGTGGATCTCCACGAAATGGTCGGCCACAGCTTGGCCACTGTTTTCACAGGCTTTTTTTGCTTTCTCTATAACCGGTAAGAAGTTACGGAACTCGGCATAGTCCAATACCTTGGCTAACTGGCGGGCCAGCCAAATTTCACCACCTTGTTCATTAATCACGCGAATACTTTCAAAACTGGTGTGTTCTGGTTGGGTAAGTTGCTTGTCACTCATCGCGCACCTCCCACCATTTTGTTGGCGTCAACAAATTGGTTGTTGTTTGTCATACTCATTCAGCCACCTCCGTTGTGTTGCTTTGCGCCTCGTTAGGCACGATATCCTTTAGCAGCGCTGCCATTTTGCTGCGAACATCGGCAAGTTCGCTTTCAAGGCTGGTGATCTCAGCCTGTACCGCCACAATATCGACCTCGATTTCTTCTTCGAAGGTATCGACGTAGCGCGGGATATTCAGGTTAAAGTCGTTCTCTTTAATTTCGTCAAAGGTGGCTAAATGGGCGTATTTTTCTACCTCTTCACGGGCTGTTACCGCTGCAACAATTTTGTCTAGGTGCTCATCCAGCAGGATGTTTTGGTTTTTCCCTGCTTGGTAATGATCTTTACCGCTGGCATCAACAAACAGCACGTTTTTGCGGTTTTCATTGGCGCCGCCTTTTTCACGCGAGCGGTCAAATATCAGGATTGCCACTGGAATACCGGTACTTGGGAACAGGTTACCGGGCAAGCCGATCACAGCATCCAGTAAGTTTTCTTCAATCAGTTTTTGACGAATACGGCCTTCGGCTGCGCCTCTAAATAGGACACCATGAGGCACCACTACGGCAATGCGGCCTTCTTTTTCAACAGCGGCTTCGACCATGTGGCTGATAAAGGCAAAGTCGGCCTTTGATTTAGGGGGAAGCCCGCGCCAGTAGCGGTTATATCTGTCAGATTCAACGTCTTCTGAACCCCATTTGTCGAGTGAAAACGGTGGGTTGGCAACCACATTATCAAACTTCATCAGTCTGTCATTTTCGACCAGCGCTGGAGAGGTAAGGGTGTTACACCATTCGATACGAGCAGAGTCGGAACCGTGCAAGAACATGTTCATACGTGCAAGCGCCCAGGTGCTGCCGTTGACTTCCATGCCGTAGAGTGAGTAATTGCGGTCGCCCACTTGGCGTGCGGCTTCAATCAATAAACCGGCTGAGCCACAGGCAGGGTCACAAATACGCGCCCCCGATTTTGGTGCAGACAGACGCGCAACCAGCTCAGAGACTTTATGAGGGGTGTAGAATTCACCGGCTTTTTTACCTGCATCGGAGCCAAAGCGCTCAATAAGGTAGATGTAGGTATTACCAATCACATCTTCAGACACGCGCGACGGGCTCATGTCGAGAGCGGGCTTGTTGAAGTCATCCAACAAGGTTTTTAGGCGACGGTTACGATCTTTGGTTTTACCCAAATTGGCTTCGCTATTGAAATCGATGTTACGGAACACACCTTCTAACTTGGCTTTGTTCGCGGTTTCAATATGCTCTAAAACAATGTTGATCAGCTCGCCAATGTTGGGTTCGTTTTTACGCTCTAACAATGAATAGTAGTTGGCCAAAAAGGTATCGGTAACAACGGTTTTCTTCTCTTTGGTTGCTTTGTCTTCTACTTCTTCTGTGAGTTCTACTATTGGCAGTACAAAACGCTCGCGCTCAAGCTTACGTCTGATACGGACATCGTCGTCACCGTACTGTTTTTTATATTCTTCGTAGTGATCATTCCACACATCGGAGATGTATTTTACGAACAGCATGACTAGGATGTAGTCTTTGTATTGCGCTGGGTCTACCGCGCCACGGAAAGTATCGCATGCAGCCCATGCTGCATTGTTGATGTCTTTTTGTTGGATCTTGTCGTTCATATCATTGGTCATATAAGTTCCTCAAATTTGGTCAGTGTCTATAAAGCGGGGCAGGCTATACCGGCAGCGCCCCGCTAGCTGTAA
The DNA here is from genome assembly GCA_034006605.1 of Pseudomonas sp. GTDB lineage: Bacteria > Pseudomonadota > Gammaproteobacteria > Pseudomonadales > Pseudomonadaceae > Denitrificimonas. The sequence continues at coordinate 56,552 of JAVESM010000001.1, read as the reverse complement.
GTTAAAAGGTTAAGAATCGAGTACGGCTGATTGAGTCCAGGTAATCGACCGCCCAAATGGAGGGTAAATCGATGTACTGTCCTTTATGGTGTACCGTGCAATGACTTCACCTTGCTCGTTTAGCTCTTCACATTCATAGGTATCAGTGTCTTGGCCTTTTCGTTGCGACCACTGACTGCTCACGATGTTGAGGGTGTGCGATTCAGGTACACCTATTTTCTTTTTGTATTCATCACTCATAAGGGCTCCTATCCTTTAATGTCTTTAGGGTCGTTACCATGGCTATCTTTGCGTTGTATCTGACCGTCTTTGCCATGTACAACAAGCTCAGAACCTTCGCGCTTGCTTTGTTCGCGCGCCGCAGCTTCGGCCTCTTTTTTGGTGCTGTGCACGCTTGAAGCGCGTTCTGCACCGCCTTTTTTGTTTGCCCATCCGTCAGGATGTGGTACGACATGTCGGGTATTGCCCTTGCTTGATGATGTATTCTTTGCCATAATTTCGGCTCCTGTTTTTTGAAATGAAACGTGGATTAAAGTTTTGCTAAAAGTGCTGTCACACTTTTGGCTCGTCTAAACCCAGTAACTGTCATTACTGGGTATTCATTGCTAAATTCATTAATATTGCGTCAGTTAACACCTCCTTTTTCTTGGCTAATGCATTCATTAGCTTCTGCTCGTTGATGGATAATTGGTAAATCTCAATAATCTTTTTCTGCACATCGAGACTAGGGACTACTATCTCCAGATCCTCAAGTGCAGGTTTGCCAATCATTCTTACCGCCGTGCCTGTTGCCTTACTTTGCAATACTGCTTGTGAAGTCGGTTGATTAATAAACCAGCATAAATACGCAGGCATAACCGAATCACTTTCAACTCGAATTCGCAACAGTGGCGCAGCGATAACAGCATCATTCAACTCTTGGTCAATCAATGCTGCTGTGTTGGTTTGGCCTCTAGAGCGAAAAGCTAAATCGTTAAATTTAACTCTGTGATGATCCTTTAAGTCCTGCATAGCAATCTGCACTAGCTCTTGGGCATTTAGTCGGTTATCTTCAGTAAGATCCTTCATCTGAATAACAGAGATATTTCCATTAGCGTCTGGCTCAAGCTTTGACCTAAAAGAGTGTCCCATCTGTACAGAGGCAATTTTTTTCAAATTAACTTTCATTGTCACCTCAAATGCGTTGTAATGGCGTTTCTGCAACTTGTGAATAAGCTTATGCTGAGACCCGCAAACTGTCAACTATTTATTTTGCAAAAACGCCATTACTGTAAATTTATTTTTTAATAGCGTTTGGAGATGCTTGAATTGAGCGGATGCCTGGCTGTATTGAGAGGGAGTAGTGGTTGTTGCCTGGTACCGACATTTATGTCGGTACCAGGCATCTTGCTGATAAAAAAGAGTTAATTATTAAGAGTCATATAATCAAGCTGGTAGAGCTGTACAAAACGCAACCATCTGGAAATTCCGAATAGTTCAAAGTGAAGCCTGAGTAAAACCTAACAGAGACCGCTCTAGCCAAAAATATCGAGCTATTTGGCGCTTTTGATATTAAAATTGCATCAACAACACCCCTCCCGCTACCCGTTAGATCAGCGCCCTGCGAGGGGTTACTCTTTTTTCAGGCTTCTAATTTTTGGTACCGTAATGAGTTACGGCACCAAAATTCGCTTTCAACCACACATCATTCTCCGGTCCATAAAGGTGGTGCAGCAGCGCTAGATTGATTTGGTGGCTGATCGCTTTGCCGTTTCGTTTTTGGCTTTCTTTTCTTAAACCGCTCAGTAATAACCCTGTGCATGATTTTCCTACTTGCTCCGGCGAACTGGGCAGGCAAAAGGCGCGGTTTTGCTGTTTGGGGTGCAAGGTAGCGCGCTTTCCTGTTTTAGATAAAGGCGAAATGCACCAAAAGATACAGGTGTTGGCGGGCGTGTTTGCGTGCAATGTGTTGGTTTGACTCGTACCATTCCTATCTGTCGGTAATAAATGTGCCGGTAACAAAACTAGTCCGCCTTGGGCATGGCCATCAACCTCAGGTAAAGGTAGCCAATACAGGTTTGGCCATTGCTCGGGGCTTTGCCATTTTTCTACGATCACTTGTGCACCAATGCTGTTCAGCCATTGGTGAATCGGGCAGCTAGGGTGTGCTTGTTTAACGCGTGGTAACTGATAGGTCAGCCAGCGGGTTAAGCGTTCGGCAGCATTATCGCACTGGCTTAATGCTGGGTAGAGGGTAAACGCGCCATGCCCAACCAATAAATCGACCACCTGCTGTATCCATTCTCTATTCCAATCGTTGCCACTTGCCCATAACACGTCACTTGTCACCTTGTTGGTTTTTCATGCCGTCTATTTTCAGTCGTTGGGTGCAGACGCGGTGGTGAAATAGATGAAAGAAATGGCCATCAAACTAACCAGTCAAATCGGTTTTTTGTTATGGCCTGTTTGCGGCTAACCGTTTGATATACATAGTCCAATGCAGCGCTGTTTGGCGGCATTTAGCCCATGCAAAAAAATCGAGGCGCCAAACGATCGTTTGCATTCTGGGTTTAAAAAATCAAACGGTTTGTACTTTGGATTAGAGGTTGGTTTAGGGTGCAAAAAGTGCAAAACCTTGCTTTGAGCCTGTACTGGCAAGGCCTACCAGCTTTGGATTTCAATCGAGACGCCAAACAGTAAATGGGCAAATTTCCCTGTTTGGCGTTTCGATCCAAAAGCCAAACGGATAGTGGTTTTGGCGTATGGGGGTAAAGCGATGGGGAAGTGTTTAATGAAGTGCTGCTGTTTATTTTGGCTTGGTATTTGGTGAAGGGATGTTTTCTAACTTCAATGAAGGTTGCTTGTTACTGTTGTCATCAATGTACTCAAGGGTGTACCCCATTGCCTTGTAGCTTTTCTCGCGTTTTTTAAACATGCGTTGCAGCATAGGGAGGGCGCAGTCCACATAGTCGTGAATGGTGACTTGTGTTTTTCCTTCCGATTCACGATGAATACGACCGGCATATTGAGCCAATGTACCTTTCCATGCGATGGGCATGGCCAAAAACAACGTATCCAGTCTTGGCAGGTCAAATCCTTCGCCTACATATTTTCCTGTTGCGACGACGACTTGAGCCGATTGCAGATGATTGTCAGCGCTCTTGCGTTCGGCAGCTTTCATGGCGCCTTTAAGTACGACAGTGCTTATACCCATCTCGGTAAGTCGTGAGTGTATGTACTCTGCGTGCTCTCTACGCTCTGTAAGGACTAACGGGTGTCCACCATTTTGAACACACTGAGAGGCGTCTGAGACAATTTTTGAAGTGCGCTGTTGGTTATCGACGAGCCAGCGGTAGGCATCGCTTATTTTGGGGCGCTCATCTGTTTTTATTAGCTCTGCTGCTGGTACATCGTAGAGCTGATGAATCATCACGGTTTGAGTAAATTGCTCATCAGGGCTTTGTTTCACTTTGTAGCGAATTGGCCCTGCCGCCATAAAAATGATCTTTTGATGGCCATCTTGTCGCTCTGGTGTTGCTGTTAGGCCCAATACATATTTTGCTCTTACCTCGTTGAGTACCATTTCAAACCTTGGCGCAGACAGATGGTGGCATTCATCAACAATAATGTGGCCGTAGTCTTGAATGAGAGGCGTGATGGAGTTGTCTTTTTTATTAACCAAGCTTTGGTAGGTGGCAATGTCGATAATGCCACTCGGCTTTCTTTTACCCCCGCCTATACTGCCAATGATTACTTCGGGTAGAAACGTGCGCAAGCGCTCTTGCCACTGTTCAAGCAGTTGTCGGCTATGAACCAGTATGAGGGTATTTACTTTGCGTTTTACGATCATACCAATGGCTGTAACCGTTTTTCCAAATGCGGTCGGCGCATGCAAAATACCGAAGTCATGTTTGGTTATTGCGGCCACTGCGTCTCGCTGGTTTTTTCGCAAAGTGAACTCGGGGGTAAGTTTTAATAATGGTTTGCCGGTTTCACGCTTATCGTCAAACAGTGGCGAAATACTGTGCTCTTGTAGCAAAGCAATCGCGTCATCGAGACAGCCTCGCGGTAGTGCTAGATAACCGTTTTCAATACGAGCACAGGAAATAAACCTCGGAATGCCATGGGTTGAAAAGCGCAAAGCTTGTGTTTTAAAAAACACAGGATTAGAAAAACTAGCTAATCGCTTTAGTCCTGCCAGTAGTGGTCCAGGTAACTCGCTCATCAAAAAGTAGATATGGTTGGCCAAGGTAATAGTCACGTTTTTCGGCAAAGACTCTAATTTTATTGGTGCGGCTTTGGCTGTGATTTCCCAAGGTGGGCGGTTATCTGTTAGCCCTTGTTCGGACAGTAATAGGGTATCGGGTGTAATGGTTGTTATGAGTTGATCAATACTCGATTGCGTGAGCGTTTTAAGATCTGCAAGATACCGCCATTGATCGTCAATCGCATTCAGGTCACTGTCAACAAAGCAACTACGGCCTGAAAGGCGAGCCTCCTTTTGAAGTGGTAACGCAATGAGATTGCCAAACCCGCCCTCAGGAAGGACATCTTGGTTAGGAAAGAGCCTGTCATAGGAGTCAAACGATAGATTTGGAAATATTTCCATGGCTTTATCAAGCAAAGCGAAACCAAGTGCCCGAGCTTGGTTAGCTGGGATGTTGGTTTCGAAAAAGATCCATAAGTGCGCCCCGTTGCCAGAACGCGAGATTTCTATCGCGTGGGGAATATCAAACGCTTGGCACGCTTTAGACATTGCTTTGACTTCTTCTTGCCAACAGCCTTTGTCAAAATCGGCGGCTAACAAATAGCACGAATTATCTCTCAGTAAGGGATACAGCCCCACCACTTGTTGACCGGCAAGGTGCCTATAAATAATGTGCTCGCTTAACTTGCTAAACTTTCGGTGTGAACAGTCTTGGCATTTAATTCGGGGTTTGTTGCATACCCCGTTTACCCATTCATTATCACAGGCTACGGAATAGCCACTGCGGTCCTGTTGGTTTTGCCAACGATTGGCGAAGATATCCTCTCGCCCACGAAATCGTTGTCTGAATAGGGCGACTTTTTGTTCTGGCGTGAATACCTGTACCGAACGCTCGTTTTGAGCGCTACGTAGAGCCTCTCTTAATGCGAGAAGCTGTTGCTTTTCGTTTTCAAGCTCAGCTAGCCTGTTATCAATAGCCGAAATGTTTGGGTAGTGAGCGTCATTCATGACAACATAATTTTTATGCGCAGCGCTATGAAGCGCGAACTTGCGGCGGCTTGATCAGCGACTCTGCTGGAATACCTAGCCCTTCATGAAGTTTCCAAATCATTTTTAGCGTGAGTGATCGCTTATGGTTTAGGATTTCATAAACACGATTGCTTTTACCTATCATGGGTTCAAGATCTTTAACCGTTAAGCCTTTGCGCTCCATCTCAAACTTTATTGCCTCAACAGGGTCTGGCAAATCCATTGGAAAATGCTTTGCTTCGTAGGCCTCGACTAACGTAACCAAAATGTCCAGCTTTTCGCCTTCGACGGTATCAGGCTCCGCCATCATTAGGTTTTCGATGTCGTTTAATGCCGCGCGGTAGTCGGCATCTGTTTTAATAGGTCTGATGTCCATTATATATACCTCTTGTTACTACCTTTTGGATTCAAATCGTTTGCACATCAATTTTATCGTATTGCGCATGGCTGCCGATAAACCGTATGTAAACCACCTTGTAGGCATAATTGATCCAAACAACTAACCGGTATTTATTACCGGCAATGTTAAACACGACACGCCCATCTTTGAGGATGCTGGCATTTCTAAAGTCCTGTTTCACATCCGCCGGTGATCCCCAATCAGCGTTTAATGCATGCCTATACCACGCTAAAGTTGGCTCTTTCGCGTCAATGTATTCTGGGCTGTCTTCCCAAAATTTTTTTAAGGTTGATAGTGCGATAATTCTCATAAACAGATGATAGTCCCGTATTGGGACTTTTGCAAGTTTGGCATTTTTGATGCTGTTAGGATTTCTTACCGCATCCCCAATTGCCCCATTCCTTAGGGCAGTGTAATTTCCTCTTATTCACCTTCTAAAGCTTGTGGTATCAAATGTTGCCCCATTGTCCCAACTGCCCACGGTAAGTGAGCAAGTGGGTGGCTAGTTAGTTTCGCCTGTATGGCTTTTTTGGCATACGGCTGCGTTTGCCATCGAAGAACGCCAATACTCTGAACCAATAGAGGGATTCTTCATAACCTAGGCTATACGTTGGGCGTGCAGGCGGGATGAGTCCTAGTTTACGTCCTAGGCTGACAATCACGTAGAACGTGAGTTTTAGCGTCAGCCACGGGGCGAGAACCACCAATGTCGTCAGGCAATATCGGGTAAGTGTGTAGCCTACGCCATGAGATTGCTCGAGTAAAGCAATGCCAATACACCAGCCAAGGCCTGCCAGCATGGCTATTGGAAAGGTAATGGGGCGAGTCGCATCATCAGTTGCATGTTAACGCCCTTCTGTGTTGTGCTGTGAAGGGTGCTCAAAGTTCACCAGCGGTTCAACCACATCAGCCACGGTTTGATGGGCAATACGGCGCTCTTCAAAGTAATCGTGTCGGTCGTAGATACCCTCAACGCCTTTTAGCTTATGGTTAAGACAGCGTTCGGCCACGTTGCCTGCAATGCCTAAAGATGCAGCAAGACTGCGAAAGGTGCGGCGTAAATCGTGTACGGTAAAGTGTTCGAGTTTACCCATTTTATTGGGTGGCTGTTTTTTGCGCCCAGGCTCGCGACCAAAGAGTTTAGAAATGGCTCGGTTTAGCGTATCTGGCCCCATATGTGGACGATGGCTTGCTCGTCTGGCTGGGAAAACATAAGGCGAGCCACAAGCGCGGATTTGCAGCTCGTTAAACCAGGCAATGGCTTGGCGTGGTAAGGGAATGCTTATCGGCACGCCAGTTTTACTTCGTTCCTTGGGTAGGTCCCACACGCCCGTGGTTAAATCCATTTCACGCCACATGGCTTCGCATAGTTCGCTTTTACGCACGCCCAACACCAAAAACAGGCAGCAAGCGAGGTAGTTATCGCGGCCAAAGCTATTGATATGGGTATGGAACACGCTGAAGGCGTAGTGAATTTCCTCTTTGCTGAGCATCCGGTCTTTACTGGACTCTACGCCACCGGCATCGTCCACGGTAAATGCTGCGGCGGGGTTATTCAGCGTTAAGTCGAGCTTTATCGCATGTCGAAACAGCTGCTTCATGTACATCAAGGTATCGTTGGCGATGGTAGGGCGGTTACTTTCTCGAATGCGCTCTAATACTTCGCGCACGTCACGTGCAGTCACCTCAGCAATACACTTAATGCCAATGACTGGGCTTATGTCTTTGGTGTAAACCCGATACGGAATCTTGGGATGCTTTAGTCGTCGGCTCAGATCGGTTCGATACCAGTCATGGAACAATTGATCCACGGTTTCAATGTCAGGTAACTCGATTTTCTGTTTTTCTAGAAGAGGATCTATGCCGTCACGTACTTCCTTTCGAAAGTATGCGGCGGCAATTCTGGCGTCTGCCAACGACATTAAAGGAAATTGCCCCAAGGTTGCTTCTCGTCTTCCTTTGGCTGTGGTGTAGCGGATCATCCAGTAAGGCGAGCCTTGTTTGCGGACGCAAAAGTATAGACCTTCACCATCTGAATATTTTTTTGGGTCGGCTTTGCTGTATGCAATAACCTGTTTTGCTGTGAGTTTTCCCATGTTTACTCCATAGTTGCTGAAATAATGGAGGGGGCAATAATGGCTGCCCACCACCGATTTGCTTATTGAATCAGCAGCTAACCTGTTGTGGTGGCGAGTTAAATGCGAAAATTGGGTAACTTACTGCCCACCAATTTGCTCACCGCAAAACGCTTATTGAGCCAAAATGAGGGGGCTGCCCACCATTCTGCCCACCACTAAACAGGCAGTTGGTAACGGACATCTGCAAACCGATTTGGACGGGAAAAATAAAAAAGCCCTGTATTTACAAGCAAATAACAGGGCTTCTAAGACATTCTTGGACGGGTGAAAAAACTATTCGATGTTTTGAATTTGCTCCCTCATTTGTTCGATTAGAACTTTAATATTCACCGCCGCTTGCGTCGAGCGCGGGTCAATCGCTTTCGAGCCGAGGGTGTTGGCTTCGCGATTGAGCTCTTGCATCAGGAAATCTAAGCGTCGACCGATTGCGCCGCCAGCTTTAAGAACGCGGTGTACTTCGTTGATATGAGTGGCGAGACGATCGAGCTCTTCGGCGACATCGCTTTTCTGCGCCAGTAGCACTAACTCTTGCTCAAGACGCTGTGGATCGAGTTCAACTTGCATGTCTTGGCAGCGGGTGAGGATCTTCTGGCGTTGCAATTCTAACATTTGCGGGACCAGCTCGCGCAACACGTTGACTTCAGTTTGAATGGTATCGAGACGCTCGCTGATTAAACGGGCTAGGTCTGCACCTTCACGAGCGCGACTTTCTTTCAGTTGCTGAAGCGCGCTGGTAAAAAGTTCAGTTGCGGCGCTGTTCAGTGCTTGGCCATCAATGGATTGGGTGCTGAGTACGCCAGGCCAAGCCAAAACGTCTAATGGGTTGATGGCAGCAGGTTGTTTAATGCCTGCGGCGATCTGTTGCGCAGCTTCAATCAGTTGCTGTGCGAGCTCTTGATTGACCAGCAAGCTCTGCTCGCTGGCTGACTCGGTCAGTTTTAAGGTGCATTCAATTTTGCCACGTGATAGACCGTTACGTAGGGCTTCGCGGACAGCGCTTTCAACTTCACGTAAGGCCTCGGGTAAACGCAAATGCGGCTCTAAATACCGATGATTGACCGAGCGTAGCTCCCAGCTAAGTGTACCGAAAGGGCCGTTGTGTTCGACACGAGCGAACGCGGTCATGCTGTGCACCATGGGATTCTCCAAATTAAGCGGCATTGAATAATGCGCTGATTGTAGCGAATATTTAACGGGCTTGGGCTTAACAATGCTGATGTTAAGTGTTTCTACCCCTATAATGATTAATCAATTTTTTACTAACAGGAATTTTCAATGACTCGTCCCAGTGGCCGCGAACTCGATCAACTACGTGATGTGCGTATCACTCGTAATTTTACTTGCCATGCCGAAGGCTCGGTGTTGGTGGAGTTTGGTAATACTAAAGTGATTTGTACTGTCAGCGTGGAAAATGGCGTACCGCGTTTTTTAAAGGGACAAGGACAAGGTTGGTTAACTGCTGAGTACGGTATGTTGCCGCGTGCTACGGGTGAGCGTACACGTCGTGAAGCCAGTAACGGTAAGCAAGGCGGGCGCACCTTGGAAATTCAACGTTTGATAGGTCGCTCACTGCGTGCTGCGCTTGATATGACTAAGCTGGGTGAAAACACCCTATATGTGGATTGCGATGTGATCCAAGCTGATGGTGGTACGCGCACTGCATCAATCACTGGGGCAATGGTTGCTTTGGTTGATGCGTTAGCTGTGATGCAAGCGCGCAAAATGCTTAAAAATGGCTCGCCACTGAAGCAGATGATTGCTGCAGTATCGGTTGGTGTTTATAAAGATGTGCCTGTGCTAGATTTGGATTATCCAGAAGATTCAACGGCAGAGACGGATCTGAACGTAGTAATGACTGATGCCGGTGGTTTTATTGAGGTTCAGGGCACAGCTGAAGGTGCACCTTTTGGTTCTGAGCAATTAAATGCGATGTTAGCGTTGGCAGATAAAGGTGTGCGTGAACTCTTTGCACTGCAACAAGCCGCACTGCAGAGCGAATAAGATTTAATAAGCGTGTTAGGAGAGTCATAATGGATGAGCAAACACCTGTTACCCCCACAGAGCCCAGCGCAGAAGCTAAACAGTGGGCAATGTTGGCCCATTTAGCCGCTTTTGCGGCGTTTATAATCCCATTCGGTAATATTATTGGCCCACTACTGGTGTGGCAGCTCAAGAAAGATCTTGGCCCATTTGTTGAGCAAAATGGTAAAGAAGCGGTTAATTTTCAGATCACCGTAGCGATTGCTGCGGTGGTGTGTTTTATTCTGATTTTTGCTGTGATTGGCGCGTTGTTATTGCCGGTACTGGGTTTGACGTGGCTCGTGATCACGATTATTGCTGGTGTTAAAGCCAATGATGGCGTCGCGTATCGTTATCCATTGACCATTCGTTTTATTAAGTAAAGTTATTACTGATAATTCACTCGAATAACACATAAGTCATTGGCTTTTGTGTTATTCGAGCCTGCCTTTAAACGCTGAGCACCCAGTCATAATCCACACTGAATGGGGCATGCTGTGAAAAGCGTGGTTGTCTTGAAAGTTTAGCGCTGCGCACGGTACGGCGCATGCCTTGAGTGAGCAGTTGGTAGTCAAACCGCCAGCCAAGATTCAGTAGCTCTGCTTGTTCGCTATCTGCCCACCAGCTGTACAGTTCTCCTTCTCGATTGACTTCACGTAATGCATCGATGTAACCCATGGTGCCGATGATTTCATCCATCCACGCCCGTTCTGGCGATAAAAAACCAGCCTCTTGCTGGCAATCACGCCAGTGTTTCACGTCAATTTTATTATGGGCAATAAACATGGATGCGCAATAAATATAGTCACGACGTTTGCGGCGTTGCTTGTCGAGATAGCGTGCAAAGTCATCCATAAATTTAAATTTTTGGTTTAATTCAGTATCATCTAAGTGCCCCGAGGGCATTAATACGCTAGCGATACTGACTTTATCAAAGTCAGCTTGAATAAAACGACCATAGCGATCTGATGTTTCAAAACCTAAGCTGGTTATAATGGCTTTTGGCTGGATGCGGGTGTAGATTGCAACGCCGCCTTGCTCTGGCTGTTCCGCATCGCATGCATAACAGATGTAACCATAAAGCTGCACTTCTGGTGCTTCCATTTCGTAAGCACTGGCTCGGGTATCTTGCAGGCAAATGACATCAGCATTTTGGGCCGCTAACCAATCAAATAAGCCCAGTTCAATAGCGTTGTGAATCCCGTTCACATTTATACTAATAACCCGCATGGATCGCCCCTAAGAAAATTCTTTGTGTATCATACCGAACGTACTTTAAATTGGCTAAACCCAACGCGTTAAGGACCCACTATGCAAGCATATCAACGAGAGTTTATTCAGTTCGCACTTGAGCGCGGTGTTTTGCGTTTTGGTGAGTTTACCTTGAAGTCAGGACGAGTAAGTCCTTATTTTTTTAATGCGGGATTGTTTGACTCAGGTTTGGCTCTGGCTAAGTTAGGTCGTTTTTATGCACAAGCCCTGATGGACAGTGGTTTGTCGTACGATGTGGTGTTTGGTCCGGCTTATAAAGGTATTCCTTTAGCCGCTACCACGGCCATTGCTTTGGCGGAGCATCATCAGCGTGACATGCCTTGGTGCTTTAATCGTAAAGAAGCGAAGGATCACGGCGAGGGTGGAACCTTAGTTGGGGCACCGTTAGCTGGTAATGTGGTGATTGTTGATGACGTTATTACGGCAGGCACTGCGATTCGCGAAGTGATGCACATTATTAAAAATCAAGGTGCACAAGCCGCCGGCGTGTTAATTGCGTTAGACCGTCAAGAACGGGGCACCGGTGCCTTATCTGCGATTCAAGAAGTTGAGCGTGATTTTAATATGCCAGTAATAAGCATTGTATCTTTGCAGCAGGTGTTAGAGTATTTAGCGCAAAGTGCCGAATTAAAACAATATTTGCCAGCGGTAGAGCGTTACCGGGAGGAATATGGTATCTAATACTTCGCGCTTCAATAAGTCGTCGATATCTTTAAGGAGTTTAGCGATGCGGTTACGCGCCTCTGTTGTTTATTTATTTTTGCTCGGTCTGTTGAGCAGCAATATGTCTTATGCCGTTGAATATTATCGATATGCCGATGAGCGCGGTATTACAGTGATTAATCGTCAGGGTGTGCCTCCGCACCTCATTGGCAATGGTTATGAAGTATTGAGTGAGCAAGGGCGAGTGCTGCGTGTTGTGCCACGCGCACCGACACCTGAAGAGTATAGGAAGCTGCAAGCCGATAAGGAGCAAGCTAAATTAGACCGTCAGTTGCTGATGCTTTATACGCGTGTTGAAGATATTGATCGTGCGCGTGATCGTAAGGTTGCTGATATTAACGGGCAAGTTAGTATTGCTCGTGGCAACTTATTGTCGGTTAATAGCTTGAAAGCGGACTTGCAAAGGCAGGCTGCCAGCCAAGAACGAGCGGGGCGTAAAGTGCCGACAGCGCTGTTGAAGAAAATTGAAGATGTTAGCGTTGATCAGCAGCGTTTACAGCAACAAATTGTACGATATATGCAAAGCAAAAAGGATGTTGAAAGCGTATTCTCCCGCGATAAACAGCGCTTGATTGAACTACTTGATGGTAACTAAGTCGTATTTATTAATTGAGCACTATTGAAAAATACCGTAGTCTTAGCCCTCTTTTAGTAAGACGGTTACCCTTTTTCGGATCAATTCCGACATTTTTGGAAGTGTTTCTTCCTACCCCTGTGGCGGTTAGGTAACGTCTTTTACGTGCTTGATCGTAGCTTTGCGCTACTTATATGTAGCGATCTTTTTTCCCCTAGGGAATGCCCCCAACACGCGGGTTCAGAATAAGTCTTTAAGGCTTTAAGTTGTGCTGAACTCGCATAGAGTGGAGAGTATCCATGACTCAATCTATAAAAATAATGCCTCTAAGTGATGAAGGTTTTACAGAAAATACACGTTTCCAGGTCTATACCGACCGTCAGTTTGATAAAATTGAACCGCTGCAAAAGTTATCTGAAGCGCAGCGTTTTGAAATGCGCGTGGTAGCCAGTGTGTTACCGTTTCGCGTGAATCAGTATGTGATTGATGAACTGATCGATTGGGATAATGTGCCGGATGATCCGATTTTCCAACTGACGTTTCCGCAGCGTGGAATGCTGGAGCCTGCTGATTATGATTTGATGGCGCAAGCGCTGCGGGATGGTTTACCGCGTGCAGAAATCACTATGTTAGCGCGCGAGATCCAAGCCCGACTCAATCCGCATCCGGCCGGCCAGCAAGAAATGAATGTGCCGATGTTGGATGGCGAAGCGTTGGATGGCATGCAGCATAAGTACCGTGAAACGGTACTGTTCTTTCCCAGCCAAGGCCAAGTGTGCCATACCTATTGCACGTTTTGTTTCCGTTGGGCGCAGTTTGTTGGCGATAAAGAATTGCGTTTTGCCAGCAACGAAGCAGACTCTTTGCACCGCTATTTGGCCCAAGATAAAAATATCACTGACCTGTTGATGACTGGCGGTGACCCTATGGTGATGAAAACGCGTCACCTGGAAAGTTATCTTGAGCCATTACTCAAACCTGAACTTGAGCACTTACAAACGGTGCGTATTGGCACTAAAGCGCTGACGTTTTGGCCGCAACGTTTTGTCACTGATGATGATGCGGCAGGTTTACTTAAACTGTTTGCTAAGCTGGTTAAAGCCGGTAAGCATGTGGCGATTATGGCGCACTTTAATCACTGGCGTGAGATGGAAACACCGATTGTGCGCGAAGCAATTCGGCGTATTCGTGCCACTGGTGCGGTGATTCGTACGCAAGCACCACTGGTACAACACATTAACGATGATGCCGATGTTTGGGTGCGTATGTGGCGCACGCAAGTCCGTCTGGGTTTGATTCCGTACTACATGTTTGTTGAGCGTGATACCGGTGCTAAGCGTTACTTTGAAGTACCTTTGGTGCGTGCCTATGAGATTTACCGTGCTGCCATGCAGCAAGTCTCTGGTTTAGGCCGTACTGCCCGCGGACCATCAATGAGTGCCGGTCCTGGTAAAGTTGAGATCCAAAGTATTATGGAGATCAATGCTGAAAAAGTCTTTGTACTGCGCTTTATTCAGGGACGTAATCCGGACTGGGTACAGAAAACTTTCTTTGCTAAATATGATGAAGCGGCGACGTGGTTTGATGACTTAGTCCCTGCTTTTGGTGAAGAGAAATTCTTCTTTACCGATGAGTACAATGCGATGTGTAGTCCTGACGCATAAATGATAACGCCCGCATGTTAAGTGCGGGCGTCTTTGTTACAGCTGAGTTGACATGGTGCCGCTCACCGTATTAGCTATCGGTAATCAAGGTGCCGACACCGGTGTCAGTAAAGATTTCTAATAGCACCGCATTCGGCACACGGCCATCAATGATGTGCGCGCTATTAACCCCGCCTTGTACCGCCTCTAACGCACAGCGTATTTTTGGCAGCATGCCACCATAAATAGTGCCATCCGCAATAAGCTCATCCACTTGAGCTGTGTTCAGACCGGTTAAAATATTCCCCTGTTTATCCATTAGGCCGGCAATATTGGTCAGTAATATCAGTTTTTCTGCATGCAGTGCTTCAGCGACTTTACCGGCCACTAAGTCGGCATTGATATTGTAAGATTCGCCGTTAGGCCCTACACCAATGGGTGCGATCACTGGAATAAAATCACCTTTAACCAGCATATGCAGTAAGTCAGTATTGACGCCTTCTACTTCCCCTACTTGGCCAATATCGATGATTTCTGGCTGTTGCATGTCCGCATCTTGGCGAGTAACTTTCAATTTTCGGGCACGGATTAAGCGCGCATCTTTACCGGTTAAACCAATGGCACTGCCACCATGGCTATTAATCAGATTAACGATATCTTTGTTAACTTGACCACCTAAAACCATTTCTACCACGTCCATGGTTTGCCCGTCAGTGACGCGCATGCCCTCAACAAAGTGGCTTTCAATATTTAGACGCTTGAGTAGATCCGCAATCTGTGGGCCACCACCATGGACAACAACTGGGTTAATACCGACGGCTTTCATCAATACGATATCGCGAGCAAAGCCTGTTTTCAGCTCTTCGCTTTCCATCGCATTGCCACCGTATTTGATGACGAGTGTTTTGCCAACAAAACGACGAATGTACGGTAACGCTTCAGAGAGTACTTCGGCGACATGCACAGCATCGGCGCGGTTTAAGGTCATCTTGAGCAGGCTCCTATTGATTAAAAAGGTAGGTTAAGGTCAGGCACAATGGTTAATATTTGTTCACGGAACAACGCTTGAACTTTGCTTAAATCTTCAGCCGTATCACCTTCAAAACGTAGCACTAACATGGGCGTGGTGTTAGAAGCGCGGACCAGTCCCCAGCCTTTTGGATAGTCCGCTCGTACGCCGTCTAGCGTGGTGATGCTAGCATCGCCCCACTTGGCTTCACGCTGTAGGCGCTCAATAATTTTAAATTTATTCTCATCCGTGACTGCAACGGTGATTTCTGGTGTTGACTGGCTGACGGGGAAGGCTGAGAACACATGATCAACATCGCGCGTGTCTAAGCTGATGATTTCTAACAGGCGTGCGGCGCTGTAAATGCCGTCATCGAAACCAAACCAGCGTTCTTTAAAGAAAATATGTCCGCTCATTTCCCCAGCCAGTAGGGCGCCGGTTTCTTTCATTTTTGCTTTAATCAGTGAATGACCTGTTTTCCACATAATAGGGCGACCACCGTAGCCGCTGATTAAGGCGGATAAACGGCGTGTGCATTTCACATCAAAGATTACGTCGGCGCCTGGGTTGCGAGAAACAACGTCTTTAGCAAATAGCATCATTAAGCGGTCTGGGTAAATAATTTCACCGGTATTGGTGACGACGCCTAAACGGTCGGCATCGCCATCAAAAGCAATACCAATATCAGCTTTTTCAGACTTAACTCGGGCAATCAGATCCTGCAAGTTTTCTGGTTTACCTGGGTCTGGGTGATGATTTGGGAACGTACCATCCACATCGCAATATAAGGGGATGACGGTACAACCCAATGCTTCTAAAAGCTGCGGGCCAATAACACCACCCACACCATTGCCGCAGTCGACAACAACACGTAACGGTTTGGCCAGAGCGATATCATTACGGATATGCTCAAGATAGGTTGTTAGCATTTCGATGTTTTCTACGCTGCCAACGCCATGACTGAGGTCGTCATTGATAATGCGCGTGTGTAAAGCAGTAATCCGCTCATTGGCTAAGGTCTCGCCAGCAATCACGATTTTAAAACCATTGTAATCCGGTGGGTTATGGCTGCCGGTCACCATGACGCCTGAGCGTGCCTCAAGTACGTGCGTGGCAAAGTACAGCACCGGTGTGGGCACCATGCCTAAATCAGTCACGTTACACCCACAGTCGAGCAAGCCTTGAATCAGTGCTTGCGCCATATCTGGACCGGATAAACGTCCATCACGTCCGACCACCACGCCATGCTCGCCATTAGCAATACTCTCCGAGCCGACGGCACGGCCAATCCAGTATGCCGTGTCGGTCGTTAAGGTCTGGCCGACAATGCCGCGAATATCATAAGCACGGAAAATACCACTTGGCACATCCCGTGCAGCGGTCGTTTTTTGAGCGGCGTGAGAGGGTGTATCCAAATCAAATACATTAAGGTCTTCTTCTAAGATATCGATATCCAGAATGTCTGTGTCCAACGGCTGGAAAAACGGGTCAGTGTGACTGGTCTCTAAGTGATTGTCTTTTTGCGTCAGATCTTTTGTTGGGGCTAAGTTTTTGGCGTCAGTTGGCTTATTGTCTTTTTTCTGTTTGGTCGTGCTGGCTGGCACGCGGTGTGTCAAATTTATTGCAAAAGACTGCAGTGCAATCATGTGCAGGGTCAGTGGTTTAATGCTTTTTCCGTGTGTCCAGTCTTGCATGGCTTGACTGAGTATTTGCGCATCTGCTCGCAATAGTCGCTGTATTGTTATATGCATAAAGTACAGCGCACAGAGGACAAATAAAGCCGCTAAACCTACGGCTAATAACAACGCCGACAACAGTGAAGATTGCTGTGCAAGCGTGCTTGGTGTGTGAATCACTAAGGTCCAGTTAGGATGTTGTGTGCTAAAGGTATAACTGCTGCCGTTGCTCGGCATATTGCCTTGACTGTAGAGGATTTGTGTCGGTGCATTTTGGAATTGCTGCTGTAGGACAACGTGTAACTGGGCGTTAGAAAAAACCGGTAAACCTTTAAATATGGCCGCAGCATCGTAAGCCATTAACAAGCTTCCAGCAGATTTAGCACCACTGAGTTTAGCTGCACTGTACAACAACCAGCGCTGGCCTATTTGCAACGCTTCCGGTTTTGGCTGCGCGCCTTTTTCTGCGCGGTGTAACAAATCAATGGCGGCGAAATTGATCGGGGCATCACGATTATGGTCTTGTGTTGCTTGTCCCGCTGGGCTGATAAAAGCATCTATAGCGCTAGCTCGATACAATAAACTGCGCTCGGTTGCGCGCTTGAGACTCGGATCGTTACTTTGCAGTGCCAACGCTAGACGTGGATTACCTGCAGCGCTTTGGGTGTCGGCTTGAATAAACGCCAAACGCTGGTTAATGGCCGCCGTGTAGGCCGCGCCCCAGTTGTCGACTTGTCGCTGAGCTTGTTGCTCATTGTGCGCTGCCTGGCTAAACCAGAGCACCGCACTGGCAACCAATAAGCCAATTACGGCAATGAGCAAACTGGGCAGCATATAACCTATACTTTGGGTTTTTTTTTCTTCAGTAGTTTTTGGCAGCTCTAAAGCTTGTTCATTATTTTTTTTACGCTTGAAGAGTGACATTGTGCCTCCTGCGACAACTTTGCCTGCGGGTGAGTGCTGGGTGATTATTTGCCAGTGTGTCCAAAACCACCATCAGCGCGCTGGCTTTCTTTAAAGCTATCAGTGATGTCTAATTGTGCTTGAATGACTGGGACTAAGATCAACTGTGCAATACGATCGCCTGGGGTAATAGTGAATATGCTATCACCACGATTCCAACAGGAAATTTGTAGCTGACCTTGATAGTCTGAATCGATTAATCCTACTAAATTACCTAAAACAATACCGTGTTTATGTCCCAGACCTGAACGCGGTAAAATCATCGCTGCCACGCTCGGGTCTTCGATGTAAATGGCTAAGCCTGTCGGGATAAGCACTGTTTGTCCTGGTGCAATCTGTAGGTCTGCTGACAGCATGGCACGCAAATCAAGGCCAGCAGAGCCTGCTGTGGCATATTCAGGTAACGGGAACTCTGTACCGAGGCGTGGATCGAGAATTTGAGCTTGAATGCGGCGCATAATTAAACCTTGTTCATATGAGAGGCTATAAATGAAATCAGCTGACGGGCAATTTTACTTTTGCTGGTCTGTGTGAATGAAGTTTGTTGCTGTTGGCGGTCAATGACAGTGATGGCATTGTCATCACTGTTAAAGCCGATGGCGCTGTTGGCGACGTCATTGGCAACAATCAAATCTAGATTTTTGTCGTGCAATTTACGAGTGGCATACTCAAGTAAATTCTGTGTTTCTGCAGCAAAACCAACGCTGAATGGACGATCTGCACGGTGTGCAAGCGTTGCTAAAATATCAGGATTGCGGATGAGCTTGAGAGTGAGCCCGTCAGCGCTGCCTGGGTCTTTCTTGAGCTTATGTTCGGCGCTCAGCTCTGGACGATAGTCAGCTACCGCCGCGGCAGCGATCAGCACATCGCAGGGCATTGCCGCTTCGCATGCAGCGAGCATGTCACGTGCGCTGTTCACATCAATACGCTCAACACGATCAGGTGTAGGTAAATGTACAGGGCCGCTGATTAAAGTCACGCGAGCGCCTGCTTCGGCGGCTGCTTCGGCGAGGCTAAAACCCATCTTTCCCGAGCTGTGATTGGTGATATAGCGAACTGGATCGATATCTTCGCGCGTCGGGCCTGCGGTGATCAGCACATGTTTACCAGTGAGTGCTTGGTGAGCAAATAAGTCTGCTGCGTTTTGTGCAAGTGACTCAGGTTCTAGCATACGTCCTAAACCGATATCGCCACAGGCTTGCACGCCTGCTCCTGGTCCGAGCAGGGCAAAACCACGCTGCCTGAGGATTTCTGCATTCGCTTGGGTAGCACTGTCGCGCCACATCGCTTGATTCATCGCAGGGGCTAGAGCAACCGGTGCATCAGTCGCTAAAATTAGCGTGGTTAACAGGTCATTGGCTGCACCTTGCACTAAACGAGACATGAGGTCAGCGGTGCAGGGCGCAATGAATACCAAATCGGCCCAGCGTGCCAGTTCAATGTGGCCCATGGCGGCTTCAGCATGCGGATCCAATAAATCGATGTGTACGGGGTTACCAGATAAGGCTTGTAAAGTCAGTGGCGTGATAAATTCACGCGCACTACGGGTCATAACTACATGCACGTCGGCACCTAAATCGCGTAAACGACGAACCAGTTCTGCGCTTTTATAGGCTGCGATACCGCCGCCAATACCAACAATGATGCGTTTTTGAAACAGCCTTTGCATGGGTCTGCCTGTTGTTGTCCGAGTGTATAAGAAAAGTGAAAATGGCCAATTTGAAAATCTTGTCTAAGATAACATAGCCGATGCAGGAGAGGCATAGGCTGATCGATAAGCAGTTGAATGAGATCAGGATGCTGAATGACTCAGCGTTAAGTAGAGCATGACAAGGAGTGTGTCTATGAGTATGCAAAGTTGGCCGCTGAATGAACGGCCGCGTGAGCGCCTATTAGAGTATGGTGCCAATGTGTTGTCCGACGCTGAGCTGTTGGCTATTTTCTTACGTACCGGCGTACAAGGCCGTAATGCTGTGGAATTGGCGCGTGATTTGCTCAGCACCTTTGGTGGTTTACGCCAGTTGCTTGAAGCTGATCAAATCAGTTTCACCAGTCACCTCGGTTTAGGCCCGGCCAAGTACTCGCAGTTGCAAGCTGTCTTGGAGATGGGGCGTCGGCATCTTGCTGCCAGTATTCAGCGTGAATCTGCTTTAGAAAGCCCACAAGCGGTGCGTGATTTTCTAAAGGCTAAGTTGCGTCATGAGTTGCATGAGGTGTTCGCTTGTTTATTTCTGGATACTAAACATCGAGTGTTAGCGTTTGAAATTCTATTTTATGGCACCATTGATGGCGCTAGTGTGTACCCGCGGCAGGTGGTTAAGCGCGCTTTAGCAAATAATGCGGCGGCATTAATTTTGACCCATAACCATCCCAGTGGTGTCGCTGAGCCGAGTCAGGCTGATAAAATTTTGACTGAGCGTTTGAAAGAGGCGCTATCACTGGTTGATGTGCGGATCCTAGACCATTTTATCGTGGGTGATGGTGAACCATTATCTATGGTTGAAAATGGTTGGATGTAAGTATTTTGCTGCGCGAAGCTTGTTTAAAAAATCAGGTTAATCTTGAATCGTTTATGAGTTTCTGCTATAAAGCACGGCTCGATTCTAAGAGAACCAGTTTGTCACGATTATTTGTGTCACTGTTGTTCCTTAGCGAAGTCTAGGTGATAATGTGCAGGTTATAAAAACCATCATGTTTTTAACGACCTACCATCCAATTAAGTTTTAAAGCAGCCAACCCATGCTGGGTTGAGCATGTGGTTTAGAGGGCTGAGATATGTCAAGAGTTTGTCAAGTAACCGGTAAGGGTCCGGTTACAGGGAATAATATTTCCCACGCCAACAACAAAACCCGTCGCCGTTTCCTACCAAACTTGCATCATCACCGTTTTTGGGTAGAAACCGAAAACCGTTTTGTACGTTTACGTTTGTCTGCAAAAGGTATGCGCGTGATTGATAAGCGCGGAATCGACACAGTACTGGCTGAGCTACGTGCTCGTGGCATAAAAGTTTAAGGGGAACATCATGCGTGATTTAATCCGTTTAGTGTCAAGTGCTGGTACCGGTCACTTTTACACTACAGATAAAAACAAGCGTACTACGCCTGATAAACTGGAAATCAAAAAATTTGATCCAGTTGTGCGTAAGCATGTGATTTACAAAGAAGGCAAAATCAAGTAATTGATTGCTCTTCTTCGTATAAAAAGCCCGCTTAATGCGGGTTTTTTATTGCCTGAAGACAGCGCTAGGCGTTAGCGTGCATGATTCGATAGGGTTGCTGGTGTGGATTGTTACCGCTCACTGCGGCTAAGTGCATGTTGATTTATTTTAAATACGCCTTAGACGTATACTGAACGTCGTTTAGAAAACCATAGGGGTTTGAAATGTTGTTACGAGGGTTGAGTTGGCTGGTTGCGTTTCAGCTAGCAGGAACAGTGCTTAATGTGCTTTTTTTCCCGATCTTACCGGGCCCTATTATTGGTTTAGTGCTGCTGTTTATTTTTTTAATTGTGCGCGGCGGGGTGAATGCGCCGATCAATGAGGCTGCCACCAGTTTATTGCGCTATTTACCTTTGTTATTAGTGCCGCCTGCCGTTGGGGTGATGGCGCATGTGGCAGATATTCAAGCCGATCTCTGGGCCATTATTGGTGCGCTAGTGATTTCTTTGATGGTTTCTATAGTCTTTGCTGGCTGGCTGATGCAGGTGTTGATTAATCGACAGGCGCGCATTAAGGATAAATCATGAATGTGCAGTGGCAGGCAGCGCTGGATGCGCTGATCCAGCATCCTTTATTTTTCTTTGGTTTGACCTTGGGCGTTTATCAGTTGGCGTTAGCTGCCTATGAAAGGACTCGCTCGATGCTGTTGCAGCCGGTCTTGGTCTCGATGGTGATTTTGATTGCTGCACTGCTGGCGCTTGATATTGACTACGCCGAGTATAAACAAGGCGCACAATTGCTGACCGTGATGTTAGGCCCGGCAACGGTGGCTTTAGCTGTGCCTTTATATTTGAATATGCGTCGTGTCCGGCAAGTCTTGTGGCCAACACTCATCACGCTATTTGTCGGCGGTCTATTTGCCACGGTATTGGGTGTGGTGCTGGCGTGGTTGTTTGGTGCAGAAGCCATGATTCTAAAAACCATAGCGCCAAAATCTGTGACGACGCCAATTGCGATGTTAGTGGCGGAAGAAATTGGTGGGGCAGACTCTTTGGCTGCTGTGTTTGTGATGCTGACGGGTGTGTTCGGAGCGATGTTTGGTATTGAGTTACTACGCTTCTTTCGCATCACTCACCCTGCAGCACAAGGCATGGCTTTAGGCATTAGTGCTCATGCTGTCGGCACTGCTCGTGCTTTGCAAGACAGTGAAGAAGCAGGTGCTTTTGCTGCGTTAGCCATGAGTATGATGGGTGTGCTCACGGCAGTTCTGATGCCGTTGGCTGTGGCGCTGATTGCTTAGGGTGCCCTGTTAGGGGCGCTGTGCTTGGCAACTTTCCAGCGGTTCGCTGCACCTTTGGCGTGTTATAATTTTCGAAAAATCTTATAAGGTTAGAGTTGTTATGAAATCACCATTACCACCGTTTGCCCAAGCCCCAGTTCTGGTGGTGGGTGATGTTATGTTGGACCGCTATTGGTATGGCAGCACGACGCGCATTTCGCCGGAAGCCCCGGTGCCGGTGGTTAAAGTCACGCGCACTGAAGATCGCCCAGGCGGCGCTGCCAACGTGGCCTTGAATATTGCTGCATTGGGTGCGCCGGTGCAGTTGATTGGCGTAACCGGCGCTGATGAAGCCGCTGATGCATTAACTGAGCAGTTGCATTCAGTTGGTGTGCAGACGCATTTTCAACGCATAGCGGGCCAGCCAACCATTGTGAAGTTGCGTGCTATGAGCCGTCAGCAACAATTACTGCGTATGGATTTTGAAGACAGCTTTAATACTGATGCCGATGCATTATTAGCTGAAGTAGAGTCTGTACTCGATGGTGTCAAAGTGATGATTTTATCTGATTATGGTAAAGGCTCTCTGCTTAATCATCAGGCTCTATTGAAAGCGGCCAAGCAGCGCGGTGTTGCAGTTCTAGCCGACCCCAAAGGCACTGATTTTTCTATTTACCGTGGAGCGACCTTACTCACTCCAAATTTAGCTGAGTTTGAAGCGGTGGTTGGGCATTGTGTTGATGAGACGCAATTAATGCAGCGCGGAACAGTGATGCTGCAGGAGCTGGAGCTCGAGGCTTTGCTGATTACTCGTGGTGAGCAGGGGATGACGCTGTTGCGTCATGACGTGCCGGCACTGCATTTGCCTGCGCGCGCCCGTGAGGTTTTTGATGTGACCGGTGCGGGCGATACTGTTATCTCGACAATGGCTGCCGCATTAGCCGCCGGTGAGAGCCTGGCACAGGCGATGACCTTAGCGAATTTAGCGGCGGGTATTGTCGTCGGTAAGTTGGGTACGGCAACGATCAGTGCGCCAGAGTTGCGTCGTGCCTTGCAGCGTGAAGAAGGTGCTGAGCGAGGGGTGTTGAGTCTGCAGCAGCTGCAAGCCGCTGTTGAGGATGCTCGTGCACAAGGTGAGCGCGTCGTGTTTACCAATGGTTGTTTTGATATTTTGCATGCAGGTCATGTCAGCTACTTAGAACAAGCGCGTGAACAGGGTGATCGCCTGATTGTGGCGGTGAATGGTGATGCCTCGGTGACGCGACTTAAGGGCCCTGGGCGCCCGATTAACTCAGTTGATCGACGTATGGCCGTGCTCGCCGGGTTAGGTGCAGTGGATTGGGTGGTGAGCTTTAGCGAAGATACTCCAGAAAGCTTAATTACTCTGCTGAAGCCGGATATCTTGGTCAAGGGCGGTGATTATGGCGTGGATCAGGTGGTTGGCGCTGAGTTGGTGTATGCCTATGGCGGTGAAGTGCGTGTGCTGGGTTTAGTTGAAAACAGCTCCACTACGGCGATTGTTGAGAAAATTCGTAGTAAGTAAGTGTTTGCACATAGCCGCTGCGCGATTATTTAAGATCGGCGCGGCGGTTTGCTTTTAGCGTTTGGCGCTGAGTATCTTCGCCACACATTCGACATTACTTTTTAAATGCCTTGGGTTAATCGTGCCAACAATCGCGCTGGCCGTCGCAGGATGCTCGAAAATCATTGAAAAGCTTGCTTGTACAGGATCAATGCCATCCGCTAAACAGACATGCCCGCTGGCTAAGGCTTTCTTAATCAAAATACCTTTATTGTGCTGCGCTGCATAATCCAAAACGGGTCGCTCATCGCGTTCATTGAGATTGTAAGTGACCATCGCGCAATCGCCTTGTTCGAGTGCGAGAATACCGCCTTCTGCTGTTTTTCCAGAAAAGCCAAAGCCACCAATCTTACCTTCTTGTTTAAGTGCCGCGAGCGTTGCATAGACTTCTTCGTGCTGCAAAATAGCGAGATCATCGCCATTAGAATGCACCAAAACTAATTCAATATGCTCTGTGCGTAGGCGCTTAAGGCTGCGATCCACGGAGAAGCGGGTGTGTGCAGCAGAGAAATTAAAGACTGACTCGCCGTTGATAAATTCTTCGCCGACTTTACTGACAATGATCCAGTCTTGGCGCTGGCCGCGTAGCAAATGGCCAAGGCGCTCCTCGCTGATGCCATAGGCCGGTGCGGTATCGAGTAAGTTAATCCCCAGGTCGCGTGCTTGATTGATCAGCGTCAACGCTTGCTGATCATCGGGAATTGTAAAGCCATTGGGGTATTTAACGCCTTGGTCACGGCCGAGTTTTACTGTACCCAAACCCAGCGGTGAAACACTCAACCCCGTGCGGCCTAAAGGACGATGAAGGTCATGCAGGGTCATTAAACAGGGTCTCCCAAACCGGCTTCGCAACAATCGGGCGTGGCAAAGTAGGATAGTGTTGCGCTGCGCTGGGTTGAATATTGTCGCGTTCCAGTAGCTTAACAACGCGGTCGCTAAAGTCGGGTGCTAATGCCAGTTTAGTCGGCCAGCCCACTACCAATGCGCCCTGTTCGGTGACAAACGCATTATCTGGGCGAACCAGTCCCGCTTGCACAGGCTCAGCACGATCAACACGTAAGGTCGACCATTGTGTTTCCTCTTGTGAGATCCATGGCAATAACTGTGCGATTTCGGTTTGTGCTGCTTGGATTTGTTGCTCCGCTGTGCGTGCAACACCGTCGGCTTCGGCCAAATTGCCACCGAGATACCAAACCCACTGGCCATCGGCAGCAGGGTGTGTAGTAATGGTCACTCGCGGTTTACTGCCGCCACCTAAGCAGTGGGCATACAGCGGCAATAAGGCTGGGCCTTTGGCGAGGACCATATGCAATGGGCGCAGTTGCTGTTCAGGTTTTTTTAGCTCAAATGCTTGCAGTAACGTTTCATTACCGCTGCCTGCACAAAACACCACGCGCTGGGCATTAATGCTGTAGGTGTCAGCTTGTACGCCAACGAGCTGCTGATTCGTATAACGCGGCGTAATTGATTGCGCCTGTAAGAGGCTATCGCCCGCTAACTCAGCTAAACGCTTAACTAAGCTGGGGACATCCAGCACGAGCTCAGCCAAACGGTAGACGCGACCTTTAAACGCTTTATGTTGTAGTGCTGGCGGCAGCTGCTGCCCTTTGACTTGGTCAACACGGCCGCGCATAGCCTTGCTGGCAAAAAAACTGGTGAGATTGCCGGCAAGGGAACCGGGCGACCATAGGTAGTGCGCGTCAGATAACAAGCGCACACCTTGTAAATTCAGCTCGCCCTCTCCATTTAGGGCACGACGCCAGCGTTCAGGCATCTCAGCAATCGCTTCTGAAGAACCGGTCAATGCACCATGCAGTGCGTATTTTGCGCCACCATGGATAATGCCTTGTGACTTGACGGTTTGCCCACCACCGAGGCTGTTTTGTTCAATTAACAGCGTATTAAAGCCGTGCTGACGCAATTGTGCATTGAGCCATAAGCCAGCGATGCCGCCACCAATAATTGCAATATCTGTGTTTAAGGTGAGTGACATAAGTGCCTCTCGCAAAAAATAAGTGAGCAGTATAACCGAGCGCAGTATTATCGCCGCGCCTTTGCTAAACTTTGCCGCTATGAATAGAACTCTTTATACCGTGCTGTTGTATTGTGCCGTGCCTGTTATCGTTGTACGCCTATGGCTGCGCGCACGAAAAGCACCGGCCTATGCTAAACGGATCGGCGAACGTTTTGCTTTGTCTTTACCCGCGTTTAAACAAGGTGGTATTTGGCTGCATGCGGTCTCTGTTGGTGAAAGTATTGCTGCTGCTCCGCTCGTCAAAGCCCTGCGACAACAATATCCAGAATTACCGATTACTATGACCTGTATGACGCCAACCGGTTCTGAACGTATCCAAAGCCTGTTTGGTCATAGCGTACAGCATTGTTACTTGCCTTACGATTTACCGCTGGCGTCTAAGCGTTTTCTTAAGCGTTTGCAGCCACGTTTGGCCATCGTGATGGAAACTGAGTTGTGGCCTAATCATATTCATCAGTGTGCGCGTTTAAATATTCCGGTAGTGCTGGCCAACGGCCGTTTATCGGCGCGCTCGGCGCGGGGCTATGGTCGCTTCCCAAAACTTGTGACACCGATGCTCAAGCAGATCAGCGCGTTGGCGGTGCAAAGTGAAATCGAAGCGCAGCGTTTTATTGACCTCGGCGCACGACCTGAAACGGTGACCGTAACCGGTTCGATTAAATACGACTTGCGTGTTGCTGATGACTTACCTGCGCAAGCGCAAGCGTTACGTGAGCAATGGCAAGCCTGTCAGCGTCCTCTTTGGATTGCTGCCAGTACCCACGAAGGCGAAGATGCGTTGATTTTAGCCGCGCACCAACAGTTGTTAGAGAGCTTTCCTGATGCCTTATTGATTTTAGTGCCGCGTCATCCTGAGCGGTTTAACTCCGTATATGACTTATGTGTGCAGCATGGGATGCATGTGCAGCGCCGTTCCACTCAAGCACCGATTACTGCCGCGCATCAAGTGTTGTTAGGCGATACTATGGGTGAGCTAATGTTTCTCTATGCGTTGGCAGATGTGGCTTTGGTTGGTGGTAGTCTGATTAACCACGGTGGGCACAATATGCTCGAGCCGATTGCCTTAGCTAAACCTACTTTAACCGGCCCGTATTATTTTAATTTTTTAGAGATTGCTGAACAGTTGTTAGATGCGGGTGCTTTACGGAAAGTAGCTGATACCCAGCAGCTCGCCGCAGCGATTACGCAACTGTGGCGCAATCCTGAGCAAGCGCAATTGATGAGCCGTGCTGGCCGACAGGTGTTGCAGCGTAATCAAGGTGCGTTACAGCGTTTATTGGCGATTATTCAGAATCAACTGTTGATCCAGCAATAGGTTTTTATCGGGGTGTGTGACTCAGGCCTCTCATCTGAGTGCTTTAGGGGGTGCTACGAATTGCGGCTAGACCTTAGCGGTGCTCGGTATTAATCTGTAAGTCATATAGATTTATAAAACGTCTTTGTGCGTCTAAACAGCGGCTCAGAGACTTAGAAATTTACTGCCCTTAACCGTGCGGCAGCCTTCAGGAGAAAATTATGAGCAGCAGTGATCGCGTTATTATTTTTGATACGACCTTACGTGATGGTGAGCAAAGTCCTGGTGCGTCCATGACTAAAGAAGAAAAATTGCGCATTGCTCGAGCGCTTGAACGGATGCGTGTTGACGTCATTGAGGCGGGCTTTGCGATTGCCAGTCCGGGTGATTTTGATGCAGTAAAAGCGATTGCTGACACCATTAAAGACAGTACGATTTGTAGTCTATCGCGTGCTTTGGATGGTGATATTGAGCGTGCTGCTGAAGCGCTAGCCGGTGCTAACTCCGGTCGTATCCATACTTTTATCGCCACCAGCCCAATTCACATGCAGCACAAATTGCGTATGCAGCCCGATCAAGTGGTCGAGCAAGCGGTTCGGGCGATTAAGAAAGCACGTAATTTGTGCGCTGATGTTGAGTTCTCTTGCGAAGATGCCGGTCGCTCGGAGATTGATTTCTTGTGCCGTATTGTTGAAGCCGCTATTGATGCGGGTGCGCGCACGATTAATATTCCAGACACTGTCGGTTATGCAATTCCGCATGAATATGCTGAGCTGATTGGTCAACTGATCAATCGCGTGCCCAATGCCGATAAAGCCATTTTCTCAGTGCATTGCCACAATGATTTGGGGCTAGCAGTGGCTAACTCTTTGGCAGCGGTTGTAGCTGGTGCTCGTCAAGTTGAATGCACCATTAACGGTCTAGGTGAGCGTGCCGGTAATGCTGCACTGGAAGAAGTGGTAATGGCGATTAAAACCCGTCAAGACTTGCTCGGGGTACATACGCAGATTGATACCCCGCATATCTTAAGTGTCTCGCGTATGGTTTCTGGTATTACTGGGTTCCCCGTACAGCCGAATAAAGCCATTGTGGGCGCCAATGCCTTTGCTCATGAGTCGGGTATTCACCAAGATGGCGTACTTAAGCACCGTGAAACGTATGAAATCATGTCAGCACAAGATGTTGGCTGGCACACCAATAGAATGGTCTTGGGCAAACACTCTGGGCGCAGTGCGTTCCGTAGCCGTTTATTAGAGCTGGGTATTGAATTAGCCAGTGAGACTGAGCTCAATGCAGCATTTGCGCGCTTTAAAGATTTAGCTGATAAAAAGCACGAAATTTTTGATGAAGACTTGCAGTCGCTGGTGTCAGAAACCTTATCAGAAGAAGCGCCCGAGTTTTATAAGTTGGTCAGCTTAGAAGTGGCGAGTAAAACAGGGGAAGTGCCGCATGCGCATTTAGTCTTAAATATTGATGGCGCTGAAGTGGCGACTGATGATCAAGGTTCTGGTCCTGTCGATGCAACGTTTAAAGCCATCGAACAGGTGGCACAATCAGGTGCAACCTTGCAGCTGTACTCAGTTAATGCCATTACTCAAGGGACTGACTCGCAGGGTGAAGTAACCGTGCGCCTGGAGCGCGGTGGGCGTATTGTTAATGGTAATGGTGCAGATACCGATATTGTGATTGCTTCAGCTAAAGCCTATCTGAATGCGTTGAATCTGATGCACATCGGGGCACAGAAAGCGCACCCTCAGGTGGATGGTGTGTGAGTACTGAGTCTGTATTGATGCATGATCAAGAGGTACGCCGCCAAGCCATGTTGCAGGCCATGCAGTTGGCTGTGTGGCTGCCTCGTCACCAGTTGATTAATGCGGCACCGTCACGTGATTATTTACTGGACTGGCAGAGCACGGATGCTGCCGTTGAGGTATGGGTTGAGTCTGCTATACCTTCATCGCCCATTGCACCTTGTGTGAGTCCGATAGTCAGTGTGCCTGAAGTCGTTGCGTCTGTTGTTGCGCCGCGCGCGGATACTTGGGTGTCAGTACGCGACAAGATGGCTCGCGTACCGACTACGCAAAAGCCTACAGTGGCTGGCCGTGTTGCTGTAGAAGCTGCGCCTGACGATAAGCGGGCTCGGGTTGCAAAAGCGCCAGTCGTGCAGGCAGAGCCGATTCCTCGTTTTGCTTTACAGTTATTGCGAGCAGATAATTGTTTGATATTGGTTGATTTACCCACTGGTGAAGCTTTTCAGAGCCGTGACCCCGATTATCAGTTACTTAAAGATATGTTGCGTGCTGCAGGTTTAACCGATCAGCCTGGTTTTCTGCGGCAGGCTGCGCCCATCAGCTGGCCGATGTTGCATTCGGGTAATTTAATGCATGAGCAAAATGCCAGTGCAGCACGTGCTTGTGTGCGTGATTTATTGAGTTTTGAGCTGCAAAGCACACCGGCTGTGTGCATTTGGCTGCTGGGTAAACAAGCCGTACGCTTTGCCAATGCAACGGATGATAGCGTGTTGCATGACTTGCAGCCTTTTGTTGAAGGCGCACAATTATGGAACTTGCCGAGCCTGGAGAGTGTGCTAGAACAACCTCTGCTCAAACGTGATATTTGGCGCAGTATGTGTGCGGTGCGCGCGCTCTGGCTTGCTAAACATGACTAACTCTTTGCAGTTTCGCCTCATGCAAGTCGAGGATTTGGATGGTGTCGTCGGGTTAGAGCAACATGCTTTTTCGCACCCTTGGTCACGTAAGCTGTATGTTGATGCATTGACCAGTTATGAGTGCTGGATGATGTTTGTTGATAATCAACATGTGGGTCATGCTGTGATCAGCCAAATTGTTGATGAGGCGCATTTGCTTAATATTGCGATTGCCGTTGAACAGCAGGGTAAAGGGCTGGGTCTGCAACTGTTAGAGCATCTTATGCAACGTGCGAGCCAGCGTGGTTGTGTGGAATGTTTTCTTGAGGTGCGTGCTTCCAATGTGTCCGCTTATCGTTTGTACGAGCGTTTTGGTTTTAATGAAATAGGCCGCAGGCGTGATTATTATCCCACCGTTGACGGGCATGAAGATGCACTGGTTATGGCCTGTACTTTGTTTGTAGATGAAGAACAGTCGTGAAAAAGTGTGACTGCACATGCTTGGGTTTTGTCCCAGAGCGGATTTGATTTTTAAAATGTGTAACAACAGCCAGCAGAGGAACCTATGCCTGAGCTACAACAGTTATTTGATAATAATGCCCGCTGGGCTGAGTCCATCAAAAAAGAGGACCCTGAATTTTTTGAGAAGCTGGCTAAACAGCAAGAACCAGAATATTTATGGATAGGTTGTTCAGATGCGCGCGTACCGGCCAATGAAATTGTAGGCATGCTACCAGGTGATCTGTTTGTCCATCGTAATGTGGGTAATGTGGTTTTACATACTGACCTCAACTGCTTATCAGTGATTCAATATGCGGTGGATGTATTAAAAGTAAAACACATTCTAGTCACGGGTCACTATGGTTGTGGTGGTGTTCGTGCGGCGATGCAAGATAAGCAGGTTGGTTTAACGGATGCTTGGCTGCGCTGCATTCGAGATCTGCATTATGAACATCATGCAGAGCTGGAAAAATTGCCGACTGAGGAGGCGCGTGTTGATCGCCTGTGTGAGCTGAATGCGATTGAACAGGTCGCTAATGTTAGCCATACCGCGATTGTGCAGAATGCATGGCATCGCGGCCAAAAGTTATCTATTTATGGCTGTGTATACGGTATTAAAGATGGTTTGTGGAAGAATCTGAATGTGACGATCAAAGGCATTGAACAAGTGCCAGTACAGTACCGTTTGCGTAAACGTGATTAAATGAGTCATTCAACAACGCCACCGTATAAGTATAGGGTGGCGTTGTTATTCTCTGTTTAAGCCTGTTTACTTGCAGCCATTCGATAGGCTGTTTCTAGCGCAATATGCAGGCTGCCGGTATCAATCTCACCAGTTCCAGCCAACTCCAGCGCCGTACCGTGATCCACTGATGTGCGAATAATGGGCATGCCTAGGGTGATATTGACGGCTGCGCCAAAGCCGCGATGCTTGAGCACCGGTAAGCCTTGATCGTGATACATCGCTAATACTGCATCGCATTGTTTAAGGTTCTTCGGTGTAAACAAGGTGTCAGCCGGTAGAGGGCCGACTAAGTCCATGCCTTCAGCGCGCAAACGATCGAGTGTCGGTTGAATAATATCCAGCTCTTCACGGCCTAGGTGACCATCTTCACCGGCATGCGGGTTGAGCCCACAGACTAAAATTCTTGGGTTTTTAATCGCAAATTTTTGTTGTAAGTCAGCATGCAAAATACGGGTAATGGTTTCCACTCGCTCGCTGGTAATTGCATCGGCAACATCACGCAGTGGTAGGTGTGTGGTGACTAAGGCCACGCGTAAGCCGTGGGTCGCCAGCATCATCACGACTTGAGGGGACTGGGTGAGCGCTTGTAAGAACTCAGTATGACCAGAGAAAGGCACGCCAGCATCATTAATGATGCCTTTGTGCACCGGCGCAGTAATCATTGCACTAAACACGCCATCTAAGCAGCCTTGGCCGGCGCGAGTGAGTGTTTCAAGAACATGCTGTGCGTTGGCTTGATTCAATTGACCCGCGACCACAGGCTCATAGAGAGGCGTGTCCCAGACATATAGGCTGTCTGCTGGCGCTGGTTTATCAGGCCAAGCATCAGGCTGTACATCCAGTAACTGAACCTTTAAACCCAGTAGCGCTGCGCGTTCGCTGAGCAGCTGACGATTAGTGATTGCAATGACAGGATAAGGTTGGACTTCGTGCGCTAGCATCAGGCAGAGGTCTGGGCCAATTCCGGCAGGTTCGCCGGGCGTTAAAGCAAAACGCAAAGTCATAAGTTTTTAATCTCCACATACGCTTCGTCGCGAATCTGACGCAACCATGTTTGCAGTTCTTCATCGTACTTACGATTACGCAATAGCGTTATGGCTTGTTGTTCACGCATTTGCGAACTACTGTCTGTGCTACGGCGATCAAGCACTTGCAGAACGTGCCAGCCAAATTGGCTTTCAAAGGGCTCAGATAACTCACCAATTGCAGTGTTGGCCATTTCTTCGCGGAAGGCTGGAACTAATGAGTTTGGATCAATCCAATTTAAGTCGCCGCCATTCAGAGCAGAGCCTGGGTCTTCCGAGAACTGCTTGGCCAGTACGGCAAAATCTTCACCGCTGCGTAAACGCTGATAGAGGCGCAGTGCCAGTTTTTTGGTTGCTTCTGGACTGCGAATCTCACTTGGCTTGAGCAAAATATGGCGCGCATGAGTTTCATTGCGATACATCACATCGCCACCACGCTTATCCAGTAGCTTCAGCATAATGACGCCACCTGAAGTCCGCGTAGGCTCAGTCACTTGGCCCACCGCCATATTGCTTAATAAACGATCAAAAGGCGGTGGCAGTTGCGCCGCTTTACGCCAGCCCATTTCCCCGCCCTCTAAAGCATTTTCACTGGCCGAATAGGCTATGGCCAGTTGTGCAAAATCGCCACCTTGCGCCAGTTTTTCAACCACGTTGGCAACGGTTTTTTCTGCTTTAGCTAAATCTGCATTAGTGGCTGCATCAGGCACTGGAATCAAAATATTGGCCAGTTGGTATTCTTCGGCCAGTTGCATTTTGCCCAAATCGGACGCCAAGAAATTTTGCACTTCTTGGTCGGTGACTTGAATACGTTCAGCAACACGGTATTGACGCACGCGACTAATTAGCATTTCTTGACGAATTTGCTCTTGGGCATCTTGCAACGTTAAGCCATCAGCAGCGAGCGCTTTAGAGAACTCCTCGGCTGTCAGACCGTTGCGTTCAGCGATGGTGGCCATAGAAGTGCTGAGTTCTTCATCGCTGACCCGAATGCCTGAGCGTTCAGCAATTTGTAATTGGATGGCATCAAGAATTAGACGCTCCATTACTTGCTGGCGCAGGACCTCTTCAGCAGGCGCTTGCACGCCACGCTTGCTAATGGTTTGCTGCACTTCTTTCAGGCGTGTTTGGTATTGACTGTACATGACAACATCGTTATCCACGATAGCTGCCACACGGTCTAGTGTTTGCTCGGCTGCATATGCATTCCCGACCAGCAAGCTGCTGGCCAGTACTAGCGCAGATAAAGGTTTAATAAGCATTGTCTTCACGTTCACGGTAGCCTTGAATGCCTTCATCGAGGAATGTCTCTACTTTATTACCGGTTACACCACCTAAGCCTTTTAAGACGATCTGCAAGAAAATGCCGTGATCACCTTTACGGTTGTCCAGTGGTGACATGGTGCGTTCATCGTAGTCAACCCAATAGCGGTTGATTAAGCGTAATTTCCAGCAGCAACTGTCGTATTCAAAGCCACCAAAGGCTTCCAAGGTATTATTGCGATTGTAATCGTACTGCCAGCGCGCAATAACGTTCCATTGCGGTACCACCGGCCACATAATTGAGGCGTCGGTCTGTTCAATTTTGTAGAAGTCTTTGTAAACGACACCCGTTCCATCAGTGTAATCACTGGTGCCTGTTTCCCAGCGACCTGTTGTGTAGTTGTAATGATTACCATCATTACGGTAGCGGTAACCAAAGTTAACAATTTTATTTAAATTATCTTCCGGTTGGTAATGGAACATGGCGCTACCTGAGCGAGTACGGTGAGTATCCGGATCCCACATCAGATCAGCATTCACACGCCAATCGCGGTTGAACTGGTACATGTACTCCATCGCATACGGTGAGCGTGTACTGGTGTTCTCTGCATAGTCCTTATAATTTTTTCCGGACAGTAAAACTTTGCGGTCAGCAAAGTAGTAAGCCTGACCCACACTGATACGCTGGCGCTCAAAACCGTTGCTCTCAAGCCAGCGATTGGTTAAACCTAACGATAGCTGGTTGGCATCACCGATGCGGTCACGCCCGCTGAAGCGGTTGTCACGGAATAAGCTGGCATAGCTGAACTGGATATCGCTGGTGTCAAACAACGGCAGATCAGATTGATCTTCATTTGGCACATACAGATAGAACAAACGTGGCTCTAACGTTTGGCGATAAGACTTACCAAACCACTGGCTGTTGCGATCAAAGTACAAGCCGCTGTCGACACTATAAATGGGTACGCTGCGATCTGGGCTGCTGTTGAATGTACTACCTGCCGTTTGTAAGTCGCCCTTACCTTGACTATCTAAACTTAAGTCATAGCGCGTGTACGCATATTTAACTGCCGGCTTAACAAAGCCCCAGCTCCAGTTCATCGGTAAGCTGATGGAGGGCTCTACATGTAGACGGTCACCATTGGCGCGGTCTAGACCGCTGAGATAGGTGTCGTTCCACGGCGTGGTAAGACCATCTTCATCACTGAACAAACCCTTCTTCAGTGAACGATCAAAGCGTGTCCACTCTGTTTGATAGCCCATTTGCAACCCAGCAGGCTGGTAAGGCAGTGCGCCAGCTAAAGTGAATTGTGGCAGGCGATCATAAGGGGTGATGTCGGTAATATTAGCCATTTCATAGGCGTGTACGCCAAACATGGCTGTGTAGTTGTCACCACGCCACGTCAGATCGGCCTTTTGATCCAGCACTTCGTTAGAACCAAGGACAACATTACTGCGTAAATCTTGGAAGTAGTACGGGTCGCTAATGTCGGTGTAGTCGACAGTACCTAACAAGCGCGAGTTGAACCCTTGCTGGTGCTGTAGGGTGTACATCCAGCGATCTTTTTCGTACTCCGATTGCAGCTTACGTTCTTCTTCGCTGTCATTCAGCCATGCACCACCAATGCGGCTTTCGCTGCTTTTACCGAGGTAACGGAACTCACCTTCGGTGAGCAGACCGCGATTACTCATATAGTTGGGATACAAGGTGGCATCGAAATGAGGTGCTAAGTTGAAGTAGTACGGCGTAGTTAAATCCAAGCCATTGTCGTTACTGAAACTGATGCTTGGTGGTAAAAAGCCGGACTGACGGCGATCATCAATCGGGAAGTGAATATAGGGTGTGTAAAAAACGGGTACGTTTTTCACGCGTAACGTTACGTTGGTCGCGCTACCAAAACCGGTATTTGGGTTAAGGGTGACGTTATTGCCTCTTAAGTGCCATGCATTGCTGCCCGGCTCGCAGCGTGTATAGGTGCCGTCTTTAAGACGAATAATGGCATCTTCTTGACGCTTGATGTATTGCGCATTGCCACGAGTCTTGCCGGTATGCATGACATATTCGGCGTTTTCAATTTGTGCTGCACCGCTGTCGAGTTGCAGTTCTGCACGATCACCAACAACTAGGGTGTTGCGATCACGTATACGAACATTACCTTTTAGCTCGCCTTTGTTGTCTTGTTGGTACAGATTGGCTTCATCTGCTTCAGCTTGTAAGCTGGCTTGGCGAATGACAACGTTCCCAGCTAAAGTCGCGGTCTCTGTGGTTTGTTCATAGCGTGATGCACCGGCATTGACGTATAACGGCGCATCTTTAAAGGCCGTTGTATCGTTCATACCTGGGCGCACTGGCTCAATATAATCCCCTGCGCAATAGGGCCCTGTCTCAGCCAGTTGCTCTGCGCTGAGCTGGTCGCGCGGTACCCAGTCTAGATGACTGAAATCTTCGCTGCGGCTTGTTAGCGCTTTGCCACGGCTATCGCTCACAGAAGCGACTGATTTTTCTGTCGCTTTTTTTGCGTTGCTGCTAGTGGTTTTACCAGTGCTACTGCTTGCAGTAACGGCTGCTGCTCGCTCTGGACGAGGCGGCACAGCGGCTTGGCTGTCTTGTGTGTTGCATGCCCAGCCACCGCTAGCGCTTACTTTACAGTCATACTGCTGCGCTGCATGGATACTGCCACTGAGTAAAGGCTGTAAGATGCATAGCGCCCCAGTTGCCAGTAATGGGAATTTTTTACGATAAATATATTTAGCTGCCATATTTTGTGTCCGTGCTTCCCGCATGCGCTTGGTGAGAAATACCCAGCATGCCTCTCGAAGGGCTGGAAAAGATCAGCGATAATAAAGCATGCCCTACAGAACGGCTAGCACCGTTGGAGAATTACCATGCCGAATCAACCTATAAATGTAGACGATAGTCGTTTACACGAGCTAACGCACTGGTTTGCAGAGCAGTTACCGCATATTGCTCAACAAGCAGGCTTTGCAGAGACTACCGTAAATAGCCTGCAACCATCCAGCAGTGATGCAAGTTTTCGGCGATATTTTCGTTGGCACTCTAGCGAAGCTGACTTGATTTTAATGGATGCGCCGCCGCCACAAGAAGATTGCCGGCCTTTTGTAAAAATAGCCAAGTTGTTGGCACAAGGTGGTTTGCATGTACCTACAGTTTGGGCAGAGGACTTGGCACGTGGCTTTTTAGCGCTGTCTGATCTGGGGCAGCAGACTTGGCTTGAAGTGCTCAATCAAGACAATGCCGATGAAATGTTTGCTTTGGCAATCGATGCATTGATTCGTTTGCAGAATATTCCAGTGCAGGATGCACAGTTGCCTGTTTACGATGAAGCCTTGCTGCGTCGTGAGCTACAGTTGTTTCCAGATTGGTATGTTGAGCATGCGTTAGGCCAACATTTGACGGAACAACAGAGGGATTGGTGGCAGAAAACGTGCGATGTATTGGTGAGTAGCGCGCTTAAACAGCCCCAAGTCTTAGTGCACCGTGATTATATGCCGCGTAACTTAATGCTCAGTACGCCCAATCCAGGTATTTTGGATTTTCAAGATGCGGTGTATGGTCCAATCAGCTATGACATTACCAGCCTGTTTAAGGATGCTTTTATTAGTTGGCCTGAAGCGCGAGTCGAGGGCTGGTTACGGCAATATTGGCAAAAAGCACGGGTGAGTGGGCTCGCACTACCGGATACATTCGAAGACTTTCAACGTGACAGTGATCTGATGGGGGCGCAAAGGCATTTAAAAGTGATTGGTATTTTTGCGCGTATTTGTCACCGTGATGGGAAACCGCGTTATTTAAGTGATGTGCCGCGCTTTTTTGATTATTTACAACAAGTGCTTTCGCGGCGTACAGAGCTGGAACCCTTAGCGCAATTATTAACCAGTTTGTCTACACAGAGATAAAACCATGCGTGCAATGATCTTGGCGGCAGGTAAAGGTGAGCGTATGCGTCCTTTAACCTTACATACACCCAAACCGTTGATTCCTGTGGCGGGCGTGCCATTAATTGAATATCACCTGCGTGCGCTGGTACAGGCAGGTATTCGTGAGGTGGTGATTAATCACGCGTGGTTGGGTGATAAAATCGAAGCGCACTTGGGTGATGGCGAGCGTTTTGGGTTGCATATTACCTACTCAAAAGAGTCACAGCCGCTCGAAACGGGTGGTGGCATTTATAAAGCATTACCTTTGCTCGGTGATGAGCCTTTTATTGTAGTGAACGGTGATGTCTTCACTGATTATGACTTTTCGATGTTGTTGCAACCCTTGCATGGCTTGGCGCATTTAGTGCTGATTAACAATCCTAAACATCATCTTGACGGTGATTTTTCTTTGCAAGAGGGGTGTGTGCTCTCAGCAGACGCAGAGACCCTCACATACAGCGGGATTGCTGTATTGCATCCAAAACTGTTTGCGGACTGCCAAGTGGGGGCCTTCAAATTAGCGCCTTTACTGCGTCAAGCGATTGCCCGGGGCTGTGTCAGTGGTGAGCACTTTAAGGGCTGCTGGATTGATGTGGGTACGCAGGACAGATTGGTTGCTGCTGAAGCGGTATTGGCCAAATCATGATTTGGCCGGTAACCATCATTGGCGGCTTAGCTGGTTTGGCGATTGCCAGCATTCCTGGTGCGCTGCTAGGAATGCTGGTGGGTAGTATTATTGATCGCAATTTAGCATTTGATAACTGGGCGCAATTGCGTGCGCGGTTACAGCCGCAAACAGTGAAACCCTTGGATGCACAGCAGACGTTGTTTATGTTGCTCGGCCATCTTGCGAAGAGCACCGGGCGGGTGACGTCTGAGCATATCCAGATGGCGCGTGCAGAAATGCAACGGGTGCAATTGTTCGGCCCAGCACAAATATTGGCTATTAATGCGTTTTCAAAGGGGAAGGCGTGTCAGCTCGCTGAGCTGCGCGTGAGTTTGCAAGCGCATTATAAAACGCCGGAGCAATTAGAGCGGCTGCTGTTGGCAGGATGGCGTATGGCTCTGGCTCAAGGTTTAGCTACGGCTAAACAGCGCAAAATTTTACAGCAGTGTGCCGATTGGCTCGGTTGCTCGAAGACGGTCTTTGCTCGAGCTGAAGAACAAGCAAGGCGTGTAAACAGTCAGCCGCGCGCCACTCATAATGAACTTGAAGAGGCTTTAAGGCTGTTAGGGGTGCGCCGCACGGATTCCTTGGTGCAGATTAAAGTGGCGTATCGCCGTCAGCTCAGCATTCATCATCCGGATAAGCTGATGGGGGCGGGCGCAAAGCCTGCACAAATACAGGCTGCAACCGAGAAAACCCGTGCCTTACATAATGCTTATGCGTTATTGCGTCAGCACCTATAAAACAGTGTTTTAG
This sequence comes from Pseudomonas sp., assembly GCA_034006605.1. GTDB lineage: Bacteria > Pseudomonadota > Gammaproteobacteria > Pseudomonadales > Pseudomonadaceae > Denitrificimonas. The sequence goes on along the minus strand of JAVESM010000001.1, from coordinate 18,030 downwards.
ATATCCAGTTCTTGGATATAACTGGCCACTGACGCAATATCCTCATCGCTCATGTTTTCCGCAATCGATAGCATAATTGATGCGGCACGACTTGGGTCTTTGCTGCGGAAGTTTTTTAAGGTACGGGTGATATATTCTGCCGGTTGTCCGGCGAGTCTTGGCATATCTTCTTTGCCTTCGCCGTTTGCTCCATGACAGCCTTGACAAATTTGTTTGAACTTAGCTTGGCCTTGAGCGTGCAGTTGTGCTGACTCACTAGGCTGTACTACGACTTTCTGTTGGCCGTAATACAGAGCGATATTAACTCGATCGTCTAAGGTTAGGTTTTTTGCCAGTTTTGACATGACAAAATTGCTACGTTCACCATTGGAAAACTTTTCAAAGGCATTAAACAAGTAAATAGGATTCTGTTCGGCGAGGTTGGGGATGTAGTTACGCTTGCTGTTGCCATCTTCACCGTGGCAATGCTTGCAAAAACTGATGCGCTCATGACCTGCCGTATAGGCTTGCTCTTGGGCGGCGGGGTTGGCGAGCAAAGCATTTAGCTTCTGCATCGCTTCTGGTTCAGCGGCTGCAAAACTGGTCAATCCAATTAAGAAAAGAGCAAACAAGGTGCGCATAAAATATCCGTTTTTAGTTAAGGCTAGCGGTCATCGGGCTGCTGAGAACACAATAAGTTAAACGCTCATAAGGATTAAAGCTACGGCTTGTTGAGCCATCCTTTGACACGACGAAATAACTGCTCTTGCTCTAAAGATGGATGTACTGCAGTCAGTCCAACTTGATGATAGTGGTCTAGGCCCGCACGCTTGCTGGCTTGTAAGCGCTGCTTGGCGGCGATTTCTGTGACACGATCGCCCTTATAATAAAAGTCTGCAATAGGTGAAGCATTGGCGCTGATCAAGTTTTCGTACGATGAGTGCCCTTGAGTATTGGTACGAGGTGCAATTAATACCACGCGCAGAGGTGTTGGAGATGGCTGCTCAGCGAGATAACTTAATACCCAGTAAGCACTTTCATGGTGGCCAAGTAGAATGATCTCGGTGGCTTGTTGCTGTTGTGCATAGTTCACGGCTGCTTCAATAAAACTATTGATCCGTTCAGGATAGGTCAATGGTGGCAGTGGCTCGGCAGGCGGCGCTGCTGACTCAGGTGCTGATACCTCGTTGCTTGGTTCACTCGATACATCATCGGTTGTGGGCTCTGGTGCTTCTGCTTCTTCAGTTGTCGGCTCAACCTCGTTGTCTGTACTGTCTTCTTTTGCTGGAGGTGTTGGCGCAACAGGAGGTTCAATGATGATTTGTTCGGCCACAGGTCGTGCGATGATCGGTTGAAGTGTGTTTTCTGGCGCGGGTGAGGTGGGTAGGTTAATGCTTAAAGTATGCCATCCAGCATCAGGTAACTTGCTGCGTAAAGGGCCGATTGCAGTTGGCCAATCAAATGACTCGCCTACACCTGGCAATAAAATTAACATGCCGCGCGGTTCGGCTTGGTTGGCCGCTAAAAAAAGTGCAGAAAAGTGCTCGCGCTGAGTGGTTAACGTGATCAGTTGTTGTGCTTCAGTTCCGAGTTGAATCGCTTGGGCGGCGGCAATATTACGGCTAATCGGGCGGGCATGTGTCGATTGTGGCGCGCTGATAGAGGGTTCGGTTGGAGTGGTTGACGCGGCTGAGTTGTCTTCTGCTGCTGCAGAAACACTTGCAAATAAACTGCAGCTGATCAGAAAAATTACGCTGTAAAGAGTCGGCATGCTGATCTCCATGAGCATCTTGATACAACAGTTTATGGTGCTATTGCCTCATTACTCAGCTCTAGCAAATAGCTACGGAAAATCTGTGCAAGCACTTGGTCGGCGATTTCCAACTCGTCGCGTTGCATTTGTAGGGCCACTTGATCTGCGCTATCAATCGCTTCATCTGAGCCATTGATGGCTGACATTTTTAACACAATATACGCTTGAATGCTGTTGGCTGGGACACCTTCGCCGCGATAAAACATAGACCCTAAACGCAGCTGTGCCATGGCATGTCCTTGCACAGAGGCTTGTTCAAACCACTTGATCGCTTGTTGGAAATCACGCGGAGCGTACTGGCCTTGGTACCAATATTCGCCGAGTACAAATTGCGCATCAGCATAGCCAAGCTGGGCAGAATTTAAGCATTCTTCAAGTGCAGGTTTAGGTTCGCTAGCAATGTGCTCTAAGCTGCATTGATTGACAGTGGGCGTCATAAGCAAACTATCATCTGCATAAGCAAAAAGGGGCGACATACAAAAGCCGATGAGCAGCATAAAACGGCTAAAACGGATCATTACAGTTATCGAGCTCCGTACACGAAAAGAAAATGGCTATAGAGTTCTGCAAGTGAGTAGCAGTAGACATTATGCGGCATGTGCTTGTGCAAAGACCACCGTTTAGCATGGATCTTCCTTGTTTTATATCAATGCCGTGTCGGTGTTGCGATGACGCCATTGTTATTGCGCTACAGCGCCGAGAGGAAGAACAGGTTAGACTGATCCGCTTTGTTACCCTATAGAGATCTCTGATTATGGCCCTGCAAGCCACGCCTTATAAAGTTGAGTTGAGCCTGACTGATATGGATCGCAATGTATATGACAGTCTGCGCTTCAGTATGGCGCGTCATCCCTCCGAAACGGCAGAACGCTTATTGTCACGCTTACTCGCACGGGCGCTCTGGCATGCTGAGCAGATTGAGTTTGGTCGTGGTTTGTCTAACGTTGATGAGCCTGCGGTATGGGAGAAAAGTTTGGATGGGCGTATTTTGCATTGGATTGAAGTTGGGCAGCCCACGGCAGAGCGCATGACCTGGTGCTCAAGACGTGCTGAACGCTTAAGCGTTTTAGCCTATGGCAGCTTGCGCACTTGGATCAGTAAAGAGCTGGATCACGTCCGTAGCTTGAAAAACTTAAACGTGTTAGCCATTAGCCAAGAGTCTCTGAGCCATTTAGCAGAAGATCTGCCGCGCACGATTAACTGGAGTGTGATGATCAGTGATGGCGATGTATTTATTACCGATGAGCGTGGTCAGCACACGATTGAGTTGGAGTGGCTGCATGGTGAACGAGGCGCAGTCGCTCTCTGATTTATTTTAGGTCATACCAAATAAGAGTAAACACACGGCTATGCGTATAGAACAACGACCACTCCCTGCTGTTATGCCTGACTTAGGTGATCTTCCGCCTTTGTTAACGCGTATTTATGCAGCGCGTGGCGTGCAAAGCACGACTGAATTAGATAAAAGTTTAGCTGGGTTGCTACCCACTCATCTGCTTAAAGGCATGGGTGCTGCGGTGCAGCTATTGACACAAGCACTCGAGCAGCGTCAGCGTATTCTTATTGTCGGTGATTTTGATGCGGATGGTGCCACGGCCAGTTGTGTGGGTGTGTTGGGTTTGCGCATGCTCGGTGCTGCGCATGTTGACTATTTAGTGCCCAACCGCTTTGACTATGGTTACGGCTTGACTCCGGAAATTGTTGCAGTGGCCTTGCAGCGTCAACCAGATCTTTTAGTCACTGTGGATAACGGTATTTCCAGTCTTGACGGTGTCGCCGCGGCGCAAGCGGCTGGGCTCAAGGTGTTGGTGACGGATCACCACTTGCCCGGTGCACAATTGCCGACGGCTGATGCGATAGTTAACCCCAATCAGCCTGGCTGCGCGTTTCCCAGTAAAGCCCTAGCAGGCGTTGGCGTGATGTTTTACGTACTATTGGCACTGCGTGCGCACTTACGCAGCAGCGGCTGGTTTGTGCAGCAGAGCATTAAAGAAGCCAATTTAGCAGAGCTGTTAGATTTGGTTGCCTTAGGTAGCGTGGCTGATGTGGTGCCTTTGGATGCGAATAACCGAATTTTAGTTCATCAAGGCTTGGCACGTATTCGTGCGGGGCGTACCCGGCCCGGTCTCTTGGCGATATTAGAGGTGGCGCGGCGTGATCACCGACGTTTGGTTTCGACGGATTTAGGTTTTATTGTTGGGCCACGCCTGAATGCTGCAGGCCGGTTGGATGACATCAGTTTAGGTATTGAGTGTTTGCTGTGCGAGGATCTGGACGCTGCAATGCAGCGCGCACAACAACTTGAGCAGCTTAATCAAGATCGCAAGCAAATTGAGCAAGGCATGCAGCGCGAAGCTTTGGTGCAACTCAAGGACTTACCTTTAGATAACTTGCCCTTTGGTCTGTGTTTGTTTGAGCCAGAATGGCACCAAGGGGTGATTGGGATTTTAGCCTCGCGGATGAAAGAGCGTTATCACCGTCCAGTGATTGCCTTTGCTGATGCGGGTGACGGTCAGTTAAAAGGCTCGGCACGCTCGATTCCTGGTTTGCATATTCGTGATGCGCTGGATGCTGTGGCAGCACGCGATCCCGCGTTAATCAGCAAATTTGGTGGCCATGCTATGGCGGCTGGTTTGACCTTACCAACAGTTCATTATGAGGCTTTTGCTAAGGCTTTTGATGCCGAAGTACGTCGCCAGCTGACTGCAGATGATTTAACTGGGCGAATTTATTCAGATGGCAGTTTAGCGGCGAATGAGTTTGATATGCAGCTGGCGCAGCAGTTGCGCCACGCTGGTCCTTGGGGGCAGCGTTTTCCTGAACCATTGTTTCATGGTGATTTTAAAATTCTGAGTCAAAGGCTGGTGGGTGAAAAACACTTAAAATTAGTTTTACAAAGCTCACAAAGCGCTCCCGCTATAGATGCGATTGCCTTCAATGTTGATCTGGATATTTGGCCTAATCCGACGATCAGTCATGCACAAGTGGCTTATAAGCTGGATATTAATGAGTTTCGCGGCAATCAAAGTCTGCAGCTGATGGTTTCCAGTCTCAGCCCCTGCTAAACAAAAGCTTAGGCTGTACTGCGGAGCTACGCACAGCGTGTCTTTATTGAGGTATAATCTGCGTTTTTATACTGTTCAATCAAGAGAGAATTGTCTGTTATGGAAGTCAATCCAATCCATCAAGCCATCAATGACTTAGCAGAGCGCACGCAAGTCATTCGGGGGTATCTTTGACTACGATACCAAGCATGAGCGTCTAACTGAAGTCGAACGTGAACTGGAAGATCCTGCGATTTGGAATAACCCAGACTATGCGCAAAATCTTGGTCGTGAGCGTTCTCTATTGGCGCAAGTCGTAGAAACTTTAGATAATCTTGCAAGCGGTGTCACTGACTCTAAAGAACTGCTGGAAATGGCGGTTGAAGAACAGGATCAGGATGCTGTCGATGAAGTGCGTAAAGAAGTTGCGCGTCTTGCAGAAGACCTCGGCAAGCTTGAGTTTCGCCGCATGTTCAGTGGCGAAATGGATGCCAATAACGCCTATTTGGATATTCAAGCAGGTTCTGGCGGTACTGAGGCACAGGATTGGGCTAATATTTTACTGCGCATGTATTTGCGTTGGGCTGACCATAACGGCTTTGAAGCTACGATTATGGAATTGTCTTCGGGCGATGTGGCTGGAATAAAAGGTGCGACCTTGCATATTAAAGGTGAGTACGCCTTTGGTTGGTTACGCACTGAAACCGGCGTGCATCGTTTAGTGCGTAAAAGCCCGTTTGATTCGGGTAACCGTCGTCACACTTCGTTTACTGCGGTATTTGTCTCGCCAGAAGTGGATGACAATATTGAAATTGATATCAACCCAGCAGATTTGCGTACGGATACCTATCGTTCCTCCGGTGCCGGTGGCCAGCACGTGAATACTACGGACTCTGCCGTGCGTATTACTCACGTGCCGACCAATACTGTGGTGTGTTGCCAGAATGAACGCTCCCAACATGCCAACCGTGATACCGCGATGAAAATGTTGCGTGCCAGACTGTATGAGTTGGAGCTGTCAAAGCGTAATGCTGCCTCACAAGAGTTGGAAGACAGTAAGTCGGATATTGGTTGGGGGCATCAGATTCGTTCTTATGTACTGGACCAGTCGCGTATTAAAGACTTGCGTACCAACGTTGAAGAAAGTAACTGCGATGCAGTGTTAGACGGTGACCTCAATCAGTTTTTAGAGGCGAGTTTAAAACAAGGACTTTGACCAGCCCTGGCACGGTAATAATGTGCCAACGCTGTAATTAGCACGCTATTGCCGTGCCTACAATCGCTCTAGCAGCGACCTGAATAAAATAGTGGATACCGATCATGAGTGAATCAGTGCAAACCCAGCATGAGTTACAAGAGGAAGAAAACAAACTAATCGCCTTGCGTAAAGAGAAGCTGGCGAGCGAGCGTGCTAAGGGCAATGCTTTTCCGAATGATTTTCGTCGTGAGCATTACTGCGCTGATATCCAGAAACAGTATTCGGATGACACGAAAGAGCAGTTAGCCAGCGCTGCTATACCGGTGAAAATTGCCGGACGTATCATGCTCAATCGCGGTGCTTTTATGGTCGTGCAAGATATGACAGGGCGTTTGCAGGCCTATGTTGACCGTAAAAGCCTACCTGAAGAAAAGCTTGCTGAGATTAAAACCTGGGATCTGGGTGACATTATTGGCATTGAAGGAACCTTGTCGCGCTCCGGCAAAGGTGATTTGTATGTGCATATGGATACAGTGCAATTGCTGACTAAATCATTGCGTCCGTTGCCTGATAAACACCATGGTTTAACTGATACGGAACAGCGCTACCGTCAGCGTTATGTGGATTTGATTGTCAATGAAGAGGTACGCCATACCTTCCAAGTACGCTCTAAGGTTATTGGGCATATTCGTAGTTTCTTAACTGCGCGCGACTTTTTAGAAGTCGAAACACCCATGTTGCAAACCATTCCAGGTGGTGCCGCGGCGAAGCCTTTTGAAACCCACCATAATGCACTTGATTTGCCAATGTACTTGCGTATTGCTCCTGAGTTGTATTTGAAGCGTTTGGTTGTCGGTGGTTTTGAGCGAGTCTTTGAAATTAACCGCAACTTCCGTAACGAGGGTGTTTCTACGCGGCATAATCCAGAGTTTACTATGCTGGAGTTTTACCAGGCGTACGCAGATTATGAAGACAACATGGATCTCACTGAAGAGCTATTTCGTGAGCTGGCGCAGGCCGTACTCGGTACGACTGATGTGCCCTACCAAGGTAAAGTGTTCCATTTTGGTCAGCCATTTCAGCGTATTTCTCTGTTTGATTCAATTTTGAAATACAATCCAGAGATTGTTGCTGCAGACCTAGAAAATATCGATAGCGCCCGCGCTTTAGCTAAAAAGCACGGTGCTAAGGTGTTGGGCTTTGAGGGTATCGGCAAATTACAAACTATGATTTTTGAAGAAACGGTTGAGCATCTGCTTGAACAACCGACTTTTATTACCCGTTATCCCTTTGAGGTGTCACCGCTGGCGCGTCGTAATAACGATGATCCAAATGTCACGGATCGCTTCGAATTGTTTATTGGTGGCCGTGAAATTGCCAATGCCTATTCAGAGCTCAATGATGCTGAAGACCAAGCTGAGCGTTTCTTAGCACAGGTGGCAGATAAGGATGCTGGTGATGATGAAGCCATGCATTACGATGCTGATTTTGTTCGCGCACTTGAGTACGGTATGCCGCCTACGGCTGGTGAGGGTATTGGTATTGATCGCTTGGTGATGCTACTGACAGACTCTGCCTCAATTCGCGATGTGATTTTATTCCCGCATATGCGCCCAGAGCATTAATTGCCTGAGTGAGGCTACCCCTGTAGCGGAGTTATCTGTTGCAGGGGCGCTAAGTTTAGATTCTTATCAGTACTAATAACGTTATGGAGTCATTATGAGCGAGCGCGACTTTCGACCACTGATTGCTACTGCTATTGCCAGTGTTCTCGGTACTGTAGCAATCTTAAGTTATTACGGTTATTTACATATGGCTAAGCCAGCTGATGCATTGCTCTTGGCTGAGTACACCATGCTTAAAACAATTCCAGGCGAAGACTATAAAGCGTCTCTAAAACCTGCTGAGCAAGTGGCTCAGTGTATGGATGGTATTGTTGTGCTGTTTGATACCCAGCAAAAAGGTTTAAGTGGTGTTTTAGTCGATGATAAAAAGCGTGCAGTACGTTGTGAGTTTGTTCCGCAGTAACTTCATGTGATAGCGCGTTCCTATTGTTGTTTGATTGGGCTCTGATCACTAAAGTTTTCTTGCCAGATGCTGGATAACTCGGCAAGCTGAAACAAACTTTAGTGGAGCGCTAGTATGATCCCAATTGATGCACGTCTACGCGAGCACGTTCATTTACTCGGTGAACTGCTTGGTTCAACCATGCGCGAACAGCGTGGTGAAGAGTTTTTAGAAAAAATTGAACGTATTCGTGAAGGTGCGAAAGCAGCACGTAGCGGTTCAGATGATGGCCGCCAGCAACTGACTGATACCTTGGATCAGCTATCTGAGGATGAATTGCTGCCGGTTGCGCGGGGTTTTAATCAGTTTCTTAACTTAGCCAATATTGCTGACCAGTATCACTTGATGCGTCGTCGTCGCAATGATGAAAAACCTGCTTTTGAAGATCAAATGCTCGCTTCAGTGCTTGAGCGCCTGCAGGTTGCCGGCCACAATTCAAAAGATTTATCGCAAGCTGTGGCTGATTTAGATATTGAGTTGGTGCTCACTGCGCACCCGACTGAAGTGTCGCGTCGTACTTTAATTATGAAATACGATGTGATTGCTCAGCAGTTGGCTGCGCTCGATCATACTGATTTAACCAGTATTGAGCGTGAAGAAATCATTGTTAAATTGCGGACTTTAATTTCTGAAGTTTGGCATACTACCGAAATTCGTAGCGAACAGCCTACCCCTGTTGATGAGGCGCGTTGGGGTTTTGCGGTGATTGAGCGCTCGCTATGGCAAGCGATTCCAAATGTTTTACGTCACGCGGATAAGGTCTTGCAAGAAGCTGGCGGCGATGCATTGCCAATTACCGCAACCCCCATCCGCTTTGCAACGTGGATGGGCGGTGATCGTGACGGCAATCCTAATGTCACCGCGCGAGTGACGAAAACGGTTTTATTATTGGCGCGCTGGATTGCTGCGGATTTATTTCTGCATGATATTTCTCGTCTCACTGCTGAGCTGTCAATGCAGCAGGGTAGTCATGAGTTGTTAGCGCTAGTGGGCAAAACGGATGAGCCCTACCGAGTTTTAATGAAGAAGCTGCGCGCACGTCTGCGCAAAGCCCGTGCCGAGTTGCAAGAGGCTATCTCTACAGGGGCACCGCTATCAGCTGATATCTTGCAGGATACTGATGAGTTGCTCGCACCATTGCTTTTGTGCCACCGCTCGTTACATGAATGCGGCATGGGTTTAATTGCTGACGGTGACTTACTGGATACGATTCGCCGCGCCACAACCTTTGGTTTGCCATTGGTGCGCTTAGATATTCGACAAGATGCCGAGCGTCATAGCAGTGCTTTAAATGAAATCACTCAATGGCTTGGTCTCGGTGAGTACGCGCAGTGGGATGAGGAGCAGCGCCAAGCATTTTTGTTGAGTGAATTGGCTAACCGTAGACCTTTATTATCCAACTCTTTTCAGGCAAGTGCTGATACCCAAGAAGTATTGGATACGTGCAAGGTTGTCGCTCAGGCTTCTGCTGACGCTTTGGGTTCTTATGTGATTTCTATGGCCTCAGCACCCTCTGATGTGCTGGCGGTGCAGTTACTGCTTAAAGAAGCGGGTTTAAATCGGGCGATGCGTATTGTTCCTTTGTTTGAAACTCAGGATGACTTGCATCATGCTGCTGGCGTGATTGATCAGTTACTGAGTTTGCCAGACTATCGCGCTAGCCTGGCAGGACCGCAAGAGGTAATGATTGGCTATTCAGACTCGGCAAAAGATGCAGGCACAACTGCTGCTGCTTGGTCGCAATATTGTGCGCAAGAAGAGCTGGTGGCCGTCTGTGACAAGCAAGGCATAGAGTTGATCTTATTCCATGGGCGCGGCGGCACTGTGGGTCGTGGCGGTGGTCCTGCACATGAGGCTATTTTGTCGCAACCTCCAGGCTCTGTAGCAGGCCGTTTTCGGACGACAGAACAAGGGGAAGTGATTCGCTTTAAATATGGCTTACCGGCTGTGGCTGCACAAAATTTGAATTTGTATTTAGCCTCGGTACTGGAGGCAACATTATTGCCGCCTCCAGTCCCAAAAGATACATGGCGTAAAGTGATGGAGCACTTGGCTGCTGATGGTTTAGCCGCATACCGGAAAACAGTGCGTGAAAATCCACAGTTTGTTGCTTACTTCCGTCAAGCAACGCCAGAGCAAGAATTGGGTCGTTTACCTCTAGGCAGTCGTCCAGCTCGTCGTCGCACTGGAGGCATTGAAAGTCTGCGTGCCATTCCATGGATTTTTGCTTGGACGCAAACACGTATGATGCTGCCAGCATGGCTCGGTTGGGAAACTGCTTTACAAAATGCTATTGCCCGTCAAGAGGAGCCGCTGTTGACTGAAATGCGTGATCAGTGGCCATTCTTTCGCGCACGTATTGATATGCTGGAAATGGTGTTGTTAAAAGCTGATTCTGGCATTGCCCGCTTGTACGATGAGCGTTTGGTCGCAGATGAGCTGCGCGGCTTTGGTGAGCAGTTGTATCAGCATTTACAGCAAGCTGTTGAGCAGGTTTTGCATCTGACCGGGGAGACGTACTTATTAGAACGCCATCCACAAGTACGTGCTTCGATTAGTGTGCGTGATACTTACCTTGATCCGCTACATTTGTTGCAGGTCGAGTTGCTGGCGCGTTCAAGAGAGCAAGGGGAGGCGATTTGCCCAGCGATTGAGCAAGCGTTGTTAGTGACTGTGGCGGGTATTGCTGCGGGGCTGCGTAATACGGGTTAACAGTTACGGCTGATCAGCATGCTTTTCGCTAAGCTGATCAGCCGGTGTTGCTTTGATTTATTGCGCGTCAAGCATGGCGCCAAGCATGCCAGTGACAAGGCCCATTACAAAGCCAGAGGCAAGCAATGCAACCCAGATCCAAAATAGAACTTTAACCGCAGTACTGTTGGCGGGCGGCGGCGCGCCATACAAGTTGCTAACTTTGCTGCCGGGCATTACGAAGGTCAGTAGTTGGAAGATACTGCCTACTATAGGTATCAAGCCAATTAAGATCAGCCAACCTGACCAACCAATATCGTGCAAGCGTTTTATGCTGATCTGAATACCAATAATTATTGCACCGATACCTGCTACAGCCATTAATAAGCCGCCCAGCCATGGTGATGCTTTGAATGCCAAGGCGCAGACTAACATTGCTGGTAGCATCGCAAACATAAATACCATTGACCACGCTACATAACGCATGCGGCCGATTCGTCCTTCAATACCCCAGATGTTGAGTTCACCGACTTCGTTGTTATCCTGCTCAATGGTTGCGGAAGGTGCTGCATAAGGTGATGCAGCAGCAGAACTAATCGCCTGCTTGGCTTGAGCTTGGTAACTATTAAACTTGGCAATAACAATGCCGCAGTTCTGGCATGTTTCACTCTGTGCTTGTTCTGTACCACATTTAGGACAGGTCATTCGTTCGATGCTTTGCTCATGTTTGTCTGACTCAATTGATTCCAAGCTGAGGCTGGCGGCAAGATCCGCTTCTTTATGAGCAATGACGCCTGCATTGAGCATGGCTTGAACATATTTATCAGCCTCTGCTTCGCTGATGTCGCGCTTAATCACTGTCGGGCTGCCAGAAAAAAAGCGTTTGACCGCGCTCACATCTGTTTTAAATAAACGGGCAAAATTTTCTTGGGCAAAATCAAGTGTTATACCAGGCGCAAGACTGCCATCCATGGTGATTTTATAGCGTGTATCAGTCATAAAGCTTCCTTATTTATGGAAGTAGAGTATGTGAAAGCGATGCGAAAGAGCGTCGCTCAAATCAACATCAGTTTAATAAAATGTACAGTGCTATTGCTGTTAGCACAGTTTTAAAACGGTTTTAAAATAGCCAGTAGAACAATTGCAATCAGAAACAGCACCGGTAGCTCATTAAACCAACGGTAAAAAACATGGCTTTTTTCATTTAAGCCTTGTGCAAAACGTTTGTAAATCACGCCAAGCGAGAAGTGGTAAATAATCAGAAAGGTGAGTAACGTAAGTTTAACATGCATCCAGCCCGCGCTAAGTAGCGCAGGGTTCATATACAACATGCTGATCCCCAGTGCTAAAGTGGCTATCAACGAGGGATGCATGATGCCTCTGTATAATTTACGTTCCATGATTGTGAAGCGCTGTTGACTGATGCTGTCGGTACTTTGTGCATGGTAAACAAATAAGCGAGGTAAATAAAATAAACCCGCAAACCAGCACACCACTGCGATAATATGAAAGGCCTTGAGCCACAGATACGTCATAACAGACTCCGACAAATAAGACGGCTTATGGTATTACGCGGATAGCACAGTGTCATCTGTAGAATGTCGGTTATAGGTTTACGGCTCGATATAAATTTCACTTGAGTAAAGAAGGTGCAGGCATGATTAAGGTGGCAATTGTTGGTGGTACAGGTTACACAGGCGCTGAGTTGCTGCGCTTACTTGCTTTGCATCCATGCGCTCAAGTTGAGATTATTACTTCACGCTCTGAAGAAGGCGTGCGGGTTGCTGATATGTATCCTAATCTGCGTGAAGGTTACCCTGAGCTGACCTTTTCAGTGCCGCAGCTGGAGACCTTAACGGCGTGTGATGTGGTGTTCTTTGCTACGCCGCACGGTGTTGCGCATGGCTTAGCGGGTGATATTTTGCAAGCTGGCACTCGCGTGATTGATTTATCTGCAGATTTCCGTCTGCAAGATGCTCAGGAATGGGCTAAGTGGTATGGTCAAGCGCATGGTGCGCCGCATCTGTTGGCCGATGCCGTTTATGGTTTACCAGAAGTCAATCGTGAAGCGATCAAAACAGCACGTTTGGTCGCCGTGCCAGGCTGTTATCCAACTGCTGTTCAGCTGGGTTTGCTCCCATTGATAGAAGCAGGAGTTGCTGATACGCAAACATTAATTGCCAGCTGCGCGTCAGGCGTGAGTGGCGCTGGTCGCGGCGCTAAAGTAGGCTCATTATTTTGCGAAGCAACTGAAAATATGATGGCGTATGCGGTGAATGGTCATCGTCACTTACCAGAAATTAAGCAAGGGCTAGGTCGTGCAGCAGGTGCTTCAGTTGGACTGACATTTGTGCCGCATTTAGTGCCAATGATTCGCGGTATTCATGCCACTCTTTACGCAACTGTGGTTGATCGTAGCGTTGATTTACAGGCGCTATTTGAGCAGCGCTACCAAAATGAGCGTTTTGTAGATGTTTTACCCGCCGGTATTTTCCCACAGAGCCGTAGCGTAAAAGGCTCAAATATGTGTCGTATTGCTGTGCAGCGCCCGCAAAACGGTGATTTGGTTGTGATCATGTCAGTGATTGATAATCTAGTTAAGGGTGCATCTGGGCAGGCTGTGCAGAACCTCAATATTATGTTTGGACTCGATGAGGAAAGCGGCTTGGTTTCGGCAGCGTTAATTCCTTAAATATCGTTAATAGTTGACCTTAATAGTCGGATAAGCCGATAATATGCAATAGAGTCGTTTACAGCCGCGTGCTGGGAGAAAGTCAAATGAGTGTTGAATCCTTCGTTCCTGCAGCAATGCAGTTTACCCAAGGGGCTGCTAATAAAGTAAAAGCCCTTGTGGAAGAAGAAGGCAATCCGCGTTTAAAGCTACGTGTGTTTGTGACTGGGGGCGGCTGTTCAGGCTTTCAGTATGGCTTTACCTTTGATGAAGAACTGGCAGATGACGATACGCTGATTGAGCGTGAAGGCGTCAGTTTGGTGGTTGATCCGATGAGTTTTCAATACTTGGCTGGCGCTGAGGTTGATTACACTGAGGGTCTTGAAGGTTCTCGATTTATTATTAACAACCCTAACGCCACGACCACCTGTGGCTGCGGATCTTCTTTTTCAGTTTAATCTGTAGATTATTAAGCAGGATAGATGGCGCCAAGTACTCTTTGGCCTTTGGCGCCGGTGACTGCAGGGCGATTACTGGCAATACGTTCTAAGCAGCAGTGGGCCAACCAAGCAAAAGCCATTGCTTCCATCCAGTCTGCTGAAATACCGAGCGCATCAGTCGCTGCAACCGAACATTTTGGTAATGCGTGGCGTAAGCGGCTTAATAAGTCAGCGTTATGCGCGCCACCACCACACACCCATACTTCTTGAGTATTAGGCTGTGTTTGGGTAATGGCTTGAGCAATAGTAAGTGCCGTAAATTGTGCCAGAGTTGCTTGTACATCGTGCTCTGCGATTGGTTGATGTCTATCCAAGATGTGGTTTAACCACTTTAAGTTAAACAATTCGCGGCCAGTGCTTTTTGGTCCTTGAGTGCTAAAAAAGGGTTCTTTTAGCAGTGTTTCTAATAGCGGCTGATGAACTTTTCCGCTTGCGGCCCAGTTTCCATTCCTATCAAATGCCAAGCCTTGTTTCTCTAGAATCCATGCGTCTAGCAATACATTGCCTGGGCCGCAATCAAACCCTCGCGTGCCAAAACTGTCAGACAGGAATGTGACATTGCTAAAGCCGCCGATATTAAGTATTGCGCAGGGTGTATTACGTTGTTTAAACAGCATTTCATGGAAGGCAGGCACCAGTGGGGCACCTTGACCTCCAGCAGCCATGTCGCGTCTGCGAAAATCGCTGACCACACAAATACTGGTGAGCTCTGCTAATAAAGCTGGATTACCAATCTGTACAGTAAAGTGCTTGCTTGGTTCGTGACGAATCGTTTGTCCGTGACTGCCAATGGCGCGGATTTTCTCGGACTCAATGCCTGTTTGGGCCAGAAGAGCAGCGATACCTTGTGCTGTCAGTTCAACCCATTGCTGTTCTGCTTGCGCGGCACGAGCAATTTCATCGGTTGAACTACTACATAATGCCAATAAGTCATCTTTGAGTTGACCTGGCATGGGCATATAGTGACTGGCTATGAGTGAACATTGTTCGGCAATATCCACTAAGCTGATATCAATACCGTCAAGGCTAGTGCCTGACATTACGCCAATATAAAGCATAATTACTGATTATTTACAGCCACTTGGGTGTTCTTACTGGCGTCAAGCTTTGCAATCAGTGGTTGGCTAAGTTGCGCAAAACGCTGTTTTTCTGAAGCATGAATAGGGTCAGAAGTAGGTAGCTTCTGGCTCAGCGGATCAACATGCACGCCGTTTACTTGGAACTCATAATGCAAGTGCGGTCCAGTTGACAAGCCTGTTGTGCCAATATAGCCAATGATTTGACCTTGCTTAACGTTGCTGCCGGAGCGTATCCCTTTGGCGAAACCGTTCATATGTGCATAAAGCGTTTGATAGCGCTGACCATGCTTAATGACAACCGTATTGCCATAGCCACCTTTGCGGCCAGCTAGTGTTACTCGGCCGTCGCCAGCAGCTTTAATCGGGGTGCCGCGTGGTGCTGCATAATCAACACCTTTATGCGCGCGAATTTTATTTAGAATTGGATGTTTGCGGCCGTTGGAGAAACGCGAGCTGATACGTGCGAAGTCAACAGGCGTGCGGATAAATGCTTTACGTAAGCTGGAACCATCCTCACTGTAGTAGCTGCTGTTGCCGTTTTTATCGGTATAGCGCACTGCCGTGTAAATTTTACCGCGGTTGGTAAAGCGTGCGATTAAGATATTACCTGTGCCAACTGCTTTATTTTCTAAGGTTTTCTCTTCGTAAAGGACTTCAAACTTATCGCCTTTGCGTAAGTCTTGGGCGAAATCGATGTCATAACCAAAGATATTTGCCATGTCTAGCGCGAGCCCATAAGGCATAGCTGCTTTCTTGGTTGCAGCAAAAAGAGCGCCCTCAATGGTGCCTTGAGCATACTGTTCCCTGGTTTGGGTTTGCGCAACGTGCTTTCTAAAAGCAAAGCTATCGCTGGAAGCTTGTTTTTCCAAGTAAATGCTTTCTAGGTTGTTAATCTGGCTGCTAATTGCTTTTAGTTCTTTGTTTTCATCGAATTCAAAAGAGAGGATTTGGCCTACCTTTAATTGAGTAAAGCGTTTTGCTTCTTTGTTCGTGCTAAGAATGCTGTGTAATAAACTGTTGTCTAGGCCGGCTTGTGCAAATAATACTGACAAGGTGTCGCCACTACTAACTGTCAGGTTTTTTTGATATTCAAACGCATCGATATGATCACTTATATCGATGTTGTTTTCTGCATTAGTCTTTACAGATGATTGCCTAGGCTGTTTTGCAAGTATCTCAGGCTTTGTGACTTGCTCAAGTGATTGAGCTTCTAGGTCGATATTAATAAAAGTCTTTTTGGCTTCTACTTCGCGAGAGGGGTAAACAAGCAAAGTCAGGCAGAGTAAGGCAGCAATTCCGCTTGCCGCAAGCAGGTGGCGTTTTGGGTAGCTCTGCTGTGTCGGTGTATTATTTGGCGTCATGATCTTAGTGGTCTGCTGTGAGCGATTGAGTAAAGTATAAGCAAAAGGCTCTTACTGCAAGTAAATAGAGCCTGTAATTTGCGCAGGGTCAGGTTTTTGTCGCAATAAAAATGGCAATAGTCAGTTGTGAGCCTCGCTTTCTGATGCGCTAATTTGTTTTTAGTTCCTTATCTAGTATTCTGTGCAGTTATCTATCCTTCTAATGTGGTGCTGTAAACATGAAAGCTGTTGAAGAGCAATTAGCCATAATCAAACGAGGCGCTGATACCGTCATCGTCGAGCAAGAGCTGATTGAAAAGTTAAAGCGCAATCAACCGTTATGCGTGAAAGCCGGTTTTGACCCGACGGCGCCTGACCTGCATTTGGGACATGCCGTACTTCTTAATAAATTGCGCATGTTGCAAGAGTTAGGGCATCAAGTGGTTTTCTTGATTGGTGACTTTACTGGGATGATAGGTGATCCAAGCGGTAAAAGTGCTACGCGGCCACCTCTGACTCGAGAGCAAGTTCTTGCTAATGCTGAAACCTACAAGCAGCAAGTCTTTAAGATTCTTGATGAAAGTAAAACTAAAGTGGTTTTTAACTCTTCTTGGCTTGAATTACTAACACCTGCAGATTTTATTCGTTTGGCATCGCACTATACGGTTGCGCGGATGCTTGAGCGTGAGGACTTCAGTAATCGCTACACAACTCAGCAGCCAATTGCTATTCATGAGTTTCTGTATCCGTTGATTCAAGGTTATGATTCTGTTGCGTTGCATGCAGATATTGAAATTGGTGGTACCGATCAAACGTTTAACCTGTTAATGGGGCGAGAGTTGCAACGTGCTTACGGCCAAGAGCCGCAGTGCATTGTGACAATGCCGTTGCTGGAAGGTTTGGACGGTGTTAAAAAGATGTCTAAGTCGTTAGGTAACTATATAGGCATTCAAGAAGCGCCTGGCGCTATGTATAGCAAGCTGCTATCTATGCCAGATGCGTTAATTTGGCGCTATTTCGAACTTCTGAGCTTTAAGTCTACTGAAGATATTGATCGGTTGAAAATCGATGTGGCGCGGGGTGCAAATCCGCGGGATATTAAAATTGAGTTGGCTCGTGAATTGATTGCACGCTTTCATGGCGAGGAGGCTGCTGCAAATGCGCATAAGTCTGCCGGTAACCGCATGCAGGATGGTGATCTTCCTGAAGATCTACCTACTATAGAGGTCTGTGCGGAAAGTGATATGCCTATCGCGGCTATTTTAAACAAGGCTGGCTTGGTGAAAAATGCGGCAGGCGCGCGCGATATGTTAGCTGCAGGCAGTGTGCGAGTGGATGGTGCGGTGGTGAGTCGAGACTTTATTTTCAGGCTTGGCGCTGAGCATGTATGTCAAGCGGGAAAGAAGAGCTTTGCTCTCATTAAATTATTGTCGCAATAGAAAATTTTTAACTATTGCTATTGTGCTTTTATAGAAACCCTGTAATATGAGCGTTCTTGAGGCGCACAACAGAGCGAGTTAAGTAAGAGATTGATTTTTAAGGAAATAAATTAAAAATTAAGCTTGACAGTTACTTCGGAGAGTGTAAAATACGCCTCCTCGCTGAAGCCGAAAGACTTCATCGAAACGTTCTTTAACAACTAGAATCA
>JAVESM010000028.1:0-36400 GCA_034006605.1 Pseudomonas sp. | reverse complement strand
TCGCGGAACTGCCCTTGCCATTCGCTAGTAGTTAACATTTAATAACGATCATAAATCGCTAAGGATGGTGACCTTCCTACAGAGGACTTTCACCTCATTAGTTCATGCCCATGCTGGGCGTACACAATAAAAAACGGCAGACTGTTCACACAATCGACCGTTTCAGATAACACTCAACTAAAAATCATTAAGCACGCGGCAGAGTCACGCCACGCTGACCTTGGTACTTACCATCACGGTCCCTATAAGAGACTTCACACTCTTCATCCGACTCAAAAAACAACATCTGCGCAACACCCTCGTTGGCATAAATCTTCGCCGGCAAGGTTGTAGTATTTGAGAACTCAAGCGTCACATGACCTTCCCACTCAGGCTCAAGCGGCGTTACGTTGACGATAATTCCGCAGCGCGCATAAGTACTTTTACCTAAACAAATTGTCAATACATTACGTGGAATCCGGAAAAACTCCACGGTACGCGCCAAGGCGAATGAATTAGGCGGAATAATACACACTGGTCCTTTGACATCGACAAAACTCTTCTCATCAAAGTTTTTCGGATCAACCGTTACCGAATGTAAATTGGTAAATACTTTAAACTCATCAGCGCAACGCACATCGTAGCCGTAACTGGAAACACCGTACGAAATCAGACGCTCAGCGCCCTCAGTACGCACTTGACGCTCTACAAAAGGCTCAATCATGCCGTGCTCTTGCGCCATACGACGAATCCACTTATCGGACTTTATGCTCATGCGGACATTCCTTAATTTCTGCTAACTAAATTCAGTATAAATAGTGCACACAGTTTACCTGCAACCGCTGCGACTTAACACAATAAAGGATGAGTACAGTGACCCAATTAGAGAGGCATTCTTCTAGCCTTTTGGATAAATACTAAAATAATGCTGGCACTTCAGCGAAAAACGGGTAAAGTACATCTCACTGCTGCTGCATGTGTAACCGTGAATCAATATATGTTTAGATCTCGATCCAATCATTGCTACGACTCCTGTAACTCCTTGCGCTCAGTATCATCTTGGGCTCAGCCTAAGTATAAATTTACTTCGTACAAGGAGACATACAATGTCTAATCGCCAAACTGGTGTAGTTAAATGGTTTAATGATGAAAAAGGCTTCGGCTTTATTACTCCACAATCTGGTGACGATCTTTTCGTTCACTTCCGCGCTATCCAAAGCGACGGCTTCAAAAGCCTGAAAGAAGGCCAGTCTGTATCTTTCGTCGCTGCACGCGGCCAGAAAGGTATGCAAGCTGAAGAAGTTCAAGTTATCTAATAACTTGCTCCTCTTAAAAAAACCCGCTTCGGCGGGTTTTTTTATGCCTAAAAATGACCTTCGCCCGCCAACCCCTTCCAATGTAATCCTCATAGCTAAAAAACCAACAACTCTGCAACCCGACATATCACGACAAACGAAGCAGCCCCTGCGACATCCCATCGAGAATGAATTTTCTCCTACAGTCGCTTGCATTAACAACAGCCAGCAACGAAATGATTACAGAGACCTATTTATGCTCGCAAACAGCACAAATGCTCAAGAAGCACCTTACTATTGCTATAACCAGCGTAGCCATGGATGGCCTAGCGCCCTAATCGAAGTCAGGACAGGTTTGATTAGGGCATAAACGGCAGTATGCGAGGTGCTATAACTGACAGCTAACAGTTATAATTCGATGATAAATTAAGTCACATCGGATCATTGCGGCGCAATAATTCCTCCGGCCAATGTTCAATATACTCATCCTCAGGCGGTGGCAGTTGCAAGTGATAACCCTGCTCATCCAAATTACGCAAGACTTGGGTAATATCCTCACGCACCAAGGTACGCTCAGGCGTTAAGACCAAATCAAACGCATGCTTAGGCCTACCAAACAGTTCCAGTAGCGGCTCAGGCACACGTCGCAATACATCCGCACGCAACACGTACAGATACATCCCCATTTTTTTAGAACTCTGATAAACCGAACAAATTCGCTTCACATTCAACCCTCAGCCAAACACGTTAACAAAGCATCACCCATCAACTCGCGACGCCAGCCTTGTAAACTATCCGGCAAAGAGTAAGGCCCGTGTGGATAACCACTGCGCAATAACGCTTCAAGCGTTTTCTTACGCAGCATCAACTCTGGCGCGATATCCAACTCTTCAGCATATGCTAAACCCACCTTACGCAACGTCTTCAACACCTTCGATGCTTCAATCGGCAAAGGCTCTGGCAAAACATCTGGCCATTGTTCTTCTGTAAGATTCCGCGCCTGCGCAATCAGATTCAATAAGGTTGCGCCTTCATTGCGCACAATACGTGGATGCATATCCTCCAATCGCGCCAAATGCACTGTATCTTTCGGCTGCTCGTGCGCCAAAGCCCAGAGCGTCGACTCACGCACAATCCGATTACGCGGCACATCACGCAACTTCGCCTGCTGCTCACGCCACGCAGACAACTCTCGCAACACCGCCAACTGCTGAGGTGCCAGCTTCCAAGCCAACTTTACGCCACGCCATAAATCATAAGGATCTGTTGCTTGCGCATACGCGGCGACCAAAAGCGCACCATCCTCCAACACCCAAGCATACTTTTGCTCAGACAACTGCGCCAGCAACGCTTGATAGACATCAACTAAATAAGCCGTATCTTGCGCAGCGTACAGCACCTGTAAATCACTTAAAGGACGCTGTAACCAGTCTGAGCGCGTTTCACCTTTGGGCAACTCAATATCTAATAAATGTTGAACTAAACGCGAGTAACCCATCGAAAAGCCGATATTTAAATAACCCGCAGCAACCTGCGTATCAAATAACGGCACCGGCAAAGCCTTAGTGAGTAACGAAAGCACTTCAAGGTCCTCACCACAGGCATGAAATACTTTCACCACTTGCTGATTACTAAAAACCTGCGCCAGCGGCTGCCACGCATCAATCAATAAAGGATCAATTAAAAATGTAGCAACACCATCACTGACCTGAAGTAAGCCAGCAATCGGATAAAACGTATCAACCCGAATGAACTCAGTATCCAGCGCAATAAATGGTAATGTATCCCAGATTGCGCAATGCTCAGCCAGCTGTGCATTACTGGTAATCCAATTAATTTGTATCGTCACAATGGTGACTCCTTAAAATTCAGGCGCAGTATACAATTGTCGACACAGCTTAAACACAATACTCGAGCGACGGCAGTTTTTTACCTAACAAATACTCAGCGACACAGTTGGTGACAGACAAGGCGCGCGCTACAATCAATCATTCTTTCGATGCTGAGGTGGCGCTTGATCAAACTTTTATTAGTTGACGACCATGATTTAGTACGAACGGCCATTGCTCGGATGCTCAGCGACACCAGCGACCTCGACGTTATCGGCGAGGCGAACAGTGGCGAACAAGCCTATAACATGGTGAGAGAGCTCAGCCCTCATGTCGTCCTGATGGACATTCGCATGCCCGGTATCGGCGGCTTAGAAGCCACCCGAAAAATTAAACAGCGCTTTCCAGAAGTGAAAGTACTCGCCTTGTCGGCCTGCGCAGAAGAGCCCTTCCCTACCCGCTTATTACAAGCCGGCGCGAGCGGCTATCTAACCAAAGGGGCCTGCATCGATGAAACAATTCGTGCCGTTCGTCAAGTAGCGGCAGGCAACCACTATTTAAGCCCAGCCATCGCCCAGCAAATGGCTCTAAAAGCTTATGATAACAAGCAGTACAGCTGCCCTTTTGAGCAACTGTCTGAGCGCGAAATGCAAATTTCTCTAATGATCGCCAGCGGTCAAAAGATCCAGGTCATTTCCGATCTACTGTGCATCTCACCGAAAACTGTCAATACGCATCGTTACCGTATCTTTAGCAAGCTCGGGATCGAAAACGACGTAGAACTCGCTTTATTAGCCGTACGTCACAACCTTATTGAAAACTCAAACACCTAAGTTTAGCCAATGACCCTAGCCCGTTTTGATGCATCAGCCTTTTTACGTACCTGCACCCAGCACCCTGGGGTGTACCGGATGTTTTCTGTTGACCAGCAGCTGCTCTACATCGGCAAAGCGAAGAACCTTAAAAACCGTCTCAGCAGCTACTTTAAAAGCACCGTTAGCGCACCGAAGACTGCTGCTCTGGTCGCAAAAATCGCCAGCATTGAGTTGACCGTTACCGCCAATGAAACAGAAGCGTTATTGCTTGAGCAAACACTGATTAAGCAATGGCGACCCCCCTATAATATTTTGCTGCGTGATGATAAAAGCTATCCCTATGTGATTTTATCCAGCGATACGTTTCCAAGACTTGGTATCCATCGCGGCAGTAAAAAAGCACCTGGCAAATACTTTGGCCCTTATCCGAGTTCTGGCGCCATCCGTGAAAGCCTCAGCGTACTGCAAAAAGTTTTTAAAGTCCGTCAATGCGAAGACAGTTTTTACAACAACCGCAGCCGCCCTTGCCTGCAGTACCAAATCAAACGCTGCAAAGCCCCTTGCGTCGGCTTAGTTGATGCCGACGAGTACGCCGAAGACGTACGTCTTTCAGTCATGTTTCTCGAAGGCCGCAGCAATGCTCTCACTGACGAGCTGACACGCAACATGGAGCATGCCGCTGAACAATTAGCGTTTGAAAAAGCCGCAGCAGCCCGCGATCAAGTTGCCTTACTACGCCGCGTACAAGACCAGCAAAGCATGGAAGGTGGTCACGGCAATGTCGATATTATTGCTGCAACGGTAAACCCTGGCGGTGCCAGCGTACATGTGATTAGCGTGCGTGATGGCCGCGTATTAGGCAGCAATAATTTCTTTCCACAAGTTGCCATTGAAGAAGACAGTGCAGATGTTTTAGCGGCCTTTGCCGCACAATATTATCTGGGACAAAAAGATCGCGACTTTCCTAGCGAACTCATCGTCAGCAGTGAACATAACGACTGGCAGGCAATTGCTGAAGCGATTGCTCTGCAATGCGGGCATATTATTGGAATTCGTCATCGCGTGCGCAGTACTCGTGCACGCTGGCAACAGCTCGCCATGACCAACGCGGAGCAAGCCTTGCAGGCCCGCTTGGCCAATCGCATGCAAATGAGCGCCCGTTTTAGTGCTCTAGCCAAAGCGCTGGATCTATCCGAACCACCCGCCCATTTAGAATGCTTTGATATCAGCCATTCAAGCGGTGAAGCGACCGTTGCCTCATGCGTAGTATTTGGACCTGAAGGGCCACGTAAATCAGACTACCGCTTATATAATATTGAAGGCGTGAACGCAGGCGACGACTACGCCGCCATGCGCCAAGTCCTGTATCGCCGCTTGAGCAGCGCCTTAGAGAATAAAGGTAAACTGCCCGATGTCTTATTAGTCGATGGCGGTAAAGGCCAGCTCAATATGGCACGCGAAGTATTCGCCGAGCTCAAGATTGAGCAAATCCTACTGCTCGGCGTAGCAAAAGGCGTTACCCGTAAAGCCGGTTTTGAAACGCTATATATCAATGACAGCGCCACTGAGCTGAATTTACCGGACCACTCACCGGCTCTGCACCTCATTCAGCAGATCCGCGATGAAGCACACCGCTTTGCCATTACTGGGCATCGCGCCCGTCGCGGCAAAACTCGGCGTACCTCTGCGCTCGAAGGCATAGTAGGCGTTGGCCCTAAACGTCGGCGTGAACTGCTAAAATACTTCGGCGGTTTGCAAGAACTGTCCCGCGCCAGCATAGAAGAAATAGCAAAAACACCCGGAATCAGTAAAACTCTGGCTGAGTCCATATATAGTGCTCTACACAAAGGGTAAACTACCCCTTTCATTCTTTGCCAAGAAAAGAATTACTCAATGAATATTCCAAACATTTTAACCGTGATGCGCGTCGCTCTGATTCCCGTATTCATTTTATTATTTTTTATGCCATTTTCTTGGAGCTACTGGGCCGCCAGCGCAATCTTCGCATTTGCTAGCTTTACCGACTGGCTTGACGGTTATTTAGCGCGACGTTTAAATCAAAGCACACCCTTTGGTGCTTTTCTTGATCCGGTCGCGGATAAACTTTTGGTGGCTGTTGCCTTAGTGCTATTAGTTGCGGAACACGCCAACTTATGGCTGACCTTGCCAGCAATTATTATTATTTGCCGTGAAATCATGGTCTCCGCACTGCGTGAATGGATGGCTGAGATCGGCGAACGTGCACAAGTAGCTGTATCCAACATCGGTAAGTGGAAAACAGCGGCACAGATGGTTGCGTTAATTATCTTATTGGCCAACCCTCCTGCATTTAATGCTTGGGTGATCAGTGGTTATGCACTGCTGATTTTATCTGCGGTGCTGACGCTGTGGTCAATGATCCAGTATTTACGCGCGGCTAAACCACACTTACACACCAACCAACAACAAGATTAACTTTTTTTTAATCAAGGACTTGACTAAATATTTTGAGGGGCTAGAATAGCGCCCGTCACCAAGACATTGCGGGAATAGCTCAGTTGGTAGAGCACGACCTTGCCAAGGTCGGGGTCGCGAGTTCGAGTCTCGTTTCCCGCTCCAAATTGTCATCGAAAATGCCGCTCAAAGCGGTTTTTTCGTTTAGGCCGGGTGGCAGAGTGGTCATGCAGCGGATTGCAAATCCGTGAACGCCGGTTCGATTCCGACCTCGGCCTCCAATTTAAAAACCCTTAAGTAGCAATACTTGAGGGTTTTTTTATGCCCGTTTAAACACCCATCATGAGCCATCTCTCGCCACAGCACTGATACTTAGACAGCGCGCCACCCAAAGAACAGCTCACTACGCTTAAGTCACAGTTGCCTAGCTTGCTGCACTCAGTTAGGTTCAACATACAGAAATGAACCGTTAAGCAAAAAAACACTCAAATATTTATTCATAACCATCATATAAACAGCGACTCACTTTAGGCATATGCCAAAGCGCTCATTGACTGACTAGGAGATTTTAGGTGCTGCTCTTTTTACGGATTTTTAGCTTAACCCTACTGACTCTCATGCTCAGCGCCTGCCAGTTTTTCTCAACAAGCAACAATTCCGGGCAGCACTCTTCACGCGTACAAGGCACGCTAACCCAGATAGACGGGCAATGGTTATTACAACCATGCGCAACACAAGACCATTACACAGTACTGCCATCCGCTGCACTCAGCGAAGAACTCAACACATTGACAGCTGACGCACCTAATGAGCTATTTGTCGACCTGCGCGGCCATCTTGACACAACCCAACTGCATTTCACGCCCACTCAACGCTATCGCTTACAAAGCGAAGGGCATGATTGCAATGATCCAGATTTTGCACGCTTACTGATTAGAGCCAATGGTAACGAGCCTTATTGGTCAATCTTACAAACACCGAAAGGATTAATCTTCAATCAAATCGGCAAACCTGCGTTAGTACTACCTTACATTGAGGAACAACTCCCTGAAGGGCGTTTTCACATCAGCAGCCAAGCCAATAATCAAAACCTACAACTATGGATCACTCCACAGCGGTGCACAGACAGCATAAGCGGCACGGTGTACCATCTAAGAGCCCAGCTACAATGGAATCAGCAAACCTTGCACGGTTGCGCTGCTTACGGTGCCCTGCGTGAATAAAACCATGCCCTGCATCAAATAAACCCAAGGAGAGTCACAATGCTGCGAATTGCAATTAATGGTTACGGACGCATCGGTCGCGATATATTGCGCACTTTATTTGAGCGCGGACTGCACACTAAATTACAGATCGTGGCGATCAATGATTTGGGCGACCCTAAAATTCTCGCGCACCTCACACGCTTTGATTCAACATTTGGCCGTTTTTCTCATACCGTGCAACTTAGCGGCGAGACTTTACATATAGGTAACCAGTCAATTCGTTTGCTAAACCAAACCGATCCTGTGCTACTGCCATGGCAACAATTGGGCATTGATGTGGTGCTTGAATGCACCGGCAAAATGAAAACGCGCAACCAAGCCGAACAGCACCTCACCGCTGGCGCGCGCCGCGTA
The DNA here is from genome assembly GCA_034006605.1 of Pseudomonas sp. Taxonomy (GTDB): domain Bacteria; phylum Pseudomonadota; class Gammaproteobacteria; order Pseudomonadales; family Pseudomonadaceae; genus Denitrificimonas. The sequence continues at coordinate 28,430 of JAVESM010000028.1, read as the reverse complement.
CTCTTAGCCCATCCACTAGACAGCGCCGACTTAACTGTAGTGTATGGTGTCAATCACCATCTACTGGGCAATCAACAAATTATTTCAAATGCCTCCTGCACCACCAACTGCCTAGCGCCACTGGCTAAAGTGCTGCACGAGGCCGTGGGCATCCAGCAAGGGATGATGACGACGATACACGCCTATACCAACGATCAAAGCTTGCTGGACAAAAACCACGCAGACCCCTATCGAGCACGTGCAGCAGCCCACTCAATTATTCCGACCAGCACCGGCGCAGCAAAAGCGATCGGCTTAGTCATTCCTGAATTAGTCAATCGCTTAGACGGCATCGCTGTGCGCGTACCGACCCAGAATGTGTCATTAGTTGACTTAAGCTTTATTGCGGAACGCGACACCAGTCGCGAAGAGATCAATAGCATCCTCAGCGCAGGCGCTGCACAATTTCCACAAGGGGTTATGGAGTGCAACGAGCAGCCGTTAGTGTCTTGCGATTTTAATGGTCACCCTGTTTCCTGTGTAGCAGATCTGACGCAAACTCGTGCACAAGGTTCGCTGGTCAAGGTTCTCGCGTGGTATGACAACGAATGGGCTTTTGCCAATCGCATGCTTGATGTGTTGACCACTTGGCGCGGCGTTTAACCGCAAGCTGTACTGCGCAAACCCCTGACAAAGGCATATTACCCTACATCACTTCACCGCAAGTTGACTGATTAAACTTGAGGTGAAGCATACAACAAGCAACAGAACCTATTAATAATGCGGTGGCGGATCGTTTGGCGTTTCATCAAACTGTCCATGCAAATCGTTTTGACGCTGCGCCAGAGCCTCAAGTTGCGCCTCAAGCCGTGTCAAAACGCGCTGCTGTTCAACAATCACGTCATTAAGCGACTGAATTGTGTCATCTTGGAATGCTTGACGCATCTCCAGCTCTGCAATACGCGCATCAACACTCATATACTCTCCCCTGTTTTTACGAGCCAATATTCGCGCAACGCGACCTGCAAACGCATACGAACCTGCGCAATAACAGCCTCAGCATACGGTCGTGCTTCACCGTTCCCCCATACAGGCGCCGGCCATGCAGCATCCTCTTGCATGCGCACAACGACATGCATGTGCAGCTGTTTTACAACATTGCCTAACGTAGCAATATTGATTTTATCTGCTTGAAAGACATCTTTTAGGACCTGTCCAACAGAGCTGGTTTCCTGCCAAAGCTGCTGCTGCTGCGCCGCTGTCAACTCAAACACCTCACTCACAGCCGAGCAACGCGGCACCAAAATAAGCCATGGATAACGGCTGTCATTCATCAGCAATACACGACACAAGGTAAAATCACCCAGTACAACAGTATCTTTCAGCAACCGCTCATCCATCTCAAACATATACACGCCTCAAACCTTGTACGTTAAGTCAATTTATGCAATCAATTACCTGTAACAATATAGATATTCTACTAAATAAGCGTCTGATAAATACTTACAAAGACTGAATGCTTGCTGAATGGATCACATCTGAAGCTCGCAACATAATAGAAATACATTTATGATACCTCACGATAAATAAAGAATGGCATGCCGGTAAATATTTTGCAGGCAAAGCGATCTTCGAAACCAATCTAGGAGCATTACTATGCAAATGATTAAGTTGAGTGTTATTGCACTTGCAGTAGCCGCAGCAAGCACACAAATGGCAGTTGCCAGTCAGCAATCAGAGTCTAACGGCTTTATTGAAGACAGCAGCCTGAATGCGCATGCGCGTACTCTTTATTTCAACCGTGACTTCCGTGACTCTCGCCGTACATCAGCAGCACAAAGCTACCGTGAAGAAGCAGGTCTAGGCTTAAAAGCCATTTACGAGTCAGGCTTTACTCAAGGCACCGTTGGTTTTGGTGTTGATGCGTTTGGCTTACAAGGCATCAAACTGGAATCAGGCGGCGGCACTAATGGTACCGGCTTGTTCCCAACTGACGGCCGTTCAGGCAAGTCACAAGACAATTACAGCCAAGCGGGCGGTGCAGTTAAAGCACGCATTTCAAGCACTACTTTGAAATACGGTGATCAGTTTATTGATCTACCTGTTCTGTCAACTGATGACTCACGCTTGCTGCCAGAAACCACAACTGGTTTCTTAGTCACCAGCAACGAAATTGAAAACCTTGAAGTACATGCCGGTCACTTCACTGCTTTAACAGCAATGGATCAGACTTATCATGACAGCTCCAATGGTGGCGATTTAAAATCATTAGATCTAGTTGGTGCACGTTACAACTTCACTGAAAATTTAAGCGCTGCATACTACTATTCAGATGCAGACCTGAAAGACAACAAAGCATCTAAAAAACACTACATTAACGGTAACTACACCTTACCGTTAGCGGATACTCAAAGTTTAAACTTTGACTTCAACATGTATCAGACTAAATCTGATGAAAGATCTAAAAGCGCTGACCGCAACAATGCATTCAGTCTTGCGGCTGCTTACACATTCGATGCTCACACTTTCACTGCTGCCTATCAGAATATGAGCGGCGATACTGGCTACAACTATGGCTATGACGGTGGTGGCGCTATCTACCTAGCGAACAGTGTCCAACTGATAGACTTCAACCAAAAAGACGAAAAATCTTATCAAGTACGTTATGACTTGAACATGGACACCTTAGGTGTTCCAGGCTTAAGCTTTATGACTCGTTATGTACGTGGTTCTGATATTGATGTAGTCAATTCAACTACAGGCAATTACGACACACAAAGCGGCAAACATTGGGAGCGTAACGTAGAAGCTAAATACGTCTTACAAGACGGCGCAGCTAAAGACTTATCCTTCCGTTTGCGTCAAGCCACCTACCGTGCTGAAAGTGCAGTTGGTGATGATATTGATGAAATTCGTCTGATCGTTGAATACCCACTAAGCATTTTATAATGCTTACTAGGTAACTTGTGTCATTCAACAAACCCAGCTTCGGCTGGGTTTGTTGTTTTTAGCGACAGTATAAAGCAGCCACAAACGACTGCTACTTTGCAGGCGCAGCGCCATTTATTCCCTGTACAAATGCGCTACAATAGCGCCCTCTTTCATCTTTCCAATGTAGATATTAACCATGCGTACCAGTCAGTATTTGCTTTCCACGTTAAAAGAAACCCCAGCCGACGCGGTTGTTATCAGCCACCAACTGATGCTACGCGCCGGCATGATTCGTCGCCTTGCGTCAGGCTTATACACCTGGCTGCCGCTGGGTTTGCGCGTGTTACGCAAAGCTGAAGCCATTGTCCGCGAAGAAATGGCGGCTGCCGGCGCACTAGAAGTCCTGATGCCAGCGATTCAACCTGCAGAGCTCTGGCAAGAGTCGGGCCGCTGGGAGCAGTACGGTCCAGAACTGCTGCGCTTGAAAGACCGCCATCAACGTGAGTTTTGTGTCGGCCCAACGCATGAGGAAGTGATTACTGATTTGGCCCGTAATGAGCTGAACAGCTACCGTCAGCTTCCAATCAATTTTTTCCAAATTCAAACTAAATTTCGTGATGAGATTCGTCCACGTTTTGGTTTAATGCGCAGTCGCGAATTCATTATGAAAGATGCCTACTCTTTCCATACTGATCAAACGTCATTACAAAACACTTACGAACGTATGCACCAAGCCTACTGCAGCATATTTACCCGTTTAGGTTTAAATTTCCGCCCCGTTGAAGCCGATACGGGTTCAATTGGTGGTACGGGCTCGCATGAGTTTCACGTGTTAGCGGACTCCGGTGAAGATGATATCGCTTTCAGCACTGTATCAAACTATGCCGCTAATATTGAAAAAGCCGAAGCACTGCCACGTGAAAGCACGCGCGCCGCAGCCACTGAAGAACTGCGTTTAGTCGACACACCTGATGCGAAAACCATTGAGCAATTGGTCGAGCAATTCTCTATTGCTATCGAAAAAACCATCAAAACCTTGATTGTCCGCGGCGCTAAAGAAAAAACTTTAGTGGCACTAGTGATACGTGGCGATCACAATTTGAATGAAATTAAAGCAGCCAATCATCCAGCAGTTGCCAGCCCACTTGAATTTGCCAGCGATGCCGATATTTTGACAGCATGCGGTGCGAACCCTGGTTCATTAGGCCCAAAAGATTTAACCATTCCATGCATCATTGACCGCTCAGTCGCCTTGATCAGTGACTTTGCTGCAGGCGCCAACCAAGAGGGCAAACACTGGTTTGGGCTAAACTGGGAACGCGACTTAGCTTTGCCTGAAGTTGCCGATCTGCGCAATGTTGTCGCTGGCGACCCAAGCCCAGATGGCCAAGGCGTATTAGAAATTAAACGCGGCATTGAAGTCGGACATATCTTCCAGCTGGGTACAAAATACAGCGAAGCCTTAAACTGTACCGTGATGGGCGAGAACGGCAAACCCGTGACCTTAACCATGGGTTGTTACGGTATTGGAGTATCCCGTGTCGTAGCCGCAGCAATTGAGCAGAACCACGACGAGCGTGGCATTATTTGGCCAGCCGCTTTAGCTCCTTTTGATGTAGCGATAGTACCCATGAAGTACGAAAACCCAGAAGTACAAGCAGTCACCGACCGTTTCTATGAGCAATTAATTGCTGCAGGCTTTAGCGTGCTATTGGATGATCGCGACAAGAAAACCAGCCCCGGAGTGAAATTCGCTGATATGGAGTTGATTGGTATTCCTCAGCGCATTGTTATTAGCGAGCGCAGTATTAAAGAAGGCACTTTGGAGTACAAAGGCCGCCTTGATACTGACAGCCAGCACATTGCCATTGAGCGGGCGTTGGATGTGATTAGCAGTCAGTTGCGCGCTTAAGTATCGCTCTGCCAAGCATAGCCCTAGGTATAATTAGGGTTATGCTTTGACTTGCAAAATTTAAAACTCGCCGTGCGTATCCAGCAATCGTCGAATGGCGTCAACGGCATAACCACGCTGCGCTAAAAACCGGCCTTGCTTGGCTTTCTCTTTTAGATCTGTCACTTGCCCAGAGAAACGACGCTGCCATAGATCTTGCATCTGCGTTTGCCAATCAACAGCCGCCTCATCCAGAGCCAGCTCAATCAACTCCCGTGACAAGCCTCGCTGCGCCAATTCTTCGCGAATGCGCATGGGGCCGCGCCCTGCATTAGCGCGACTACGGATATAGCTTTCTAAGTAGCGCTCTTCTGATAATAAACCATCCTCAGTTAAACGCTGCAGCTCCACTTCGATCATCTCGGCATCAGCACCGCGCAAGCGTAGCTTACGCGCCAGCTCAACATGCCCATGCTCACGTCGAGCTAAGAGATTCATCGCGGCACGACGAATAGAAACAGGAGTATCTAACATATTTGCCTCACAAAAAAACGGCATAAATGCTGTGCACTATGCCGTTTTGCAGATCAACGCATGACTGACTTATTCGTCGATTTCTTCCACACTCAGCGCTTCTTTCTTCTGCCCCGCAGAAGGTGCAGGCGCCAACAACTGATCACGAATTTGCTGCTCAAGTGATTGGCATAGCTCTGGATTTTCTTCTAGGTAGCGTGCTGAATTAGCCTTACCTTGACCAATCTTAGTGCCCTGGTGACTGTACCAAGCACCGGCTTTTTCCAGTAAACCCAATTGCACAGCAAGGTCAATAATTTCACCATTACGATAAATACCTTTACCGTAGAGAATCTGAAATTCTGCCTGACGGAAAGGCGATGCCACTTTGTTTTTAACTACTTTAACGCGTGTTTCGTTACCGGTGATTTCATCACCTTCTTTCACCGCACCAATGCGACGAATATCTAAACGCACAGAAGAGTAAAACTTCAGGGCATTACCCCCTGTGGTAGTTTCTGGACTACCAAACATGACACCAATTTTCATACGGATTTGGTTAATAAAAATCACCAAACAGTTGGCATTTTTGATATTACCGGTAATTTTACGTAGCGCCTGACTCATCAAACGAGCTTGCAAACCAACGTGAGTATCACCCATCTCACCTTCAATCTCGGCTTTCGGCACCAGCGCTGCCACGGAGTCAATCACGATCACATCAATCGAATTCGAACGCACCAACATATCAGCGATTTCTAGTGCTTGCTCACCGGTATCAGGTTGCGACACATATAGATCGTCCACATTAACGCCCAGTTTGCTCGCATACTCTGGATCAAGCGCATGCTCAGCATCGATAAAAGCACAGGTCGCACCAACTTTTTGTGCTTCAGCAATCACTGATAAAGTCAGCGTCGTTTTACCTGAGGACTCAGGACCATAAATTTCAACAATACGACCCTTAGGTAGACCGCCAATACCGAGGGCAATATCGAGACCCAAGGAACCCGTAGAAATAGCTGGAATAGCCACACGTTCATGATCGCCCATGCGCATCACCGCGCCTTTACCAAACTGGCGTTCAATTTGACCAAGCGCAGCCGCTAAAGCTTTTTTCTTGTTCTCGTCCATTATAAATCCTCTCGTTACAATTGGGCGGCGCCCTAAATACTGGATAACTAACCAGCATTATCCACAGTCTTTATTGATTAGGCAAATGTTTCTTTAACCACTGCTGCCAAGTATTCGCCGCAAGTCCTTCCACTACACACAATAGACCAGCTAAAGCAGCTTGGACGGTTTGCTGACGAATGGCTTGCCGATCTCCAGTAAAATGCCAGCATCCTGACTGCACCTGAATACCGTGCGTCCAAGCCAACCACACTGTGCCAACGGGCTTATCTGGACTCCCACCGCCAGGTCCTGCAACACCGCTGACAGCCACTGCGTACTGCGCGCCAGATAACTGCTGCGCGCCACGCGCCATGCCTTCGACGACTGACTGACTGACCGCGCCATCACGCTGCAAATCACTTTCAGGCACCTGTAGCACACATGTTTTTTGACGATTGGAATAGGTAACAAAACCCACCTCGAACCATGCTGAACTGCCAGCAATTCGCGTAATGGCTTCAGCAATACCGCCACCGGTACAGGATTCTGCAGTGGTCACACAGGCGTTTTGACTGCACAACTGCTGACCGAGCTGCTCAGCAAGCTGCGTGATCGCTAACATGTCATCCCCTCTCACCGAATAAACCCTCTAAAATCCCAGCGCGGCCACCGTCTGTGGCACGGGCCAAAGTAGCGCTAAAGTGTGTTCGATTGCAGCCACATTGCCACTGCCATAAAAACGATCAACAGGACACTGGTAATCGGCCAATAAACATCGCTTACTCAACTCACTTTGCAAGCGGCGTGCAACAGCCTCACCAGTATCAATCAATTGCACATGACTTGGGACTAAACTCTGCAGCAAAGGTTTCACCAACGGATAATGTGTACAACCCAGAATAAGCGTGTCGCAACCTGCTTGTAGTAAAGGTTCAACGTAGTTATTAAGTAAAGTACGCGTGACTGGACTGTCTAACTGCCCTGCCTCAATAAGCTCAACCAGACCCGGACAGGGCTGAGTGATCACTTCAACATCACAAGCAAAGCGTTCCAAGAGAGCGGCAAAGCGCGCACTGCGTAACGTACCTGTGGTGGCTAATACACCAATCTTGCCCGCCAACGAGGCCTGCACCGCAGGCTTTACGGCGGGTTCCATGCCAACAATCAGTAATTCTGGCCAGCGTTGACGCAGTTCGGTCACAGCTGCTGCCGTTGCAGTATTGCAAGCAACCACAATAGCCTTCACCGGTTGTGCCAATAAAAACTCAGTAATGCCAATGCTACGCTGAACAATAAATTCAGGTGATTTTTCGCCATAAGGGACATGCGCGCTATCGGCGATATAGATCAGTGATTCACTCGGCAGTAAAGCACGAATATCATGTAGCACAGAGAGACCGCCTAAGCCGGAATCAAACACGCCAATCGCCGCTTGCTTATCCATGTCGCACGCCACATACCTTGCACTGCGGATCACGACGCACTTTAAGCTCACGAAAACGGCTGCTTAACGCATCGACCAGCAATAAGCGTCCAATCAATGGCTCACCAAAATTTGCGATCATTTTCAGTACTTCCAAGGCTTGCAAGCTGCCAATCAAACCAACCAGCGGGCCCAACACGCCTGCCTCACTACAGGTTAAGCCTTCTTCTTCACCGTCACCGAATACACAGTGATAACAAGGACTCTGCACATTGTTCGGGTCATAGACGCTGACTTGCCCTTCACCGCGAATCGCTGCACCGCTGACCAAAACTTTCTGTGCAGCAAAGCAAGCAGCATTCAGTTGACTACGAATGGTGAAGTTATCCGTGCAATCGACCACCAGATCAACCGCCTGCAACAATGCTGGCAAATTCTCTGGTGTCAGTTTCTCGCTGACAGTCTGCAGCTCAATATGTGGATTTAATGACTGCAAACGCATCTGTGCAGACTGCACCTTCAAAACACCTAAGGCAGCCGTATCGTGAACGATTTGTCGCTGCAGATTAGAGACATCAAGGGTATCAAAGTCAGCTAAATACAGTTCGCCTACTCCCGCTGCCGCGAGATACAGAGCCACCGGAGAGCCCAGACCACCGAGACCGACAATCAGCACTTTACTATTTTTTAAGCGCAACTGCCCTGCAACATCCACTTGTTTTAAGAGGATTTGTCGGCTGTAACGCAGTAATTCTTCATCATTTAACATGGAGTATGACGACCTAAGACAAGGATGGCAGACGCCCTAAACTGATTCGTTCATGACCGGACAAGTCACGCTGACTGCTCACATCAATAAAACCTGCCTGCTGTAATAATTCACGCACAGCACAAGCTTGATCAAAACCATGCTCCAGCAGTAACCAGCCATTAGCCGTTAAATAAGACGGTGCTTGGGCAATAATCAAACGTATATCATCCAGACCATCACTACCAGCGACTAACGCACTGAGCGGCTCAAAGCGCACGTCACCTTGCTGCAAGTGCGGATCGTTATCGGCAATGTAAGGCGGATTACTCACAATCAAGTCATAACACTGATCTGTTAAAGCACTGAACCAATGACTCGACAAAAACTGTGCATTAGTGAGCAGTAGTTGACGTTGATTGTGTTGCGCTAAAACCACCGCGGACTCAATACGATCCACTCCCGTCACTGACCACAGCGGTCGCTCACTGGCTAACGCCAAGGCCAGTGCGCCAGTGCCGGTGCCTAGATCGAGAACCTTCAAGGCACTCCTTGCATCAGCCAACTGCAAAGCCGCCTCAACCAATAACTCAGTGTCGGCGCGGGGTATTAAGGTGTGTTCGGCGACCTGCAGATCCAGCGTCCAAAAACCTTGCCGCCCTAACAAGTAAGCCACAGGTTCGCCACGCTGACGGCGTTCGAGTAAAGTCATAAAAGCTGCAACTTGTGCTTCAGTGGCAGTTTTATCAGGCCAAGTATAAAGATAACTGCGAGGTTTCTCGAGAACAAAGGCCAAAAGCAGTTCGGCATCGAGTTGCGCAGTCGGCGAATCAATCTGCGCAGCATGGGCCAACAATTGATCAATGCGCGTCATCAAGATTAATCGCCTAATGCAGCGAGCTGATCCGCCTGATACTCAAGTAACAGTGGATCAATAACCTGCTCTAGACTGCCGCCGAGGACGTCGGCTAGCGAATATAAAGTCAGGTTGATACGGTGATCCGTCACCCGGCCTTGCGAAAAATTATAGGTACGAATTCGCTCAGAGCGATCACCGCTACCGACCAACGACTTACGCGTCGCCGACATTTCTTGCGCCGCAGCGCTGGTTTGCTGGTCTTCTAAACGGGCGGCTAACCAACCCATCGCACGCGCGCGATTTTTATGTTGCGAACGCTCTTCCTGACACTCGACGACCATGCCACTCGGAAGGTGGGTGATACGTACGGCCGAATCAGTTTTATTAATATGCTGACCACCCGCACCAGAGGCACGGTAAGTATCAACCCGTAAATCAGCTGGATTGATTTCAATAGCTGCTTGCTCATCAGGCTCAGGTAAAACCACAACCGTACAAGCAGAGGTATGCACACGCCCTTGTGATTCCGTTTCAGGCACCCGCTGTACGCGGTGTGCACCGGATTCAAACTTCAGGCGGCCATACACATTGTCGCCCTCAACACGGGCAATCACTTCTTTATACCCGCCATGTTCCCCTGAATGCTCAGAGAGAATTTCCACACGCCAGCCTTGGCGTTCGGCGTAACGCAGATACATCCGCAACAAGTCTCCGGAAAAGATTGCCGCTTCATCACCACCCGTACCCGCACGCACTTCAAGAAACACGTTACGGCCATCATTAGGGTCTTTAGGCAGCATTAAGCGTTGTAAATCAGCTTCAATCGTTTCTAAAGAGGCACGGCAATCGGCCACTTCTTCTACCGCCATTTCACGTACATCAGGATCGGCATCTTTAAGCAACCCTTGCGCCTCTACAAGATCACTCGTGGTTTTACGCCACGTTTGAAACACCTTTACCACAGGTTCAACCTCAGCATACTCCTTGGAGTACGCGCGGTATTTAGTTTGATCACTGATAACCAAGGCATCACCTAATAACGCGGTGAGCTCTTCATAGCGTTCTTGTAGACGGTCCAAACGATTGACTAACGACGCTTTCATTAATTCGTGTCACCTGTGGTTAAGCCAAATAATTCCTGCGCAACTGCCAGCGCTTCGCACCGACCATCTGCAGACAAACGTTTTAATTGCACACTCGGCGCATGCAGCAGCTTATTGGTTAGACCACGCGCCAATGCTGCCAGAGCATCTTCCGGCGAGACGCCATTGGCCAAGGCGCGCTGCGCCCGGGCTAACTCTTCATCACGCAAACGCTCACCTTGCTGACGATAGGCGCGCAACACATCGACTGCTTCGAGTTCACGCAAACGCTGCATAAAGTCAGCGGTGCCCTGCACCACCAACTCTTCAGCTGCTTTAGCCGCGCCTTGGCGGCTTTTTAGATTTTCTGTAACCACTTCATGCAGGTCATCAACGCTGTACAAGTACACGTCATCAAGCTCACCAACTTGCGGCTCAATATCACGCGGCACAGCAATATCAACCATAAAAATCGGTTTATGCTTACGCAGTTTTAACGCTCGCTCCACTGCACCTTTACCTAAAATAGGCAATTGACTGGCGGTAGAACTGATCACAATATCGCTGTGAACTAACGCATCAGGAATATCAGACAAAACAATCGCCTGCCCCGAAAATTCTTCAGCCAGCACAGTCGCACGATCTAAGGTACGGTTGGCCACAACAATATTTTTAACGCCTTGCTCATGTAAATGACGCGCCACCAAAGTAATGGTTTCACCAGCCCCGACCAACAATGCCTGACTTTGACTAAGGTCAGTAAAAATCTGCTTGGCTAAACTGACCGCCGCAAATGCCACAGAGACAGGATTTTCACCAATAGCTGTATCAGTGCGTACGGTTTTTGCAGTGCTAAAAGTCGCTTGAAATAAGCGGCCTAATAAAGGGCCGAGCGTGCCCGCCTCGCGCGCAACAGCATAAGCTGTTTTAATTTGCCCAAGAATCTGCGGCTCACCAAGGACTAAAGAATCGAGCCCGCACGAGACGCGCATCATATGCCTGACAGCCTGATCATCCTGATGGATATAAGCGCAGGCCCGCAGATCTTCAGCTGGCACATCATGAAACCTCGCCAACCAATTAAGCACTGCTTGTGGTTGTGCGCACTCCATTTCCAGATACAGTTCGCTGCGGTTACACGTCGATAAAATCGCTGCCTCTCGACTGCCCACGACTTGGCACAGCTGACGCAACGCCTCAACTAATTGCTCAGGGCTAAAGGACACGCGTTCGCGAACCGCCACAGATGCAGTTTTATGATTAATTCCAAGTGCAATAAAGGCCATGCATAGTCGCTAAAGGTGTTTAAAGCAGGCGATTGTCCTACTTCAAAGCCTTCAGAACAACCTCCCAAAACAAAACACAACACCAAGTACCAGAAAAAGCATATATTTTAGACTATCACATGCAAAGCCAATCACCGCACAAGCAACGCAGCACTCACATATTCATAGAGGATGGCGCGCGATTTCTCTGCTTGTGTCATGATGCAACTATTCTAACTTGTCTTGCCTTGTACTTATGAATAAATATTTGAGTCTTATTTCAATCGGTTTGCTGTTATCCGGCTGCCAGAGCTTCACCGCCGACACCTCGATAGCAACAGAAGCGTCGTTAGCCTCGACCTCTGTACAGAGCAACGAACCGACAACACCTAACATCGAGTTCACTCAAGACAGTCTTATCAGCTTATTAACCGCTGAAATTGCTGGACAGCGTGATCGCTTCGATATCGCTTTAGATAATTACAGCCAACAAGCACAAGCCACAGGCGACCCTGGCATTGCCGAGCGTGCTTTTCGTATCGCCGAATATTTAGGCGAAGAACAAAACGCGCTGAGCAACGCCTTGATTTGGGCCAATGCAGCACCGGAAAACCTAGAAGCCCAACGCTCCGCAGCGATCCAACTGGCACAGGCCAAACGATATAATGAAGCCATGTTACGTATGGAAAAAGTCTTGCTGGCACAAGGCGATACGCAATTCGATTTTCTAGCTTTATCAGCCGCGCAATCTGACCACAAAACCCGTCAGGCGTTGTTACAGAGTTTTGAGCGCTTATTAGCCAAGCACCCTAACAATCAACAGCTGATTTTCAGCAAAGCGATTTTACTTAACCAAGATCAGCGCAGCGAAGAAGCCTTACAACTCCTTGAAGATCAACCGAAAAAGTACGCAGTAACCGCTACTATTTTATTAAGAGCACGCCTTCTCAATCAGCTCAATCGTGGCGAAGAGGCCTTACCTTTATTGCGTAACGCATTAAAAAAACAGCCTAATGACAGCCGCTTACGCATGACGTATGCACGACAATTGATTGAACTCAACCAACTGGAAGAGGCACGTGCTGAGTTTTTAGAGCTCTTGCAACAGTCACCCAAAGACAACGATCTGCGCTTTTCTTTGGCACTGATTAATATGGACCTTGAGGCTTGGCAGGAAGCTCAAGTTTACCTTGAAGAACTGCTTGAGAGCGGCAGTCATAACGATGCAGTACAGTACAATCTCGGTCGCGTCTTTGAAGAATTACAAGATGCCAAGCAAGCTTTAGCCGCCTACGCACAAGTGCAAGCAGGCAATAATTATTTAGCCGCGCAACAACGCGTAGCAAACCTATTCCTGAGCGAACAACGCGTTAAAGAAACCGCAACACACTTTGAGTTAGAACGCATCATCCATACTGATGCACTCGTCCAGCTGTATCTGATTGAAGCTGAAGCGCTCGCCAATCACCAGCACGTTGACAGAGCTTGGTTACGTATCAATCAAGCTCTAAAACAGGTGCCAGAAGAGCCGAGCTTGCTGTACACCCGCGCAATGATCGCGGATAAACGTAACGATCTCGTGCAACTGGAACAAGATTTACAACTGATTATCCAGCGCGACCCCAGCAATGCGATGGCATTGAATGCTTTAGGCTACACCCTCGCCGACCGAACAGACCGCTTAGACGAAGCACGCCAACTGATTGAGCAAGCACACCAACTTGAACCTAACGATGCGGCCATTACGGACAGCTTAGGCTGGTTGTATTACCGTCAGGGCGACTTACAGACAGCTGAGCGTCTGCTGCGAGAAGCGTATAGCTCTTTTCCTGATGCCGAAGTAGCAGCCCATTTAGGCGAAGTTCTCTGGCAACTCGGTCAACACAAACAAGCACAACGCGTATGGAACCAAGCGTTAGAAACCCAGCCTAACAACGCTATTCTGCTAGAAACCATGCAGCGACTCATTCAGTAGGAATTAAAACCGATGCGTTTTACTACTTTTTTAACTTTCAGCCTACTACTCATACTTAGCGGCTGCAGTCACTTCGCCTCACAAGAACAACTGACTGGTAGCGGCCAAGCGGATTCATGGCACACGCATAAACAACAGATCACCCCTTTGGATGCTTGGCAAATCAACGGCAAACTCGGTATCCGTAGCGAGAAAGAGTCAGGCAGCGCCGTTTTATTTTGGCTGCAGCGCCAAGATTACTTTGATATCCGTCTGTCCGGTCCGCTCGGGCAAGGCTCCACTCGCCTGACCGGTCGCCAAGGTGCAGTGAGCTTAGAAATTGCCAACCGTGGCACATTCCAAGCCGCCTCCGCCGAAGAGCTCATGCAGCAACAGCTGGGTTGGAGCCTACCGGTTGAAAATTTACTCTGGTGGGTGCGTGGTTTGCCTGCGCCCTACAGCAAAAGCCAAGTGCAACTGGACAGTAACAGCCTACTCGCCAAGCTTGAGCAAGATCAATGGCAGGTTAACTACCTCAGTTACCGTACAGAAAACGGCCTGCAACTGCCCGAGCGAATCAAGCTCAGCGGTGCAGGCTTGAATATCACGCTAGTCATTAAAGAATGGCAAGCACGGCAATTGGGCCTGTAATACCATGCAAGACATGACAGTAGACCCCTCCTGCACAGCAGAACTCAGCCTGCCCGCACCGGCCAAACTCAACTTAATGCTACATATCGTCGGACGTCGAGCAGATGGCTACCATTTACTAGAAACAGTTTTTCAATTCCTCGATTACGCCGACACCCTACATTTCTCTGCCCGCACTGACGGACAAATTATTTTGCACAGCGCTATCGACGGCGTTGCACATGATGACAATTTAATTGTGCGCGCCGCACGCTTATTGCAAACACAAAGCAACAGCACCCAAGGTGCGGACATTTGGCTGGATAAAAAATTACCGATTGGCGGTGGAATTGGCGGCGGAAGCTCAAATGCAGCCACCACATTAGTTGGCCTTAATCACCTCTGGCGCACACAATTTCCACTACAAAAACTTGCCGAAATAGGTTTGAATCTGGGCGCTGATATTCCGGTATTTGTCATGGGACGTGCTGCATTTGCTCAAGGTGTTGGTGAAAAACTAGAGCCCATTAATTTACCAGAACCATGGTATTTAGTGGCTGTGCCACCTGTTTCGATCAGTACGGCGAAAATATTTTCAGACCCATGCTTGACAAGGGATACACCTGTCACTAACATGCGCACCGTTCTCAAGCAAAGCGGTCACAATGATTGCCAAGCGGTAGTTGAGAAGCGTTACCCAGAAGTGCGTAATGCTTTGATCTTGCTAAACAAATTTGTTGAAGCTCGATTAACTGGAACTGGAAGTTGTATATTTGGGGGCTTCCCAAACGAACAACAAGCTGCTAAAGTAGCCTCCCAGATTTCAGAGTCACTACCAAGCTTTGTAGCACAAGGCGCAAACATCTCGATGTTGCACCGAGCACTGCAAAACTTATCTGAACACTGATGATCCACATTGTGAGAATGTAAAACTCTACAGGGGCGTCGCCAAGCGGTAAGGCAGCAGGTTTTGATCCTGCCATGCGTTGGTTCGAATCCAGCCGCCCCTGCCACATTACGAAACCTTCGTGGTTTCGCGTTGATCGCGAGACACGAAGGTTTTTTTCGTCAGGTCCACCCTCAGTAAAACAGGTACTGCGCGTGTCGAAGATGATGATCTTTACGGGGAATGCAAACCCCGATCTTGCCCGCCGTGTAGCAGGTCAACTGCATATACCGCTTGGCGATGCCTCAATTGGCAAATTCTCTGACGGTGAAGTCAGTGCGGAAATCAATGAGAATGTTCGCGGTAAGGATGTGTTTTTAATCCAGCCTACTTGCGCACCGACCAATGATAACCTCATGGAACTCATTGTTATGATTGATGCGTTTCGTCGCTCTTCAGCGTCGCGCATCACTGCCGTAATTCCTTACTTTGGTTATGCGCGTCAAGACCGTCGTCCACGCTCAGCCCGTGTAGCAATTAGTGCCAAAGTGGTTGCTGACATGCTATCGGGTGTTGGTGTTGACCGCGTATTGACCGTTGACCTACATGCTGACCAAATTCAAGGCTTCTTTGATATTCCTGTTGATAACATCTATGGGTCTCCGGTGTTAGTGGATGACATCCACGCGCAACGCTTTGAGAATCTGATGATTGTTTCACCGGATATTGGCGGTGTAGTTCGTGCCCGTGCGGTAGCGAAGTCACTGGGTGTTGATCTTGCCATTATTGACAAGCGCCGCCCAAAAGCCAATCAATCAGAAGTCATGCACATTATCGGTGACGTTGAAAACCGTACCTGCATTCTGGTTGATGATATGGTCGATACAGCAGGCACACTATGTACCGCTGCTAAAGCATTAAAAGAGCGCGGCGCATCTAAAGTGCTGGCCTATTGCACTCACCCAATTTTTTCTGGCAGAGCCCTCGAAAACATAGAGAACTCAATGCTAGATGAGATCGTGGTCACTAACACTATTCCGCTGTCTGCTGCTGCTCAAGCCTGCTCGCGCATTCGTCAACTTGACATTGCTCCCGTGGTCGCTGAAGCCGTACGCCGTATTAGCAATGAAGAATCGATTAGCGCGATGTTCCGCTGAACAACACGCAATCAACAACCGCCTAACTGATATTTAGGCTTTCACAACCCCGCTCGTCACTGGTCGCAAGTTGACGGGCGTTGTTGTTTTTTTGGAGAGATACACATGAGCGAATTTACTCTTAACGCACAAGCGCGTAACGATCTAGGGAAAGGTGCGAGCCGCCGCCTACGTCGTAACGCGGATTTGATCCCTGCAGTTGTTTACGGTGGCGAAAAAGCACCCGTTTCAGTGAGCTTAGCAACCCGCGAAGTCGCTAAACTGTTACTTAATGATGCCGCTTACAGCAGCATTCTTGAGTTGAACATCGACGGTAAAAAAGAAAACGTATTGATCAAAGCTCTGCAACGTCACCCAGCAAAAAGCTTTGTTTTACACGCTGACTTCATCCGCGTTGTTGCAGGTCAAAAACTGACCACTATGGTTCACGTTGTATTGCTGAACGAAGAGACTTGCGTCGGTCATAAAACTGGCGGCGGCGATATTTTCCGTCTAGCGACAGAGCTTGAAGTCACTTGCTTACCACAAAACTTGCCTGACGCTATCGAAGTTGACATGGCCAACGTTGAACTGGGTCAGATCGTTCACTTAGCTGATATCACTGCCCCTAAAGGCGTTGAGTTCACAGCATTAGCGCACGACAACAACATTGCCGTTGCCAGCGTTCAAGCATCTCGCGTAGCCGCTGTAGAAGACGAAAACCAAGATCAGCCTGCAGCTGCAGCCGAAGCTGAAACTGAAGAGAAGTAATCTCGAAAGGCTTCACCAGTAAGACAAGGAGCTCCCGTAGTGAATGCTGTGCAACTGATCGTCGGCCTCGGTAATCCAGGCCCTGAATACGACCAGACCCGGCATAACGCGGGGGCTTTTTTCGTTGAACGATTGGCCTCGACGCAAGGTGTCAATCTCAGTTTTGATAAGAAATATTTCGGCTTAACCGGAAAATTCAGCTATCAAGGCCGCGATATTCGCCTATTAATTCCGACCACTTACATGAACCGTAGCGGTCAAGCCGTTGCCGCACTGGCCAATTTCTTTCGCATTAAACCTGAAGAAATCCTAGTCGCACATGATGAGTTGGATATGCCTCCTGGCGTATGTAAGCTCAAACAAGGCGGTGGACACGGCGGGCATAATGGTTTGCGCGATATTATCGCCTGCCTTGCCAATCAAAATAGCTTCCATCGTTTACGCATTGGCATCGGTCATCCGGGCCACAGCAGTCAAGTGTCTAACTACGTGTTAAGCCGGGCTCCGCGCAACGAACAAGAACTAACAAACACCAGTATCGAATTCGCCCTTGGCGTACTGCCTGATCTTCTTGACGGTAATTTTTCCCGCGCAATGCAGCAGCTACACAGCCAAAAGGCTTGACTCTTTTTCTCCCGAGGGACTCATCATGGGATTTAACTGCGGTATCGTAGGTTTACCCAACGTTGGCAAGTCAACCCTATTCAATGCTTTAACTCAATCAGGCATTGCAGCGGAAAACTTTCCATTCTGCACCATCGAGCCAAACAGCGGCATCGTACCGATGCCTGACCCACGCTTAGATGCACTGGCAGAAATCGTTAAACCAGAGCGTGTGTTACCGACCACTATGGAGTTTGTCGATATCGCAGGCTTGGTCGCCGGCGCCTCTAAAGGCGAAGGTTTAGGCAACAAGTTTCTGGCTAATATTCGCGAAACCGATGCGATTGCTCACGTGGTACGCTGCTTTGAAGATGAGAACATCGTTCACGTCTCCAATTCGGTCGACCCGAAACGTGACATTGAAATCATTGATCTAGAACTGATTTTTGCCGACCTTGATAGCTGCGAGAAGCAACTGCAACGCGTCACTCGCAATGCTAAAGGCGGCGACAAAGAAGCGGTTGAGCAAAAAGCCTTACTCGAACAATTAATTGCCCACTTTAGTGAAGGCAAGCCAGCGCGCGCACTACTAAAAAGCTGGAGTGCCGACGAGAAGCTGATTGTCCGTGGCTTTCACTTACTCACCAGCAAACCGGTGATGTACATTGCCAACGTCGCCGAAGACGGTTTCGAGGACAATCCACTACTGGATATGGTTCGCGCCATCGCTGAAACAGAAGGCGCCATCGTCGTGCCAGTTTGTAACAAAATCGAAGCCGAAATTGCCGAACTCGATGACGGCGAAGAAAAAGACATGTTTCTTGAGGCGCTTGGCCTTGAAGAGCCTGGCTTGAATCGAGTGATTCGCGCAGGCTACGAGCTACTCGAGCTGCAAACTTACTTCACCGCTGGAGTTAAAGAAGTACGTGCATGGACCACCAAAATCGGTGCAACAGCTCCGCGTGCCGCCGCTGCAATCCATACCGACTTTGAAAAAGGCTTTATTCGCGCTGAAGTCATCGCTTACAACGACTTTATCCAATACAAAGGTGAAGCTGGCGCTAAAGAAGCTGGAAAATGGCGCTTAGAAGGCAAGGAATACATCGTTAAAGACGGCGATGTTATGCACTTCAGATTCAACGTATAAGCCGCAATCTAGACTTCTGTAGACATCCGTGGATACCAAACCCCTTGTAAGCACTAGCTTCAAGGGGTTTTTTCTTTCCAAAGAGATCCACAGAGGTCTATTGAAATCCACGTTTTTACCGGGTACGCTTCCGGGTACACATTTTTATACCCACAAATACAGCCGGGTATGCCCTACAAGGAAGCAACCATGCCACTTACAGACACTCAGTGCCGCACAGCAAAGTCAAAAGACAAGCCGTATAAGCTCACAGATGGCAACGGTCTTTATCTCGAAGTAAAACCGAATGGAGTTAAATCGTGGCGCTACAGATTTGAATTGACTGTAGGTGAGAAAAGAAAGGAAAGTGTTTTTGCAATCGGTAACTATGTCATCCCGCCAAAAGGTGAGACTCCTGAGCAAACATCGCTACGCTGCAAAGGCCGAAGTTTCACGCTATCTGAAGCTCGTGAAGAAAGAGCAAAAGCTCGTTCACTTGTAGTGCAGGGGATAAATCCTGCTCATCACAGGCAAAATGAACGACATAAACGAGCTATCGACAACGCTATTACTTTCGAATCTGTAGCCAAAGAATGGTTAGCATTAAAAGATTGGGAGACCATCACAAAATCTAAACGCTTAAATATGCTTGAGCGTGTCGTATTTCCAAGTATCGGTAAGACGCCGATGAGAGCAATCACATCTGCAGATATCCTGTCAGTAATGCAAGCGTCAGCTAAAACCAACGGCCCATCCGTTGCCGCTGAAGCTATGCGCACTATATCTAATATCTTTGACCTAGCCATATCCACCCTGCGCGCTTCCAGCAACCCTGTTGACCCTGTTCGCAAGGCTTTACCTGCAAATAAGACACAGCACAAACTCCCTCTCTCTAAACATGAGATCGGGCAGCTCTTACGCGAGGTTGAGTCTTACAGTGGTCGCCATGAGACCTTATGCGCCTTTAAACTCATGTGGCTCACCCTGTGCCGTCCAAATGAGGCTGTCGAGGCGGAGTGGTCTGAGTTTGATCTAGACAATGCTCTATGGGTTATCCCTGCAGAACGAATGAAGAAACGTAAAGAACATTCAATACCCCTACCTAAGCAGGCATTAGAAATGCTGCAGGCTTTAAAAGGTATCACTGGTAAGTACACGCACTTATTTCCACATCGAGATACGAGAACAAAACCCATGGTGTCTGGCTCATTTCGTCAGATGCTTAAAACACTTGGCTGGAGCAGCAAATTTAGCCCTCATGCCACACGGACAACAGGCAGTACTAGGCTAAACGAACTCGGTTTTTCTGCTGACTGGATTGAAAAGCAACTTGCTCATACTGAGCAGAATGCAGTACGCCGCACATACAACCATGCAGAATACTTGGCAAACAGAGCCGAGATGATGCAGCAGTGGGCTGACATGCTAGACACATGGAAGAGTGACGCAAGGACAAAGACTATAAATATGGACATTCAGTAATGTGTATTACGCTACAAGCAGATCTAAGAAACTGTCACGAGCAGTTTCTTAGTGTCAGCGACGCGCCCTGTAAACAATTCTAGCAACCAACGTTTCAACACCACACTCTCAAAGCTATCTAAAAAAATCACAGTCATACATAACCATAGTGTCAACACTCACGAGAGGAATTGAATATGACATTACGGTGCCCTCACTGCTCATCAAAAAACATTGCTCGATCACAGACAACTACAGCAGTCACTACCAGCCTTGGTGCGCTGGGTGGCATTGCTTCGGCAGTCCTAGCAGCAACCCGTCAAGCAAGCAAATCAACCCCCTTAACTTTTACACCGATAACTATAGCGAACCTGCTTATAAGTGGTCTTATCGGTGGCATTAGCGGATCACACATTGGCGCTCAACTCGGCAGCCAACTTGATCAGACTTACCTATGCAATAGCTGCAATCTAAAGTTCTCACCTGTAATCGCTCTGAACTAACAATCCACAAAGGAGTTTTCATCATGGCTCATTTAGTTGAACAAATGGCTTACGTTGGTGATACGCCCTGGCATGGCTTGGGCAATCAGCTGTCACCTAAACAACCGCTAGAGGTCTGGCGTCATGAAGCGGGTATGGACTGGGATATTTTAGAAAGCCCAGTGCACTTCAAATCAAACATGGCTGGCCACTTAGGCAGCATCCATACCTTCCCTGAACAAAAGGTTCTCTACCGCTCTGATACCAAGCTGCCGTTATCAGTGGTTTCTAAGCGCTATCAGACGGTCCAGCCAAGCGAAGTGATCGAGTTTTATCGTGACCTGACTGAAGTATCTGGATTTGAACTGGAAACCGCTGGCGTGCTTAAGGGAGGTCGTAAGTTCTGGGCGCTGGCTCGTACCGGTCAAGACTTCACGCTCAAGGGTAAGGACTTGGTGAACAGTTATATCCTGCTGGCCACCTCATGTGATGGCACTTTAGCCACTACAGCCACGCCTACAACAGTACGTGTCGTGTGCAATAACACCTTAACGGTATCGCTCAATGGCGCACCGATGGCAATCAAAGTACCGCACAGCACCAAGTTTAATCCTGATGTAGTAAAGCGTGATTTGGGCATTGCCGTCTCGCAATGGGATGACTTCAAGTACCAGATGAACTTGCTATCTCAACGCAAGGTGCGCTGGAAAGAAGCTATGGGTTATTTCATGGGTGTTATGTGCGAACTAGATGGCGAAGTCCCTGTGCCTGAGAAGTTACCCAATGAACGCGCCTTACGCGCCGTTCAAGACCTCTATGACGGTCGTGGCCGTGGCAGTGAGCTTGAGTCTGCTAACGGTACTGCTTGGGGCTTGCTCAGTGCAGTTACCGAGTTTGTTGATCACCACAAACAAGCGCGTAGTAATGACAACCGTCTGGATTCAGCGTGGTTTGGTCAAGGTGCTCAGATCAAGCAACGCGCTCTTGATACAGCCTTACAACTCGTTGCTTAAATTTCAACATATAGAGTTACGTTATAGCGTAATGGAGTATTTATCATGCAAACCAATCAAATCAATACAGAAGTAAAAGCCATCATTAACCGCCCTGCTTTGCGTTTAGTCAGCACTAAAAACCTGGAGCGTGAAGAATGGTTGAACATTCGTAAGAAAGGCATCGGCAGCTCTGATGCTGCTGCTGCTGTTGGATTAAACCCTTACAAGTCACAGCTTGAGTTATGGATGGAGAAAACTGGCCGTGACGCTGAGCTGCCACAGCTTGATCCAGCCGACGATACCAGCCCTGCATTTTGGGGAACGATCTTGGAACCGATTGTGGCCTCGCATTACACCAATAAAACCGGTAACCGTGTGCGTCGTATCAACGCGGTATTACAGCACCCTGATCCTGAGCTTTCATGGATGCTGGCTAATATCGACCGTGAAGTGATTGGCGTTGAAGATGTGCAAATTCTGGAGTGCAAAACAGCCGGTATCAATGGCTCTCGTCTTTGGAAAGAAGGCGTGCCTGAGTACGTGCAACTGCAGGTTATGCACCAGTTAGCTGTCACCGGCAAACAGGCTGCAGACGTTGCTGTGCTGCTCGGTGGTCAGCACTTGGAGATCTATCGTATCGAGCGTAATGAAACCATGATTGCACAATTGATCGAACTGGAGCGTCAATTCTGGAACTACGTGGAAACCGATACACCGCCACCGGCAGATGGCTCTACTTCTGCAGATACAGCGCTGCGTTGCTTGTTCCCACAAGACCAAGGCGAAACCGTTGATTTCTCAGTAGATGAAGAACTCACCCAGGCGTATGAAACGCTTAAGCAGGTGCGTGACGTTATCAGCGAGCAGGAGAAGCATGAGTCAGCCCTTAAGCAAAAGATCCAGCAAGCCATGGGCGATGCCTCACGTGCGATGTTTGCTTCAGGTGCGGTGACTTGGAAGAAGGCTAAAGACAGCATCACTTTTGATACAGCATCTTTGCTGCGTGACCTGCCCCACCTTAAAGAGCAATACCAAGCGTTACGCAAAGGCAGTCGCCGTTTCTTAATCTCATAAGCTCATACAACTAACACAGCATAAAGCCCCCTGACCGCGCGATGCAGTCAGGGGGCTTTATGCTTTAAGGAGAACATCATGCTGAAAGGTTTAGCTATTACCCCACCAGTGCTGGGGCGTATTTCAATTGGGCGCGTTGTAGAAAAAAACGGGAAACGTCTGCCTGAAAAAGATGATCAATTCACTATCACCTCTCAGGTGCAAACCCGTGACGGTTGGCTGTTACACCCGCTGAATGATGACCTACGCCAAGAGCAAGAAGGCAAGTTACGTAGCATTCCGATCCGCTTACTGTTCAACGAGCCTGAACTAAACTTTCGTGCTGACTACAGTTTGTTTGATCGTAATACTGGCCGCCCGTTATGCGTAGGTAATGGCGAGACCTGTAAGCGTCAAACGGAAAGCGGTATTCAGTCGTTACCTTGTCCATCACCCGATAGCTGTCCACTGGCACAAGGCAATGCCTGTAAGCCATACGCTCGCTTGAACGTCCTGATTGGTGACGACGACAGCATGGGCAGCTTTGTGTTTCGTACAACAGGCTTTAACAGTATCCGCACCCTCACAGCGCGCCTGAATTACTTTAAGGCCATCTCTAACAACCTCTTGTCTTGCCTGCCACTGGAGCTGCGTTTGCGTGGTAAATCCACACGCCAAAGCCGTGGTACGCCGATCTTTTACGCTGACATTACGTTACGTGAAGGGCTGAGTATGGAAGACACTTTAATGGCAGCTAAGCAGCTGCATGAGCAACGTCAGCAAACGGGATTCAATCAAGATGCGCTGGATCACATTGCCAGCGCTGGCTTAGGTAATGGAGCCTTTGAAGAGGATGAAGATGACATCAGCGCAATCGTTGAAGAGTTTTACCCTACTGAAAACAGAGCCAATCATGACCTTAAAACTCATGTATTAGCCGAACGGTCACTGGCAGATAAGCTTCACCGTAAAGCAAGCGCGAACGCCAACAACGCTTAATCACACACTGGACTTCCCACTATTTCAAGCCACCCATCGAGGTGGCTTTTTTATGCCCATAAGGAAAAACATCATGCGCTATCACATGCTTAAAGCCGGTACTGAACCTGGCACCTACATCATGGAATCACCGATCGTTACTGAACACGATATCTTGACCATGGCCAAACAACTCTCACAGAAGCGTCTTAGCAAAGGCCGCGCACTAGAAAGCCCACAGGCAGTTAAGGAACACCTCCGCACGCTGCTGCATGATTATGAACATGAGG
Source organism: Pseudomonas sp. (assembly GCA_034006605.1). Lineage (GTDB taxonomy): Bacteria > Pseudomonadota > Gammaproteobacteria > Pseudomonadales > Pseudomonadaceae > Denitrificimonas. Next base: position 4,258 of record JAVESM010000028.1, on the reverse strand, counting down.
TCTTTGCCGTGCTGTTACTGGACACTAAGCACAAGATCATTGGCTTCCACGAACTGTTCAGAGGCACCATCGACTCAGCATCTGTATACCCGCGTGAAGTGGTAAAGACTGCGCTTGAGCATAACGCTGCGGCCATGATCATCACGCACAACCACCCTTCAGGTAATCCAGAGCCCAGTCAGGCTGATATCCATCTCACCACCCGTTTAAAGGAGGCGCTTGCACTGGTAGACGTGCGGGTATTGGACCACATCATCGTTGGGACGGATGGATGCTATTCGCTTGTGGAAAACGGGAACATGTAGCCATGTGAAAACCAGCCAGGCTGCATACTGCTTGGCTCTCACGCCAAGAGCTTACGCCTTGCGAGATCAAGCATAGATGAAAATTTATTTAGTTAAAAAGGCCAAACATGCGAATTGTAAAGCTAAATATAAAACACAAATTCAGAATACCTAATGAATGCCTAGAGCGATTAAGCAATAAAACCAGCCAGACAGAGGGCTGGCTATTCAAAACGCACACCTATACAAAAGAGCAGCTCATTAGCAGCCCAGAGCATCACAAGATCTATTCTGTCACAGAGAAAATAGGTAGCGATTTACAGCTCTGGTACAAACTAGGCCAAATCACAGAAGACCAGCACCAGGAATATATCGAGGAGCGCAATGAAGTCGAATACCGTCTTAAAAGACTGAATGAAAGTATTCAATATCGAAAGCCAACGCTGTGGGAACACATCAAGCAGCCACTCATTCAGTTTGTCATCGTGGTCATGAAAAACTTACCTGCAACACTAAAGGAGAGATTTTTAAAAATAGCAGCGGCAAAAGCCATCCCGCTTTTAAAAAGAATATCCAATTCAATCAGCCTGTAAATAAGCTTTTCTCTGGGCTACATTACCACTGGCACAGGAAGATGCTGTTCACTGCCTTAGTAATGAGGCATGAAAGCTGCAGAGTGAACCTATGCTTTAAAGGAACACATGCAATGGACACCTTGACTTATACCACTGAGTTTTCCCACCATTTATGCCTATTTTGTAGCGCCCGAGTTCCCTGCGATATAGATGATCCAACAGAGCCCTGTGTCGGCACATGCTTAAGCGGACATACTGCGACTTACCAACTGGATGTCGAGGACTGAATTGGCGTATTGCAATAGAGCAATAACTAAGTCAGGCAGCGATAGCTGCTTGGCTTCAGCTATTGATGCTTTATTTTTTGGCGTAAAACCGTTTGAATATCTTGGCACTCCATAGCACGGTGTTTATCCTGAAGCATTACGCTGCAGCCATGGTTATTGCATACAACCTCCTTTTAGGTAGTCAGGCTGGCTATACGTTACGTATTAACCAGTTGACTAAAGGAGCCGCTGGCACTGACAGATGTGCGGGTGCTTGATCACTACACATCATTGTGTTGCTGGAACGATTGGATGCTATTCGCTAGTGGAAAACGGAAACATGCAGGATTAATCTAGCAAGCCAAGCAGCATGAATTCCGCTCAGCTTGTCTGCACAGAAGCTGTTTCAGAACTAAGTTGCCAATTATAAAAACGTACTATGCCAAGAATGATGTATGTCATATTAAAAAGATTTTGACATACAGACCTCCCGGGGTAAGACACTTAACTTTCCTCGCGTAGACGCTCAATTTATAAAACATACTCCAGTTGCAGATGGAGGGCTTAGCGGTCACGTGCCCGCTGGCCCCGAATATGTCACACCTCATATTGAGTTCTTGTTCATCGCCCCGCGATTTCGCGTTGGACTTCCTTCAGACCCTGCCTCGCGACAACGCCCTTGTCCTTTCGCTAACCTTCGGCTCTGCGAATACCTGGCACGAGGACTTGCACCTCGCTAGTTAAGTGCCATGCCCGGCACACACGTTTGGCTAAGGGGCGGGCTTTAGCCCGTCCCAGTGAGCGCAGCGAACGATTTGAGCCAGTTGTTAGCTTGTTCAATCGTTTTTAATCCGCCCAGCGATTCTGAATAAAATTGAATTTCTAAACCATGAGCTAAAAAAGAACAAATATGTGAGAGAAACAAATGGGCCTACTAGTAGCGCCACTTTATGACCGCTCACGCCCTCTGCATTCGTTACCAATGCAAGAAATGAGGTCATAGAAGCTCCGTAACCTGCATATATTATTGACATGGAGTTGTCGCCTCGCCTCGCAACTCCAAAGGCGCCACCTCGACTTTCTTTGAAATTAATATAAGCATCTCTACAAGCAGCGTAAAGTGCCGAGCCAATTACTCCTAGCTCAAGGGCAATCAAAAGACAGACATCTGAGTTTTCCATAAACATCCTAAACCTAACTCCAGCAGTACGTACTCACTCGGTCTTCTTCAGTGAGTGCGCAATAGAAATAGCTATCAAAACACCCGCCACCCCGCCAATCCACAAATCCAGAGTGTCTGGATGCTCTCCAAAAGCAAGGTAGCGATCAAACTGGGCTTTCCGTGCTTCTGATTTAATAATAATAAATGCAAGAACACCGAAAGAGGCTAAAGGGGATAGCAGAATTGCCATCCAATGATTTGGCCACTCCTTTTTGAAGTTGTATCGAAGTATCCTGCTAATTAATTTTGCCGTGAGAGCTAATGCAAGATAACAAATTAGCGAGAACGGAAGTACCAAGCCAAATACCTCAGCCCAATCAGCGGTAGAATATTCAAACATAAATTTATCTCTAGCTAACGCCTGAATTAAGCCGACCCGCGAAGCGGGTTCGGCTTGAATGAATTGTTAGAACTATGGCCGCGGATGTTGAAACGACCGCTTGCCCGGGTTGGTAAAGAGAAGCCATAAGCCGAGTATAGGGAAGACCACAGAGGCAGCAGTGACTAGCCCAAGTACCGCGTTGCTACTGAAATCGGCAAGTACGATGGGCAAATTGAGCGGCAAGCCAAGTAGAGTAAGGATCAGGTAAGTGATGCGTGCCCAGTTGCGCCCATCTGCGATCTTTAAGGTGAGTACGGACCACAAAAGGAAGATGAGAAAAAAAGCGATGAGTGCGGCCGGCGCAGGTACTTGCTGAGTCAGGCGAAAGTCTAGAAACAGTGACAACCCAGCGAAAACAAGACCTGCCCACAAGAATGTTATGGCTTGCCCGAATTGCCAAGGCGTCTTCTCTATTGCAGAAGCCATGATCTCTCCCCGTAGTTCTAACGCCCCGCTAAACGGCGAGCGTTAGCGAGTCCGGTGGAGGCCACGTTTTTTTGTGGCCGGAACGAATTTGAGCGGATTGTTAACTTTTTGCCAATTCAGGGCGCTGCTTGACAATTTGTTTCTTGACTCCGTAATTTACCGCGACAAACAGTAGAAGATGCAGAGGAAGTACAACCACCAAGCCAATAAGTAAAAACTTGATTGGAACTTCGTTTGCCAACATAGTTGGAACGCCAAGCAGCATGCTTGTTATCAAGTCACCAAGTAGCGCAAGAAGAATCAAACTCCACTTTTCATTTCCTTCTATGATCTTTGCATTTTTGTTCGCGTATGAATAAAAGCACCAATAAGAAATGCCTAGCAATATAGGGGTATTAAGACTGCTTGCTTTTTCAACACCAAGCAAACTCATCGACACACCAGCTATAGCCATAATAACTATGTATACAAGTGTAAAACGCGTAAAAAATCCTAATTTGCTCATACTACTCCTTGAAAGTTAACGCCAATATTCAGCGGCGACCTTTACGCAGCGAAGCGGAGAAAAGGGCGTCCGGTGGAGGCCCGCCAGGGCCGGAACGAACTGGAATGACTGGTTAGAAGAGTTGGCTCACTTCTCTCTGTCGAAAGCCTTCCACTTACGTTTTCTAGAGTGCAAAACTTTATGCTGCCAAGTTACTGCCAGGAGCGCCACCACTAGAAACACCGTAGCGCCGCTCCCCGCTTTGATGCCAAGTTGTGAGGTGAACAACCACCAGAACGCCAGAAGAGCAACAATCCCGAATGTGACGACAAAAACCCTCGAGCGCTTTTTCCCTAATTGTCCGCCGATGGGCTTATTCAGCGTATTGCTAAGCCGATTATCGCCCCGAATTTGTTTGCGATGTCTGCTCATAAACCTTCTAACGCCCGCGTAATAGGCGCGAGCTTGCGAGCGTCCTAATTAACGCGATTGTTATGTGCATTTTGCCAATGCTCCATTGATGACGATACAAATTCTTTGAACTTTTCTTTGGACTCAAAGCTCCGGGCAGGCACGACATGAAAAAGGTAACCTGATATTTGGAATAGTAGATAGGAAC
>JAVESM010000027.1:0-36621 GCA_034006605.1 Pseudomonas sp. | reverse complement strand
CAAGCTTTGTAGCAAGCCCACTCGGATAGTGATTCGTTCTTCAAGGTTAAGTTCGTGGTATGTCATGCTGCAGTACCTTACCAAATTGGTTAGGTGTTGCACTCAGAATTAGAGATCGCCGGGTTTTGGACTGACACGAAGCCTAGCATCCTGATAGCATAATGAAGACTAAAAATTTTGCTTATAGTGACAGGCTTACCTACCACGCCCGAGTCTAAATTAGCGCGTATACTAACAAATTAAACCGTGATAAATTTTTTCATCAAACCAAATGACAGCCTTAGCTTAACTTAGTAAAGACTCTGGCTTTAAATACGGAGATTAAAAGTCTAATGATTAAACAGTTTATAAAAAACTCAGCACTGATTTGTGCTGTTATGTCTGCTGGGGCCTACGCTGAGCCTGCTTCTGTGTGGGTTGAGTCTTACACTCCGCTGCACACAATGGATACCCGTTCAGCTCCGCTTCTTAACAACGATGTACTTCATTACAAAAAAGAAACACCGGTCATTGTTCTAGAAAATCTCACTGATTCAAACGAAACGTTAAAGAGTCGCTCCTACAAACTGCAACGTGAAAACACTCTTGGCACACCCTTAAATGCAGGTGTTAAACGCGCAGTGTCGGCAACAGATACGTCTGAAAAACTTGCTTCTTACTTAGACTGGGAAACCCTAGCTGATGGCAGTCATATTGCTGCCTTGAGTATTATTTCGCCACAAGCGCTCGGCAATCGTTTCATTTTAGAGATTGAGCAATTGCATCCAAGAGCAGAGCTACGTTTCAGTGATGAAACTAGCGGTGAAGTGTTCACTGTCTCTGGTGAAGACGTTATTAATACTATTTTTAAAAACAAGCAAACAGCGGAAATTCAAGAACTCAATAAAAATATTTATGTCGGCCCCTATATCAATGGAGATAAGGCGACATTAGAAATTTACTTACCAAAAGAGATCTTGCCAACTAATACTAAAATATCCATTCCTGTTTTATCACATATGTTTACATCACCAGAAAAGCTTGATGATGACAGTGACATGCAATGTATGGTTAACGTTGCATGTGATAACAGCTGGAAGAGCGTTAGTGACGGCGTCGCTAAAATGCTATTTACTGATTCATACGGAGATTCTTATGTATGTACTGGCACACTCATAAATGATAAAAATAGCTCACTTACACCTAATTTTTTAACAGCCGACCATTGTATTGACTCTCAGCAGTTAGCTTCAACACTGCAAACTTTTTGGTTTTACAAAACAACTTCATGTGCTTCAAGCATGACAAACAGCTCCATAAAACTTACCAGAGGCGCTGATCTTTTATTTAATCAATCAAGCACTGATACAGCACTGTTGCGTTTACGCGAACAGGCACCAGCAGGTGCTACGTTCCTAGGCTGGACATCAGCTGCAGCTAAAAATATGTTTGTTGGTGTTGTTCACCACCCCAATGGAGTTCCACAAAAACTATCGACTGGCTATGCTGCAAACTCATACGCTGACTGTAAAGATATAGGTGATGATAGTTTTAGTTGTCAATCCTCAAGCTTGGCCAATGCTGCATATCTTCCAGTGAGCTACAATAGAGGCGCGACAGCTGGCGGAAGCAGTGGTTCTGGACTGTTCATAACAGGAAACAATACCATCGGCACACCTGGTGAAAAATACCTTGTTGGCCAATTGTATGGCGGCAGTTCAAGCTGCAAATCACCTGCTTTGTATGATTTTTACGGTCGCTTTGATTTAGCCTACGCTGCAGGTTTGGAACCATGGCTCACTGTAGAAAAACCCACTACTGGAAAAAGTGCAGTATTCCGTTTTTATAATACAAAATCAGCAACCCACTTTTTCACGGGAAGTAAAAATGAGCGTGATAGCGTAATCAGTAAATATGCTTCTTTTATTTATGAAGGCGAAGCATTTTATGCGTACCCAAAAACCGGTAATTCATTAAGTCCTGTCTATAGATTTTTTCATAAAAAACTCGGCTCGCACTTCTATACTATTAGCAGAGCAGAAAAAGAAAATATCGAAAGAAAATATCCCAACTATATTTACGAAGGTATTTCTTGGTATGCCGCACCAACCGCTGTTGCCGACTCGAAACCTTTATACCGATTTTATAACACTAAAACCGGAACACACTTCTATACAGTCAGTGCTGCGGAAAAAGACAACATAATAAACAAATATCGCTCGTATATTTATGAAGGTATTGCTTATTATGTTTGGACTAAAAAATAAAACTTACTCCTTTTTAAAAACTCTTATTGAAAGGTTTTAAATAAAATAGAACATCTCACTTGTTGAGGTGTTCTATTAAATACAAATACGCAAAAACACTCACCAAGGAGTTTTTATATATGGACATTGCCGGATGACCTGACAAGGCCTATTCACCGATTCGGCACACACGCCTTATTAGATAGCTCACCAGCACACACCTGCATCTGAAAGCATTTCGATTGCATATATAACTATTGAACATACATGCGCCCTAGTATCGCCAATGCTTCTTAGTGCGATCTAGAGTGCATCTCAACCATCGCTAGAATACAGCGACCCTTTCACAAAAAAGCAAAACACACTAAACCCAATAAAGCCGCCGGTTAAATCCGTGCGGCTTTTTTTACGTCTGGAGAAAAACCATGGCTCACTTAGTTGAACAAATAGCATACGTCGGTGACACGCCTTGGCATGGCTTAGGCAATCAACTCTCACCTAAACAATCACTAGAAGTCTGGCGTCGTGAAGCCGGTATGAACTGGGACATTTTAGAAAGTCCGGTTTACTTCAAATCCAATATGGCTGGCCATCTCGGTAGCATCCATACCTTCCCTGAGCAAAAGGTTCTGTATCGCTCTGATACCAGGATGCCTTTATCGGTTGTCTCACAACGCTACCAAACGGTTCAGCCCAACGAGGTCATTGAGTTCTACCGTGACTTAACCGAAGTATCGGGTTACGAACTGGAAACTGCTGGTGTGCTTAAAGGTGGCCGTAAGTTTTGGGCACTGGCGCGAACAGGCTTGGACTTTACGCTCAAAGGCAACGACCAGGTTAATAACTACATCCTGCTGGCAACGTCATGCGACGGCACACTTGCCACTACCGCAACCCCTACCACCGTTCGTGTCGTATGCAACAACACCTTAACGGTATCTCTCAATGGTGCACCTATGGCAATCAAGGTGCCACACAGCACTCGATTCAAATCTGAAGTAGTAAAGCGCGACCTTGGCATCGCTGTCTCGCAATGGGATGACTTCAAGTACCAGATGAACCTGCTATCTCAACGCAAAGTGCGCTGGAAAGAAGCGATGGGTTATTTCATGGACGTGATTTGCCAAGTTGATGACGAAACCCTAATGCCCGACAAACTCCCCAACGAAAGAGGTTTGCGCATTGTTCAAGACCTCTATGACGGTCGTGGGCGTGGAAGCAACCTTGAATCTGCAGACGGTACAGCCTGGGGACTACTCAGCGCAGTAACTGAGTTTGTAGACCATCACAAGCAAGCTCGCAGTAATGATAACCGTCTGGACTCTGCTTGGTTCGGGCAAGGCGCACAGATAAAGCAACGCGCACTCGATAGCGCGTTACAACTTATTGCTTAAATTTAAAACCATAACGTTACGTTATGTCTTATTGGAGATATTAACCATGCGAACCAAACTCTTAAAGCCTGAAGTGAAAACTCAGCATAACCGCCCTGCTCTTCGTCTTGTAAGCACTAAGAGCCTTGAGCGTGAAGAGTGGCTTAACATCCGCAAGAAAGGCATCGGTAGCTCTGATGCTGCTGCAGCTGTTGGCCTTAATCCTTACAAGTCACAACTGGAATTGTGGATGGAGAAAACAGGCCGTGACACTGAGTTGCCACAACTCGACCCCAATGACGATACCAGTCCAGCTTTCTGGGGTACGTTACTCGAACCTATCGTAGCCTCACACTACACCAAGAAAACCGGAAATCGTGTGCGTCGTATCAATGCGGTGCTGCAGCACGCTGATCCAGAGCTGCCTTGGATGCTGGCTAACATCGACCGTGAAGTGATTGGCGTTAACGATGTGCAAATTCTTGAATGCAAAACAGCCGGTATCAATGGCTCACGCTTATGGAAAGAAGGCGTGCCTGAATACGTACAGCTACAGGTTATGCACCAGTTAGCTGTAACGGGTAAACAAGCAGCTGATGTTGCTGTGTTGCTAGGTGGGCAACACTTAGAGGTCTACCGTATAGAGCGTGACGAAACCATGATTTCGCAGCTGATTGAATTGGAACGTCAATTTTGGAACTACGTTGAAACTGATACGCCACCTCCCGCAGACGGCTCAGCTTCTGCAGACACAGCACTGCGTTGCCTGTTCCCGCAAGACCACGGCGAAACCGTTGATTTCACAGTGGATGAAGAGCTCACCCTTGCCTATGAAACTCTCAAACAAGTACGTGATGCGATTGGCGATCAAGAGAAACTGGAGTCTGAGCTAAAGCAAAAGATCCAGCAGGCCATGGGCGATGCATCACGCGCCGTATTCGCATCAGGTGCTGTGACCTGGAAGAAAGCTAAAGACACGACAACTGTAGATACCAAGGCACTGCTACGCGATATGCCTCATCTACGTGAGCAATACGAAACGCTACGCACAGGAAGCCGTCGCTTCTTAGTCAACTAACTTAAGCAAAACATCATAAAGCCCCTGCCGCTTCATTGCGGTCAGGGGCTTTATGCATTTAAGGAGAACACTATGTTAAAAGGTCTAGCTATTACGCCACCTGTACTGGGGCGTATTTCGATTGGTCGTGTTGTCGAAAAGAACGGTAAACGTCTGCCTGAAAAAGATGACCAATTTACCATCACCTCACAAGTGCAAACCCGTGACGGCTGGTTACTACATCCACTCAACGATGACTTACGCCAAGAGCAGGAAGGTAAGCTGCGCAGTATTCCGATCCGCTTACTGTTCAACGAACCTGAACTGAACTTTCGTGCTGATTACAGCTTGTTTGATCGCAACACAGGCCGCCCGTTATGCGTAGGTAATGGAGAAACCTGTAAGCGTCAGACGGAAAGCGGTATTCAATCTTTACCCTGCCCATCACCCGATAGCTGCCCTCTAGCACAAGGCAATGCGTGCAAGCCTTACGCTCGGTTAAACGTACAGATTGGTGACGATGACAGTATGGGGAGCTTTGTCTTTCGCACCACCGGCTTCAATAGTATTCGCACCTTAACGGCACGCCTGAACTACTTGAAAGCCATCTCTAACGACATGCTGTCATGTATGCCTCTTGAATTACGCCTACGTGGTAAATCCACCCGTATGAGTCGAGGCACGCCCATCTTCTACGCTGATATCACCTTACGTGAGGGCATGAGCATGGAAGAGACACTGACAGCGACTGCAGAGCTGCATGAGCAACGTGTGCGTTGTGGTTTTAACCAGAAGGCACTCGATGCAGTTGCCAAGGATGGTCTGCTAAACGGAACCTTTGAAGAAGATGAAGACGACATCAGCGCCATTGTTGAAGAGTTCTACCCTACTGAAATAAAGGCTAATCAGGACTTAAAGGCCCATATTCTAGCCGAACGCTCACTGGCAGAAAAGCTTGAGAACAAAGCCCGAGTCCGAGCAGAACAAGCTTAAACCACATATCACTACTAACAATTACAGCCACCCTTTGAGGTGGCTTTTTTATGCATAAAAGGAAATACACCATGCGCTATCACAAACTTAAAGCAGCAGCTGAGCCAGGCACTTACATCATGGACTCTCCTATCGTAACCGAATCAGACATTTTAATGATGGCGAAGCAGCTGTCACAAAAACGACTGAGCAAAGGCCGCGCTTTAGAAAGCCCACAAGCCGTTAAAGATCACCTGCGCGAACTGATCCACGAATATGAGCATGAGATTTTTGCGGTACTGTTACTCGACACTAAGCATAAGATCATTGGCTTTCACGAAATGTTCAGAGGGTCGATTGACTCAGCGTCTGTGTACCCACGAGAAGTGGTAAAACTGGCGCTTGAGCATAACGCTGCTGCAATGATCCTGACGCACAACCACCCCTCTGGCAATCCACAGGCTAGCCAGGCTGACATACACCTAACAAGCAGACTTAAGGACGCCTTAGGGTTAGTCGATGTCCGAATACTGGACCATATCATTGTGGGTACTGATGGATGCTATTCGCTCGCTGAGAGCGGGGATATGTTTTAACGCAACAGCCAAACCCACAGTAAGAAATTTTCAGGAGACATGTATGACCGTAGACATTATTTGCCCAAAATGTGATCACAGTAACATTAGGAAAAAGAACCATGGTCAGCGAGCAGGTGCTGTTATAGGTGCTGGAGCTGGGGCTATGGCTGGCTGGGGCGGTCTCAGCTCAGGCGTGCAAGCAGGCGCTACACTTGGGGCCAGTTGGAGTTGTCCTTGGAGGTGTTATTGGAGCTATAACAGGAGCTCTTATTGGCAGCGCAGCTGGCGGCACATTAGGCGCAAAGGCTGGTCAAGTCGTAGACAACAACATACTTGATAACTACTAGTGCATTTGGTGTGAGTACGATTTCAGCCTATGACATCATCTAACCCTAAACAGCCATAGGTTGTTTAGGATTCTATTGCAGATGTTATTTACAGTGTCCGAAATTCAAAGGTAACACGCCAGTTACCACTGACAGAAACTGACCAAACGCCTGAACGCTCACCTTTTAATGAATGAAGTGAAAAGTCTGGAAGGTCAATATCATCAAGCACTTGGGCGGTATCTATCGCAGCTAACTACATTCTTAGCTTCTTTACATGCTTAGTCTGAATACCAGCACTTTTACCCGTCTCAAAGAAGAGCTGCAGCACTTCGTGTTTGAATGATTTAATCATGCGCAATGCGTAGCGCAGTGCGCAACACGAAGCAATCTCTTTATGCTATACACTCATTGAAACTGGATTGGCCTAACGCCTTGTTAGGCATTATTTATTTCGCGTTGATATTCCCATATTTTATAATCCAACAAACGAGGTGTAATTCTTGGGTACTCTGTTTGCAATTTAACTGAGACTTTTTGTAATAGTGACAATGCCTCTTCAATTTTTATTTCGCGAGACAGAGAGTTACTAATGAAACGGATAATCATTCGGTCAGGCTTGATTAAACTTTCAGATCCTGCAAGCATCCAAAAATATTGCAATGAAACGCCACTAGTCTGACCTTTTATTTTTTTGATTTCATTAGAAAAGTTGACGTCATCAATGACTTTATGGAGGTCTTGAAAATAATTTACACCATATTTTTTCAAACATTTGGCAAATTCATATGTAGCTTGTGCCTTTAAAACGCCATTTTTCGGAGAAGTTCTATGACGATTTTTATATACAGATTCAGCCATTAAATTCGGATTACTTTGTTCTTGCATCATGCAAAAATCTTCAACTGAATACTGGTCATTTATATTTGGAATTAAAGAACAACTTCTTATTTTAGTTTGCCCTGTAAACTCACAAAATCGAGATACTATATTTTGAACACTAGTGTATCTGACACCAATAGAAAAAACTGCATCAACAATACAAAGAGGTAGACTTTGGTAAAAGTACTCATCTGGCAAGCTTGCCTCTTTAAGAGCAAGTACTTTTGTGCACTTGTCAGTTAAAGTCTGGATCTCATTAATCATCTATTCAAACTCCATTAAAATTGATTTGTTAACACTGATGCCTAACGCCCATGTAACCGACAGGTTTTTGTGGAGTGGTTTTGTGCAAAAATGTAGCGAAGCGAAATGCACAAAAGCACGTAGCAAAACTCTGTCCGGTTAACATGTTTGTGTACGCCCAGCATGGGCATGAACTAATGAGGTGAAAGTCCTCTGTAGGAAGGTCACCATCCTTAGCGATTTATGATCGTTATTAGATGTTAACTACTAGCGAATGGCAAGGGCAGCTCCGCGAGGAACTGTCTGGAGGAAGCCGGACGCAAAGCTGCGAGCTGATGAACAAAAACATCATATGAGGCGTAGGCTGAAGGCGAGTTGGCACAAGACAACGAAGCCACGTGATCTAACGGCCACCGTAAATGATGCAGCAGTGCAGTGTCAGTACATGCTCTTATCTGGGGAGATCTGCTTAACATGCGTAAGCGTCCGGTAAACCCATCTTGAGCCTGGTGGCGTAGCCGTCAAGATAGTGTCCACTTATTTCTTAGTGGACACTATCTATGAGCAACGTAAGAGTAACTCGGCCTTATCGTAAGCGTCGCCAATATACCCCTGAATTTAAAGCCCAGTTGGTAGCTGAAAGCCAAAACCCTGAAGCATCTGTTGCACGTATTGCTTTAGATAATGATCTCAATGCCAACTTACTACGGCGCTGGATTACTGAGTCAAAGCAGTCAGATCAACAGCCATCGCCAGCGTTTGTGCCGATTAATTTGCCAGCGGCATTTGCTCCAGCAGTGAAAAACAGCAACTGCATACGCATTGAAATCCCCCAACCTAGCGGGCCGATTGTTGTGGAGTGGCCTGCGGAGCAGGCCCATCAATGCACACTATTTCTGCGCACGTTGCTGCAATGATTAGGATTGATGAAGTCTGGCTGGCAACAGAACCACTGGATATGCGTGCTGGGCCAGATACGGCATTGGCGCGTGTCGTTCAGGTGTTTGGTTCGGCGCGGCCGCATTGCGCTTATCTGTTTGCCAACAAGCGTGGTAACCGAATGAAAGTGTTGATTCATGATGGCTTAGGTATTTGGCTCTGCGCGCGTCGACTGAATAAAGGCAAGTTTCATTGGGGAGAAACATGGCGCGGCAAGCAACTGCAGTTGGACGATGAGCAGCTGACTGCTCTGGTGCAAGGACTGCCTTGGCAACGTGTCGGTGCGGCCGGTGTTATCTCAGTTTTATAACCATAAACTGACGCTTCAGACCATCATCAACATGGCGAATCGTCACAACGATTATGTTTGGGCATACTGTTTGGTATGTCAAAACCTTTCGATCTTACTCAGCTCTCTGCCGACCAACTCCGAACCTTAACCACGGAGTTGATAGCGTCGCTGGCCGCTAAGGAACAATTACTGAGTCAAAAAGATCGAGTAATCGTACACCGCGATGCGGTCATCGAAAAACTGAGCCATGAGCTGGCGACTCTGAAACGTCATAAGTACGCTCAGCGCAGTGAGCAGATGAATGATCTTCAAGCCAGTCTACTGGATGAGCTCGTTGAGGGTGACCTTGCCGCCATTGAAATAGAACTGGCTCAGCTCTCTGTTGTAGAAGCACCAGCGCAAGCTAAAAAACAACCCAAGCGCGCCCCTCTGCCTGCAGAATTTCCGCGCACGCTGATTCATCATGAACCTGAAAATACCCAGTACAGCTGCGGCTGTCAGCTCAAGCGCGTTGGCGAAGATGTCAGTGAAAAGCTGGATTACGTGCCAGGCGAATTTACAGTAGAACGCCATATTCGCGGCAAATGGGCCTGCACGCAGTGCGAAACTCTAATTCAAGCACCTGTGCCAGCTCAAGTCATCGATAAGGGCATTCCAACTGCAGGTTTACTGGCTCAAGTGCTGGTAGCCAAGTACTCAGACTACTTGCCTCTATACCGTCAAGAACGCATCTTTGCTCGTGCTGGCTTCGCTATTCCACGCTCAACTCTAGCCGAGTGGGTTGGAGCGTGCGGTGTACAACTGCAGCCTTTGGTTGATGCCCTAAGAAGTACATTGTTAGAACACAACGTTTTGCATGCTGATGAAACACCGGTCAGCATGCTAGCCCCAGGTAAGAAAAAAACGCATAAAACCTATGTCTGGGCCTATTGCAGCACGCCATTCTCGGATCTGAAAGCGGTTGTTTACAACTTCGCACCAACTCGCGCCGGTGAACACGCCCGTAATTTTCTTGGCGACTGGCAAGGCAAGTTAGTCTGTGATGATTACTCAGGTTACAAGGCGAGCTTTAACAGTGGCATCACCGAAATCGGCTGCATGGCCCATGCGCGGCGTAAGTTCTACGACTTGCATCAAGCCAACCAAAGTACTCTTGCTGCACAAGCCCTCGAATATATCAGCCAGCTGTATAGGGTCGAGCGGGAGGTGAAAGATCTACCGCCCGATAAACGTCACGCCATCCGGCATGAACAAGCTCGGCCGATTGCCGATGCGTTGCATCAATGGATGCTGATCCATCGCCAGAAAGTACCGGATGGCTCCGGCACGGCCAGAGCATTGGATTACAGCATCAAACGCTGGACAGCGCTGACGCGCTATCTGGATGATGGAGCTGTGCCCATCGATAATAATTGGGTGGAAAACCAGATCCGTCCATGGGCGCTAGGCCGCTCCAATTGGTTGTTTGCCGGTTCACTGAGAAGTGGGCAGCGTGCTGCTGCGGTGATGACTCTGATTGTCAATGGCCATTACTTTTGATCCACCTTCGGCCATTAAAATTGACCCACCTACGATTAGTTTTTGCTTACTTTTTGCTTCAATCGATAGCTTTCACCTCCAAGCATAAATACGTGTGAGTGATGAATAATGCGGTCGATAATAGGCACCGCAACGTTGTCGTCATGGAAGAACTCACCCCAACTGGTGAAGTCTTTATTGGTGGTTAAAATGATTGACCGGTACTCGTACAGACTATTGATAAGCTGGAACAAGTTGTAACGTGATTGCCGCGACATCGGCAGATAACCCAGTTCATCAATAATCAACACGTCGTACTTGCTCAGCTGCGTGAGCCGCTTTTTAAGCTCGCCTTTCATTTCAGCCAGTTCGAGTTCTTCAACCAGCGCCAGTGCGCTTTTGAACAGCACCTTGTAACCGGCCTGGGTCGCTTCGTGGCCAATACCAATGGCCAAATGGGTTTTACCCACGCCTGGCGGTCCGATAAAGATCAGGTTTTGACGTTCATCGATAAAACTGAAGTCGAGCAGTCCGCTGATTTGGCGCTTGGTGACGGTGGTTTGATGACGATAATCAAACTGATCGAGGCGCTTTTCACTGGGAAACTGGGCTTGCTTATAATGGCGTTGAATGCGATTCACATTACGCTGTACCAGCTCATGTTCGGCCAGCGTCTGGACAAATTCAAGGTACGAGATTTCATTGGCCTCAGCTTTGGCCACTAGGCTGGCCAGCTGGCTGGCAGCCGCAGTGAGACTCAGGCTACGCAGTTGTTTGACGGCACTGTCTAACTGGCTCACAACAGAGCTCCCTGCAAATTCGGCTGGCTGACACGTTGGTACATGCTAAGGTCGATCGGTGTGGTAACGGGCTCGTCGATGCTTAGCAGACGGCCACGGCTCTCGGCGTGCGTCCACGCTTCAATATGGTCACGCAATTGAGTCGCGGTCAGCGTATCGCGCTCAGTTAGGTGACTCAGCAACGCTTCTGGTAGTTCGTGATATTTGCTAAGCACCTCAAGTGCACCACGCAACTGGTCTTTGTAATAACTGGGCATCGCTTCCTTCAGCAGTGCAGCAATGGCTACGCCAGCGGCTTCACCGATGCGTTCCTGTAGTTGTAATTCTAATGTTTCTATAGCTTGGGCTTTGTCGCGATAGTGGTCACGGTTTTTGACAATAACGCCTGTTTCCAAGCTGACCTTATGCTCGGCAATCACTTCGGCAGTGGCAAGGTCATGAATAAACAGGCTGCCATTGTTTTCACTCACACCGATGCGGTTTTGCTGCCATTGCATGGGCACGGAGTATTTACTCGAAAGCCATGAGATCAATCCTGTTTTGTCCACTTTTCGCGTAGCAAGAGGCGCGTCATTCAACACCGCCAGCGTGGGCTGGTAATGGCTCATGTGTGGCCGTTCTAGTCGGTCATAATGGCTTTGCGGTTGTTGTGTGGTAGTGCCATGCTCTCGAACGTTTGCCACATTATTGAGCCAGTGCAACGTATGCTCACGCAATTGAGTTTCACTGGAAAACACTTCGCCATATAAGCAATCTTGCTTGACGTATTTAACGCCAGCTTCCACTTTGCCCTTACTTTCAGGATCAAAACCTTCGCACGCACGGATGCGAAAATTGGCCGTGGTTGCATACTGCGCAAAGCGTTGATTAAGCCTCAGCTCCCGATACTGCTCATGCAGCACAACCAGCTTAGTCTGGTCATACACACACTCTTCAGTCACGCCGCCGAAGTAACGGAACGCCTCGTCATGCATCTGGATAAAGCTTTGGGTGTTAATCGGCTGCAGTGACAAGCCCACGTACATTAAGCGGCTATATGAGAGCACGAACACCAAGAAGTGTACCGTTTGAAGTTTGCCATTGACCAGCACTTGGCGTAGTTCGCCGGGGTCAACCTGGCACTGCACACCGGGCACGGTTTCGATAATCGGCTCGTAATATCGAAATTGGCCAATGGTCACTTGCTGCTTCAGCGCTTGCACATAACGGCGCACGCTGCGCTCGGATACTTGTAGTGTGCCAACTTTGTTTTTCAGCCGCCGCATCAGCTTCACAGCGGACAGTTTGGGGTATTCCTTGAGCTGGTTAATCAGGTAGTCACGGTAATTATCCAGCCACTTATAGCGTGATGGATCGGCTTGTAGAATGGATATCGCTTGCTCATCCATCTGCAGATATTTTTTCACGGTGTTGCGTGAGATGTTCAATTCACGACTGATAGCTCGAATCGAAAGTCCAGAGCCTTTGCTATGCATTGCTTTAATTTTATGAATCACTGTCCACTCCTTCAATGCACCGCCCCCAGCTTAAAATTGATAGGGTGACGGTACATAAAAACGTGGCCTAAGCCACAAGAAGTGGGTCAAAATTAATGGCCAATAGTGGATCAGTTTAAATGGCCATTAACAACTCTGATCCAGTCAGCCAAACTCAACGGGCATGATCCGTATGCTTATTTGAAGGATGTTCTGACCCGCCTGCCCACACAGAAGAACCATGCGATTGATGAGCTGTTACCGCACAATTGGGCATCGGCGATCATTAGCAAGGTGTGATGGCCGGACGCTTACTAACATGCGATCGGTAATCCACCAGTGAGGCTCTGGTTAATAAGTGCCTTGGCTCTAAGGAATGTATCGACCTTGGAGAGCGAATCAGATGCAAACCGATAGCGCGAACAGAGGCAACTCTGTGAGTGATTAAGCAGAAGTCAGCAGACGGCATAGTAGCCAAATGCCCAGCGTAATGGCTGGGACACGGTGAAGGCCTGAACATTAAGAACAAAGGAGGAGCCTTGTCACACTTGAACACACGAACGCCGCTCGGCGATGACGTGACTCAGCGTAGCGATATGAAGCCAGCCTTTAGCAACGATCTATTTGAGCGCGTGCTGCAGGAAGATAATCTCTCTGCGGCATGGAAACGCGTTCGAGCCAATAAAGGGGCCGCTGGCATTGATGGCATGACCATCGATGAGTTCCCCGCTTGGGTAAGAACAGGCCACTGGAAAGCGTTGAAACAACAACTGGTAACAGCTTGTTATCAACCCTCACCGGTAAGGCGTGTTGAAATAGCCAAACCAGATGGCGGCACTCGTCAGCTGGGTATTCCAACCGTTATTGACCGCGTTATCCAGCAAGCCATTGCCCAAGTATTAACGCCCATTTTCGACCCAGACTTTTCTGAACACAGTTTTGGATTCCGTCCAGGTCGTAATGGGCAGCAAGCGGTTAAGCAGGTACAGAGCATCATCAAGGAAGGACGCCGCTTCGCGGTGGATGTTGATCTGTCGAAATTCTTTGACCGAGTTAATCACGATTTACTGATGACGCGCCTTGGCGACAAGGTGAAGTCCAGATCGCTGCAGACGGAAAAAATCCGGTGACAACAAGAACTCTCGCCAGCCATCCACAGAATGATATGAAAACTGCTCGCCAAAGACGTAAGTAATAAACTTTTCTTGCAACGCAGAAACTTGCATACGCTGTTTTGTGTTAGTTTCATCTTGAAATTTTATCAGACGTTGATACTCCGTCTGAGTCATCTCACCTTGTTTAAGCTTTGCTTTAAGCTGAGGTTTTATATTCTCTGTGTTAATAAGCACCTCTATGTCAGCACACTTAGTATCTAGCTCGTTTAGCTCATCAGCAAACGATCGATGTAAATTCTGCGCATGTTGCAACCCCTCATAAAGCATAACTAATAAAGATTCAGCTTTTTTAATAGAAGCATCAGTGTCAAAAAAATTGGCATTATTAGGTAAGCGAGAAAAAAACGATATCCGATGAACCGTTTTTACGCCTGCGTAAGGCTGGGTTATTTCAACATGAATTTCAGCACTAGATTTAATAGTAAGAACACCCTCAACACCGATGTTATTGACTATTGTAGCGATGGGAAGTTGCTTAGGCATAAAGCCTCCTTGGATATAGCTTGTGAAAAACGCTACCTGTAAGCAGTGCTATTAATTGGGGGGATTACCATCCGTATCATGACTTAAATATAAAAATTAAGTACAGCAGAACTGACAACCAGATCTATTCAACCCAAACAAACTGCTCTTGTCTTAAGGTCTGCTCGCCATCCCAACGATAAGCACAAAGCTTACCTTTAGTACCGCCAGCAACACTGTAGTCTAGGCAGGCAATATGTTCATTCAGCGGTGCAGGTGTACCTGTTAGCCAGTAGTGTCCTACAAAAAGAGGCTTATCACCTTTATAGCCAGGTAAAATATCGTTAGGAACAGGCGTGTGTGGGATGCGTTCAATAACGTCTGCGGGCACCATCGCTAGGTCACGATAGGTTAGTGCTTGCTGATTCCACCACTCCGTACGAATGTTGTAGCGTGGGTTCTGATCTTTATCAAAGAAATGATGGCCGTCAGGCAAGGGGATCTCTAAACCTTTTAGCAGTGTTTCAACCGCGTCATACCCCGCACTGCCACGGCAAGCCAACTCAGGCCAAGCATGATCTAAAATACGTTGTTTTGAGTCGAGGTAAGGCGTTAAAACATCCAGTTCTTTAGGATGCCAACAGGCATGCACCACTCGAAAATCGGGCATATCCAAATAAAGAGGGAGAGTTTTAAACCAAGCGATGTGCTGTTGGTGAAGCTCACTACCCTCTTCAACTTGCTCTAAATAAGCGCGGTGCTGTTTGCGGTTTTTTTCGTTATGTTTGCGTAGATATTGGCCGTGCTGAGCAGTATCTGGAGTTGCATAAGCTATAGCATTAAATTCATGGTTGCCCATTACTGCGAGTGCATGTTGGTTTTCAACCATGTTACGAGCAATAGCGACTGAATCTATTTGTCGTGGCCCCCTGTCTACAAAGTCACCTAGAAAAATAACCTTACGGCTAGAATGTTGCCATCCGGTTGAGGTTTTCTTGTAGTCCATCTGCCCTAGCAGAGCTTCAAGCTCATCAGCATAGCCGTGAATATCTCCAATCAGATCGTACATAATCACTCCATTATTTTTAGCATTTAAAAAACTTAAAACTACGACCCTTAACTTCCATGCTGTAACCATATTTATCGGCAATTCGTTCAGCGTATTTTTGATAAACACTGACCTTGGAGTCTTCGTTGGCTGAATAGATGAAATAATAGGGCTTTTCTTTGCGTATGAAGCTATGCACAAACTCATCAACAAAGGTTTTAACCTTAATGACTTCCCTGTTTTCTATTTGGTACACAATTCGCGGGTTAAAATCATAAAAATCTGCAAACGGATCGTATTCTTCCATGGGCCTTTTAGGGCTTGCCGCTACATCGACATACAATATTAAAGAATTATTTTCATACTCTAAAACGTAACAATACCCAGCTATAACTCGGCTTGCTTTAAACATCGCTCAATTTCCTAGGTACGTTTAAAGGATGGGTTAGAGATTTTACAAGCGAGTTTCTAGGACACTCTTAAAGGCTTTTTAGCACACGCTCAGTCAACTGTAACAACCTTGTGATCGGGGTAATACTCTTGACCATGCACAATAGAAAAGATCAATCCTGCAACAGTCTGAGCACGCTCCTTACTGTCAGGTCGCTCTATGATTTCTTTAGACAGTTGCGTTAAGTACTTGGCTAACGGTTGATGCGATGTACTCTCCAGCGCTATTTTCAAGACTTGAGCAACGTAGGATGTGTATTCATCACGTGGCCAGTTAGCCCCGGATATGCGTATGGGGTCCCACTGATAAAATAAGATCTCATCGATTCGAGTACGCAAACTCTGAATTTCATCATCAACATCTTTTTGACTTTTTATTTCTTCTGTTTTTACGCTACTCATTACGGCTGTCCTTGCGTGATACGTTGCGGTATTTTGATAGTTGGCGTTTATTCGTTTGGCTCTTGGATGATGTACGCATTACCAACCTCTGCACCCTTTGGTTTACCCTTTAAGTAAGCGATATGGCCTTCTACTTCAAGCCAACTGCATGGCACACGCTCATCGCCCTGCATGACTTCAACCACACACACATCGACCCATTTTTTAATATTTTTACCACCAATATGCGTCTTAAAGCCAAGCTCTTTCCAGCGCTCTAGCATTAAGTAGATATCAAAGGAGTTCATAGCGCCCTCTCTGAACAGATACTCATCAAACCAAACTGAGTATCCGATCGCGCCCTCATAGTCAGCTAAGCACTGCTGCCATCCACCAGGGTATTTTTTCTCAATGGTTTTTATTGGAACAATTAAATTGATGTATTCAAGCTGTACTGACATTTCAAACCTCTCTAGGCTCATCTTCTACTTGATTAAGCTAACACCATTAAGCGACATATTTTGTCGCTTAATGGTGTTTGAATAAGGCTTATGACTCATCGATCAAGTTAATGTGACGAGCCTCATATGTACTATCACAAAACAAGTGATGGGCTAAAATACAAGTACTGAAAAAACTCAAGACATTGCATAGGGTTGGTATGATTTTTTATTGAGTTTGGTGACCGTATGAACGGTCACCTTTAAAGGTTTGACCGCTACACAGAGTTATTTACAGACTATTAAATTATCCATTCAGCCAACCAAATCCATCAGCTTTTCATAGCTATCAACGACTTCATACTTAATGCTTGGATCATTCTGCTTAGCAGCAAGCTCAATGAAGAACTTACGGGCGCAATCAATTTTGCTTTGTTCTAACTTTCGTAGCCCCATGCTAGTGATGTCGCCCTTGGTTTCAGCAACAAAATAAATATGCTTCACACTGCCTTCGGTAAACGCAATGGCCCAGTCAGGGTTATAGTCGCCTACAGGTGTTGGGATTAAGAAGCCTTTAGGCAGCTTGGCATAGACGGCTACTTCAGCGCTGACATCCAATGCGTGTGCAAACTTATGCTCAACTTTTGAGTCGGCTACCACGTAGTCGTACACGTGCTTACTGAGCTTTTCTGTGGCATTGGTAAAGTCTTGTCCAGCTTGTGTCGCAGTAAAGATCTCGCTGTCGCTGTAGGTTTCATCCGTCACGTTGTAAGCCAGGTGCTCAATCACGGTTGTGGCTTTTTGCTCTTTAATCAAACGGCTGGCTTCACTGATAAAGTGCTCTGGGTTTTGCTGAAACTGGTAGAATTTCTTAGGGCTGATTTGCGACAAGATCTGCGCAACAGTCTCTCGTGTCAGTTCGGTGTTTTCTGCAATCTTACCCAGCAAGTCATATTTAACCGTTGAGATAATCGGCTTACTCTCATCAGACTTACGATTTTCTTGCTGCTGGAACGTAGCACGACGATCTAAGTCATCGCTAGTGAACGTATCTTTTTGTACGCCTGTTTGCACACCGTACTGCAGCAAAGTAACAGTAAGCTCATTATCCAATGCGGCTATAGCCTTTTTAATCAGCTCAGCAGAATCAAAGTCAACACGGTAAACCGCCTTACGGTTAATCCGTGCCCAAAGCGCCTGAAACTCTTTCTTGTGAAAGTTAGCTTCATTACGATTATTGGTTTTGGTCGCACGATCATCTTGAATCGTTGGTAACGCTGCATTGGTAAAGACAGATGCAATCAAACCTTGCACAGGCTCAGCAATCGGCTGTAAGTCTTCAGGTAAAGGCGCAAGAGTGCCATTGTTATAATCAATGTGATATTGATCTGTTAGATTGTCGTAATCATCAACATAGTCATTCTTATTCAAGTAACGATAGATCTGTTTAGCCTGCAACTCTGTAACTACTTCCTGACCATTTTCAGTCTGAATAATCTTACCAATGAAATAGCTCGCATCCGCTTTACGCGGACGTGCAGATAGTTCATCCAGCATTTCTTTTTGCAAGCCATCTACAAAGCTGCTGTAGCTTTCATTGGCTACGACTGTCAGCACGTTAATCTGGTGCACTTGCTCTTCGCTATCCATACGCTCACCGGTCTTGTTAACCGAGATACGTAAGCCACGTCCCACCTCTTGACGGCGTGAAATGGTATTCACACTTTCTGTCTGCTTGAGCATGCACAATACAAAGACGTTCGGGTTATCCCAACCTTCACGTAGCGCTGAGTGCGAGAAGATAAAACGGGTGGGTTCTTCAAACGACAACAAGCGCTCTTTATCTTTCATGATTAAGTCATAGGCATCAACGTCATCGGACAAACCTGTGGCTTTAGCAAACTTTGGATCAACCAGTTGGCTCTTGCGCTTATCAATCGAGAAATAACCGTTGTGCGTTTGCTCGGTAGTGATACCACGCAGATACTCACGGTAGTCATCGTTATCATCAATCTCTAGCTCATGCAGATAAGCGTCACGTGCATCGCGGTACTCTTCTTCAAAGATACGCGCGTACTCACCCTTCTCATCTGCTTGGCTGTAATCGCGGTATTTAGCCACTTCGTCAATAAAGAACAAGCTGAGTACTTTGACGTCTTGCTTAAACAAACGTTTTTCTTTTTCTAAGTGTGCGTGAACAGTTTCACGAATTTGGATGCGGCGCAGCTGATCTTCACTCACATCACCATTTACATCACCGGCATGCAGCACGACACCATTGGTGAACTCAACGGTGTCAGCCAGCGCGTCAATTTGTGCAACAACGTAGCGGTCACTGTAAGCATCTAAACCGCCTGACATATCAAACAGGTTGTCACCTTGGCTGATACGCTTCACTTGACGCTTAATTGCACCTGTCTTGAGCTGTACTTGCAGCTCTAAACGAGCAACAGGGCTGTGCTTCGAGATTTCAATATCCTGCAAATACAAATACGCAGAAGTACCCGCAATACCACGCGTGTGAATACCGCGCACAGCAATCTTCTTCACTAGCTTATTGTTGTACGCATCCACTGCATCTAAGCGGTGTACGAGGTTGTGCGTGGTTTTGTGTGTCGCGGAGTAACGCATGATAAACAGCGGGTCAAACTCAGGCAAAGCATCGAGCGTGGCCTTACCTTCCATTTTCTGCGGCTCATCGAGAATCAAAATCGGGCGGTTGGCTTTAATGACATCAATGGGACGACGTGATTGGAAATCATCCAGCTCATCATAAATGCGACGATTATCAGCACCACGGGCGTTAAACGCTTGGATGTTCATCACCATCACGTTGATACCGGAATCACTCGAAAAGCTTTCTAACTCGTGCAGGCGTTTAGAGTTGTAGGTAAAGAAGCGTGCTTTTTTATTGTACTGCTCAGCAAAGTGCTCTGCGGTGATTTGCAGTGACTTTTGCACACCTTCACGAATGGCGATACTGGGCACCATAATGATGAACTTGCTCCAGCCGAACTGCTTATTCATCTCAAAAATGGTCTTAATGTAGCAATACGTTTTACCTGTCCCCGTCTCCATCTCGATATCAATATTGAGCTCAGCACCTGGCTTATAAGAGCTGGGCATCGGCTTGCCCACGCTCTTACCTTCATTACTGGTATAGCCTTGTAAGCCTGTCGTTTGAAACAGATTGGCTTGCTTTTGTACGCTGTGGATATTGTCTAGCAGCTGTTTTTGAGTGAGCAAAATAGGCTGATTTCTAAAACCATGCTCAGCTGAATCAGCATCAGGCAGCCCGTACTGTATGGCTTGTTGGGCAGGCTGTACGACCTGTGTAGTGCCTGGGTCAATTTTATAACTAAACGCATCCTGATACGGCTGACCAATAAAACAATCAACCACAGCTTCAACTGCTGCGGTTTGATAGGGCTGGACTTTAAATTGGATTTTCATGTCATTCCTTTAAAAATACTGTGCTGGTTGCCAGCTTAAAATGTAGGGCGTTTGAGCGTGTCTGCTGGTTAAGCATCACTGTCCTCTTCCCCACCACTCTGCTGCGACCCCAGCCCTTTAATGATTCGGTCAAAGTCACTTTCGTATAATCGATCTTGAACAATACGGTATTTTTCAAACTCGCTTTCGGCATGGGCCTTGGCAATCACTGCAGAGATCTTACCTGCATCCTTTAATACGTCTCGATCTGTTGCTTCAATAAAGCGATTCAGGCGCACTTCCCAGTCCTGCATAGTCATGGGTAATTTGCGTAAGGCCATGTCCTCGGCAATATCTAAATAGGCAGAAACCAATCGACCCAGTTGCGCCATTTCATTTTCAGCTAAGTAGTTTTTAGCGACACTCACATCAAATTTATGGATCTTGCCGCTGGGTGCATCGCGCCAAGTCGTAAGCCCCATATTTTCTTTTGCGGCATCAGCACGGTGATAAATCACTTCAGCGGCAGTGTGCCCATGAATAGCCCAGTGCAACTTGTTTTGGATGCTGGCAAAGAAGCGCTGGGTGGTTTTAGCCGTCACATCGTAATCAAGCGCTGTGCTGTAGATATCAGTGATTTTTTGATAAAACATGCGCTCAGATAAGCGTATCTCGCGAATGCGTTGCAGCTGCTCAGCAAAGTACTGATCGCTTAGCATCGTGCCGCCAGCCTTTAAGCGCTCATCATCCATGGCAAAGCCTTTGATGGTGAACTCTTGAATAATAGTCGTCGCCCACTTACGAAACTGTACGGCTCGCTCTGAGTTGACCTTGTAGCCCACGGCAATAATCGCGCTTAAATTGTAGTGCTGAGTGTTGTAGTTTTTGCCGTCACTGGCAGTTATCCTAAATTTTCGGATAACTGAATCTTCAGATAACTCATTGTCCGCAAAGATGGTTTTCAAGTGATAGTTGATGGTACGCACGTCAACATCGTAGAGCACCGCCAGCATCTTCTGCGTCAGCCAAATACTTTCGTCAGCATACAAAGCCTCAACCCCACCTTCACCGCTGGCAGCGATAAAGGTAAGGTATTCAGCTGCGGATGAGCGCAGTGTGGCTAATGACTTTTCTTTACTCATACGTGCCACCCCCTAACACCAAGAAGCGATTGATAACAATCACGATTAAATAGCTTTCACTTCAGTGATTGGCGAGCGCTGCTTGAAGATTTGTGTAACGTTGACTTTGACCGCGTCGGTGGCGAAACCGTTGTCACGGAACACTGCGCGCAAGGGATTCAGCGCGGCAAGTTCGTGGATCAGCTCTTCACTGATGCCTTGCTCAAAGCAGGCGACCAGTGCGTTGTCGTCAACGATAAAGACTTCTTTGCCTTGTAAGGTTTCACGGCGAATCGGCAGGGTTAAATCAACGCCCCAATCCAGCAACACTTGGAACAGTAAGTCTTCGCTGGTGCGGTCAGCTTTGATGTTATCGACGCTGGCAAACAGGTCGTCTTGGCTGAGTTGCTGCGGCTGGTAGTAAACGTCTTGCATATTGGAGGTATCGACTTTTAGTACACGGAAGCCGATGTCTTTATTCCAGTCTGCGTGGCATTCGCCTTTGAGGACTTGCTGGCCAGCACGACGGATACGCTCTTTGGAAACTTCAGCAATAGTTTTATAGCCTACTTTGTAGGCTTCATGCTTCTCATCAACTTCCTCAGGAAGCTGGACCATGATGAACTTTCTGTTGCCGCCGTCTTCTGCATTTTGCTGTATAACGGCGTGAGCTGTTGTTGCGGAGCCTGAAAAAAAATCGAGCACAATTGAGTCAGGTTCAGTTGATAGGTGCAAAACACGCTTCAACAGCCGAACAGGCTTTGGCGTATCAAAAACTGATGACTCAGGAAATAGAGCATTAATTTCTTTTTTTCCTTCCTGGTTATGCCCTACATCACTGTACTTCCAGATTGTCTGGCAGGCTGTGCCTTGCTTAACTTCTGTAAGAAAACGTTTTACAGCAGGTACGTTGTTACCGTCTGCACCAAACCAAATACGATTATCCTCGACCATTTTCTGAAAAACTTCACTTGTGTAAACCCAGCAACGACCATTAGGTAGCGCGTGTTGCTTACCGTTTGGAGCAGTAATTACATAAAATTGACTTTGGGTTCCATGACCACCTTGAGCAGTTGCATTCTCTGGTTTCCAGACTCCACGCGGATCATTATCAAAGTTTTGATATCGAGCATTCATAGCCTCAGAGCGCTCCAACAGCTTGGGCTGCCAATTTATTTTGCTCTTCGCGTAAACCAATAAAAAATCATGTGATTCAGAGAACCATTTTACAGCGTTTTGTGGGCTATAACGCTTTTCCCATATAACGGTGCTTACAAAATTCTGGTCACCGAAAACCTCATCACACAAACGCTTTAAGCTTGCCTGCTCATTGTCATCGATAGAGATAAAAATCACGCCATCATCACACAACAAATTCCGTGCAAGCTTCAGTCGTGAAAGCATCATACTCAACCAATCTGAATGGAAGCGCCCATTTGACTCAGTGTTAGAAACCAAGCGATTACCCTGCTCATCTGTTTGATTAGAGCGCTGTAAAAATTCTTCAGAATTCTCAGCAAAGTCATCCTCATAAACAAAGTCATTGCCCGTATTGTAGGGCGGATCGATATAGATCATTTTGACTTTGCCAAGGTAGGTTTCTTGTAGCAGCTTTAAAGCATCAAGGTTATCGCCTTCAATAAACAGGTTTTCTGTCTTATCAAAATCAACACTCTCATCACGAGCTGGACGCAGGGTTTTGGCAATAGGCGCGTTAGCGGTCAGCATGGCTTCACGCTTGCCTGGCCAATCTAAACGGTAACGCTCCTGTGGACCTTCAACAATGCTGGCAGTCAGCTCTTGGCGCAGCAAATCAAAGTCTACCGCTAACTCAATCTGACCTTGAGCATTCTGACGCTCGGAAATGCAGTTCGGAAAAGCCAGCTGAATCTTGGCAAGGTTATCTTGGCTTAAATCTTTACTGTGCATCTTGAGCTTGTCCATTGGGTATTCCTGTAAAAATAATTCAATCACTAAATAAAAATACGGCTTCTTAATTATTCGCCGCTGTATTGCCAGTAGCCATCTTTGCGGCCACCTATTCTTTCAATGTGGCCTGCTTCTCTTAAGGCTTTAATGTTTCTTTCAATGGTTGAGATGCCTAGCCCTGATTGCTCAGCGAGTTCACGCGTGGTCACTTTCGGGTTGAGTGACATGAGCTTAATAATTTTAATCTGATTCTCTGAAAGCCCTTTCCCCTCGCTTTTCCCCCAGCCTTTACCCTCGCTTTCCCTCTGTTTGGGAAAAACAGCGGTAGGTAAAGTAATACGCGTAAAATTCTCAGTGAATTTAAAGCAATCAGTACCGTAGTAAGCAGCAATTCTTGATACGCCGGTGCCCAGTTGCTCAACCATTTCGAGGTCTTTGTACACACGCATCAGCTCTTTATTTCTGGGTATCGAATAACCGTCAAAAAACTCAGCTTGGCTTAAGCCTTCCGGCAGGCTGCCTGCAGAGGTGATTTCGATTCTGTCGGGGAAAATCTCAAACTTAGGCGGCACTTCATGGGTGTAATCGTTGTGTACAAAAGCGTTCACAATAGCTTCACGCAAAGCAATGGCATTCCACAAGCGCGTTTCAATACGCTCCTTATGGGTGATCTGGGTGTGGGTAGTGTTTTCTGTATCGATTTTATCCAATACGCTTTTGGTGGCTTTAATCAGTGAGCAATAGCCGTACTCGTTGCTTTCAATTAAATGCACGCGGGTCGTGTCGGCGTACTTGGCCACCTTGATAGAGATGCCATTTTCATCAGCGAGTAAATAAGCGGCATAGTTTAAATCACCCGCTTCGGTCAGCAACTCTAGGTTGGTTTTAAACTGCTTGTTGAGCGGCTTGCGGCGCTCTTCGTAATAAATACGTAACTGTTCAAAACTTAAATCTTGGCGGTGGGCTTTTATTTTACCAATCGAGTTGCGGGTACGGCTGGCAAAGAGCTTATCGATTTTAATTTGTTGCAGCGGCTCTGCAGCGGTGCCTATGCGGATAAAGCAGCCTTTTTCAGTCATGCCGTATTTCTTTTTAAAATAGGGCTTTTCACTGCCGCTGGCCACGACAATCTTTATCACTTCTTTACCTTGCAGCTCTTGGGTCACCACATCAAACAAACCCATCGCGGACGGGGCAATGTTGTGTTTTATGCGATCTTTGATTTTGAGCATATCGCTATCAATGTCTTTAATGTCGAGCGCATTACCCGCTGCATCAACCCCCAAGAAAATCAAACCACCTTCAGGGTAGTTCAGAAAAGCGACGACCTCTTTTTCAAGGTCAAGATCAGGCGTCAGCTCTCGCTTAAACTCAATACGATGACTTTCATTTTTACCCAGCGTGTTGTTACTCATTGCACATTACTCATATCGTTCAGTTGGCCCATGCTTTTGGCCATCAAGGTTTGCTTAGCATTTTTGAGCGTTTGGTTGAGCTCGACACGCTTATTAAATTGCATCGATTTGTTCAGTAAGTGCTTTTCCAGTTGTTGAATGTCTTTAGCTAACTTATTGACTGCCTGATTACGCTCTATGGCGTCACTGAGGCTTTCACCCGCCTGCAATGGATAAGGTAAAAGTGTGACCAGCAGCTGCTGCTGTAAATGCGCAAAGTCTCGACTAACTGGCAGTGCTTGGCGTTCAGCCTCAGAGCTCAACACATCGCCGTATAGATAGGGGCTGCATTTAACGGTGCCATTTTGGTTGAGCTGCTTGAGACACGCAACAGTTTGTATTCCGGCACTGCTATACACCTCGAATATCAGCGCACTAGGAATAGCTTTATCCAGATACTCTAATAAGCTTTCATGCACGCCTTCCACCTGCGGTTTAAGCCGTAGGTGGAAGACTTGTATCTCTGGCAAGTCGTTGTTGGCTTTGATGTTCAACGTGTCAGGTGCCAGCTTATGCGCCCAGGTAATCTTCTCAACTTGCTGAGTCAGTAGTTCGCGCTGCCTCACACTGGGCACGACGTTTTTGAAAATCTTATTTTTAGGTAGCACACGGCCGACCTGTGTTGAGCTCGGGTAAGCAAACAACACCTTAAAGCACCTGCTCTACGTTTTGCACAACAATAAAGCCCAGTAGCTCAAAATCGTCCAAGCCTTGAATACTGTTCACCAATGCCGTCGTTTGGCTGCCGCTAAACAAACTATCCAGATCACTTTCTTCTTTGCTTTCAATCATCGAATGGATGGCTTGGTTAAGCAGGTCTGAAACACCCTGCATATCACGACCATCTTGCGTGCGTTGGTTAAAGGCTTGGCAGGCTTCTAATAAAGGCTCGCTGCGCCCTTTACAGGCGGCACGTAACACATCCAGCAGCTTCTTGGCTTCAACATGGCTGGCTAATACGTTGCCTTGCTCGCTGATATAGACCAAGTAGTACGGATGCAAACGATTTTGTTCGTCTTGGTGCTTATTGGGATTGAGGTTGCGTAAACCAAAAATAACCCCAGCTTGTAAACCAGCTCCAGCAGGGATGACTGCATGCAAGCCTTTAGGTGCCTGCTCAAGACTGCCGTGCTTTTGCACATGGTTTAAAATATCCATACGAAATTCGTTTAAGCCAAGGTCAGTGATACTGATACCGGCACCGGTGTCTTCGAGGTCAATCACTTCAGTTTGCAGGCGTTGTAGCTGTTTTTTACGGTAGGCCGCATCTTCCGAGTTCACATCCAACAAGTTGTCATCACCGGTAGCGGTCACATCGACAATCGCCATACGGTTTTCAACACGTTCTTTTAGGTTGATGTATTCATCCAGACTGATATCCGGCCAGTAGTTCACCAGCTGTATGACTTCGTTCTGCGAGCCAATACGGTCAATACGGCCAAAGCGTTGCACGATACGTACAGGGTTCCAATGAATATCGTAGTTCACTAAGAAGTCGCAATCCTGCAGGTTTTGTCCTTCTGAAATACAGTCGGTAGCAATCAGCACATCAATCTCGCCTGGCTCATTGGGCAAAATTTTGTCTTTCTCTTTGGATCGCGGTGAAAACAAAGTCAGCACTTCTTGGAAGTCGTAAGCACGGCGACGAGTCTTCAAGGTGCTCTTAGGGTTACCACTGCCCGTGACCTGAGCAAAGTTCAGCTGCAAGTCTTTGAATACGGGTTGATTAGACAGGTACTGATAAAGATACTCAGTGGTATCAGCAAATGCGGAGAAGATTAAAATCTTACGGTTACCTGCGTTAAGCGGCTGCTTAACCTTTTCCTCAATCAACTTTTGTAAGTGCTGCAGCTTGGCATCGTGCTCAGGGGTGATAGGCGCGACAGACTGCAGCAAGGTGGTTAGCCCCGCTAAGTCTTCACGCAACTCAAACTCCCAGCTGAGCAAATCTAAGTCAGCCAGATCAATTGGCATTTTCTTACCCACAGCAAAGGGGTTATCTGCCTCAAGTTCATCTTCAGTAAAAGAATCTGCGTTGTATAAGCCCACTGCTTCAGCAGCCTGTAGGCTCGCTGGCTGCTGCTTAAAGCGCTCAATCAAACCTAGGGCCTGCTCAATGGTGCCCTGCAAAGATTGCAGAGTCAGGCGAAATGAATGCACTGAGCTTTCTAAGCGTTTGAGCAGATTAGTCGTCATCAAGGCGCGTAAGCTTTTCTCACGGTCCACTTGGCGTAAGCGACTACGGCCACCATCCACCTGCGTGTCATACAGCTCTTCATACTTTTTAATGCGGCTGGGTAACAAAAAACTCATCGGCGCATAAACAGCTAAGTTCAGTGCTGATAACTGCTCATAGATCTCGTTAAGCTCCATTGCCCCAGGCATAGTTGTAATAGGTACGTGATACGACTTAGGGGCTAAACGCTGCGGAAAGGCACCAATCTCACTGGTGTCATAAAACTGCTGAATATGGCGGCGCGAACGTGCAATGGTGACGCTGTCGAGTAGCTTGAAAAAATCAAAGCTGAGCATATTGAGAATGCGCGTAGTCGTGCGCTCTTCTGCAGGCATCTTTGACCAGGCATTAAACGCCGCCTGTGCTTCTTTAAAGACTTGCTCAATACTGCTGCCGATGCCGAGCTGGTCCTTAAGCTCGCTGGACTCACCTTCATAAGCTAGTGCAAGTTGGTTGCGTAAGTCATTGAATCGATTGTTGACCGGCGTTGCAGAGAGCATCAGCACCTTAGTTTTAACACCGGCACGGATCACCTTGTTCATTAAGGTTTGATAACGCGTTTCACGGTCTTTTAGTGCATCGTTATTTCTAAAGTTGTGCGACTCATCAATTACCACTAAATCGTAATTACCCCAGTTAACCTGATTGAGCGGCGTACCAAAGGACTCACCACTGGTGCGGCTTAAGTCTGTATGGCAGAGCACGTCATAGTTAAAGCGGTCTTTAGCAAAGATATTAGTGGTGAGGTTACGGTTATAGGTCAGCCAGTTATCCGCTAGCTTTTTCGGAGCCAGCACCAGCACAGATTTGTTGCGCAGTTCGTAATACTTCACCACCGCCAGCGCAGTAAAGGTTTTACCTAAACCAACACTGTCGGCCAGGATGCAGCCGTTATAGGTTTCAAGCTTGTTGATGATTCCAGTGGCGGCATCTTTTTGGAAGTTGAACAGTTTTTTCCAAACGTCGGTGTCTTGGTAACCTGTTTGCTCGTTTGGCAGTACATCCTCATCAATGTTCTGCAAAAAGTCTTTAAAGATATTGTAGAGCAGGATGAAGTAGATACGCTCAGGTGAGTTCTCTTTATAGGCCGACTCGATATGCTGCGTGACTAGTGCTGTGACATCCTCAAGCTGTTGCTGGCCCTGCCAGATACTTTCAAACAGGCTGAGGTATTGCTGAGTAAAGCCTTGGTCACCCATACGGTTGATGAAGTTAGAAACCGCATCACCTTTCTGGTAACCCAAATCAACTGCAGTGAAGCCTTGCAGTGGCATATAGGCTGTGCTGCAGCCTGCCGCTTGTACATGAGCAAACTGCTGCATCGCCGCTTGGGTTTTATTGGACTTGAACGTGACCTTGCTACGAATCCAATCTGCACACTCTTTAGCTATGGCACGCTGAGTGAGCTGGTTACGCAACTGTATTTCAAACTCAGAACCGTACAGACTGCTTTCACGATTGAGCTTGGGTATATAAAACTCACGCTGCTGCTTCTTCAGCTTGTCAGTGGCTTGCTCTGGAACAAAGGTTGGCGAGGTGAAGATGAAGTCCAGTGACTCGATTGTCGCTAGCTCTTTCTTCAGTGCAGCATAGGCATAAATAGAAAAACAGGATGCCGCAATTTTTAGCTTGGCGTTTGGGGTTAGCGTAGCTTTTAAGTCTTCCCCAAAGAGTTGATTCACGTTGTCTAAAATCTGCATGGGCATCCTGCTCTAGATTGAAGCTGCCTGCGGAAGGCAAATAAAACCTAGTGTACCCCGTGTTTGCATAAATGTTGAATGGTAGTGCTAAGCCATAGCTAAGGCTTACTAGCAGAAGTATTGATACGCTGCCCAGATACAACCTAGGCAGCTTAAGATCACCTATGGCTGAACCTTAACCATGCTAGCGCCTACTACCTCCAAAGCTGTGCCTACTGCTGCCTTGTTTAGTAGCCACTTTAGCCAAGTAACTGGCACGCATGAAGAAAACATCTACGGTGATAGGCGCATTAGTATCTAGTTGATAAACACCATTTTCAGCCACGTGCACCAAAGGCCAAATCAACTGCGAACCGTTGGTAATACCTAAAGCGCTATGCCAAGCCTCTAGGACCCTGTTAAATAGATTCTGGCGTCCCACCTTGAATAGACCCCACCCTCGAATAGCGTCGTAATTTAGAAACAGAACAAGATGGTAATGCCCCTTACCATCTTGGTTATACTCAAGTGCCCATACGTACCTGACGTCTGTTTTGTGGGCATATTCATGCGTTTGCTTAGCCTTTTCTCGTGAGTGCCATATTTTACCTTTCAACGAATCCATGAACCTGCAGATTAGTTGCTTACGGTTAACATGGTAGTAATCGCTGGGCAGATGCAGATCAAATCTAAACGCTGCAGTTCTAGGGTGCGCAGTTAGAGCCTTAAAGGTAACCTCGTGTAGCTTTTCAAGGTAGTCTGCATAAAACGGTCCTTTATGCTTCATGATGGGCAGTCCCTTGTAATGTGTCCCGTTAACAATTTCTTTGTTTTTCATAGCTGTTACCCGTCTGTAAACGGTAACCGTGTAACCCGTCAGTCAACCCAATGAAGCTCTCAGCTAAACCATTCAGACACAGCTATAGGCTCACACCAATTCTGTTAATGGGTATGTTGTTGTCTTGATGTGTTTAGTGTTCTGTAGAGGTAAGTGAGCTGTGCTAAGACTAGGCTTATTTGGTTAGATGCTATCACTCAGTAATCTTCAACAATCACACTGTATTCTCAGTGTGATAATAGATCATCTGTAAAAGCATATAATATTAGTACCGAGAATTAGTCGCATCCTCGTGCCTAGGTTGACTGGGGGTTTTTGAAGTCGAATGACACGACCTCTGCGGAAACCTGATGTGATTTTAGTAAAACTTAGGTCTGGTAAAGTTTTCCAGAAAAAATGATTGAACCTTAGGCTGCAGCATCGCGTTCAGCGATTCTTTCACTGACCCATTCAAGCACTTCATCCTCGACCCAAGCGACGCAATTTGCTCCCAAGCTAACCTGCTTCGGGAACCTACCTTCCTGTATGTATTTGTAAACGGTGGCTCTCGCTAAGCTGGTCAGCGCCATTACGTCTTTCAGTTTGATAAATCTCATTTTTAAATTTCCTGTGTGGTTGAGTTTCACACAAGTTGAGATTGATTATTTTTTGTTAAGACAAAACTGTGTGGTGCACAAATATTCAGCAAATTTTATTCAATCTAAAACTTAAAGATCATATAGGAATTATCATTACCTTTTATACTCTTGATT
Organism: Pseudomonas sp.; assembly: GCA_034006605.1. GTDB lineage: Bacteria > Pseudomonadota > Gammaproteobacteria > Pseudomonadales > Pseudomonadaceae > Denitrificimonas. Next base: position 6,544 of record JAVESM010000027.1, on the reverse strand, counting down.
AAATCGTTCTTATATCCTTATAAAACAAGGCTTTCACGTAAAATAATCAACTAGCAATGCTACTGATTTTACTACTGGTTATACTACTGGTTCTACTACTGGTTCTACTACTGGTTCTACTACTGGTTCTACTACTGGTTCTACTACTGGTTTTACTACTGACTTTACTACTGACTTTACTACTGACTTTACTACTGACTTTACTACTGACTTTACTACTGAACTTGCCACAGTAATAATTATTGTTAATATGATTAAAGTTGCTAACGAACGCAGCTGTTTTCAAAGACAGCACGGAAAAAGTCAAGGCGGGGGAATTTATGGATATTAAGAATGAGCTCGAAAAGCTAATACCGAACGAGCGTTTTAAAAATCTAGGCGAGCGCGCAAAGAAAGCAGAAGAGGAAAAAAAGAAAAAAAAGGAAAACCAAAAGCGCAAAGCAGCCTACCAAACAAACTACAGAAAAAAACAACTAGAAAGGACTATTAAGCTACCTAGCGATCTGCTCTTGCTCCTCTCTACGCATTACAAGCTTAAAAAATCCGAAACGTTAAGAGCCTTGCTTGGTGATTTTTTAGCTGCGCATCCAGACGAACAAAGTGAATTTATTTTAAATAATATTAAGAAAAAAGCGCCCAACACCGCTAATAATCTTACAAAATTCAACTTTACAGTCAACAAAGAGTTGAATAAAGGTCTAAATAAAATATGCACAAAACATAAAGTTTACCTTCAGGACTTAACCAGCGCGCTTTTAGATTATAAATATACGCGAATCATACACCGTATAGCTATTAGCCCACAGCAACGTCTTTTTAGGAATGCTGCTCTCGCGCCCAACTTATGGATGAAGCCAACTATCAGCGCTACTCTCCATCCTGGCTTATGGAAGAGCTCACTTCAAAGCGCTGCTCTCTCTCGAGGCTTATGGGATAAAGCACCTCACAGTGCTGCTTTTGGATATAGGACACTAGAAGAAAATCCTGACTACACAGTAAACCCAAATCGATTCGACCCAATTCCGCCTCAGCAACAGGCTGTTGCTGCAGTAGAGAATAACTTAAAAACTCTAAACCAAGACCAAAATCAAAGGCATTCAACTCCCGACAGAACATCGGTAGAACAATTAAGCTCAGATGAGCAACCTAAAACTGCAGTATCCAGCAATATACAACCATCCACCGCAGTCTGGCCAAATGCAAGTGTCCAGCCATCACTTCTTGCAGACGATCAGTGGCGTGTAGTTGCGCGATAGCAACTCATTAATAGCATTCTTCTTCGTCGGTAGCTTCATTAGCACATCTTATAAATAGGCATACTGATCTTGCCCGTTAGATTTAGCCGACCAGATCAGAGCCTCGCATTTCGTACAAGCCCAATTACCGCGAATATTGCGTTCTACGATGAGTTTGCCCAGTACGTAATCCAGCTTTTCGCTGACATCTTCGCCAACACGCCTGAATTGTCAACCGCAGTAGATCTGAGTATTCTCAGGTTAATGATGGGTTTGCCGGACGCTTACGGTTAAATAAAGCTATAGAACCAAACAACGAAATAAATCCATACACATCTAATAAAAGCTGTATTTGCAGACCAGTGAAACAATCAGCGCAAAGGGTCACCCAAGAGGAAAATTTAAAAAACCTAACTGAAGCTCTCAAATGCACACAGTACTGAAAGCGACCAATACCTCAACAATAAACCTCTACAGCTCAATCCAACAAACAGGTGCGGTTAATAGCTTTATCTCCACTTTCACACAAGCGCACTATGCCGATTGTTCGAAGCTTTAAAACACTACACCTCACCCCCATCTCTTAACTGATCTAAATAATCAGCCCAGGCCTGCATCATTCCGGCACGCTGCTCTAAAAAGCTGGTTCTGTTGTACGCTCTGCCGTTTGCATCTCTGACCGAGTGAGCCAGCTGATGCTCTATCCACTCAACGCGGTACCCAAGCACCTCGTCTAGCAAGGTGCGAGCTGTAGCCCTAAAGCCATGCGGTGTAACCGTATCATTGCAATAACCCATATCCCGCAAAGCCGTCCTTACACCATTTTCAGACAGGCACCGACTACTGCCACGTACTGACGGAAACACATATTTCCCATGGCCTGAGTATGGGTAGATATCATTTAGCAGCGCGACTGCCTGCTTTGGTAGCGGAACAATATGCGGCAAGCGCATTTTCATTTTTTCAGCCGGTATTTCCCAACGGCCAGCAACAAGGTCAATTTCTGACCATTCCATTGCTCTTATTTCACCAGGTCTTTGAAATAAGATAGGAGTCAGACGCATCGCTGTTTTGACGACAATTCCAGACGTGGAATCTTCCATGTGACGTAATAGCTGACCCAGTACGGCAGGATCAGTAATTGCTGATCTGTTTTTTGTTCGTGCAGTTTTGAGAGTACCGGCAAGGTCGTTTGCTATATTGCGCTCTGCCCTGCCTGTTGCTATTGCGTAGGTAAAGAGCTGAGAAGCGATTTGACGGGCTCTACGGGCAGTATCAAGAACGCCACGAGCTTCAATCTTACGCAACTCTGCAAGCAACTCAGGAGCAGTAATCGTGTCAACTGATCGCTTAGCAAGTCCAACAAGGTCTTTTAACAACAATCGTTCAGCTCTACGCTTATGATCATCTGTTTTGTCACTCATGTGCACTTCAAGCCATTCTTCAACCACAGCCTCAAACGAGTTACCTGTAGCCTTAAGATGAGCCTGCTTCTCTTCCCTGCGCTCTTCAGTTGGATCTAAGCCATCGGCAACTAGGTTATACGCCTCCCTGTGCAGCTTGCGAGCCTCACTGAGAGTAATGTCAGGGAACACACCCAGGGCTAATTGTTTCTGCTTGCCTGCAAAGCGAAAACGATAGCGCCAGTACATAGAGCCTGTTGGAGTGACTAATAAGAACAAACCATGACCATCAGATAGCATCTGAGTCTTTTCAGTTGGCTTTATATGCCTTAATTCAACCGCAGCTAAGTTGCGTTTTTCTTCGCCGTTGAGCTTTTTCATATCTATAGCTTCTCAAAATGTTGTCACCGGTTTTGTTGATATCAACAGGTGACAACGTTTGTGACAACAATTTGGTGTGGATGACTATAGATTATGGTGGACTAGTATGGAACTGCAGACGAAAAAAAGCCCCGTATTACGGGGCTCTTAGGACTTCAGTGGACTGCACTGGAGTTGAATCTGGTGGCTACACCGGGATTTGAACCTGGGACATCAGCATTATGAATGCTGCGCTCTAACCAACTGAGCTATGTAGCCAACTGGCGCGCATTATTCTCGCCTTCAGCATGTGTGTCAAGCATTTTATCTAAAATTCATTTAAATCAGTCTGTTACACACAAGAATAAACAAACCGCTATCCGCTGGCCATGCCTACGATAGCAATGATTCAAACCACGCAGATACTTTTGTAGCAAGCAAAACAGCCGCCGCACAGTGCGCCGCCGTGCAATAACGATTAGACTCCCATTACACAACTCAATCGCAATGTATTCAATGGGATGCGCTGAACCATGATCGACTTCAGCAAAAAACGCTTTCTGGTAGTAGATGATTTTTCTGAGTTTCGCAGCTCTATCAGAGGCATTCTGCGTTTGCTCGGTGTGCAACATATCGATACAGCCGCGAATGGCAATGAAGTATTGGAGTTATGCCGCCGCCATCGTTACGACGTTATCTTGCACGACTATAATCTCGGAGAAGGTCTCAGCGGACAGCAAGTGCTCGAACAATTGCACACAGAAAAGCTGCTCTCGCCACAGTGTATTTTTATTATGGTGACCGCCGAAAACACCCAAGCCATGGTATTGGCCGCACTTGAATGTGAGCCCGATGACTACCTCACCAAACCCTTTAACAAGGTCACATTACAAACTCGACTGGAGCGTCTAGTCCGACGCAAAGAAGTCCTTGCACCCGTCCTCAAAGCACTCGAAGCCAATGACTCTATTGCTGTACTGCACGCCTGCCAAAACATTGAACAAAAAGAGCCTCGGCATGCCGTTCTTTGCCAACGCCATATAGCAACCGCTTTAAATGCGCTGGCGCGTTATCAAGAGCTTGAGCAGCTGTTGGAAAAACAAGCGCGCAGCAGACCTACGGGCTGGAATCTACAAGCTCTGGCACGACTCTGGTTGAGCCAAGGACGCGTAGATAAAGTCACACGACTCCTCACCGCCGCCATCCGTCAATTTCCCATGATGGCCGAGTTGCGTGATATTCAAGCGGAGCTTGCCGCGTTACAGAACGATTCGGCGGCTACATTAGTGGCCTTACAGCAAGCGGTGACTTTATCGCCTAACACCATCCGCCGGCAAATCAAGTTAGCCTGTCAAGCATGGCTCAATAACGATACACAAACTGCGCTACACGCTTTACGTCAATGCTGGGAGACCAGCCGTTATTCAGCAATCTTTGAACCTGAATTGCTATGGCAGCTGGCTTCGATACTGGCCCAAAAAATAACCACACCTAAATGGCCAGACGAAGTGCAACAATGGCTTGGCATTATCGAAAAAAACTACAAACAAACCCTGCCAATCCAAACCGCCACAACTTTATTACGGATTGAAGAACAGCGCCGCAAAGGCTCAGCTCCAACAACAGAGGATCGGCAGGCACTGCTCGAACAGTTGCAGGGATACCAGCACCAATATACTGCGATGACCTTATTACAGCTGGGTGACTGGCTAACGCAACTGGGCGAAACTGGCGCCGCCCAAAACTTCTGGCACCTCTGCGCGCAACGTCACGCAGGCATTACAGGCGTGCTTGAACAAGTCAACTCAAGACTGCCTAGCCTCGACGTGCAACCCTTGCGCCAAGCGCTGGGTTTGAGTCGTCAGGCGGCGGCGCTGCATTACCAAGAGCAAAACGATCAAGCACAAGTACTATTCGAGCAAGCCTTAGAGCAAGCGCCTCACTTAATCGAGCTCAACATGGCCGCTGCTCGTTTATTTCAGGATCAATTGCAGCACCAGCAAACGGATGCAGATCTGCGTCTTGACGCCTGCCTACAGCGCATCGGCAATCTATCTAAACTTGAGCCTGAGTCCGTCGACTTTATCCACATGCAATCTTCTTTGGAGCTGAATCCATGGTAAAGCACATCGACTTTTCCACCCTGATGGCTTCTACCGTGCATGACATGAAAAATGTCATTGCCGCCGTTAGCCATGCTTACGAGAGTTTGTTAGCCGAGATGCCAGAAGCGTTGCAGCGTTCTCCACAGGCACGTTTAATCGAGCAAGAAGCATTGCGTTTAGATGCCATGCTCATGCAGCTACTCGGTCTGTACAAACTCGAACACGGTCAACTGTTGTTACAGCCTGTTTATTATCGCTTAGATGAGTTATTTGAAGATTTATACAACCGCCACCGCGATCTGTTGGCGTACCGCAATATCGACTTGCAAGTGCTGCTGGACGATCCCGATCTCGAAGCCTACTTTGATGTCAGCCTGATGGGCACCGTATTGGACAACGCACTGGGTAACGCTCTGAACTACTGCAAGAAAACCATCCGTTTACACGCACAACGTGAAGACAATGGCGTGCTACTGACAGTGAGCGACGACGGCGCAGGTTATCCAACAAGTTTATTAGGTGAAGTACGCAACAAAGAATCCAGCAGCATTGATCGCAACAGCGGCAGCACCGGGTTGGGCTTGTATTTCGCGGCGAACATCGTGGCGATGCATGATCAAGATCAGCATCCGGCACGGCTCGAACTAAGCAATGACGGCCCGCTATCTGGCGCCTGTATGAAAATTTGGTTGCCGCTGCCGAGTTTGTTTTAATCTTTTTACTGAGGTTTAAAAGTCTTTGCTGTGTAGTCTTTTTTGCAATCAAATTCAAATAATTTTGCAAACGCTTTAACGCGAAAATTGAATAGCCATACCACAGCTTTTTAATATACTTAATAATAAACTTAATAAGATTACTTATGATCCATATTTCAGTGATGCTCAGCTTAAACAAAACCCAAATACACATAACCGGCTCTTCGCATTTAAGAGTGTAGCTGATTTCTAAACCCTCCTGACTTCAGCAAGCACCTGGCTATGTAATTGGTTAAATTTCTAAAGCCCAGGGCGGTACCTCGCAAGTGTTCAAGTCGTCCGTTGATAGCTTCTGTTGGACCGTTGCTGGTTCCTGGCCGGTCGAAGTAGGCAAGGATGCTCTCAGCGTATTTTTTCAGCGTTTTCCCCAAGCCTTTCACCTCGATGAGCGCTTTGGGCAAGTCGCTGGCTGTAATGATATTTATGACCTCTTCCATGAGTTTTTTACCACGTGTTCGATCCGGCTCGTTGTAGGCGCTGACCACCTGTTGGTACATGCTCCAGGTGCAATCCACTTCGAGGTGGCGCTCATCTGCAAACAGCTGGAACAGCGTAAGCATAACACCAACCACACCTAGCACAACTCAGATCAGCAGTTAGAGCGACTCGATGCTTAGCTAAGTTTAATGTTCCAAGGCGAAAGCGTATCGATGTCAGCAGCGCTGGTGTGCGGCAGCTGTTCGAAC
>JAVESM010000047.1:0-5905 GCA_034006605.1 Pseudomonas sp. | reverse complement strand
CGCGGAACTGCCCTTGCCATTCGCTAGTAGTTAACATCTAATAACGATCATAAATCGCTAAGGATGGTGACCTTCCTACAGAGGACTTTCACCTCATTAGTTCATGCCCATGCTGGGCGTACACAAACGGCTGCACCGGACAAATTTCCGCTGTCACCTTTTGTGCAAACAGACGCACAAAAGCCGCCATCAAAAATTTGCTCGGTGAGCCGGGCGTTAAAAGTTAGAAACTCAAAGGCTCTCCATTGCGCCATACCTGCGGTATGCTTCAGTTGCCGGGCTGATCGATTAACCTTTCAACCCGGCCAACTTGATCCATTAGCCCAACTTGACGTTCATGGTAATTTTCGCTGTGAATACCAGTTGATCGTCCTCATCAAATACTTCTACTGAAACAGTTTTTTCGCCAGCAGTATCCCAATCAATTTCCTGTCCATTCGCAACCGCACGCAAGTTCGTCTTCGCTTTGGCTAGATACTTGACCGACATAGCCTGTGGAATCCACTTTCCGTCGCTAGGTATCGACGCATCCGTCATCAGCCCCGCCACTAGTTCAGCGACGTTGCACATTGCGATAGCGTGCACCGTACCCAAGTGGTTGGTAATTTCCTTTCTGAATGGTACTCGTGCTTCGGCATACTCTGGTTTCAGATCTACGAGTTCTGGCTGGATCGTGCTGAAATAGGGTGCCTGTTGGCACACCATGTTACCGAAGCTCTCGGGGCCGAATGCGTTGAATGCTGCTAGGGCTTGGCTCATATGTAAGCTCTCCATGTAATTAAAAGAGAAATCAACTAAACAGAATAATGTTCTGTGACGGAATATTATTCTGTTTGTGTTCGGGCTGTCAAGCGATAGAATGTCGGGTATCGCTAGCTCAAACGGATGAATTTCAATTTAATGAGCCAATACAACATATTAGAGAATCGATTTCCGGGCCGTAGGGCTGCGCTGAAAAGAGAGATTCTGGAGCAAGCGCTCCATTGTTTTAATGAACTTGGAGTGGAGGCAACTACGATCGATGCGATTAAGGCTCGTTGCGAAACGAGTGTTGGAGCGATTTATCATCACTTTGGGAACAAAGAGGGTATTTTGAGTATGCTCTTTTTTGTTGCCCAAGATGACCAGCGACAACACTTGGAGCATGAATTAGCCAAGACGAACAGTCTTCGCGAGGCTGTGTATTCGATCATATCGAGCTATTTGGACTGGGTTGTAGCTCACCCAGAATGGGCACGATTCCTGTATCAAGCGCGATCTCCAGTTGCAAAAGGGCCGTTTCATCAGGAACTGAAAGATCGAAATGCCAAAAATTACCAGGAACTGAAAGAGAAGTTGCTCAGTTTCGAAAACAAAGATATCAAAATTGTTCTGCCGTTCGAGATACTATCCTCTCTGATCGTAGGCCCTTCGGAAAATTATTGCAGAGCTTGGCTAGCAAGCCGGGTTCAAACATCGCCTCGAGATTACCGGGAAGAATTTGCGGAATCTGCATGGCGCTCGCTGCAGAGGTGATTTAGGCAATCACTTTTAACCAAGCGCTGTTGCCGGACAATTTTTCCACCGCTTTGCGGTTCCAAAATTGCCGCAAAGCTTCGCGTTATACGGCATCGCACGAGTCCGCGCTTTCGACTCAGAGTGAACATTGGTGTCGCATACCGTTGAATAAAAAAGAGTTAGTTGATAAAGACTGGTCGCCATATTCAATAGGGAAGTAAAAAATGAGATTAGCTAAAGCCTTTATTAGGAATTTTCGTCGCCTTGAAGAGGTCGAAGTGGATTTTGAAGATTCTGAAACTGTTTTTGTTGGACCAAATAATAGTGGGAAGACTTCGGCAACCAGCATATTTCGGTGTTTTCTATCTTCTAGGGATTTTAAGATTCATGATTTCTCGATTCAACGCATCTCAGAGATTGACCATTATTCACCCGAAGGGGATATCGTTTTCCCCTCAATAGAGCTAGACCTTTGGTTCGACTTTGATCCCGAAAATATCTCTTTTGGTCGTGCTTTTGCCTTGCTTTCAAGTGTATCCATAGAAACATATGAAGTCGGCATCCGCTGCAAGTACGCAGTAGATGACATTTCTAAGTTATGGGCTGCATATAACACTATTTTTCCAAGTGATGATAACGGCAACCGAAAAAGAAGCCTAAGCCACTTTTTAGGCCTTGGTGGTAACTTCAAGCACCATTTTTCCGTTCAGTACTCTTCACTTTCAAAGCTGGAGAACGATGAAATTGAGGAAACAGTACTCAAGTTTTCAGATGGCAAACGCATATTGAATTCATTGGTGCGAGCAGACTTTGTTGATGCCCAACGAAATATGAATGATGATGAAGAAGCTAGTCGTAGCAGTAAGCTCTCCACCGCGTTTGCCTCGTTCTATCGCAACAACTTAGACCAAGCTGATATTAGCGATGCGGCCATCCAAATTATCGACGAGAACAACGAAAAACTCACGGAACATTACGATGAGCATTTCGGGAACCTTATGGGTGTATTGAATGGCTTGGGCGTACCTGCAGCACATGAACGTCGCTTGAAAATAATTTCATCTATCAGTGCAGATGTCGCACTGCGAGGTAGCACAGACTTAATCTACATAGATGCGGAAACTGCTCATGAACTTCCCGAGGCATATAATGGATTGGGGTTCAAAAACTTGGTATTAATGGCGATCCAGATCCGCGATTTTCAGCTGCAGTGGTTGCAAACCCTAGAGAACCGACCATTATGCCACCTAATCTTCATCGAAGAACCCGAGGTACATTTACACGCTCAGGTTCAACAAACATTCATCGGTAATATATGGAATATTCTTAATAATCTCGATGAGGATGGAATTGGTAGCCCGCAACTTGTTATTACAACGCATTCATCACATGTTCTCAACTCAGTTGATTTTGAAAAAGTCAGGTATTTCCGACGGTGTCATCGCTCAGGAGAAGATTCTGCTGTGTCTCCAATTCTACGCGTGTCAGAGATACATAATCTAAGAGACTTTCAAGCTTCAGTAGTTGCTACGGATGACGGTGAAGTAGATGCAGATGCTGCTCTTGATTTTTTAAAACGCTATCTAGCTCTGATCCATTGCGATCTCTTTTTCGCTGACGCCGCAATATTGATTGAAGGCACTGTGGAGCGGCTTCTCCTTCCGCAGATGATCATGAAGACATCACCAAACTTGAACAAGAAGTACCTTACTACGTTAGAAGTTGGCGGGGCGTATGCTCATCGGTTCGCAGAACTAATGACCTTCCTACATATTCCTTACTTGGTTATCACCGACATAGATTCTGTGAAGCCTCCAGAGGGTGGCGGTCGAGCCAAAGCCTGCTGTGCCGTTGATGCTGGTGCAGTAACATCCAATGCTAGCCTCAAAGACATGTTCGCGGGAAAACTTTTGATCAGTGATTTCAATGAGATTCCCGCCCAGGATCAGTCGCAGACTGACCTTGACCGTTTTGTTGCTTTCCAGCGTCCAGTTGAAGTAGATTTTTTAGATGAGCGTATAATGGTTCATGGCCGAACTTTAGAGGAGACATTCATCTATGAAAACATCCAAGTCTTTGGTGAAGGAGAAGCGTTCAAAAGTGTTGTACTCCCAACGGTAGCCGAAGAGTTGAACCAGTCAATGTACGAACTAATTCGAGAATCGAGCTTCAAGAAAACCGATTTTGCACTCACAGTCCTGTCTTCTGATGACTGGCAAGTACCATTATACATCCGTGAAGGATTGGAATGGCTTGAACAGAGGCTACAAAGCCAAGATCAGGCAATCGAGGAGGCAGCCATATGACCAAGCTGCTCAAGCCGACTACAGCAGATAAGGAAATCGAAGAATGTCTTTTGGCCGCTCAGTCTTTTTCTGTAGTAGCAGGAGCCGGTTCTGGGAAGACAACTTCACTCGTGACGGCACTAACTTTCCTTCGTGACAAAGTAGGAAGTAACTTAAGAAAAAACGGTCAAAAGATCGTTTGTATTACCTATACTAAGCGAGCAACCGCTGTAATTGAGGAGCGACTTGGGTTCGACGAACTTTACTTAGTTTCAACAATTCATAGCTTCCTTTGGAGCTCCATCAACCGATTTACGAAAGATATTCGTGTAGCTCTTCGCGATTACATCATTCCAGTCCACATTGAAAAAGCACGCGAAAAAGACAATGGTGGCAACTCTCAGGCAGCCCAGCGGGCACGCGCTAGGATTTCTGAATTAACTGCTGAATTAGAACTGTTAGATCAAGTAGCCATATTTCAGTACGACGAAAGTCAATTTAGCAGCTTCTCTAAAGGGCAAATCGGGCATGATGACGTTATCGAGTTGGCCGCATACTTGATCTCTGAAAATCCTATCTTACAACAAGGGCTTGGTTTTCAATTTCCTTACATTTTTATCGATGAAGCGCAGGATACCTTTGATGGTGTTATTGCCGCTTTCAATACAATTTGTTCTGGTGAAGGTCTTCCGATGGTTGCCTATTTTGGCGACCCTATGCAACAGATCTATGATAATGGAGCTGGTGTATTTGATGGGCCTGCAGGGTTCCAGTTAATCGAGAAAGAAGAAAACTTTAGATCGGCCACCTCAATCGTTGCACTGACGAATAAACTTCGGAATGACATTCAGCAGACTCCCGCTGGCGATAGCGCCTTGAATGTAGGTAGTGTGTTACTGACCTTAATTGAAATAGAAGCACCTGCTGGGCCTCGTGGACGATATACACCCGAACAATTAGACCAGTCTCTATCTAAGTTTGACGAAGCACTACAATGCATCGGTTGGCAGGATAATGAGGACGCTAAAAGGCTGTTCTTGGTGCGCCAGATGATTGCAAGACGTCTTGGGTTCTCATCACTACAAAATCTATTCACGGGAGTCTATGCCTCGAACAAAGCACAAGATGAGTATATCGATGGAGACCATTTCTTAGTTAAGCCATTTATCAAATCGCTATGCCCTTTGATAGTTTCACTGCATCGCGGCAACAAAAAACAGATTGTCGATATATTACGGGAAGAGACACCTGCTTTCGATATATTAGGCATAAATAAGGACCGCCCTCTTAAGGAGATGCTAGATAGAGCTCATAATCTTGTGAACGAGCTTTCCGAAATGTGGGCTGAACGTCCAATTGGAGACATCTTGAGGTATGCAAAAGAAAATCGACTTTGCAATATTTCTGACCGTTTGGCTGCAACATTAGATAGAGAACCAAGAATTGAGGCTTACGATAAGGCCATTCACACTGAAGAAAAGTCTGATTGGTTAGCCGACGAATTTTTATCAATGTCAACGAACGAGCTCCTCCCATATTACAGTTTCGTTTCTGATCACACACCACTCAGCACTCAGCATGGATCAAAAGGGGAGGAATACGAAGACGTCTTAGTGATTTTTGATGATATCGAAGCCAGCTGGAACATGTATAGCTTCAATAAGCTTCTGACCCCCGCTGCTGCTGGAGATGGCACGGAAGGTCAATTGATTCGTAGTAGGAAATTGGCATACGTTTGCTTTTCACGAGCACGTATGAACCTCAGAATATTTCTTTATTGTCAGGATGCAAATGCCGCTCGTGCCGAACTTGTCGGCAGTGAGCTATTAGATAGCGAGCAGATACAAATACTACCATCGAGATGATGAATGAGGTTAGCTCGGGGCTGCTTAAAACACCGTATAATCGGGTAGCCGAGGGTTTCTAGCCCTCAGCCCCCACAACACCCTGCATGCGGCTCCGCACAGGGCGTTTCACTAAGAGTGATGAAGCTTAACCAACCATCGCGCAATGCGTACAGACCCTGAGATTTTAAGTAAGCATTTGATAATGCCTGATTAATTCCCGGAGTTTTAGAGCTACGCCATGGGCCTTTGCTGGTGATACCGCATGCAACTGCAGCT
>JAVESM010000007.1:0-136143 GCA_034006605.1 Pseudomonas sp. | reverse complement strand
TCAGGGTCTGTACGAATTACGCGATGGTTGGATTAAGCTTCATCATTCTCAGTGAAACGCCCTGTGCGGAGCCGCATGCAGGGTGTTGTGGGGGCTGAGGGCTAGAAACCCTCGGCTACCCGATTATGTTGTACTTTCTGACTTTCAGTTACCACCTGAATTTCTTTTGCTATGTCTTTTGCTGATGGAGAAGATAGTGTGAAGTAAAAACTAATTGCACCAATAACAAAGCTAACGATGGTAACTACATAGGCTCGACTGGTTTGTTTTTTGAGCTTTTCCTGCTCCGATTTTAATTCTACATATTTTCCCAGCGCGCCTGTAATAGGAGTAAGAATATGCTTATCACTTTCTTCATCGGACTCTTCAGTTATTTTTGAAAGCCTTACCAATGAAGGCTTAACTTCATCAGGCATATCATCATACGGCTCTTCAGCCTCTATTTCTTGGACTAGAGTTTTTAAGCTTTCAAATGTCTCTTTATCTTCAGCGTCACGAAATATTTTATATATTACTTTCCTCGACTGGAAAGCAGTAAGGTCAAATGATTTTCCGATATTCACAACATCCTTAGAAGAAAGCTGGATATTCGAGTTTAATTTGGCGTGAATATTCTTACGCATTGCATCAGCATTCTTTCGACGTTGAATCGTAATCCATGACATAAAAACGCCAAATCCAATAATTGTGAATATGTAGCTTCCAGCCATAATTAAATTTAAAAAATCTGACTTCATTAATACTCCATTACTTAATTGAGAACATAACGCCCGCGTAATAGGCGCGAGTTTACGAGCGTCCTAATTGACGCGTTTGTTATGTGATGGCTAGAAGTCATCAAACTCACTAGACATTGCCTTATGAATTCTCTCCATAAGATAACGAAACATCCGATGGTCAGTTTTCTCGGCACAATGCATCGAAAGCTCTTCTGTTTCCATCATTAACCGATGAAACTCTTTTTCCTGAACTTCCCTTGGCATTCGCCTTTTTGTGTTAATCAATTTATCCAATTTGCTGGATATTCTTTCATACTCGATAGAAGAAATACTTCCTTTCGAAACACCTCTTCGGTTTTCCAGTAGAGATATTTCCATCATCTTGCGCATGTCATTCAGTTGAGTTTGAAGAACATCAATTGCAAACGCCTCCTTATTGCCACCCTCGAGTGTTGGAATAGTAGCAGGGTTACTTAAAGCCATTAGTCGCACAATTGAATTCACATTACCTTGCTGCCCTTCGGCTGCTTTAGTGGCAACAATAGCCTCGGTTAATGCTGTTTGGGTTTTTAAAACATCATGATATTTCATGCTTTTGTCATATTCCAAATAGCGCAAAGGACCAATATCAAAGATTTTCGGAGTTCCTTTTTCTTGAATTAAAACTACAGGCTTATCGAATGCTTGCCGTATGCCCAATTCGAAAAGTACATTGGGGTTACGAGAACTCAAATCACAAATTGCTATTGGGGCATCTATTAATTTTTTGAGAATATCAAGATGGATAAAGTTGGTTTCTTTTACTTCATCAGCTCTCCTGGCAACAAAGTCAGTTTTTTCTACTGCTGGCTTGACTATATCCTCATAAACCCTTTCAAAATGACCTTTATCATATCCGTCAGCGTCGCTAATAGGCATGATTACAAAGCAATCTGTATTTTGTTTTTGTGCCATAGTTTTTCTCCAATTTGGCGGCTGACTTTATTTCACATAACGCCTCAATCACCGGCTTGGTGAAGTTGGCGATTTTTTTGGAACAAAAAATGTGACAACTTTAAAAAGTCCGAGTGCATTGACTTGTTAGCTGCTCTACTGGAACTTAGCTAGAAATTCTAATAATGCTTTTTGCGGATCATTTTCCTTTGAAGTAATCATTTTTATACCCCACTGTTCCAATATTGTTTCTTGAATCGGGTTTGGTCTATGTGTAAAAACATATGATTTGGGCTGAACTCCACCTCCATTGTTAGACCTCCATAATTTGGCCAATTTGTAAAAAAGAAACCTAAGATTCACATCGGTTAGACTGTACCCAATAAATAGTACGGACTTTCCAAGAACATCAGATCTAAGTTTAATATCTAAAGGGGTTTCAAATTCGAGGCGTTCATAGTAACTGGATTCGTCTAGTACGATAGTGTCATCGTTATCAAAGTCACCGTGAAATTTTATTACTTGAGTTACACCGTCTTTAATCTTGGCAATATCGGATACGCCCGCAATTTTTGTGTATTTCTTTTCATACAGTTCATATGATTTTTCTAGCCATCGATCGTAATTCGTAGTGTAAACCACTGGGAATTTTGAATTTGCAATAAGTTTATGTATCTCGGAACCTTGCAAATCTACATTGGAAGAATGCCAATTTGTATCCATCCAACTTCTTAGTGGGCCAATGCTACCCGTTTTTACTCTGTAGTATTCCGCCAAAGCCAAGCTATCGCCAAAAGACTTGTATATTTCAGGGTCGTACCCTAGCTCATTGGCAATATGATCTATCAGTTCTGCCCATGTCGGAAGACCAAGGTTTTTGGATACACCAGCACCCACAAAAAGGATAACATTTCTTTCTCGATAAGACGCAATAAGGTCATCCATTACAGAATCTCCGAAACAAGGAACTCTCTAAAATTGTCAAAAGCTATTTTTCGCATTGATATCTCATTCTTCTTTTCGCCCATTTCAGCGAATGTTTCTTGAAACCCCTTTGGTATAAAAACACAGTCCCATTGAAAGTCTTTATTACCTCTTGGCTCGGGCGCAATGTTTCCTTGTACAGATCCTTCAAACATATAAACTTTTTTAGCGTCGCAGAACGCAATTACGGTTTTAGCAGTTAGCGACGTGTTTTCTAATCTTCCAAATAATTCAGAGAATTTATCTGCTTCCAATTTATCCCAGAACACTTGGGTTAGGCCGCCAGGAAATCCTTGTAAACTGTCAATATATAAACCTGTATGCTCGATAAATACAGGGCGGCCAACTTGACTGAACGCTTTTAAAACCTTATCTCTTACAATATGGTTAACATCTTCTGTCTGTATTTCATGAATTATTAAAGGCGCGTGAACTATTGAGACACCAATATCCCCCAAAATGGCCTCGACCTCTTGGGCTTTATGGGGGTTCTTTGTAACGAAGTTAATTTCCATACAAGCCCTTTATAAAACTATATTCTTTTTGATTGCTATACATGTCGTTTAAATGCTGTAACGAATTAGTCTCTCTGTAAAACTCTAAATAGTCGTCAGTAAGACTTGATGAATGTATTGAAGGGTTGTCTGAACATATAACAAACGGAACTTTATGATCAATAAAGTCAATGACAGGATGTGATTCACTCTCTTTAACTGCATTCGTTAGCCTATTACTAATGGGGCAAACTTCGATACATACATTCTTATCTTTCAACAAACCCATTACCTCAACTGATTTTGACGCAGCAGTTCCGTGACCTATTCGGTCAGCGCCAAACTCATTAACAGCACTAATTACATTTTCAACCCTTCCGGTTTCTCCTGCGTGAATTGTTACGTTAAGTCCATACTTATCTTTAGCATGCAAAAAAAGTGAAGCAGTTTCTATTGGGGATGTCAGATCTTCATTGCCCGCTAAGTCAAGCCCAACAATGGCATTCGGTCTACCTAGTTTTTCATATGCACCTAAAAGGGCTCGCAAGTGCTCTAGAGCGTAATCACCTCTAGAAACTGTTAAAATCAAGCCGGCTTTTATTTTGTATTTTTCAGATGCTTCTTCAACTTCAGATACTAACCAGTACAATGCCTCATCAACCGAGATATTATTTAGCAATGCCAAATAAATAATACTATTACGAATCTCAACAAATGTAATATTCTGCGACTTTAAGTTTAGAAAAGCACTTTCCACAATCATCCTAAGATTGTTCTTACTCTTAGGTATAAGTCGTAACACTTGCCAAGGTTTCAAGTATGACGCCAAAGAATCAGCGGGAAGTGATATATTCAAATCTCTTTCCAAATTAAATCCGGACGGCAATTCAGTTCCATCTCTTACCAATAATTCTTGAATAACGTCAGTACTCACCAATCCGTTCAAATGAACGTGAAGCTCACCTTTTTTCATTAACTGAATATCATTTCTATTCATAGATATCACTGGACATTCGAATTACTCATAGCAGCTAACGCTTTGCTAAGCGGAAAATAACAGTTTGCTATAATCGCGAAGCGATGGCCTACTGTTATTTTTCCGTTTAAGCAACTTGTTATAATTTATTTTGCATGCGCTCTAATTGCAGACACTATACTTTCTGTGTTCCACTTTATATCCACGACTGATCGGGTTGAAACAATAGTAGATACTCTATCTTGACCTCTTGGTATTACACCTATAACAGGAATACCTAGCTCAATTGCTTTATCTAACTCCCACTGCATCCAGGAGCTATGACTTGCATAAACACCTGCCAATGCCAAGATAACATCAGAATTAGCAATTTTCTGAGTAAGTCGTCTTTTTACATAACCTTCATCATCAGAATTTATAGGTTTATCTCTTGTAGATTCTTCGTAAGTAGCACTGAAATACCCTCTTGCATTAATTAAATTTCTTAATGCTTCTAATGTATCAGTGTACTGCCAAGAGTGACTTATAAATATTTTGTATTCTTTAGCCATAATTATTTATCCTTTAATAAGTTTGTTAAGGTTTCTTTGCATTCAAAGTAGGTTTCCTTTTCCCAATCTAAAGAAACAAGCTCCAAGAATATCTTTTCATATTTAAGTCCATTTTTATCATCACTCAAGCCAAAATAACAACTGGCTAGTGTTGCATAGGGCCACTTATTTATTGATTGAGATTTTTCTTCTTCATCTGTTAAATAATCCAATATTTCTAGAATTTCTTGCCTAGCTTTTTTGGCAGAGATCTTATAAAACGTTTTTTCTTCGGAATCTTCTTCTACGCTTGCTGCAATATTTAAACAAAGGGCATAATTTTCGCCGTTATAATAATCACGGCGAATTTTAAAACCTTTACCATAATAATTTATAGCTCGCTTCAAATACTCTGGGTCTTCAGTTGTGTGCCACATCCGCTTATAAATGGCACCTGTAAGTCCTAGCGTTTCGGGATCATTTGTTTCATCATCTGGATCAAGTTTTTCAATTATTTGAAGGGCATCAGTTAAAGCTGATATTTCTGTTGGCTCTTTAGACTTATATTTGGCCAACGCATGTTGTTGAGTGAAATAGGTTTCATTAGGAACTATATTTTCAGCCTTTTCCCATAATTTAGATGCTTCAACAAAGTTAGATTCTTCCATAAAGTGTTTAGCACGTTCAGATATTGCAAAAATACTTTCTTCTCTATCAGATAAATCACCAATTATTCTTTTATATTCTTTTTGAGTTAATTTAGGAGGTTCAACATCTTGTATATAGTCATAGAGAGGGCTATCAATTATTTTATTTTTTAAAATTGGTTCAATCATATCTACGAGTGCATCCTTGCATCGCTCAGCTTCATCAACACCAATATCATCACCTAAGTGAGCATAATGAAATATACGATTGTGGTTAAGGTCAAAAGGAATGACTCCCTCTTGCTCTTTTATAATTATTGTTGAGTAAGGCCTAACTGCATGCCGCACTCCTAACTCATATATAGCATTTGGGTTATATGTCGATATGTCTGCGACCACTAAATCTGCATGCATCAATAAAGCGTACATACTTTTATCTATCAGTCCTGAATCTTGAATTTCATCAGCTCTCACACATTGTAAACCTGCTTTTTCTACAGCTGGTTTAATTATATTTTTATAAGTCTTATCAAGATCGAGAGTCTTTCCTGTAGATAGATCGGTTTTTTTACCAAACCCCATAATAACGAAACATAATTTTTGCTTTCTTGACATTTGAGCACCTACTTCCCTGATAAATTATAACGCCACAAATAAGCGGCGACCCGGCAGGGGCGTCCGGTGGACGGCCGCCAGGCCGGGAACGAACTTAATTGATTTGTTAAATGTCGTCGCGCCATTCGCTATGCTTACACACCCTATCGTACTCAAGCCATGGCACATCGTGCGACACCCAGATATGGGCCTCTGGCTTCAACCCGGGATCATCGTCCAGAGTGGCGACCCGAACAATTACGTGTGGCTGCGCAGGCCTCTCGGCGACCAAATGAGAACCACAGCGTTTGCAAAAATGGCGCAATTTGCCAGGAGATGATTCGAACGTAGAAATAGAGTTTATGCCGCTGAGCCAACGGAAGTTCTCGCGTTTTACTCCCGCAGTGGAGGCAAATGGGGCCGCATGGGCTTTACGACAAGTCTGACAATGACAATGCACAATCGGCATATCCAAAGAGTCGATTTCGTAACTTATCTCGCCACACAAACAGCTTCCCTTCAGCCCCATAGGGGATCTCCTTTTGTACATTTAACATTATATTAGTAAGCATGCGCGTTTCGCCGCCATGCTGACTGACAACACTTTAAAATATGTCATTGTTTATACTCAATTTTTAGCTGGCTTGCAATTGAAGTAGCAGAGTAAAAACACGCATGCGCATAAACGCCATAGGCCTATGCCTGTTAGCATTTTATCTCTATCTATAACTTAATGATTTATAAAGTATTTATATAAACAACAGGGGAAAAAGCGTGCACTGCTTAGCAGGAAAACACGCATGTTGTTCATTCTGCTAGGCAGTGCCTTACAAGCCAGACACAGACACGTTATCAGAACAGATTGCAACGCACTTCATACCGTGCGTTAAGCTAGCTTGGATCCGCCGCGCGGGGCTGAGCGCATTCGAGGTTGTACTCAATCTTAACAATATACCAATGCACCTCTCCGTTAGGGGTGCGCACAGATATTTCATCATCGACCACCTTGCCTAAACAGGCATTGGCCATCGGTGATTTGAGGGAGATGTAATCTTTATTAGCAAAAATCTCTTCATCACCGACGATACGAAACCTGACCAAGTGTCCATCATCATTTTCTAATTCGCACCATGCACCAAAATACACTTTGCCTTCTTGTACGGGGTTGTATTCAACCCTTTCCGCCACTTCAAACAGTTTAGTTAAGTGTCTGATTCTACGATCAATTTCGCGCAATTTACGCTTGTTATATTGGTAATCTGCGTTCTCAGAGCGATCGCCGAGGCTGGCTGCCCACGAGACGATTTCAGTAATTTCAGGGCGGTGTTTACGAACAAGATAAGTCAGTTCGTCCTTAAGTGTGTCGTAACCTTCAGCCGTCAACAGTTTTCTAATCATGATCAATGCCCACGTTTTTATTGCATGCTTAGCGTCTTAAAACAACTAAGCCGCTTATCCCAACAGCAGATAAACGGCTTAGCATCAGCACAACGCTTTACTGAGTTTTTTGATCAATCAGCACTGCGTGTTTAGCGCCCTCTTCGGTGGCATCAATCAAAATGGGCTGACTGGTCCACTGTGTTTGCATGGCATCGCCAGTGTTGGAGATGCTGGCCTGCAGTTTTAAGCGACCAATGCTCGACAGTTGTAACTGCGGCAACAATGAATCCGCATCGGTTAAAGCAATGCTGGCGGGCAGATCCGCCACGGTTAAGCGCTTGGCGGCCAACGGCATAGGTGGGCCGCTTTCTGATCGTGCAAAGACAAACACCGTATCGCTTGCGGATACTTGCTGTGCCAATTCATCACTGATACTGACATCAATCAACAGCTTGAAATCATTCACTGCAGCAGGTGCAGCAGTTGCTTCATTCGCCGCAGTATTGGCGTCATCCTTTACTTGCGGTGTTGCAGCTAAGCTCGCCCGTGCACGTTCAATACCCGTTTGAATGGCTTGCGTAGAAGGGTCTTGAGGGTCAAGGCTCTTGGATAATTGCGTCCAAGCGTCAATCGCATCTTGGAAACGTTTATCTTCAAACGCTGCAATACCGAGCAAACCTAAGCTGCTCGCTTCATGAGGATCTTGACGTAAAGCTTCGTCCACCAGCGCTTGCAGCTCTGCGCTCCACTGATTGTCATTGGCAAAATACAGTGCTTGCGCCCACTGGCCGAGCAAATCGGGCTGACGGCCCACCAATTCAATGGTTTTTTCATAGGCATGCGCCGCGTCTTTAGGTCGTTTTTCTGACATATACGAGCGGCCTAAGAAATACCACGCATCCACAGAGTCAGGCTGAAGACGTACGGTGTCTTCCAAACGCTGAATCATTTCCTCAATGGTTTTCGGCTGTTCTGCCAAGCTCATGGTCAGCGCCACTTTCTCGCTGGAACCCCAATGCATATACAAACCTAAACCCACGATGGGCACCAATAAAGCCGCAATAATAGGTAAAGCATTACCTAAGTGCGCGCTTTGCTTAGGGCGACCAACATCAGTGTCGCTGAGCAGCTCACGGGACGCTTCAGTACGCCCTTCAGCCAGCTTTTCTGCAGAGAGTGCACCACTGGCGTGTTGCGCTTCTAGCTCAGCCACATGCTCCTCGTACAAGGCAATATTCAGCGCAGTGCGATCTTCTTCGGCTTGGTCTTTACGACCACGTAGCACGGGCCATAACAATAAAAGCAATGCCGCAACCAACAGCAGTACTGAGTAAATCCAAAACTGAGTCATAACGTTCAAGAATCCTGCTTATTATGCTTAAGAATGTCTGACAAGCGACTGGCCTCATCACTGGATAATTGATTATCAAGCGACTCAACACGGCCTCCGCGACGGCGACGAATCACAATCACCGCAACCATCAAAAAGCCAATTGCCAACAGCGCAAAGGGGCCATACCAGAGAATCGCAGTACTGCGATTGACCGGCGGGTTATAGCGCACGAAGTCACCATAACGATCAACCAGAAACTCAACAATTTCATCGTTGCTTTCGCCATTTTCAAGTTTCTTGAAAATTTCCGCACGCATGTCCATCGCAATCGGTGCGTCAGAATCAGCAATGTTTTGATTCTGACATTTTGGGCAACGCAACTCTTCGGTCAATACACGATAACGATCGCGCTCAGCCTGATCAGCAAAATCATAGGTATCAATAGCGGCATGGGCAGAAGTGAAACAACCTAGAACCAAGCCTACGGCATAAATTAAACGTCTCATTCGTCTAATAACTCCTGATAAATTGGCGCGAGTTTCTCGCGCCAAACACGTTTATCCACCACACCCACAAACTTATGGCGAATGATGCCTTGCTTATCAATCATGAAGGTTTCAGGGGCGCCATACACGCCTAAATCAAGACCTAAAGCACCCTTAGGATCACTGATATTGAGCTGATAAGGGTTAAGGAAATCCTTTAACCAACGCTGCGCATCGGCACTGTTGTCCTTATAGTTGACACCATAGATCACTACACCTTGCTTGGCTAAATCATTGAGCACAGGATGCTCGACCTTGCACGAGACACACCAAGTTGCCCACACATTAACCAAGGCGGGACGACCCAATAAGTCAGCACGGGTAATCAGCGCACTAGGATCATCCAGTGAACCGCTTGAAAACTCAGGAAAAGGCTTACCAATTAAGGCCGACGGCAACTCACGCGGATCATTATTGATGCCGAATAGTGCCATCGCAGCAAATAAGCCAACCCCAAACAACACGCCGACTACGGCGATTAAGCGCGTTTTAGACATCAGCGGTTGCTCCTTGTTCGCGTGGGCTTAAAGTGTCTTTGACTTTTTTGGTGACTTTAACGCGATAACGTCGATCCATCGCCGCTAAAACTCCACCTAAACCAGTCAGCAACGCACCCAGCCAAATCCAACGGACAAATGGTTTGATATGTACACGAACCGCCCAAGCGCCATTCTCTAACGGCTCACCCAGCGCCACATACAGATCGCGGGTAAAGCCTGGATCGATACCGGCTTCAGTCATCGGCATTTGTTGCACGGTATACAAACGTTTTTCAGGACGCAGACGAGCGATCTGCTGCTCACCTTCAAATACCAGAATACTGGCTTTATCGGATGTGTAATTAGGCCCCTGATGGTGCTCAGCACCCTCAAAGACAAAGCTGTAACCCCCTAGCTCAAGCGCATCGCCTGGAGCCATTTTTAGGTCACGCTCATCACTGTACTGGCTGGATAACACCACACCAATAGCACAGATCAGTATGCCGATGTGGCCTAGCTGCATACCCCAGTAGCTGCGAGTCAGTGAGCGCATACCGCGCCACAAGCCTTTATTGCGGGTTTTATCAAGGATATCGCGCACACTGGCCAACAACACCCATGCGCAGATAAAGAATAAACCGAGCACCGCGATATTAAAGTCGCGATATAACAGGCTACCGAGCCCCGCTAATACAGCCGCAACGAGCAAAACTGGGGCAAGCATTTTAATCAGCCATTTAGTCGGAGTATTTTTCCAACGTGAAATCACCCCGACACCCATCGCCAACATCAAGATGGCCATCAATGGTACAAATAGCGCGTTAAAGTACGGCGGGCCAACCGACAGTTTCGCCCCGGTTAAGGAGTCAAGGATCAATGGATACAAAGTACCCAGCAGCACCATTGCTGTCGCCACCACAAGAATAATGTTATTGATCAGCAGTAAGGTTTCTCTTGACCAAAAACCAAAGCCGACTTTGCTTTTCACTACGGGTGCACGCATCACAAACAAGGTCAATGACGCACCCACAACCACCAACAAGAACACCAGGATAAACACCCCACGCTCAGGATCAGCAGCAAACGCGTGCACTGAAGTCAGCACACCAGAACGTACCAGGAAGGTACCAAGCAAGCTCAAAGAAAACGCAGCAATGGCCAGCAAGACCGTCCAGTTTTTGAACACACCGCGTTTTTCAGTCACGGCCAACGAGTGAATCAAAGCCGTACCGACCAGCCATGGCATAAAGGAGGCATTTTCTACCGGATCCCAGAACCACCAACCGCCCCAACCTAGCTCGTAGTACGCCCACCAAGAACCAAGCGCAATACCTATGCCTAAAAACGCCCAAGCCACCAGCGTCCAGGGACGTGACCAACGTGCCCACGCCGCATCCAACTTACCGCCGAGCAGTGCTGCAATGGCAAAAGCAAAGGCAACCGAGAAACCAACATACCCCATGTACAGCATCGGAGGATGCACGACTAAACCGAAGTCTTGTAATAAGGGATTGAGGTCGCGACCATCCATCGGCATTTGTGGCAATAAACGCTCAAATGGGTTAGATGTAACAATCAAAAAGAGTAAGAAACCGACACTGACCATGCCCATCACAGACAGCACGCGCGCCAGCATTTCTTCAGGCAATTGACGAGAAAAAATCGCTACGGCAAAGGTCCAGCCCGACAAAATCAATGCCCATAACAACAAGGAGCCTTCATGCGCACCCCATACCGCACTAAACTTGTAGAACCAAGGCAACGCACTGTTGGAGTTGGCGGCGGTATAAGCCACCGAGAAATCATCGGTGATAAACGACCAAGTCAAACAGCCAAAAGCAAACATTAAGAACAGAAACTGTCCCCATGCGGCCGGCTGTCCTAGGCTCATCCATTTATGATCGCCGCGCCATGCACCAACTAAAGGAAAAAATGACTGCACCATCGCAAAGCATAACGCAAGGATCATAGCTAAATGCCCCAGCTCCGGCACATACAACGCCGCATTACTCATTTTTTTGCTTCCTTCTGGCCATCTTCATAATGTTTTAGCATGCCGGTTTTTTCTAAGGCGCTACTGACTTCAGGTGGCATATAGTTTTCGTCATGCTTGGCTAATACTTCATCAGCGATCAGTACACCCTCAGTATTTAAACGGCCCAAGGCAACAATGCCCTGCCCCTCGCGAAACAAATCAGGCAGGATGCCGCGGTATTGAATGCCAATATCGGCATCACCATCGGTGACCACAAAATCAACCGTCAGCGAATCGTCACTGCGCGTTAGCGAACCTTCTTTCACCAAGCCACCAGCACGAATACGGGAACCTTGTGGCGCTTCACCATTGGCAATCTGCGTCGGGGTATAAAACAAATTGATATTTTGCTGCAAAGCAGTCAGCCCTAAACCCAGCGTTGCAGCGACACCTAATAAAATAGCAATAATGATAATTAAACGTTTTTTACGAATCGGATTCACTGTTGAGCCTCCCGACGCAAACGGCGCGCCTCATTCTTTAAATAACGCTGACGGGCCAATAAAGGTAAAGCCACATTCAGTAATAAGATGGCAAAACTGATGCCATACGAGGACCACACATATACGCCGTGATTGCCCATCGCTAAAAATTCAGAAAATGAATCAAAACTCATGCGCGTCTCCCAATCTGCCGTGCCACTTCAGCTTGCGCCCAACGCGTACGCGACTCACGGCGTAACACTTCAAGACGCATACGCATCAACAGCACCGCGGCGAAAAAACAATAAAAGCCAATCGTCATGATCAACAGCGGCAGCCACATTTCCATTGGCATGGCCGGCTTTTCAGTGATGGTAAAAGTCGCTGGCTGGTGCAACGTGTTCCACCAGTCTACCGAGTACTTGATGATGGGAATATTAACAACACCGACAATCGCTAAAATCGCACAAGCTTTCGCCGCACTGTCACGATTGGTAATGGCATGCCCTAAAGCAATAATTCCGAAATACAAAAACAGCAGAATAAGCATGGCGGTCAAGCGTGCATCCCAAACCCACCACGCACCCCACGTCGGCTTGCCCCACACCGCACCAGTAACAAGCGCGATCACGGTCATCCAAGCACCAATCGGCGCGGCTTGTTGCACCGCTACATCAGCAATTTTCATTTTCCACACCAAACCAACAATCCCCGCAATCGCTAATGAGATATAGGTCGATTGGGCTAAAAATGCGGCAGGAACATGGATATAAATAATCCGAAAGCTATTGCCTTGCTGATAATCAGGCGGCGCATAGGCCAAGCCGAGCACTGCGCCAACAACAATCAATAAAGCAGCGCTGATACTCAGCCAAGGCAGCCAACGTCCGCTTATTTCATAGAACCACTTCGGCGAGCCAAGCTTGTGAAACCACGTCCAATTCATCGAGATACTCACAGTCAATCAATATCAGTTAGGTCTTGCATCACAGCTTAAGCGATAACGTGCTGAGGCTGTGTCATGCACCATTCGTTCAATTCAGCACTTACTCACCAACGCTGATACGCAAACCTGCAGCAATCGCAAAAGGTGCCAGCGTCAGTGTCAACATGGTGAGACTGGCCATCCATAACAAGTAACCTGCCGTTGGCAGCCCTTGTAATGCGGCCTGAATCACACCACTGCCTAAAATCAGTACGGGGATATATAACGGCAAAATCAACAATGCCAATAATATTCCTCCGCGCTTTAAACCCACGGTCAACGCTGCACCGACCGCTCCAAGCAAACTTAATACCGGCGTACCCAACAACAATGACAGCAACAAGGTGGGTATACGGTCGATTGGCATGCCGAGCATTAACGCTAACAACGGTGACAACAACACCAACGCCAAACCACAATACAACCAATGTGCCAATACTTTAGCCAGCACCAACACCACCAAAGGATGTGCTGAAACAACCCACTGTTCGAGCGAGCCATCTTCAAAATCACTACGAAACAAACCATCCAATGATAACAACACCGCCAGTAGTGCAGCCACCCACAACAAGCCTGGTGATAAGGTTTGTAACAATTGCGACTCAGGCCCCACTGCCAATGGAAATAAAGCAATCACAATGGCGAAAAACACCAATGGATTAACCAGCTCAGCAGGCCGTCGAAACAATAATCGTGTTTCTCGTACAAGCAGCAGAGTAAAGACATTACTCATAATGCAGTCTGTCCTAAATCAAGTTCTCGAAATGTTGCGGGGCGATCTTGTAAATGATGGTGCGTGGTAAACACCACCATACCGCCTTGCTCGCAGTGCTGCGCTAAATGACGTTCTAACTGTGTGACGGCATGTTTATCTAAGGCAGTAAACGGCTCATCAAGAATCCATAATGCCGGCGCCTCTAAATACAAACGCGCCAAGCCCACGCGCCGCTGCTGGCCCGCCGACAAGGTATGGCAAGGCACATCTTCAAAGCCTTTCAGGCCGATGTCAGCAAGTGCTTGCCAAATCTGCTCGCGACTCGCGCCCTGATGCAACGCGGCCAGCCAGCTCAAATTCTCTTCAGCAGTCAATAAACCTTTAATTCCAGCCGCATGCCCCAACCAAAGTAAATTGCCCGCTAATTGGTCACGTTTCTGCTGAATACTCGCGCCTTTAATCAGCACATCACCGGCGGTAGGCCGCATCAGCCCTGCTAACAAACGCAGCAAGCTGGTTTTACCACTACCATTCGGGCCGCTGATTTGCAGCATATCGCCAAGTTTAACGCTCACGTTTAAATGCTCAAAGAGCAGGCGCCAATCACGCTCACACGCTAAATCAACCGTTTTAAGATAAGCCTCTGTCACAAACAAGCCGCCTTCAGCAAAAGTTTCCAGTCAATTCCAGCAGAGCAGTTATACTGCCAAGCAGACGCTCTAAAGAGTCGCGATTATACACAGCTGCGCAAGCAGCGCGGCAGGCATTTACAATAGGTTGCAAACGAAATGGCCAATGAAATCTCTTCAACCCGCCCTTCTGCAAGCATTCCAAACGCACCACGCCCAGCCGTGCCAAGTAACAGTAATGTCCTACAACTGCTACAAGCCTTACCTGCCCAACTCAAAGCAGGCGATTCCACTCAAGCACAAGTCCTCGCTCTGCGCGAAGCCCAGCAAGCTTTTCAAGTGCTACTGCGACTCTCTTTACCCAACGGTCAAACTCGCACGCTAGAAGCACAAACCACTCAACCGATCGCAGCAGGCAATACTTTGACGGTCACCGCACTGTCAGCACAACAATTAGCATTTAACCTGTTAGGCAATGATAAAGCGGCGATTGGCAATCGGATTGATACAGCTTTACTGGCTCCGGGCACCTTATTACAAGGCAAAGTCACCCATGTCGAAGCCAATCCACAGGGTGGTTTTAAAATCATCATCAACGTCAGTAACAGCGCACTGGCAGGACAACAACTGCAACTCGACAGCGCTAAATCGCTACCGCTCAACAGCCTCCTCAGCGCGCGTATTGATAGCGCGCAACAATTGACTTTTCAGCCGCACAGTGTGCGTTTAGAGCCTTTAGCCATCAACCAAGAGCTGAAAACACAATTCACTCAGCAAGGTTCTTTGCAGCAACTTTTCCAAGGGCTGAATACTATATCATTAAGTAATCTTTCACCAGACACACAAAAATTTATTCAACAGTTACTCACCAGCATGCCCGAACTGAGCCAGTTAGCAGACCCTAAAAAGCTCGCACAAGCACTACTCAATAGCGGCACACAATTGGAAAACAGACTCGCCAACGGCACCCTAGACAGTACTCAACAAGACATCAAGGCCAACTTGCTGCGCTTAATTGGCCAGCTACTGCCATTGCTACCCAGCAGCAGCCCCAGCCTTGCTGCCTCGCAAAGCGCCATATTGTCGCAGGCGCTCCCAGGACTGATGCGCGAGCAGTTATTGGGCGGCGGAAAAGGACAGTTACGCGAACAAGCACTGCGTTTTCCATTACCCAGCGGTTTACTGCAATCATTGGATAACCCTGATGACCTCGGTGCAATGCTGCGTTTAGCCGCCGCCGCCGTCTCACGTTTGCAGACCCATCAGCTGTCAAGTTTAGGGCAAACGCAAACCCATAGTGATGGCACTCAAGTGACGGTTTGGCAGCTTGAAATACCGGCGCGTGATCAGCAGCACATGGTGCCTATCCAGCTCAAATTTCAACACGAACAAGCCGCACAGCAGCAATCGGAACAGCCCCCCGCCGCTCTGTGGAAAATTGATTTAAGTTTCGATTTAGAACCGCTTGGACCTTTGCATATTCAAGCCAGCTTACAAGATGGCTGCATTTCCAGTCAGCTATGGGCACAGCAAAACGCTACAGTCGAGTTTATCGACCACGAACTCCAACATTTACGCGATCGTTTATTGGCTATTGGCTTGACCGTAAAAGATTTAACCTGCCACCAAGGGACGCCACCACACGGCGCAAAAACCGCCTTACAACAACGTTGGATTGATGACTTAGCATGAGTAAAAACACCCCACGGCAAGCCATAGCCCTTAAGTACGATGGCAGCAATGCACCGAACCTTACCGCCAAAGGCAATGATGAGCTGGCCGAGGAAATTTTAAGAATTGCCCGCGAAAATGAAGTACCCATCTATGAAAACGCTGATCTTGTGCGCTTATTGGCGCGTCTTGAGTTGGGCGATGCCATCCCTGAGGCCTTGTATCAAACTGTCGCAGAAATCATTGCTTTTGCGTGGTACCTAAAAGGTAAAGCTCCCGCAGGTTTTTATACCAAAGCGCATAAAGGTGAGCCATTACTGCTCACCCAGCAATCTACCGATCCTACAGACGATAAAATTTAAGCAAACACACCAGCAAAAGGCTGATGCAGGCGTGCGGAATAGTACATTCCAGCAAAACACAATAATGCCGCCAGATACGCCAGCCAGCGCGTACTGAGCGTGTACTTCACCCGAAACGCCAGCGCACCAAAAACCACATAGAGCACCAACAAAAACAGCTTCGCCTGCAACCAACCGGCCGAAAGTGGCGCAAAACCTAAAATAATCAACAGCAACAAAGCAGCGAGCAGCAGGCTGGTATCAATCAAATAACTGATGCGGTTAATCATCTTCTGCAACGGTGCGCCACTGCCAGCCAACAACACCCAAACACCACGCACAACAAATAAGCTGCCACTGAGCAGCGCCAAGCCGATATGAATATTTTTAATTAGTAGGTAATGCTCAATCAGCATGACGCTCCCTCTGACTGCAATACATGACAAAACGCGTACAAGAAGCCGCACTGAACTCATAATTACGCTGCTTTACACCGCCAGTCTAAGCTCTCTTAACTTAAGCTGTGCTTGATCAAAAACATTAATCGTATTTTGTCTATCAGTTGCAAGAAACTGAAGCCAGACAGGCTCCGTCAAAACCGATGCCTTTAACAGCAGATTCAATAGCCATCTTCTTCTCACTGATGACCCAGCGTAAGAACAATAATTGTAGGGCTATTGTCAATCGCAAACACAGACGCGTAACCAGCAGCGGTAAAAGGAAGGAATTATAAATGACACGTGTAGAAACTAAAAAACCCGCACAAGGCGGGTTTAACAGTGGTTTTCTCGTTCATGTCGAAACATGTAAAACCATTAGATGGTGCGGACGGAGAGACTCGAACAATTAGTGTAAGCGGTTGATTTTAAAGAGATAAATAAACATAGTTTTTTACAGTGTACTAAGCAGTGTACTAAGTAGTTTGCGGTGGATAAAAACATGGGGTTAATGATGACTTGTTAGTGTGCTTCTACACGAATTATAAGCAGCGCTCAACGTCTCAATTTCTACTATGGCTTTTCCAAGGCGTCAAGAATTCAACAACGGTAATGCCTAACTTACTTCAGTAATAATTACAGAACTGTTTTGACGAATGCTCAAGCTATCAATGGCCAGAGGTTACATCCTATCACCGCTCTTAGGCAGCACATTGTATGCTGACAATCTTGCCCTTATGATAAGCCCCTAGAGGCACAGACCAACAAGCTGTGCTTTAAAAATCAAACAGGACAATAATAGTAATGTACAGAACACTCATAACGGCTCTAATTTTTATTTTACTCGCGGGCTGTGGTCACTCTCAAATCCAGTACCAGCCTTCCGACAGACAGCTCGACTGGAGTAAAGCCGTCTCCGTCATTGAGCAAGGGTTTTATGAAGATTACGGGAAGCAAAGAACTCAAGCTGTTGCAGTGACCAGCGAAGCAATTATTTTATCTGACGGGACAATTTCTAACAGCGCAGGTGTCGGCACCGCCATGCCTCTAGGTGGAAGCGCATTAATTTTAGGATCAATCACAACAAAAACAATCAACGCTGGCCAGAGAATTTACCTAAATTCTCTGGGTGATAGCATGCTTATGAAACGCAACGGACGTGATCATCGATACGCAGTTATCATTCGAATAAAGCCTGGTTCGACTGCTAGAACTGTTTTTTTTAGATCAGAAAATCAAGCCAAACAGTTTTTAGATGCTTTGGAATATTTAAAGAAAGCTTACGCCGCAGCTAATTAGCAGCCAAGCTGTTTTAACTACATTTACTCAAATTGAACGTATTAAGGCAGGCCTGCAAAAACATTACGGGACGGGTATTTTTTGCTAAGATAACGCGCTAATTCAAGGAGAGATATATGCGAAAGTTGTTTTTATCTTTAAACACAGGCAGAAATATATTTGCTATTTTATTTATGATATTTGGCACGATAGCACTGTTTGTACTAACCAATACAATTGAAAAAAAACCACCCAGAGATGTTGAAAAAGAGAAATGCGAGTCTACATTTACTCATGGCAGAGAGGCTGTTGCTGCCCTAAAAAATAGACTTGTAGCACCCTCTACGGCTAAGATGGGCGATTACTACACAACATATAAAGGAGACTGTTTGCACGAAACTATTGGCATCGTTGATGCGCAAAACGCATACGGTGCAATGCTTAGAAAGCATTTCACCGTTTTGACACGTTACGACAAAGAAAAGAAACGTATCAGCATTGAGTCAGTCAGTTTGTAGTGGCATAGTGAATTTTGTAACTTAATTAGATACTACGGTAGCCTTAGATCAGTAGCCATTGAGCCGCAGCAATACGTAGTTGACAAGACTGGTAACTAGTCTTGTCAGTTTATGCTGTTGGTTGAGTGAGCCAGCAGCGTAGCCAACAAAGCGTGCAGCTGGAGCGCTAGAGAAGCAGGGCTTCAGTCGAAGCTGATTTAGCGTACTTGCAAAGAAAAGCATCGAGTGGATTCGGGGGCTTCCTTTATGGCTTCAGCTCAAGATATTTGATCGGGTGGATTTATTTTAATTAAAAAAGATTCATTTTCAAGAGCGCTTTTTTCAAAAATCTTACCTATATCATCAAGAGGTCCTAAATATGCCACGTGATGTTCGACTGTATCATCCACATAAGCAGTTAATCTATACTCATTCTGATGAGAATATTTATCACTTTTATAGTAATAAGGGTAATTTAAAACACCGTTAAAACTATCAAAATTATAATAAACAACATCCCCAGCTGAAGGATTCATTCCAGACATAGAAGATCGAAATCTATTTATAAATTCATGTATATCAAATATAACAACGCACATATCTCCTAGTTCAACCTTATTGAAGTCAAATAACTCATTAGCTTTGATAGTCTCAAGCTTGTTATGCGCGGTTGACTGCAACATATAGCGAAAGAACGCGAAACGAAAAAAGCCGCAAACCCTGAGGGAATGCGGCTTTTTAATGCTTATCGCATGACTACGAAAGTCAGCGAAAGCTCCCTATGGTGCGGACGGAGAGACTCGAACTCTCACACCTTGCGGCGCCAGAACCTAAATCTGGTGTGTCTACCAATTCCACCACGTCCGCAATCAATCTAGACACAAAACAAAATTAATTTGCTTTGTAAAATATGGGGTGGACGATGGGTCTCGAACCCACGACACCGGGAATCACAATCCCGTGCTCTACCGACTGAGCTACGCCCACCATATTGCGTTGTGCATACTACATATAACTGACTTCACTTACCAGCATCGCCTAATGGCGCGCCCGGCAGGATTCGAACCTGCGACCACCCGCTTAGAAGGCGGGTGCTCTATCCGACTGAGCTACGGGCGCCTGGTGTCTGTACTCAATCTGAGTAACTGACTCAAGGCTCGATCACTGTTCAATATAACTTGTTCAGCTTTCGTATCCAGCTTCAGGCTGTACTTGGTAAGCGGGGCGAATATTATATAGATCGCCCTATGCCGTCAACCACTATTTTCAGAAGAATCAATTAGATAGTGATAAAGCATAAAATACCGCTCACGCATCTTTGCCCCATGGCGTTGCTCATGCGAGAATAGCCACTATCTTTTCTACTCTATGATTATGGCCAACCCCCCATGACAGCACAATTGATTGACGGTAAACAGATCGCCGCAGATATCCGCCAAACGATCGCCCAGCAAGTACAAGACCGCCTTAATAAAGGTTTACGCGCGCCAGGTTTAGCAGTCATTTTGGTCGGCAGCGATCCAGCCTCAGAAGTTTACGTTGCACATAAGCGTAAAGACTGCGAGCAAGTTGGCTTTCAATCACAAGCCTATGACCTGCCCGAAACCACAACCCAGACTGAATTGCTTGATCTAATCGACCAACTCAATAACGATGCCACTGTTGACGGTATTCTGGTGCAACTGCCGCTACCTAAGCACTTAGACTCATCATTACTGCTTGAGCGCATCAGCCCAAGCAAAGATGTCGATGGTTTCCATCCGTATAATGTCGGCCGTTTAGCTCAACGCATCCCGTTACTGCGTTCATGCACACCAAAAGGCATTATGACTCTACTCGAACATACTGGCGTAGGTCTGCAGGGCTTAGATGCAGTGATCGTTGGCGCATCCAACATCGTTGGCCGCCCAATGGCTTTGGAATTACTCCTCGCCGGTTGCACCACCACCATCACGCATCGCTTCACTAAAGATTTAGAAAGCCATGTACGCCGTGCCGACTTACTTGTCGTGGCTGTTGGTATTCCAAACTTAGTCAAAGGCGAGTGGATTAAACCCGGTGCGATTGTGATCGACGTCGGTATCAACCGCCAAGACAATGGCCAGCTGATTGGTGATGTGGGCTTTGATGAAGCGATTAAGCGTGCTGCTTGGATCACCCCAGTTCCAGGCGGTGTTGGCCCCATGACCCGCGCTTGCCTACTGGAAAACACTTTGCAAGCCTGCGAGCAAGCAAAACAATAAACGTCGCGCGGACTGATACTTGCTCTGACGGTTTAAATCATCTTCTTATAGGCCTAAGCTCTCGCTTTAAAGATTTGATTTGCTAGTGTGCTAGAAAATCAAATCCGATGATCAAGGCTTTGGCTTTAAAAGAGTCGTGCTACAGACTTGAAAACAACACTAATGGTCAACAAGCAGCGTGCGGGTGCTGTGACAAGCGCGCCAAGGATGGCGCAGCGCCCGAATCGAGGCAGGATGCCTCGTTGAGGGATAAACGGCACAGGCACGCTGCGCCATACGCAGATAATCCTTGATCCTTTTAGCTGGAGCTTTCTTAGAAGGTACGGTGTATGCCGTACTCCGCAATTGCTGTTTATCCGTCGATGAACCCAACCAGGGTTCAACTCCGACGCTGCGCCATCCCTGCTCGCTCACCACAGCAACTGCGAAGCACTCATTGCGCAACCGTGCCGTTAGCACTATCTGTGCAAGGCTCATTCAGAAATAGCAGGATACGACACAAACTTTACCTAGCGCCTTCATGTACCACGCATAAGCAACGCATAAAAACCGTTATAAGCACTTCTTTAGCATGGCATTAATTTTCTGCGCGCGCGGGTCCATCAATACGCTAGCACCGAGGCTGTTGGTAATAAACGCCACACTGACCTCTCGTTCAGGGTCAGCACAACCTAGCGTACCACCGGCACCCGGATGACCAAAACTACGCGCCCCTAAAGCATAGCTGGCTGGCAACTCACTCGCCTGCTCAAGCATGCAACCCAAACCAAAACGCGTCTTGGTTAATAACGTTAAGTCCATGCCTGCGCTGTGTTCAGTCAGCATCTCTTTAAGCAACTCATCATCAAGCAGCTGGCCTTGCAACACAGCCGTATAAAACCCTGCCAAGCCACGCGCGGTGCTGTGCGCATTGGCGGCTGGCTGCTGCATGCAACGCCACTCCAGTTTATTGGTACTGGTCAGCATCGAGGGCGGATTGGCAAAGGCTTTAGCAGTCATCCCTTGAGGATCACTGCCAATCGCTTTCATTAAACGCATTGAGGCAGCATCACCGAAAACACCCTTCATGCGCATCACATCGCCAACCAAAGGCAGCTGTTGCTCGTTTAAACCAAGATACAGCTCTAACTGCAACGGCTCAGCGATACGCTTAGCAATCGCCTCCCCTGGCTCGCAACCATCAACACGACGAATCAACTCGCCAACCAACCAGCCATAAGTCATCGGCGCATAACCATGAGCACTACCGGGCGTCCACCATGGCGCTGTATTTTCTACCGCACTGACCATGCGCGACCAATCGAACAATGCTTCAGGCGCCAAGGGCTCAAACAGCGCAGGCAAGCCGGCTTGATGACTTAACACCTGCCGCACAGTAATCTGCTGTTTAGCCTGCGCAGCAAATTCTGGCCAATACTCAGTCAACGGCGTATCCAACTGCAAGCGCCCTTCTGCGACTAATTGCAGCAAGACAACCGCAGCCACCGGCTTACCACTGGAAAAAATATTGATCAAGGTATCACGCTGCCACAACTGTTCGGCATGACGATCAATGACCCCACCCCAAACATCGATCACTGTTTCTCCAGCAACCTGCACGCACAAGGCAGCGCCCCGCTGCTCAGGCTCTTCAAGGATCTGCGTGAACACATCAAGAACGCTGGAAAATGCGCTATCACTGCTGCCGTCAATATGCATGCTGACCTCTATTTATAGCTGTAAATTTAGAATTGTAAGGCTTATTCAATTTCACGTCGAAATGGGGGTAAAGAATTCAAAATAGCTTTGCCATAGCGCTGCGTAACCAAGCGGCGATCCAACAAAGTGATGCGACCAGTATCTTGCTCATTACGCAGCAAACGTCCGCAGGCTTGGATCAATTTTAATGAGGCATCGGGTACGGCAATTTCCATAAAGGGATTACCGCCGCGCGTTTCAATCCATTCCGCCAGTGCTGCTTCAACCGGTTCATCCGGCACGGCAAAAGGAATTTTTGCAATCACCACATGTTGGCAATACGCCCCCGGCAAGTCGATACCCTCGGCAAAGCTGGCCAAACCAAACAGCACACTGACCTCGTCTTTATCAACCTGCGCTTTATGTTTCGCCAGCGTTTCTTGCCGCGATAAACTGCCCTGAATCAGTACACGCTTACGCCAATCACGATCAATACCTTCAAACACATCTTGCATCTGCCGACGTGAGGAGAACAATACTAGACTGCCTTGCGCACCCTCTAAAATTGTCGGCAATTCACGGATAATGGCTTGCGTATGCGCATCTGAATCACGCGGATCGGCCTGTAAATCAGGCACATTTAATACACCTGCTTCGGCATACCTAAACGGGCTTGGCACCACGGCTTTTTTCGAGTCAAACGGCAAACCCGCACGCATATTGAAACGGTCAAATTTACCCAGTGCCGTTAGCGTTGCCGACGTCACTAATGCACCGTGCGCGACATTCCATAAATGCCGCCGCAGCGTTTCCGCAGCCAAAATAGGACTGGCGTTAACATCAATATCAAATGAGCCGCCAGTATCAGCCAACGATAACCAGCGCGCCATCGGCGGACTTTTTTCAGGATCTTCGGCAGTAAAAGCTGACCACAGTTCTTGGTTGTTTGCAGAGCGCGCCAACAAACTACCAAACAGCGGATACCACTCTTCGGCTTGGTGACTGGGCACGCCTACGCCAGGCTCATCGTCCATGGCCTTTTTCAGCAACTCAGTGACGCGACTGAAAATATCAGTCAATTTGCAGAACTCTTTCTTCAGCTCAATGCCCAGCTCACTCATCTCAGCCGGAATCACCCCTCCGACAAAACGGTAACGCGGCTTCTCATAACTATCAGGATCACTATTAGGGCGAAATTCGGCCAATTGTTCGCAAAAAGTAAACATAAACTGCATTTGCGTGCGCAAATTTTTCGCCATTTCTGGCACAGGCTCAAGTAAACGAGCAAATTCACCCGGTAATGGGTGTTGCGCTAACAAGCGGGTCAGGTTTTTATCCACTTGCACCAGCCAATCAGCGGTCGAACGTAAGCGAGTAAAATGAGCAAAGTGACCAATGGCCTTATCAGGAAGATGATGGCCTTCATCGAAGACATAAATAGTTTCCCGTGGATCTGGCAATACTGCGCCACCCCCTAAGGCCAAATCAGCCAGCACCATATCGTGGTTAGTGACAATCACATCGACTTTGCTCATGCCTTCACGGGCTTTATAAAAAGCACACTGCTGAAAGTTACCGCAATGGCGACCCGTGCACTGGGTATGATCAGTGGTCACCCGTGACCACGTCACATCTTCAAGCACTTGCGGCCAGCTATCACGATCACCATCCCAGCGATTACTGGCCAATTTATTGATCATTTCACTAAACAGCTTTTCACTGTCGCTATCCACTTCAATATGAAAACCGTCATCCGCAAACATTTGCGCAGTGGCTTGCTCGGCCTCGCCATGTTGGGATAACGCATCCAGTTTAGACAGACACAAATAACGACCGCGGCCTTTGGCTAAAGCGTAAGTAAAACTCAAGCCACTGTTCTTAATAATATCGGGCAAATCTTTATCAACAATTTGCTCTTGCAAAGCGACCGTTGCCGTAGCAATCACCAAGCGCTTACCGGCAGCACGCGCAGCAGGAATAGCCGCTAAACTGTAGGCCACAGTTTTGCCCGTTCCGGTTCCCGCCTCAATCGCTACGACGGCTGGATCTCCAGAGCGCTTACCCTCTTCGTCCACCGCAATATCGCCCAAAACTTTTGCTACTTCAGCAATCATTAAGCGCTGGCCGTAACGCGCTTTAAGTCCTTTCTTATCCAAAAAGCGCGTATAGGCGCTTTGAATGGTATTTTTTAATTCATCGCTGAGCATGCTGCTTCCACTTAATCGAACTGGATGTTTGTTCAGTGCCTGTTTAAAAACGTATAATAGCCTGCTTAGACGCTTTGTGCTTTACGGATTACTTATGACTGATCTTATCGCCTGCCCTTGCAGCGCCAACCTTGATTTTAAAAACTGCTGCGGTCGCTACCATTCAGGTGCATTGCCTGACTCTGCACAAACCTTAATGCGTGCACGCTACAGCGCTTATGCAAAGCACAACCTCGAGTTTATTCAGCACACCAGCTTGCCCGCCCAGCAAGCACAGCTCGATATGGCGGCGATTGCTGAATGGAGTCAGAACAGCCAATGGCTTGGCTTAGAAGTTATCTCAGAACACGTCAGCGCAGATCAACGGCACGCCACAGTTGAGTTTATTGCGCATTGGCAAGATCCCGAGGGACGCCATCAACACCAAGAAACATCGCTATTTATCAAACCCGCCGAGCGCTGGTATTTTTATGACCCTAATGTACCGCTACGCGCAGAGCGCAATGCGCCGTGCCCATGCGGCAGCACCTTAAAGTTCAAAAAGTGCTGCGCATCTTACTTTTAAAGGTATGTAGCCCGCCAATACGGTTACTTATCTGCCAATTTGATATGTGAAATATCTGGCGGCACAATAGCCTCAGCACCAGGCAACTGCCCCATATCACAACCGGCTGGAGCCAGGGAAATAGCAGATAGATCTAACGCCGGGGCAGGTTTTTCGGCCGGCATAGGTTGCAAGTCATCACCCAGTGGCGCAATACCAAAATCCGGTGCTTCTACATCACTGAATGCCGCCATATACTCATCGCGTGGAGCAATCTGCAGCATCGCCTGCTGTGCAGAATCCGCAGCTGGCGTGGTTGCTGCTTGCGGCGCCGCTGCCGCCGAACTTTCAGCCGGCAAGCCGGGAATAATTTCCTCAACGAGTTGCGCCGTTAAATCTCGCACCTCAAGTATGGCACCAGAGCGTTGAAAAGCTGCTTGATACTTAGCGGCTGCATCGGCATCAACACTCTGCTTGATCACTACGCGCTGCCCAGAAAAAAGTCGAGCCAATAACGCCTCATCCGCTTGAAATAATCGTGCAATCGCGGCCTTAACCTGCTCAAGTTGAGCGCCGGGTAAAATCTCACCGGAAAAAGCAATTTCGAATTGTTGCATACTCAACCCTCTATAATTCATGATTCGCGTAGTAATCTAATTGATATCTGTTACTTAAACAGGCACTGTGCATGTCTTATTTACTATGACCAACATTTGCTTGATACACTGCCGTGAGATTTGGAGTTAATCAATGAGTTATTTGGCAACTATAAAAAAAACATCGGCAACATTGGTTATCTTAGCCCTATTGAGCTCTCTAAACGGCTGTTCTACGTGGCTAAGCAGCGGCTTCGAAAAGCCTGATGTCCAATTGGTTGATGTTGAATTGGTGCACGCTAAACTACTTGAACAACAATTTATCTTACATTTTCGTGTGGACAACCCAAACTCACAAAGCCTACCCATACGCAGCATTAATTACAGTATTTTCCTGAACGATACACCGCTAGCCACCGGTAGCAATAATCAATGGCTGACAGTACCTGCCAATGGTCATACTTACTTTAAAATACCCGTGCACACCAACCTATGGCGTCATATGAAAGTTATTGTACGTATGTTGGAAAAACCTGATCAACCAATTCATTATGCACTGCATGCCGATGTTAAAACTGGGCTTCTATTCAGTAAGAAAATCAATATTCTCCGTCACGGTGATATCATCCCCGGCGACTATATTCGCGAGTAACTCCTATGTCTTCCACAGAACACGTTCACGGCGCTGATTGCCAACACGATCACCACCACGCAGCAGAACCTCACGTACATGGCCCTCACTGCAATCATGCGGCACATGAGCCTGTGCGTAACCCGCTCAAAGAAATTGGCCGTAATGATCCGTGCCCATGCGGCAGTGAGAAAAAATACAAAAAATGTCACGGTATCTGATATGCAAACCCTATCGAGCGCTTGGCTGATTGCTGCTACTGTTTGCATCCTTGCCTTAGCCGCCTACGCGGCGTTCCTCTGGCGGCGTGTGTGGCAATCCCAACAACAACGTCTACAACAACATGCCGCACAAAAAGCACAACGCCATGATGATTTAATTGTTTTGGCCAACGGTTTTTTAAGCGAGCAAATGCCTTGGGCTGAAGGCTGCATTCGGATTAAAGTTATTTTAGATCACTATGATGCCAATCTTGGCATGCAGGCCGACTATCAAGTACTGCAAACTGTTTTTACTGCCACCGAGCAAATCCCTAGCCATGATGCTTGGCGTGAACTCAGCAGTGCCGAAAAGAAACCCTTTCAGCAATTGCTCACTGAGCTTGAACTGCAGCATAAACAAGATTCAGTGCGTGCTGTACAGCAACTGCTCAGCCACCTACAACGCTAGTCAGTACGGTCTAACTCTGTACCAGCGGCGTCGGTATGTAACAATTCTAAACTGGCACGATCTTGCCATTGTTCGGCAATTTCAGTTTTTACCGCAACACCGAGCTGCTTAAAATCGCTGGCTTGTTTGATCAAGTTACCACGCCCACTGACTAACTGATCGCAAGCCTTACGATACGCCTCTTGTGCTCTATCTAAGCTATTGCCAATGCCATCCATACTGCCAAGAAAAATACGCAATTTATCGTAGACCTTACTGGCACGCTCGGCTAACTCAGCAGTGCTACGACTTTGTTCTTCAAAACGCCAGAGCTGGCGGACAATGGTTAAACTCGCCAATAAGGTGCTGGGCGTGGCAATTAAGATATTCTGCTCAATCGCTCGCTGTAATAAGCCATCATCGGCGCGCACCGCATCAGCAAAAGCTGATTCAATCGGCACAAACATAAACACCATATCCGGGGCATTCAAACCTGGCAAAGCCGCATAATCCCGTTCTGCCAACTCCGCAACGCGTGCGGAAAAAGCACTCACATGCTCACGCAACGCCTGTGTACGTAGCGCATCATCTTCAGCATTGACGTAACGCAGATAAGCATTCAAAGACACCTTAGCATCAATGATTAAATGTTTATTTTGTGGCAAATAAATAATGACATCAGGACGCTTACGTCCTTCACTGGTGGTAAAGCTGACTTCGCGGGCAAAATCGATACCCTGCTGTAAACCGGCACGCTCTAAAACATTCTCAAGAATCAATTCTCCCCAATTACCTTGCGCTTTTTTCTGCCCGCGCAAAGCCGAACTGAGCTCATGGGCTTCTTGAGTAATCTGCTGATTAAGCTCTTTTAATTGCAAAAGCTGCTGTTGTAAAGAAGCTTGCTGTTGCACATCTTTATGATGAATGTCTTCCACTTTCTGACGAAAACCATCAATTTGCTCGCGAAACGGCTTAAGCATGGCTTCCAATGACTGCTGACTCGTTTGCGTCAGAGACTGGCCGCGCGCCTCAAAAATCTGCCCAGCCAACTGCTCAAACTCTAACTTCAATTGCTCTCGACTGTCTTTAAGCAATTGCTGCTGCTCAAGTAAATGCTGTTCTTTTTGCTCGGAAAGACCTCGCAGCGAAACATGATCTTGCTGCAACTGTTGATACGCCTGCTGCAGCTTAAGATAAACAGCCTGCTGATCTTGCAGAGATGTTTCTCGTACAGCCTGCTGTTCTTTTAACTCACGATAAGCAGCCCGTGCAGCATCTGCGCCGCCACGTACTTGCAGCAACTGCTCACACACAGCGCTGTGTTCAATTTTCAATTGCTGATAATCCGCTTCACGCTGCTGCTGTTGCGCGTACAGCTGATCCTGCTGACTACCCAGCACTTGCAGGTCGATATCCTGCTCATGCAACTGCTGTTGAGCCGCAAGCAGTGTAGCGTGGCTATCAACAAGCTGCTGCTGCAATCTTTTCCCACGAGTAAACTGCAGTACCGCATGAGCAAGCAAGATAAGCCCAAGCAGTACTGGTGCTACGTATTGGCTTAGCTCTTGCCCTGTTAAACCAAACATAAAGACTCACTGTCTAAGGTCACCGATTGATCAGCAACAACAGATAAATCACGCGTTTTTTTAGCCGCTTTAACAAAGCACAACATCCATTGTGCAACGGTTTGTCCATCATGCGCACTTTGCAAACTCTGACAAGCCGCCTGATAGGCTTTTGGGCAATACATCGACTGACGGATTTGTAGCAGCTCCTTAGAAAAACCGTGGGTAAATTCTGGGTGTCCTTGAAAACATAAAACTTGCTGTCCGAGGATAAAAGCCGCATTTTCACAAAAATCACTGTGCGCTAATAACGTTGCAGCGGCTGGCAATGCTGTGACTTGGTCGCGATGACTGATTAACAAGCGAAACTCATCAGCAACCTCCGGCATCCACTCTGGCTTACAGGCTAAGTGATAGCGATGTACACCTAGACCCCAACCTTTATTAGAACGCTGCGTATCACCACCTAGCACTAAGGCAAGAATTTGGTGGCCAAAGCAGATACCTAACAGCACATCTCCGTGAACAAAGCGCTCACGCAAGTACGCTCGCAAAGTGACAACCCAAGGATCATCAGCAAAAGAATCGGCCTTACTACCGGTGACTAAGTACGCATCAAATTGTTGATCCGTCTCAGGATATGCACCGTTCAGCACATTGAACACTTGGTAATCAACGTCTGCATCTTGTGCAGTAAATAACTGCTTAAACATTTGTCCAAAACCGATAAAGCTATCCTGCATGGAAGGATGCAAATCGTCAGATTCTAAAATACATATTCGTAAGGTCATCAACGCACCTCAAAACCACTGATCAAAAAAACAGTATAGATTATTTCAAGCAACGCCTGCAGATCTAAATAAGCCAGCACACATTAAATCCATATCAGAAATATTCGTATAAAAACAAAAAAACCGACTCAACTTTACAGTCGAATCGGTTTTCTATCAGCAATCAATACTCAGTCAGTATCTGCCAAAGTTACATTTTAGTCTTCACGATAGCGACGCAATTTAAGCGCTTTACCACCCACGCGCGTGTCTTTTAATTTACCCAGCAAACGCTCAAGACCTTCTTCTGGCAACTCCACCAAACTAAAGCTCTCACGGATCTGGATACGACCAATCGCATCACGGGTTAAACCGCCTTCATTAAGAATAGCGCCAAGCAAATTACGCGCTGCAACACCATCACGCGTACCCAACGCAGTACGGCAACGTACTTTACCCTCACTCAGCGCCAAAGGCTCACGACGCTCACGGCTGCCACCATCGCGACCACCTTCACGTGAAGAGCGACTACCGCGGTCACCGCGATCGCCACGCTCTCCGCGGTCATCACGACTACGTGGCGCAACGGCTGGCTGCTCGCGTTCAACACCTGCAACAGTAAAGGCTTGTCCTTCTGTCGTTTTTGCTAACAAACTCAAAGCGAGCTGTTCAACGGTGCAATCCAACTCTGTAGTGAGGTGCGCCAGTAAATCAGTATTCTGATTTTCTTTATCTTTAACTCGTGGCGCCAAATCTTGAGTCAAGCGACGAATACGTGCCTGCAAAATGGTTTTCGCATCAGGCAGTAACGCTTCAGCAACCTTCTGCCCAGTCACACGCTCAATCACTTGCAACATACGGCGTTCGCGCGGCGTCACTAACAACAACGCACGACCCACACGACCGGCGCGACCGGTACGACCAATACGGTGCACATACGATTCTGGGTCGTATGGCATATCAATATTTAACACGTGAGTAATGCGCGGCACATCAAGACCACGAGCAGCAACGTCGGTGGCAATTACAATGTTTAAACGGCCATCTTTTAATGAGTCAATCACACGCTCACGTTGGTTCTGTGCGATATCACCATTAAGGGCGGCAACTTTGTAGCCTTTAGCTTCAAGTGCTGAGGCAATATCTAAAGTGGCTTGTTTGGTACGTACAAAGCCGATTAGTGCGTCAAAATCTTCAACTTCGAGCAAACGCAATATCGCGTTAATTTTTTGATCCGCA
This sequence comes from Pseudomonas sp., assembly GCA_034006605.1. GTDB lineage: Bacteria > Pseudomonadota > Gammaproteobacteria > Pseudomonadales > Pseudomonadaceae > Denitrificimonas. The sequence continues at coordinate 105,399 of JAVESM010000007.1, read as the reverse complement.
TGCACCATCAGGTGAGCTTGATCAATCAATGCAACAGTTTGCGTCTTGCTAGCAATTTTTACTTGCTGAGGGTTGCGCAAGTGTTTTTCTGCAATACCGCGAATGGATGCGGGTAATGTTGCAGAGAACAACACAGTCTGACGCTCATCAGGCATGCCATTGAAAATAACTTCCAAGTCATCCATAAAGCCAAGTTTTAACATCTCATCAGCTTCGTCAAGAACCAAGAACTTAACTGTAGAGAGTAAGCCACCGTTACGGCTCAAGTGATCAACCAAACGACCAGGTGTCGCCACAATCACTTGCGCGCCATTGCGGATCGCTTTGAGCTGCGGACCCATTGGCGCGCCACCATAAATAGCCACGACATTAACGCTAGGCATCTGTGCAGCGAAGCTTTCAAACGCAGTGGCCACTTGCAGGGCCAACTCACGGGTCGGTGCGAGCACCAACACTTGCGCTTCACGACGTGCAGCATCAATGCGCGACAAAATAGGTAAAGCAAACGCAGCGGTTTTACCGGTACCGGTTTGTGCCTGACCAATCATATCGCGGCCAGCCATAATCAACGGGATAGACTGTGTTTGAATAGGGGATGGTTCTTCGTAACCTACCGCAGTGATTGCCGCGAGAACTGAAGGGTGAAGGCCGAGCGTAGCAAAAGTGCCTTCTTTTGGGGTGTTGCTGATTTCTTGGGTCATGGTATGCCTTATGTGCATCCGCAAAGACCCATGAAAGCTGCACACGCCATGAAAGATCATAATGATCGCCCTTTTGGCAGCCTGTTTGCGAGTATTTGCGAGAACGCTGTTTAGATAAAACGTCTAGGAGAGTCCTATACAGGACAAGCAGTCGAAGCCGTGCTTCGGGATATTGCAGTAACCTTAACGGAGGCCAGTCAGGCCGGCGCGTATTATAGGCCTTTTTATCCAATGTTGACTAGTACTTGTTAACTCAATCACATAGATAAGGTTAATTGACTTTTAAAACTGCACAACACACCGCTAAAAGGATCAATAAAGCTGATTTGTTTTGCCAGCAATTTAAGCGGGCGCGTGTATTGCTCCGACTCAGGCATCTCTTGTAGCGTTGGATACAGCGGATCGTTAACAATGGGTGCGCCTAAAGCAGCCAAATGCACGCGTAATTGATGTTTACGCCCCGTGACAGGATACAAGCGGTAACGCCAAATTTCACCAGACTGCTCGTCCACGTCAATCAGCGTATCACTATTGGCCTCACCGGCGACTTCTTGCATGCGGAAAAACTGCTCCGCAGGCTCCAGTCGACTGCAATGCCGATAAGGCCACTGCAACTTGGGCAAGGCAGGAGCCAAAGCTTCATAACACTTGAAGACTTTACGTTGACGAAATAGATTTTGGTAAGCATCGCGGCTACTGGGATTCACAGAGAACAGTAAAATGCCTGCAGTTAACCGATCAAGACGATGGATTGGAACAAGATCAGGATTATTTAAACGTTTCATTAAACGCCGCAATACCGTTTCTTCAACATAGCGCCCTGCTGGCAGGGTCGTTAAAAAGTGAGGCTTATCGACGACAAGCAGGTGTTCATCTTGATACAGAATGCTTTCGGTAAAAGGCACCACGGGCTCATCAGGCACTTCACGAAAATAATAAACTAAAGTTCCCGCCAGGTAAGGCTGTGTTGGCAGCAAGCAGCGCTGCTGCTCATCCAGCACTTTTCCGTCAAGCATGCGTTGCCGCCAAATTGCACAGCTGATTTTGGCAAAACGCTGACAAAGAAAATCCAATAAAAGCACATAAGGTTGATCTGGCAAGCGTACTCGGCTGACGCCAAACTGATTAAACTGGCTCATTTAGGTTCTTAATGCAGGGTATGCTCAGCTGAATCATCTGCGTCGACCTCGCCCAGCGCTTCTTCTTCGGCCAAATGCCCAGCGGCTAATAAACCGGCATGAAACATTTCTTTCGCAATATCAATATAGCGCGCTTTCAAAAAACCACGCGCCTCACTTGAAAAAGTTAACGTCACTAAAGCGTTATCCTCCTCAGAGCGACGCAAAACAATACGACCGTCAGGTAACTCAACAATTTCCAAAAACGCACTGGACATAAACAACTCTTAACAATCAAATAAAACAGCGCAAGGCCGTTAAAGGGCCTTGCTGCATACTCAAACTACAGGTTTACTTTTTCGCTTATCGTCGACTTGCCACTTTTTGCCGTCATAAAAAGCTTTCCAGCCACTGGGTTTACCTTCAATTTCAGACTGAACATACTGCTCTTTGGTTTTACGGCTGTAGCGAATTACCGCAGGTAAACCATCCGGATCATGCTTAGGTGCAGTCAGCAAATAATGGTACTTAGGATCAATTTCTGCTTTATGCGGAATCAATTCCAATACCAAAGGCGCGCGGGTTTCACGCTTTTTCGGAAACTGACTGGCGGCCAAGAACATCCCAGACGCACCATCACGCAACACATAGGTATCTTCAACCTTGAGGCACTGCAACTCAGGCATGGGCACTGGATCCATTTTAGGTGGAGCCGCCTCGCCACTGCGCAGCAGTTTGCGCGTATTTTTACATTCACTATTGGTGCAGCCAAAGAACTTGCCAAAACGGCCCGTTTTCAACTGCATCTCACTGCCACACTTATCACACTCAAGGCTAGGACCTTCATAGCCTTTAATACGGAACTGCCCTTGTTCAACTTCAAAGCCCGTGCAATCTGGGTTATTACCACAGACATGAAGCTTGCGGGTTTCATCAATTAAATAGGCATCCATCGCTGTTCCGCACTTAGCACAACGGCGCTTATGGCGTAACAGTAATGACTCAGACTCACCTTCATCATCAGCAGCAATCTCATTGCCCGGCACCAGATTCATGGTCGATTTGCAACGCTCTTTAGGCGGCAAAGCATATCCCGAGCAACCTAAGAATACCCCTGTCGATGCAGTACGAATCATCATCGGGCGACCGCATTCTTTGCACGGAATATCGGTCATAGTTGGCGTATTTTCACGCATACCATTTTCTGCCGCATCGGCAGATTCTAACTTTTTCTTGAAGTCTTTATAAAACTCATCAAGTAACTGTTTCCATTGCAACGTGCCATGTGCAACATGATCTAAACGCTCTTCCATTTGCGCAGTGAAACTGTAGTCCATCAAATTGGCAAAACTTTCACCGAGACGTTCAGTCACAATATCGCCCATTTTCTCTGCGTAAAAACGGCGATTTTGTAGCGCGACATAACCACGGTCTTGGATGGTCGAAATAATGGCCGCATAAGTAGAAGGACGCCCAATACCTTGTTTCTCGAGTTCTTTAACTAAGCTGGCTTCACTGTAGCGTGCCGGCGGCTTAGTAAAGTGCTGTGAAGGATCGAGCTGAACCAAGCTTAAAGAATCGCCTTTATTCAGATCTGGTAGCACTGCATCTTCAGCACCCTTACCTTGTTGCGGTTGCACACGCGTGTAACCATCAAATTTCAAGATTCGGCCGCGCGCGCGCAATTCAAATTGTGCCGACTCAACCGTCAAAGTGGTCGCCATATACTCAGCTGCAGGCATTTGACAGGCGACAAACTGACGCCAAATCAATTCATACAAGCGCTCAGAGTCACGCTCCATACCTTTGAGCTGTGACGTTGGGGTATTCACATCCGACGGACGAATCGCCTCGTGTGCCTCTTGTGCGCCTTGTTTGCTGCTATAAAAAACGGGCTTTTCGGGTAAATACTTGGCTCCGAATTCCTGGTCAATAAAGCTGCGCACCATCTCAATGGCATCGTTAGAAATGTTGGTCGAGTCCGTACGCATGTAAGTGATGTAACCGGCCTCATATAAACGCTGCGCCAGCATCATGGTTTTCTTCACGCCAAAACCCAAGCGAGTACTCGCCGCCTGTTGCAAGGTGGAAGTAATATAGGGTGCGCTTGGACGACTACTGGTCGGCTTATCTTCACGTTTAACCAGTACGTAAGGGGCTTTTTCAAGTATTGCTAAAGCTGCATCAGTTTGTTCTTTATTGACCGGGCGAAACGCTTGCCCTGCTTCACGCACCACTTCAAAACGGGTATTAGGGTGCTTGGCATGCTGTAAATCAGCATGCACTTGCCAAAATTCTTCAGGCGTAAATGCACGAATTTCTTTTTCACGCTCAACCACTAATTTCACTGCAACAGACTGCACGCGTCCAGCCGACAGACCTCGGGCAACTTTCTTCCATAGCAGCGGCGAAACCATAAAGCCCACCACGCGGTCTAGAAAGCGCCGAGCTTGCTGTGCATTAACCTGATCAATATCCAACTTACCGGGCTCAGCAAAAGCACTTTTAATCGCTTTCTCAGTGATTTCATTAAACACCACCCGCTTGTAACGGCTGTCATCACCACCAATGGCTTCGCGCAGATGCCAAGCAATGGCCTCCCCTTCGCGATCCAAATCCGTTGCGAGATAGATGGTATCGGCGTCTTTAGCTAGACGGCGTAACTCTTCAATAACTTTTTCTTTACCCGGCAAAATTTCGTAACGGGCTTTCCAGTCATTCTCAGGGTCAATACCCATTCTGGCAACTAAGGTGCGCATGGCTTTTTGTTTAGGCGTCAAGTCTGCAGTGTCAGCCGCCTTGCTACGCTTGGCCGGCTCTTTACCGGCAGCAGCAGAGCCACTGGTGGGTAAATCACGAATATGACCCACGCTCGACTTCACCACATACTCATTGCCTAAGTATTTGTTAATGGTCTTAGCCTTAGCGGGGGACTCTACGATAACCAGCGATTTGCTCATTGTTCAGAATATTCCTGAAAAAGATAATAGTGATAGGCCTATACCAGCGCTGAAAATATCAAAAAAGATACGAGAACTTCGATTACAGTGAGGCTATATATAGGTTGAAAGCGGCTTAGGTCAAGTTTTTGGTCAAATTGATCGCAGTTTTCTGATCAAACAAACAGGTTTCCTCTGCTTGCAGCAAAGCAAAACGCGGCTGTAACTGGCCTTCAATCTCGACCTGCTCAATAAACATCGACAGCGGTCGCACCCACACGCCAAAAGCACCGTATAAGGCTTGGTAGAGCACTAAAGTCTCTTCACTCTCAGAATGCTGGACCACGCCAAAAACCCGATACTGCTGACCTTTATAATGTCGATAAAGACCTGTTTGAATATTCACTGCATACCCCTCATAAAAAAGCCGAGGCACAAGGCCTCGGCTTTAGTATTTAATTGGCGTTTACACGCGTTCAAATACTGTAGAGATACCCTGACCCAGACCAATACACATGGTCGCTAAACCTAGAGTACCGCTGTTTTGCTTCATAACATTGAGCAAGGTACCGGAGATACGCGCACCAGAGCAACCGAATGGGTGGCCCAAGGCAATCGCACCACCGTGCAAATTAACCTTTTGCTCCATTTTATCAAGGAGTTTAAGGTCTTTCAGAACCGGTAATGACTGCGCTGCAAAGGCTTCGTTAAGTTCAACGAAATCAATGTCATCAATGCTTAAGCCAGCACGCTTCAGTACTTTATGCGTTGCCGGTACAGGGCCGTAACCCATGATAGCCGGATCAACACCAGCAACCGCCATCGCACGAACCACAGCCATTGGCTGAATACCAAGGTCTTTAGCACGCTGCGCAGACATCACGATCATGCACGAAGCACCATCAGTAATCTGTGAAGACGTACCTGCAGTCACAGTACCGCCTTTTGGATTAAACGCTGGACGCAATGCAGCTAAGCTTTCCAATGTTGTTTCTGGACGAATGGTTTCGTCATAGTCAAACATTTTCAAAAAGCCATCAGCATCGTAACCTTCCATTGGGATAATTTCGTCTTTGAAATTACCTTCAATAGTGGCTTTATGAGCCAAACGGTGTGAACGCTCGCCGAAAGCATCTTGCTGCTCACGAGTAATACCGTGCATTTTTCCGAGCATTTCCGCAGTCAAACCCATCATGCCTGAGGCTTTTGCCGCATGCAGTGACATATGTGGATTAGGATCCACACCATGCATCATGCTGACATGACCCATATGCTCAACACCACCGACAACAAACACATCACCGTTACCGGTTTGAATCGCTTGTACTGCAGTGTGTAGGGCACTCATGGATGATCCGCACAAACGGCTCACTGTCTGTGCAGCACTGGTGTGCGGAATATCTGTCAACAAAGAAATCATGCGAGCAATGTTCCAGCCCTGCTCTAAGGTTTGGTTAACACAACCCCAGATGACATCTTCAACTTCAGCTGGATTAACTTTGTCATTACGATTTAGCAAACCAGTAATTAAACGTGCTGACATATCTTCAGCACGTGTGTTGCGGTGCATGCCACCTTTCGAACGACCCATTGGGCTACGTCCGAAATCGACAATCACTGCATCTCTTGGATTCAAGCTCATTTCTTTACTCCCGCTCTAATCTGTCCGCGATTAACCGAAAAAGGTTTGACCGTTTTTGGCCATTTCACGCAATTTCTCGGTCGGGTGATACAGCGCACCCAAGTCAGCGTATTTGTCTGCCAAAGCAACAAACTCAGCCACACCAATACTGTCGATGTAACGTAACGCACCACCACGGAAAGGAGGGAAACCAATACCGTAAATCAAGCCCATATCTGCTTCTGCAGCGGTCTCAACAATGCCGTCTTCAAGGCAGCGTACAGTTTCCATACACAATGGAATCATCATCCAATTGATGATGTCTTCATCAGTCAATTCACGTTGCTCGTAAACAATCGGTGCTAAGATTTCAGCGATTGCACTATCAACAACTTTCTTTGGCTTTCCGCGCTTGTCAGTTTCATAGGCATAGAAACCTTTGCCATTTTTCTGACCTAAACGGTCTGCTTCATAGAGTACGTCAATGGCTGAACGACGATCATCTTTCATGCGATCAGGGAAGCCATCTGCCATTACGTCACGGCCATGGTGTCCGGTATCAATACCCACCACGTCCATTAAGTAAGCTGGACCCATTGGCCAACCGAATTTTTCCATGATTTTATCAATGCGCACAAAATCAACGCCAGCACTGACTAATCTGGCAAAACCACCGAAGTACGGGAACAGTACGCGGTTAACCAAAAAGCCTGGGCAGTCATTCACAACGATTGGGTTTTTACCCATTTTTTGTGCATAAGCAACAGTGGTTGCTACTGCTTCGTCAGATGAATGCTCACCACGGATCACTTCAACCAGTGGCATCATGTGCACGGGGTTAAAGAAGTGCATGCCGACAAAGTTTTCTGGACGCTTAAGCGCTTTAGCCAGCAAATTGATCGAGATGGTTGAAGTATTTGAAGCAATAATGGTGTTTTCACCCACATGTTGCTCAACTTCAGCCAGCACCGCTTGCTTAACTTTTGGATTCTCAACAACTGCTTCAACAACGATATCGACATTGCCAAAATCGCCATACGACATGGTTGGACGAATCGCGTTCAATGCTTTAGCCATTGCTTCTGGTGTCATGCGCTTACGATCAACGCGTCTAACCAGCAATTTAGCTGCTTCATCCAAGCCGAGCTGAATACCCTCTTCACGGATATCCTTCATCAGGATTGGCGTGCCTTTTAAAGCAGACTGGAAAGCAATACCACCGCCCATGATGCCGGCGCCTAATACGGCAGACAGCTTGACATCACGTGCAATTTTTTCGTGGCCTTTAGCTTTACGCTTTAAAGCCTGGTCGTTCAAGAACAGACCAATCAAACTCTCAGCAACAGATGTTTTCGCCAGCTTAGCAAAGCCCGCCGCTTCAATTTCTAATGCTTTATCGCGACCATGATTGGCTGCTTTTTGAATCGTTTTAATCGCTTCAACTGGCGCAGGGTAATTCGGACCTGCTTTGCCAGCAACAAAACCTTTAGCGGTTTCGAAGCACATCATTTGCTCAATCGCATTAAGTTTGATTTTTTCAAGCTTTGGCTGACGCTTAGCTTGGTAATCAAGTTCACCAGCAATTGCACGCTTAACTAAATCAACTGCAGATGCTTGCAACTTATCTAAGCTCACAACGGCATCAACTGCGCCCACTTTTAAAGCTTCTTCAGCACGCGCTTCCTTACCAGCCGCGATCCATTCGATCGCGTTATCCGCACCAATAACACGGGTTAAGCGCACGGTGCCACCGAAGCCTGGGTAAATACCCAGTTTAACTTCTGGTAAACCAATTTTAGCGCTGCCAGCCATGATGCGATAATCCGCAGCCAAGCACATTTCAAAACCACCGCCTAAAGCGATGCCATTGATTGCAACAACGGTTGGCACATTCAGGTCTTCAAAGTCATTAAAGATTTTATTGACTTCAAGATTGCCTGCAACCAACTCTTCTTCAGACAGATTAAAGTTGTCAACAAACTCTGTAATGTCTGCACCAACGATAAATACATCCTTACCACTGGTTACAACCACGCCTTTAACATCGTTATTGGCTTTGATTGCATCGACTGCAGCACGCAGTTCGGTCAGGGTAAGACGGTTAAATTTGTTGACGGACTCGCCCTTGAGGTCGAAGTTTAATTCGACGATACCACTTTCAAGAGTCTTTACCGTGATGGCTTTACCTTCGTAAATCATCAACTGATCTCCACGATATGGAAGCTGAACAGTTACACACTGGCCACTGACAGCAATTAAACAATGTGCATAGCACGTTGCGTAGTACTTATCAGCATACTCGCCGACTCAACATTCAAAAGAATTCGTGTGGCCGTGCCAATATGCATTTCATACGCCCGTTTGATTTGGGGTGTGCACACATTCACGGAATTTTCCCTCTTTGTCAATTATAAGTCTTAAAGAAACACACGAAATCTGAGTCAATCGGCCGCAACCCTTTGTTTTCTGTGGGCAAGACAGTTAGCTATACCTCAGAAATTAAAGACCCATACGCTAGAAAAATGATTTTGCACGTGAACGAGTAGCCAAATCATAAATGACGCGGTAAAGTCGAAAAACAAAGGCATAGCATTGCCTTCAATAAAAACAATAAACAATTACGCAGTATTGGAGCGTCCATTCATGAAGAATCGTGCCTACGCATTATGCTTAAGTGCTCTATTTGCATTACCCCTACCTCTTCTCGCAGCAGACACTATCCAGACACCCCAAGCGACTGAGCAAATTACCGCAGCATCCTTAAATGCTTTATTTTTTATGCGCTTAGAGACGCAAAGAAGCATTGGCGGTTTCTACATGTTTAATAGCCAAGAGCAAGACCAGCGCTATGCAAAACAAGCCCATGAAAACTTGACGTTGGCACTCGCTAATCTAAAAAAACTGCCAACACCCGCCAGCCCTGTCACACAAACACTACAGAATCAATTACAACAAGACCTCAACACCTACGCTGCCGAACTGCGTCGTTTAATTAGCGTATTGAAAGAGCAAGGTTATACCGATTTACAGCCAGTCGCTGACCTCGCCAACCTGAACAGCAGTATTCTGAAAACCAGTAAAGAACTCGAAGAGCAAATTTCAAAAGACAGCCAATACAGGCTACCAAAGCTTACACAGCTGGCACGTGAGCAAAGCTTATTAATGCAGGGTATTGCGGCTGACTATGCTGCACGCAGTGCTTCTGTCGGTGCGTCTTTCTTTGCAGACGGTGAAAAACAGCCGTTAGACAAGCTAAGCGAACTTTTTGCTAGCAATCTTTCCACCATGCAAAACAACCCTAAAAACAACAGCGACACCAATAAATCACTGCGTGCAATTCAGATGAAGTGGCGTTACATTGAGAGCTCGTTAAAGAATTACAATGAAGACAGCGTGCCTTTTGTGATTGATAAGTATGCGCGTAGCATCACCAAAACACTGGAACAACTGGCCGCTGAGTACGCAGTCTTAAATATTTAAGATAATCAGCCCTACACAAATAGGGCCTACTAGGAGGCTACCATGGCATATTCACATCTACTGATCGCCATTGATCTAACTGATGATTGCCATCTCGTTTTAGAGCGTGCCCATACACTCTGTCAAGCATTGGCTTGCCAAGCGACCTTAGTACACGTTGTTGAGCCACTCACTATGGCTTTTGGTGGCGATGTACCCATGGATCTATCGTTACTCCAGCAACAGCAAACCGAACAGGCACAAAACAAGCTAAACGTGCTCGCTGAGCAACATGAACTGCTTAGAAGCAACAACTGCCACCTGCGTTACGGACAGCCTCGACAAGAAATCCACCAACTGGCCAAAGAGCAAGGCTGTGATCTGATTATTGTTGGCAGTCATGGCAGGCACGGTCTAGCCTTACTGTTAGGTTCTACCACGAAGGACCTACTCTCAGATGCACCTTGTGATGTCTTAGCCGTGAACCTAAAGGTGCATGCAGAAGATTAAATTATTTGCCTGCGCGATAACAAAGTCTGTTTAATTAACTCACAACCATAGGGCGTATTTTCTGCAGTTGTGTTTCCAGAGAATACGTCATACTGGAGGCCATGGAAAAAAAGCTTAGAAACGCTTTTAGATTAGTATCACCCGCACAGGCATCATGAATACGATGCCATAACGCCTGATTAACCAGCTGTAAAGCCTTAAAGTCTTCAGTTAAACCGCTCAACTCCCAATCCGGCACTTTACCATCACGCGCATTAAACAGCTCGCGCATCAAATACATAGAAATAGTACGTAACGCAAACTCATTATTACTCGCGAAAGGTAAGTGATTATTGGCCATAGGCTTAAGCTGCGCCAAAATAGGGCACGCAGAAGTCGCCATAATAACGCCCAACAAAGAGCGTAAGCCTTCTTCTAAGTTGACCATTTTGCTGTACTCACGCTCACTGGTACGCACATGCACCCAAGCCTTTTTAAAGGCTGGCAAACCGCGAAAATCCTCCACCACCGTTTGCAGATCAGCCGCAGCAGGACAATGACTATACAAGTCTTTACTCAGAGGACAGTTACTGCACTGCTGGTGCTCTAAACGTGTCCAAGCGTGCAACTCAGATAGCTGCGTGGCATGCAATCGATCACGTTCAAGCTCTATCTTGTAATTAAACGCATGCTCATCATCCAGCGTAATACGATATTCTACAGCCACCGCCGCACCCCCTAAAGATTAACTATCCAGCTCAGCCCAACGTTCAATCAATGTATCCAACTGTTCTTGTACCGCGCTGATTTTTGCCAATACAGCTTCGGTATGTTCAATCGTTTGCTGATAAAAATCAGCTTGAGAAACCTGTGCATGCAATGCAGTCAACTCAGTCTCCAAACCCTCAATTTGCGCAGGAATTGCATCAAGTTCGCGCTGCAGTTTATAGCTGAGTTTTTTCTGGGGCACTATGCCATCATCGTCCTGATTTTTCAGTGTTTGATCGCTCTTTTGCAAATTTGTATGCGCCAGATCACTATTCGCTACGCTATCAACCTGTGGCTCCTTTACTGCTGTCTCGTCTGCGGCACCCAACAAACGAATACTACCGCCTTGACGTAACCAATCGTCAAAACCACCGACATATTCACGCACCTTACCCGAACCATCAAAGACCAAGGTACTAGTGACCACATTATCAAGGAATGCACGGTCGTGACTGACGATCAATACCGTGCCCTTAAACTCCATCAATACTTCTTCAAGCAACTCTAGCGTTTCAACATCCAAATCATTAGTCGGCTCATCGAGCACCAATAAGTTGGCTGGACGCGTAAACAGCTTAGCGAGCAATAAGCGCGCGCGTTCACCACCAGACAAAGCTTTAACCGGCGTTCGAGCACGCTGCGGACTGAATAAGAAGTCACCAAGATAGCTCAGCACATGTTTGCTTTGCCCATTAATCATAATGGTGTCACTGCCTTCACCCACATTTTCAATCACAGTTTTCTCTGGATCGAGCTGGTGCCGTAGCTGATCGAAATAGGCCACCTCTAATTTAGTACCCACTTCAATTGAACCCTGGGTCGGCTGCAAATCACCCAGTAACAACTTCAGCAGCGTGGTTTTACCACTGCCGTTCGCACCGAGCAGACCAATACGATCGCCGCGCTGCAAGACCATAGAAAAATCTTTAATCAGTTGACGCCCGCCTTTGTGAGCAAAACTGACCTTATCCACCACGATCACTTGCTTGCCCGACTTTTCTGCTGCACCAATATTAATATTTGCTGCACCTTGGCGTTCACGACGCTGACTGCGCTCAACACGCAGCGCTTTCAACTCACGCACACGGCCTTCATTACGCGTACGGCGCGCTTTAATACCTTGACGAATCCATACTTCTTCTTGAGCCAGTCTTTTATCAAATAACGCATTGGCCGTTTCTTCGGCAGCCAACTGCTGTTCTTTATGCTCAAGAAAACTCGCGTAGTCGCCATTCCAATCAATTAAATGACCACGGTCCAATTCTAAAATTCGCGTGGCAAGGTTTTGCAAGAAAGCCCGGTCATGGGTAATAAACAGCACAGCGCCAGTAAAGTTTAATAACGCATCTTCCAGCCAAGCAATGGCACCGATATCCAAATGGTTGGTGGGCTCATCGAGTAACAGTAAATCAGGTTCAGCAACTAAAGCCTGAGCCAGCAATACACGACGACGCCAGCCGCCGGATAGCTCGTTCATTTTCTTCTCGGCGGGCAACTGCAAACGACTTAAAGTACTGTCGACTAATTGTTGTAAGCGCCAGCCATCACGCGCTTCTAGGTCTTGCTGCACATGCATCAGTTTATTAAGGTCTTCATCCGTGTGGATGTTTTGACTTAAATGGTTGTACTCAGCCAGCAGCGCTCCAACACCATCAAGGCCTTCCGCCACTACTTCAAAAATCGTTTTATCATCAGCCACGGGTAGCTCTTGCGGCAACTCACCAATTTTTAAGCCGGGCGCACGCCAGACCTCACCGGTATCAGCTAAACGCGAGCCTTTCACCAAATGCAACATGCTTGACTTGCCCGTACCATTGCGGCCGATGATGCACACGCGCTCGCCACGGGCAATCTGCCATGAGACCTCTTCCAAGAGAGGTGTAGCGCCGTAGGCAAGTGATACTTGAGTTAATTTGAGCAAAGTCATTAAAGTTCTCCTAAAATCTGCGACGTATTGTACAGATAAGCGCTGCGCTGCGTAGGATATCTGTATAAAGGTGTATCCGCAGCTCTTTCGCCGCTGCGCGCAAGCAGCTAAGCTATGCTGCCTTCGCCATAAGATGAGTATTTTATGGCGCTTTACTGGGCATTTATTTTTGTAGGATTTTTCATGCGCAGTCGCTACCTGTTACCTCTGGTGTTACTTCTTACACTCTATTCGTCATTATCCACAGCTATCGCTGCCTCACTCTCTCAACAACGCAGCGTGTACGACCAAGCGAAGCTGGCACTGAGTAAAAATGATACGTCGCTGTATCTAAATAATCGTACGTTATTGCGCAACTACCCATTAACACCCTATCTAGCCTACGATGAGTTAACCCAGCGTTTACCAACGGCCAGTGATGATGAAATAGAAAAATTTCTTCTAGAACACGGCGATTTACCCCAAATCAATTGGATGAAACTGCGCTGGTTACGTTTACTCAGCGAACGCCAACAATGGCCGTTGTTTCTCAAATATTACAGTCCCGAACTCAAGTTCACTGAACTGGACTGCCGCTTTGCTCAATACCAACTGCACAGCGGGCAAACACAAGCGGCTTTTGCCACAGCAGAAAAGTTTTGGCTGAGCGCACAATCACAACCCAATGCGTGTGATCCTCTCTTTGATAGCTGGCGCGCTGCAGGACAATTGACCGAAGATAAAATTTGGCAGCGCTTAAAATTAGCAACCGATGCGCGTAATTATGGTGTTTCAAGCTATTTGGTAAAACTCTTAAGCACACGTCAAGCGCATGGCCAGTTACTGATAGACGTGGCGCAAAAGCCAGAAAAACTCAAGCAAACCCAATTGTTTACTGCGACAGATCCGCAAAGCGCGGAAATTATTGCTTTAGGCCTACGCAAACTGGCCACCCAAGACTTAGATAGCAGCCTGCAACTGCTCAGACACTATGAAAAGCAAGTAACCTTTAGCGCTGCGGATCAGCTGACCCTCGCCAATGATATAGGGTTGCGTCTGGCTAAGCGTTTTGACCCACAAGCCCTCGCGGTGATGCAGAAATATGACCCACAACTGCAAAACAGCAATTTAACCGAATGGCGTGTGCGTCTATTACTGCGTTTAAGCCGCTGGGATGAAGCGTACCAGCTGACCCGCCAATTACCCGCTGAACTGGCTGACAGTAATCGCTGGAAGTACTGGCAGGCACGCAGCCTACAATTGGCGCAACCAAACAGTCAGCAACCTTTGATTTTGTACCAACCGTTGGCACGTGAGCGCGACTTTTATGGTTTTATGGCCGCCGATCGCACTGAACAACCCTATCACCTGCAACATCAAGCTTTAGCGCTGCAGCCAAAAACCATTCAAAAAGTACGCAATGCAGCCGGTATGCAGCGCGCTTTAGAGTTTAAGGCCCGCGATGAAATGACTGAAGCGCATCGCGAGTGGTATCACTTAAGCAACTTCTTGAGTCGAGATGAGCTGGTTGCACAAGCGCGTATGGCTTATGACATGGGTTGGTATTTTCCAGCCATCCGCACCATTAGCAAAGCACAGTACTGGGATGATCTAGAAATACGTTTCCCGATGGCGCACCAAAGCAATTTCGTTGCTGAGGCTAAAAACCGTGGCCTGCATTCCAGTTGGATGCTCGCGGTAACCCGACAAGAAAGCGCCTTTATGATTCAAGCTAAATCGCATGTCGGTGCTATGGGTTTAATGCAGTTGATGCCCGCCACAGCGAAAGAAACGGCGCAACGCTACGGTATACATTTAGCATCGCCGCGAAGTGCAGTCATCCCGGCAATTAATATCCAACTCGGCGCAGCGTATTTAAGCCAAGTGCTCGGACAATTTAATGGTAATCGTGTGCTTGCTTCCGCCGCTTACAATGCGGGGCCTGGACGCGTCCGACAATGGTTACGCGACGCCAAGCATTTACCTTATGATGTTTGGGTGGAAAGTATTCCGTTTGACGAAACCCGACTCTACGTGCAAAACGTTCTGACCTATTCGGTGATTTACGGAGAAAAACTCAAGGCGCCCATGCCATTAGTGGAATGGCATGAACGTTTTTTAGACCAACAGTGATTGTAGAGCCAGCGCTGCTTAATCGTCCTCATTCAGCAGCGCGATACCCACTAAAATAGTAATAGACGCTACTTGGCTATTCTTTCTTATAAGTTCTCATAACGATTCATATCCAGCACGCCCGCTTCCAGCGGCTCGCGCTCACGGATATGCTCACTCAAGTCATGGAAATACTGCCAAAACTGCGGATGAGTACGACGTATACCCCAATGCTCAACCACTTTACGAAACGCTGCTTCATCACTGACCTGCTCGAGTGCCATAACAAACGTTGGCACGTCAGCGGCTTGCACATTGAAGATAAAACTGGGGTAGCTGCTTAGCACCTCAGGGTAAACCGTCAACGTATCTAGACCCGGCTGATAACGTAACGATTCAGCAATCATAAACGCCACATTACTGTGTGCTCGATTGCGTAATACGCTGTAGATCTCACGTTCACCATTACTCAATTCAACACGCACCATAGTCGCTTCCGGCAGGTAGTTAATCACCTTAAAACCCGCCGCTGGACGACTGCCTAAACGCGCCAAAGTATGTTCAACAGCTGCAGCCTCTGTACTTAAGCCCTCGCGATGACAATGCGCACTACGGCAGCGATTGATTGGATCAAGTCTGCCGTTAACTGACGCAAAACGTTTTAAAGCACGCCGTGCAAATACACGAAGACTATGCTGTTCAGGTAAACCTAAAGCGCTTTGCGTATCATTATCAATGTCCGTATAATCCAGCCACAGCTTGACCTTGCCACTTCTTTGATACCAACCATCCAATAAATCCTCACGCGTATCACGCGGCATCAAACGTAAAAAATTCATTTCTGAACCATTGCGAATCAAATCAAAATACAAACGCGTCTGCGCTTGATGTGAAACATTACCAAACACATCAAAATTGACTACCAGTTGATAATACGTACGTTCAAGCAGAGGAAAGTCCATCAGCCACATGGTTTGCGGTACATCACCAATCAAACCTTTACGCACCGACGCACTATCGTGCTGGCGAAAAACACTCAACAACGCTTGATCATTGCCCGCCCAGATAGATGACCAATCCGGCAGCGGCGCATCACCATAACGCTTACGACGCAGGTCTTCATAGGCGTTACGCTTTTTCTTATAACGGTTCCAAAAACTCAACAAGTTATTGATCTCATCAAACTGCCCAGGCACAGCTAGAAACGGAGAGACTTCGTCTTGATACGTTTGATCAGTGAGATAAAGATCATGTTGTGGATCTTGGAAAAAAACCCAAAAATTATCATGAATCACATCGGTAGCAATCTGTCCGCGACAGACAGGTCCACGAATAAAGGTACGAACAAAATACTCAGCGTCATCGAGCATAAACTGATAACGCAGCTGTGCCGGAATCGCAGTAAACGTCTCAAATGGATTACTGCGTGAAAAGGCACCATAATTTGGCACTTTATCAGCCTGCCAATCACCACTCAAAAACAATGATCTAACATGATCCAGTTTCTCTGGACTCATCGCATAGGTAATATGAGTTTTATGCACCAACACATCTGTCACGGGGACGAAGCGGTAATACACGCTCACCCCCGGATCATCATTGGGTCGACGTGTAACAATCTGCTTAACCGGTTCCCCGCTCGGCGTATACGAACGTACCACTTGGAAAAAATGCTGCTGATCACCGCCAAAGAAATGAATATGCGCAATAAATAAATGCTCATATAGCCAGCGACTGACAATTGACTCACGCGCACCCGGCGCATTTAAAAAAGTTTCCCATTGCTCGATCTGCTGCTGTTCAACAGCAGCAGCGGTCCACGGCTGTGAGTCAACCGATGCACCCTCTTGCAACCATTGCTTAATGCTGGCGTATTCAGCATCACTTAAACCGGTCACACCAAGAGGCATGCCACTGTGCGGATTTTTTTGCGCATAGTCAGCAAACTCTTCAGGTTGAGGGCACTGATTCTGGCGACTAATGCTAAGATCGAGCGTGTCCGGTACACGGCTATTTGGCTCCCACGGCTGCTGGCGACCTAACTCCAGCATAGCGGCCAGCAATGAGGCTTGCGGCTGACCTGTACCCAGCACATCAAAAAAACCTTTCTCACGCCACCCATCAATGTGCGAGGCATCAATAAACAAGCGCGTAGGCGCTTGCGCTTTTTTACGTCCACCATTATAGATGGGCAGTTTATTTGCCCCTCGCTCCAACCCTTCAGCACTGCCTAGATTTAACTGGCAAGGTGAGTCATAACAGGCATGACAGGCCACACACTTCTGGGTAAAAATCGGCTGAATCTGCTCGCTATACACGATTTGACTGGCCAGTAACGATTGACTAAAAAAAACGCTTAAAAAACCTAAATACAACATTTTCATAATATGACAAACGACCAGTTAAAATATAAAAAGATGAAATATATCAATAAAAACAACCCAACACAGAATCTATTTAATAATTACCAAGCACAAACTTACTTAATACCCCAGCACCCCACTCAAGATGCAGATGTTTTGCTATCATTACCAGCTTTATGATTACCCAGCATTGATTAGGTAGAACACTCATGGCCAACCCTTTAACACGTCAACAAGCCCTTAAAGAAGCATTAAAGCAGCGTATTCTGGTGCTCGATGGGGGCATGGGCACCATGATTCAAAACTGTAAATTCACTGAAGATGACTTCCGTGGCGAACGCTTTTGCGACTGGCCACAAGATCTACAAGGTAATAACGACCTATTAATTCTGACTCAGCCCGAACGCATTCAAGACATTGAAAAAGCCTACTTGGATGCCGGTGCTGATATTCTAGAAACCAACACTTTTAACTCAACCCAAGTCTCACAGGCTGATTACGGTCTAGAGTCGATTGCCTACGAGTTAAACTTTGAAGGAGCACGCATTGCTCGCGAAGTGGCTGATGCAAAAACTTTAGAAACACCCCATAAACCCCGCTTTGTCGCCGGCGTACTTGGTCCAACCAGCCGCACCTGTTCATTGTCCCCTGATGTCAACAACCCAGGCTTTCGTAACGTTACGTTCGATATTCTGGTTGAAAACTATAGCGAAGCTGCCCGCGGTCTGATTAACGGCGGCGTTGACATTATTATGATCGAAACTATTTTCGACACACTGAATGCCAAGGCAGCAATTTTTGCCGTGGAAGGTGTTTTTGAAGCGCTTGGCGTGACCTTGCCAATAATGATTTCCGGCACCATTACCGATGCTTCAGGACGTACGCTCTCTGGACAAACCACCGAAGCATTCTGGAACTCAATCCGTCACTGCAAGCCATTATCAGTCGGTTTAAACTGCGCTCTAGGTGCTAAAGAGCTGCGCCCTTACCTACAAGAACTCTCTGAAAAAGCAGACACTTATGTGTCTGCTCATCCAAACGCGGGCTTACCCAACGCATTTGCAGAATATGATGAAACCCCAGCACAAACCTCGACAATGATCGAAGAATTTGCTGCCTCTGGCTTTCTCAACATTGTCGGCGGCTGCTGTGGCACCACACCAGCGCATATTCGTGCAATTGCTGAAAAAGTCGCCAAGTATCCGCCACGGGTAATTCCTGACATACCTAAAGCCTGCCGCTTATCCGGTTTAGAGCCATTTACTATTGATCGTAAGTCACTGTTTGTAAACGTCGGCGAGCGTACCAACATTACCGGTTCCGCACGTTTTGCCCGTTTGATCCGAGAGAACAACTTTACTGAAGCTTTAGCCGTTGCCTTACAGCAAGTTGAGTCTGGTGCCCAAGTGATTGATATCAACATGGACGAAGGCATGTTGGATTCAAAAGCTGCGATGGTTACTTTCCTTAACTTAATCGCCGGTGAGCCTGATATTTCTCGCGTGCCAATTATGATTGACTCGTCAAAATGGGAGATTATCGAAGCCGGTCTAAAATGCATTCAAGGTAAAGGCATCGTTAACTCGATCTCCATGAAAGAAGGTGTTGAATCCTTTATTGCCCATGCCAAACTATGCCGCCGCTACGGTGCTGCTGTCGTTGTGATGGCCTTTGATGAACAAGGCCAAGCCGACACTGCCGCACGCAAGCAAGATATTTGCGCACGCTCTTACGACATCCTAGTCAATCAAGTCGGTTTCCCTGCTGAAGATATTATTTTTGATGCCAATATCTTTGCGGTGGCCACAGGCATTGAAGAACACAATAATTACGCTGTCGACTTTATTGAAGCCTGCGCATGGATTCGTGACAATCTACCGTATGCACTGACTTCAGGTGGTGTATCCAACGTATCCTTCTCGTTTCGTGGTAATAACCCAGTACGCGAAGCCATTCACTCCGTATTCCTTTACTACGCCATTCAAAACGGCCTAAGCATGGGCATTGTGAATGCTGGCCAGCTGGAAATTTATGACCAAATCCCTACCGACCTGCGCAATAAAGTTGAAGATGTCATTCTCAACCGTCATCCAGGCGCTATGGAAGCCTTGCTGGCCATTGCTGAAGATTATCGTGGCGATGGCTCGATTAAAGAAGTTGAAACAGAAGAATGGCGCGGCCTGCCCGTTAATAAACGTTTAGAGCACGCCCTAGTAAAAGGCATTACCCAATGGATTGTTGAAGACACAGAAGAGAGCCGTCAGCAATTTGCCCGCCCGATCGAAGTCATTGAAGGCCCGCTGATGTCGGGGATGAATATCGTTGGCGACCTATTCGGTAGCGGTAAAATGTTCTTACCGCAAGTGGTTAAATCCGCACGCGTGATGAAACAAGCGGTTGCGCATTTAATCCCCTTTATTGATGCTGAGAAAGGCGACAAACCAGAAGCCAAAGGTAAAATCCTGATGGCTACGGTAAAAGGCGATGTACACGACATTGGTAAAAACATTGTAGCGGTGGTGCTGGGCTGTAACGGCTATGACATCGTTGATCTTGGCGTGATGGTGCCAGCAGATAAAATTCTCAAAACCGCGATTGCAGAAAAATGCGACATCATTGGTTTGTCTGGATTAATCACGCCTTCATTGGATGAGATGGTTAATGTTGCTAAAGAAATGCAGCGCCAGAACTTCCATTTACCTTTAATGATTGGTGGTGCCACCACCTCTAAAGCACACACTGCGGTCAAAATTGATCCGCATTACAGCAATGATGCAGTGGTTTATGTCACCGATGCATCACGTGCAGTGGGTGTTGCCACGACATTACTGTCGGCAGAGCTCAAGCCTGAATACACACGTAAAATTCGTGAAGAATATGCACAGATGCGCGAGCGCATTGCCGCACGGACTGTACGCACTAAGCGCCTGACCTATGAGCAAGCCTTGGCTAATAAACCAAAATTTGACTGGGCCAGTTATCAGGCACCCAAGCCTAATGTGCTAGGTACTCAGCGTCTCTACAATATCGATTTAACCGTACTAGCAGACTATATTGACTGGACGCCATTCTTTATTTCTTGGAACTTGGTTGGTAAATACCCACGTATTTTCAAAGATGCAGTGGTTGGTGAAGCAGCACAAACCCTATTTGATGAAGCTCAAGTCTTACTGAAAAAAATGATTGATGAAAAACTGATTGAAGCGCGCGCCACTTTTGCCTTCTGGCCGGCCAATCAAGTTAAGCATGATGATATCGAACTGTATGACGATGCCGGACAACCCATCGCAATGCTGCATCACCTGCGTCAACAAATTGAGAAAACTGATGGTAAGCCCAATATGTGCTTAGCAGACTTTGTTGCGCCGAAAGAGACCGGCATCACCGATTACATCGGCGGCTTTATTGTCACGGCAGGGATTGGCGTAGACCAATTGGCAAAATCTTATCAAGCTGCTGGCGATGACTACAATGCCATTATGGTGCAAGCACTGGCTGATCGTTTGGCTGAAGCCTGTGCCGAATGGCTGCATCAACAAGTACGTACCAACTACTGGGGCTACGATACTGCAGAAGAGCTAAGTAACGACGAACTGATCCGCGAAAAGTACAAAGGTATCCGCCCTGCGCCTGGCTACCCAGCCTGCCCCGATCACACCGAAAAAGGCACGCTGTTTAAGCTGCTTGATCCCAACCAAGACTTCGGTGTGACGATGACCGAGCACTATGCAATGTTCCCTACCGCGGCAGTCAGCGGCTGGTATTTTGCCCACCCGAACGCGCAATACTTTGCTGTGGGTAAAATTGAAAAAGACCAAGTTGAAAGCTACGCAAAACGCCGTAACGATGATATGGAATATACCGAGCGCTGGCTCAGCCCTGCATTAGGTTACGACGCGTAAAACCCTACTCTGGGCGGTACAACTGTGCCGCCCAGAACCCTCCTCTCAATGCTCAGCAACCTTCTCCCTCTTATATCAAAAAAGAATCATCTTATGATAAACAATTACTTTATCGAATAAGCAATGATTGCTACTGTAGGCGCCATTCTGCATAACATGCTTCACGCCTATGGCGGCTTGATACAGGAACATCCATGTATATTTACGATAACTACGATCAACAAATCGTTGAAGATCGCGTGCGTCAATTTCGCGATCAAACCCGCCGTTATTTTGCTGGCGAACTCACTGAAGATGAGTATTTACCTCTACGCCTGCAAAATGGCCTGTATGTTCAGCGCCACGCACCCATGCTGCGCATTGCTGTGCCTTATGGCCTACTCTCGAGCAAACAGCTACGCATGTTGGCACACATCACGCGCAAATATGATAAAGGTTATGCACACATTACCACGCGTACTAACGTTCAGCTAAACTGGCCGGCCCTAGAAAACGTGCCTGATATTTTAGAGAGTTTAGCCAGCGTACAAATGCACGCGATTCAAACCAGTGGTAACTGTATCCGCAATACCACCACAGATCAGTTTGCAGGTGTTGCCCGTGATGAAAGCGTTGATCCGCGCCCATGGTGTGAAATCATTCGCCAATGGTCCACCTTCCATCCTGAGTTTGCCCGCTTACCGCGCAAGTTTAAAATTGCTGTGAATGGTTGTGCGATCGATCGTGTCGCGATTGAAGTGCATGATATTGGTCTTGAAGCAGTACACAATGACGCTGGCGAGTTAGGTTTTCGCGTACTGGTCGGCGGAGGCTTAGGCCGGACGCCGATTGTCGGTAGCTGCATCAATGAATTTATGCCTTGGCAACATTTACTGGGCTATTTAGAAGCCATCTTACGTGTCTATAATCGTTTTGGCCGTCGTGATAATAAATTTAAAGCGCGGATTAAAATTTTAGTTAAAGCACTCACCCCAGAAGTCTTCGCCGAACGGGTTGCCGAGGAGTGGGCGCATTTAAAAGACGGCCCTATCACATTGACTGAAGAAGAAGTACAGCGCGTATCTAAGCACTTTACTGATCCAGACTATCTAGCCCTAAGCGATCAAGACCAAGCACTGGCTGAACTCGACGCCCAGCACCCAGGTTTTGCTCGTTGGCGCAGCCGTAACGTGGTCGCGCATAAAAAACCAGGCTATGCCGCAGTGACTTTATCACTGAAAAAAACAGGTATAGCACCCGGCGATGTCACCGAAAAACAGCTGGATAAGATTGCCGACCTGGCCGATCAATACAGCTTCTCTGAAGTACGTAATACCCATGAACAAAACATCGTGCTGGCTGATGTTGAACAAAGCAAACTCTTTGAGCTTTGGCAAACCCTACGCGAGCATGGTTTTGCTACACCGAACATCGGCTTACTCAGCGATATTATTTGCTGCCCCGGCGGCGATTTTTGCGCCTTAGCCAATGCCAAGTCAATTCCAGTAGCAGAAGCCATTCAACAGCGCTTTGATAACTTAGATTACTTATTTGATATTGGTGATCTTAATTTGAATATTTCAGGCTGTATGAATGCTTGCGGTCATCACCATGTTGGTCATATTGGCATTCTTGGCGTCGATAAAAAAGGTGAAGAGTTTTACCAAGTATCACTCGGTGGCAGCAGTGGTCGTGAAGCCACTCTAGGCAAGATTCTCGGCCCTTCTTTTGCACAAAATATGATGCCTGACGTTATTAGCAAATTGATTGATGTCTACCTTGAGCATCGCACTGCAGAAGAACATTTCATTGATACCTACCAACGCATTGGCATCGATAAATTCAAGGAGCGCGTGTATGCAAGCAATCATTAAAAACAACCAAGTCGTTGCCGATCAGTGGACACTGTTAAGTGCTGCTGCACAGCTCGATGAAGCGCTAAATACTCAGCAAGCAATTATTCCGTTCTCACTTTGGCAGCAACACAAAAACCAGCTACAAAACGTGCAGCCTTTAGGCGTCTGGCTTGAGTCAAATCAAGTCATTGAAGAACTAATTGAGGATCTAGCGCACTTCGCGGTGATTGCACTAAATTTCCCAGTCTTTACAGATGGCAGACACTTCAGTAGTGCTCGCTTATTGCGTGAGCGTTATTCCTATACTGGAGAGATACGTGCTATTGGTGATGTATTACGCGACCAACTGTTCTTTATGCAACGCTGTGGCTTTGACGCCTACGTGATACGCGCCGACCGCTGTCCAACTGATGCACTACAAAGCCTGACAGAGCTGTCAGTGACCTACCAAGCTGCGTATGATCAAACTCTACCGCTCTACCGTCGCCGCTCAGCCTAGCGCCCGCACAAACCTCACATACGACACTCGCACGATTGCAGCCAAGGATGGCGCAGTGCTGTTATCGAAGTCTGCTAGGGATCAGTCAGCAAAAAGTGTGCGATGTGCACATAACGTCATATATCCCGTCGACATATCTACAATTTTACAATCCGTTTTCTACCCTTAGCTCACTTTTTTCAGGCATAAAAAAACCCCAGACTAGCTGGGGTTTTTATCACACAGATTAATTACTTAACTTGTGTTTCTACAGATGCTTCTACACGACGGTTGATAGCACGACCTTCGTTTGTTGCATTGTCAGCAACTGGACGATCTTTACCGTAACCTACCGCGTTAACACGATCAGCTTCTACACCATACTGATTAACCAAAGCATCACGTACTGCACCAGCACGACGCTCAGATAGTTTTTGGTTGTATGCAGCGTTACCCACTGAGTCAGTATGACCTTCAACAGTTGTTGCTGTCTGTGGATACTGCTTCATGAACTCAGCTAAATTTTCGATATCGCTATAGCTGCCTTGTTTAACTTGAGATTTGTCAAAATCAAATTTAACGTCAAGCTCAACACGTACAGTTTCAGCTTCTACTGGGCAACCATTCGCATCCACAGCTGTGTTAGCTGGGGTATCTGGGCATAGGTCAGCATCATCACATACACCGTCATTGTCGCTATCTACGCATGCAGCAGCAACTGGCTCAACATAAGGGGCTGCGGCTGCAGGCTTAGTGCTACCACCAAAGTTCACACCAACACCAACACCAGCCATCCACTCAGCTTGATTGTTGTCAAAACCGTACAAACCATCAACACTTGCTTTAGCAAAAACGTTTTCAGTAAAGTAGTATTTAGCACCGGCACCAATGTTACCGAATGTTGTGCGATCACGACCTGTACGTGGATCTAAGTTGCTGAGGCTCTGATGGCCAACACCTGCAGATACGAAAGGACGTAAGCCTGCGCCTGGCGTACCAAAGTGGTAAGTTGCATCAACAGAGGTCAAGCTACCTTTAACATTCTTATGTCCACCAGACATTTGACGGTCATCAGAACGGATGTCATGGTATTCGCCGTAAGACAAACCTAATGAAACATCATCAGTTAAAAAATAACCTACAGAACCACCAAATAGGTTACCGTTATCCATATCACGTGAGCTATCGGTGAAATAACGCTTAGCGAAGGCTTCAGTTTCAACCGCACCTTGGCCTTGCGCGAATACGCCAAAGGAAGATGCAGCGAGCAGAGAACCAATGGCTAAACCCAAAGTGCTTTTAAGTTTCATGTTATAAATTCCTCATCATTTTCTTTACGTACCCAGCGCGCCAAATGAATACTTGGCACACCTTAAAATAGTTAGACGTCTATTGTATGCGAAAAGTTCTCTCGTAGTCGATCAATTGAGCGCTTATAACGCATTTTCGTTGCACTCAAACCTAGGTGCATAATGCTAGCGATATCTTGAAACTCAAGCTCCGCAACAAAACGTAAAATAATGATTTCTCGATCAATAGGATTAACACCAACCAACCACCGATCTAGATCATTATTTTTAGCAGCAATAGGCTCTAGCTCTACCTCTTCATCCAATGGGTTAAGACTTAAAGCATCAAATAACCTACGTTTACGACGATCTTTTCTATACTGGGTTGTGCACTCATTGTAAGTAATACTATACAGCCAAGTTTTGAATTTAGACTTACCTTCAAATTTTTTTAAACCGTACAGAACCTTAAGCATAATTTCTTGGCTGACATCATCTGCATCGCGTTCATTACCTAAATAACGGGCACACACACTATAGAGCGTACGCTGATAGCGACGCATCAGCTCTTCATAAGCACGCGTAACATGAAACAACTCATTCTTAGCATGTTCCACAAGCTCCTCATCACTGAGTTCCTGTGGCACATAACGTTGATAGGACACTTTTAAGTCAGTCAAAACAAATCAAACCAGCTATCAGGATAAATGCTACGGACAACGACATGGAGCATCGTCACTTTAACGTTGCTTAAAAACTTAGCGGCTTGTGACCTGCTGTTCAAGTAACACTCGATTCGCGATATAGAACCACTCATCTGAATCATTGACCAAAATGGTTTTTACTGTACCCATTTCTTCAATGCGCCCTTCAACACCATCGACTTTAATTTGCTGACCAATTTCATAGAGTTCGCGCACATAAATACCAGCAATAATCTGACTGGCAACACCTTTACTGGCAAGACCAAGCGCTAAAGCACCGGCCAAACCTACACTCAAGAGCACAATAGCAACCACATAGTTCAATAATTCAGCTTTAATTTCCAACTGCCCGATTGCCACTGAAATACTGATAATAATGACCATACTCTGCGCAACACGGCCTAAACCTGCCGCATACTCAAGTCTCACGCCTTCTGCTGCACCCTTAACCATACTGTTTAATAGTTGCGCAAGCAGTATACCGGCCAGTAGCACAAGGGCTGCCGCAAACATCTTAGGCACATAAAGAGCCAGTACATCGAGCGTCGCCGAAACACGCTCAAGCCCTAGCGATTCTGCAGCAGAAATCAAGAAAATCAGCAAAACAAACCAGTAAACAATTTTCCCAATCAGCGCGGAAACGTGCGCTTTAATTCCAACGCGCGCCAACAACTTATTGAGCCCGGTACCGCTCATTAAACGATCCAGACCGACTTTCGCTAAGAGCTTAGACAGTAAGGTATCGAGTAGCTTAGCGACTAAAAAACCTAAAATAACTAAAATCAAAGCGCCAAATAAATTAGGAATAAAATTAGCTATCTTTTCCCATAAACTACTCATGGCACCGACTAGATTTTGTGTCCAAGAATCAAGTTGCATAGTTAATCAGCCTTGTTTTCAATATCTTTATTAGATAGTTTCGATACAGGTTTTATATGTTCAGAGCCACTATTTAAAGCAATCAACACAGACTCTAATGCACGTCCAAACAAGCTAAAGATAGCACCGGCACCCACTTGCCGATTAGCTTTCTTTAACACTTTATCCAGTGAAGCATCGTCATTAGCATGCGTTTGTTCTGGTCTAAGCATATCACGCAGCGACTGCTCAAAAGGGTCCTGCATTATAATCAGCCTCAATCCGTAAAATGTGTATCAGTTGATTTGGACAATATCTATGTGCGTATTATACCCAGCGCAGCCAGCGGAAAAACAGCCATTGACCGAAAGCCAAGACACCCAACAGAAAACAAGACAATAAAAAACCATGCGGCTGCTCAGCGCCGGGAATACCACCTACGTTAATCCCCAGCAAACCCGTGACAAAGGTCATTGGTAAAAAAAATCCCGTAATGATCGCTAGCAAATACATGGTCCGCCCCATACGCTCATTACGACGGCGATGCTCAGTTTCAAGGACCAGGCCAATGCGTTCGCGGGTTAGCTCTAACTCCTCTAAATGCAGGGTCAAGCAGTTATTGAGCTCATTCCAATACAGGGTATCATCTGTCAAAAACCACGATTCTTGCGTGCGCGTCAAGGCAGCAAAAACATCTCTTTGCGGTGCTAAAAATCGACGTAAATTAGCCGCACGCCGACGACTTTTTAGCATAGATAACGGATCTGAAATATATCGCTCATCCGTATCCACTCGCGACTCTTCTTGATCTATCGTATCCGCTAACTCACTGACTATGCTCTCAACACGATCAGTCAGGTTTTGCGCAAAAAACAACAACATTTCTGAAGTATTTCTAGGACCTAAGCATTTACCAAAAGCCATAATCAGCGCATCTGTGACCTGCACCGGCCGCTGGCGTAGCGAATAAATATGCTTTGCATTAGCAAAGATACGCAGTGAAATCATATCCTCTGGGTCAGATTGAGGATTGAGATTGATCGCACGTAAAAATAACAGTAATTCTTGATTTTCTAAACGCAACAAACGGGGTCGCGTATTTTCTTCAAGCAATAGATCGCAAGAAAATTCATTTAAACCACTGCATTCACGCAGCCACTGCTCAGTACGTAAGTGACTACGCTCCCAATGCAACCATAAGCTTTGCTGTTCAGTAAGCTGTAAAGTTTCAAGCTGTGCAAAACTGACAGGCTCTGCACCACCATTGCCATCAAGAACAAAAGCATGCAACAACCCTTGGCTGAGTCGATCAGAATGCGGCATGCTTATCGTCAATGGTTTAACACCTATTATTCTGGCATACGCAATGCAGTGGGCGAAACAATAATGCCGTTATTATCAGCATAGACAAACTCACCGGGACGGAAAGTGACACCGGCAAAGGTCACCACAACATTCAAATCACCAATATCACGCTTATCAGTTTTCATTGGGTGACTGGCTAAAGCCTGAATACCCAAATCCGTTTGTGCTAAAACATCAACATCGCGCACGCAACCATAAACAATAATGCCCTCCCAGCCATTTTGCGCCGCTTTTTCGGCAAGCATATCGCCCAGTAAAGCACGACGTAGCGAACCGCCACCATCCACAACCATCACTTTGCCATGACCCGGCAGGGCCACTTGCGCCTTAACCACAGAGTTATCTTCATGGCATTTGACTGTAACGATTTCGCCACCAAAAGAATCACGCCCACCAAAATTTGCAAACATCGGCTCAACAACATCGACATCAGGGTAAGCATCACATAAATCAGGGGTTACATACTGCATGGTGGTTTCCTTGTGCAATTTACAAATCATATAGACAGCGCACAGTTTAGCGCAAATCACCGCCAACGATAAGTGTTGATCGGAGCACCTGCACTGACTGTCATTAACTGAGCAGCAACGCCCTGCGCTGGACTGCGTCAAGGCGAGGAAAACACATGCTAACTAAAGGTGAAATAACAGTTCACTGGATAGACCATTACTCTCTAACATCACGCGTAAGCGCGCCAAGGCATCCACCTGAATTTGTCGAACACGCTCGCGGGTTAAATCCATTGCATCACCAATTTCCTGCAAAGTCTGACAATCATGTCCACGCAGACCAAAACGTCTGACGACGACATCGCGTTGCCGTGCATTGAGTGCAGCAATCCACTGATCAATACTCGCGGCTAAATCGTCACGCTGAATGAAACCACTTGGATCACTATTATTTTGATCCTCCAGCAGATCTAATAAGTTCACATCAGAATCATATAAGCTGGCAGCATCAAGTGACAAAGCATGCTCATTGAACTCAGTCATTTGTTGAACATAAGCAATCGGTTGATTGATATGATCGGCAATGCTTTCAATACTTGGAGACTCACCACTTTGCTGAGTGAGCTTACGTACAGCTCTTAAATAGGCGTTTAATTCTTTCGCAACATGCACAGGAAGGCGCACAGTACGTGCGGTATTCATAATGCCACGCTCAATTGATTGACGAATCCACCATGTAGCATATGTTGAAAAACGAAATCCACGCTCCGGATCAAATTTCTCGACTGCACG
Source organism: Pseudomonas sp. (assembly GCA_034006605.1). GTDB lineage: Bacteria > Pseudomonadota > Gammaproteobacteria > Pseudomonadales > Pseudomonadaceae > Denitrificimonas. The sequence goes on along the minus strand of JAVESM010000007.1, from coordinate 76,251 downwards.
AATAAGGCCTAAATTACCTTCTTCAATTAAGTCCAGCAACACCAGCCCACGATTTTGATAGCGTTTAGCAATACTCACAACCAATCGTAAATTACACTCGATCATGCGCTGGCGCGAAGCACTATCACCTTGAATCGCATTGCGCGCATAAGCCACTTCTTGCTCAGCCGTCAAGAGTGGCTGAAGGCCAATCGCATCAAGATACATTTGCGTTGCGTCCAATGATTTTGATGCAACTGGAGTCAAGCGGGTTTTCTTCTGTAATGGCGGCTTTGCGCCACACCATCGAGAATCGTCTACGGGGCAAGCGTCGTCCTTATCTGCAAGCCTCGACTCATCAATACATTCAGGCTCAGGAATGTACTGTAACGCCAAATCCATTCGTGTCATTTTTATTATCCTATTCCATATTAGACAATGCTCTGCAGCTGTATTAAATCAATACAACTGCAGGCCAATGGTCTACTGGCTTGATAGGATCAATAAGTTACTGCTTTGGTAGATACTGTAGCGGATCAACAGGTTTACCTTGGCGACGGATCTCAAAGTGCACTTTGACCCGATCGGTTCCTGTTGAGCCCATTTCTGCTATACGCTGCCCAGCCTTAACTTGCTGCCCTTCATTGACCAGTAGACGCCGGTTATGTCCATAAGCACTGATAAAAGTATCATTATGTTTAATGATAACCAGTTCTCCATAGCCTCTTAAACCACTTCCGGCGTACACAACGCTACCATCAGCCGTTGCAACAATAGGCTCGCCGAGCTTGCCAGCAATATCAATACCTTTATTCAAACTGGTGTTTGAAGAAAACCGTCCAATCAACGCGCCTGTCGCAGGCCAGAGCCATTTGCCTTGCGCGCTAGCGGAAACCGGCGAAGAAGTTTGTTTCGAAACTGTGACACGCTGCTCTTGCTTAGGCACAGAAACAGGCGTCACGGGGGCCAATACCACTGGCTTCTTCACTGATGTTATTACGGGAGTCTTAGCCACCGTAGTAGCCCGAGAGAGATTAGAAAATCGAATCGTTTGCCCCGGAATAATCGTATAAGGTGCACGAACGCCATTGCGTGCAGCTAAAACCTTCCAGTCCCAGCCAAAACGAAAAGCAATCGAATACAGCGTGTCGCCTCGCTGCACAATATATTGGCCACTGGTCACAGGGTTGGCTTGGCGCTGTTTCGCTTTAGCCGCATGCGAGCGATCAACCACTGGCGCTTTCCCTGACGTGCCGGCACACCCCGTTAATAGGCTTGCAAGCAAGAACATGCACAGCCAAGGCTTAGCGCATGACGTTTGTAATACTATGCTTTGAACTGGCTTCACGCCGAACTCCTTAACCGTTTGAGGATGCACTGCTGCTTTTTTATTATCGGGCATAACGCTCAAGACCAAGCACAACCACAACGGCACAGACTGCTAAAGCTATTGCCAACAGCAATTGCGCATCCGCTTGAAACAGATCAGCAAACTGCCAAGGCGATATATTTTCTTGCATCAATGGTACTGCCCCGCCATGACTATCGATACGCCAACTCAACGTTTGCTTCCATGGCCATACTTTATTTAACGAGCCAAACATAATACCGGTTAGCAAGGCTAAAGTGACATCTCTAAAACGTTGTAGCGCTGCATGTAATAGTCGAGAAAAAGCCAACAATCCAAATAAACAGCCTGCAACGAAAACCAGTAAAACGCTCATATCCAGTTGTTTAACCGCTAATAAAATGGCTGGGTACAAACCCATCAAAACCAAAATAAAGCTGCCAGAAATACCGGGCAAAATCATCGCACAGATAGCAATAGCACCTGCAGCAAATAAGCTCAGCGAATCATGCCCCCAGCTTATAGGCGACGCTACGGTAATCCACCAAGCAAAGCCCGCACCCAACGCCAAGGCAAGCCACCGACTCAGTAACCAACGTTGGATATCACGCCCAACCAGGTAGCAAGACACGACAATCAAACCAAAGAAAAACGACCATAATGCAATCGGCTGAGTGTCGAGCAGCCAAGTAATTAAACGCGCCAAACTTAATATACTCAGCAAAACACCAGAAAATAAAATTAACAGGAAATTGACATTAGCCAATTGCCAAGCACGCTTAATCTGCCCCTGCAGGAGTAGCCAAACGGCTTCTGGTATTCGTGCTAAAGCCGTGAGCAACTCATCATAAACACCCGTAATAAAAGCCACCGTGCCGCCAGATACGCCAGGTACAACATCAGCCGCACCCATGGCCATACCTTTCAAAAACAATACAAACTGAGTCTTCACGCGAGCGTTCCACTGAGCAAAGGAACAAAACGTGCGCCTTCTAAGGCATGCCGGACAAAACCATGCTCTTCACGGATAATCAATAGCAACTGCTGATCCGTGCCCTCACCGACCGGAATAACTAACCTACCGCCGACAGCCAATTGATCCAAAAGGGCTTGCGGTACTTCACTGGCACCCGCCGTGACGATAATGCCATTATAAGGTGCCAAAGCATTCCAGCCTTCCCAGCCATCGCCCCAACGGTATACCACATTACGTAAATTCAACTCAGTGAGCTGCTCTTTAGCGCGCTCTTGTAAAGATTGGATACGCTCGACTGAAAATACCCGCTCGACTAACTGTGCAAGCACCGCAGTTTGATAGCCTGAGCCTGTGCCGATTTCTAAAACCTTATCTAAAGGGCCGCTCGCCAACAAAAGCTCGGTCATGCGCCCAACCATATACGGCTGAGAAATCGTCTGATTATTACCGATTGGCAACGCCGTATCTTCATACGCGCGATGGGATAAGGCCTCATCAACAAACAAATGACGAGGGGTACGTCGAATCACTTCCAACACCTTAGGGTTACTAAGACCCTCATCGTAGAGGCGCTGAATCAAACGCTCACGGGTACGTTGCGAGGTCATACCGATCCCGTGGCGCTGCATATTATCCTGTTGAAAACTCACAACACATCCTCCAGCCACTGCTTAACCTCATCCAATTGCGGATGAAATGTGCGATCCAACTGCAGTGGCGTAATTGATACATAGCCCTGTGCAACAGCGTGAAAATCTGTACCTTCAGCGCCATCTTCAACTGCTCCGGCAGCGGCTAACCAATAACATTCCTTGCCGCGTGGATTAACCGTGCGTACCGGTGCTGCAGCACGCGCACGATGCCCGAGACGGGTCAACTTGATACCCTTAATTTGCTCAAGGGGTAAATCAGGTATATTGACATTAAATACAGTACGTGGAGCCATTGGCAGCGCGTCATGCGCCTCAATCAGGCGCCGCGCAAACCAAGCAGCGCTCGGTAAATTATCTGGCTGACGTGATAACAAAGAAAAAGCAAAGGACGGGCGCTGTAAAAAACGTCCTTCGAGTGCCGCTGCAACTGTTCCCGAATACAGCACATCATCACCCAAATTCGCGCCTAAGTTAATCCCAGCAACGACCATATCCATCGTATCTGCAAGCAAACCATTGAGACCTAAATGCACACAATCAGTGGGCGTACCATTTAAGCTGATGTAACCATTACTTAACGTCTGCGGGTGCAAAGGACGATCCAAGGTCAATGAGCTACTGGCACCACTACGATCTTGGTCTGGGGCAATGATCGTACATTTTGCATAATCACTAAGGGCTGCATGTAACGCTGATAAACCTGGCGCATTCACACCATCATCATTAGCAATTAAAATTCGCACGCATGCACCGCCTCAGTCACCGATAAAAGCTCAACCAGCTCACGCAACACAACTGTCGCAAAACACCCTGGAGGTAAAATAAAATGCACCTGCAGGCAGTCTTCAGCTGGATATGTCCACGTTAGCTCACGGACTGGCAAACGTAAAATACGCCGTTCTTGCTGCAAATTGGCGCGTTCTAGCCAAGCACACAATTCCGGCCAAAGCGCCGCCACTTGCAACTCTTCTTGCTGAGTCTGCGCTTGACTGACGCCCTCTCCCTCGCCCCATAATGGCCCCGTGGGATGCACATCCAACTCAGCTAAACGCGGATCATGGCACTCTTCAGGACCCGCAACAAAGAAACTACGACTGCCAGTAAACGCCAAAACATCGCCAACCTGCGCAATATTCCAAGTTTTATTTTTAACTCGCTGCGCTAATACCCGATTAAAAATCGCACTGCGACCCGTTGATAATAAACGTGAACGCATGTTCCTTTGTACAGGTAACTCTTTACGTTGCGCATACTCCAATGCACCGAGTAAATTATTACCCTGCTCGCCAAAACGTTGTAAGCCAAAGTAATTCGGTACGCCCTGCGCAGCAATCATGTGTAAGCGCGACTCAAGAGCCGCTCGATCAGCTTTTAAATCGGTTAACCGAATGGTAAAACCATTCGCTGAATGCGCACCGCGCTGCAACTTACGGCTATGACGTTGAATATCTAAGATACGTAAGTCTTCACCTTCAGCGGCACTAAATTGCGGATCACTTTTGCCCGGCAGATGCACACTAAACCATTGTCGCGTTAACGCTTGGCGATCTTTTAAACCGGCATAGCTGATTTGTCGCAACGACACTCCCGCCGCTTTAGCTAGACGTCGCGCGACTTCTTCCGTATTCAAAAGACGTTTTTCAACCCACAGCCACAGATGCTCACCACTACCAGAGAGTGGAATATCCAAGACCTCATCAACTTGAAAGTCTTCAGCACAAGCTTTCAGCTGCGCAGTACCGCAGGACTCACCCCAAGCTAAAGGACCAAGCAATTCTAAATTATTCATCGTTTAACCAACATCACCACAGCATGCGCAGCAATGCCTTCTTCACGCCCCACAAAACCTAAACGTTCAGTGGTAGTCGCTTTTACATTCACCTGGTCTAGCGCAACATTGAGATCAGCAGCAATGTTTTCACGCATCAAGATAATATGCGGCGCCATTTTAGGTTCTTGCGCTAAAATCGTACTGTCCACATTGCCGACTAACCAGCCCGTTTGTTCAAGCAAAGCAACAACCTTGCGTAATAACTGGCGACTATCTGCCCCTTTATAAGCGGGATCAGTATCCGGAAAGTGTTGACCAATATCGCCTAACGCGGCGGCACCTAATAAAGCATCACTCAGCGCATGCAATAAGACATCGCCATCTGAATGCGCTACAAAGCTTTTATCGTGTGCAATTTGCACACCGCCCAAAGTAATAAAACTACCGTGCTCAAAGCGGTGTACATCATAGCCATGACCTATACGCATGCTGTTACCTAGACATTAAAAACAGGCGTCATTCTACACATATTTAACAATGTTCACCTGAACAGCCAATAAATCACGCCGACCTTATTATCCACGCAGTGCTCGCGCATGGAAACGCAGGTGTTCATCAATAAAACTCGCAATAAAGTAATAGCTGTGGTCATAGCCAGGCTGCAAGCGCAACGTTAGCGGATACTCCGCACGCTCAGCAGCATCTTGCAAAGCAGCTGGTTTTAATTGCTCAATGAGAAAGCTATCCGCTTCACCTTGATCCACCAAAATAGGCAGGTGCTCAGTGGCCTGTGCCAATAAATGACACGCATCCCACTCCATCCAGTCTTCACGCTGCGTACCCAGGTAGTTAGAAAAAGCTTTCTCACCCCAAGGGCATTGACTCGGCTGGTTAATCGGCGCAAAAGCGGAGACTGAACGATAACGCTGCGGCTCACGCAATGCGCAAATCAGCGCGCCATGCCCACCCATCGAGTGGCCACTGATGCTGCGTCTATCTGATACCGGCAGATGCTTCTCTATTAATGAAGGCAACTCGTTAACAATATAATCATACATACGATAATGCTGCGACCAAGGCCATTGTGTGGCATTGATATAAAAACCAGCACCCAAACCAAAGTCCCATGCACCATCTGGATCATCTGGCACATCTGCACCACGCGGACTGGTGTCCGGCGCCACGATAATCAAACCCAGTTCAGCTGCGGCTGTAAGCGCACCCGCTTTTTGCATAAAGTTTTCATCCGTGCAGGTTAAACCTGACAACCAATACAGCACCGGTAAAGACTTGCCTAACTCAACTTGCGGCGGCAAATACACAGCAAACTGCATGCTGCAATTAAGCACGCTGGACGCATGTTGATAACGCACATGCTGTCCACCAAAAACTTTCTGTGATGACAATTGTTGTAACGACATCATGACCTCCAAGGACAACCGTTAAGACAGGCGTGCTTATATATCTAGCTGCCTTAACACCTGTGACTGATGATTAAAAATGAATAACGCTACGAATACTCTTGCCTTCGTGCATCAAATCAAACGCAGTATTAATTTCATCTAGACCCATCGTGTGGGTAATAAAGGTATCCAGAGGAATTTCACCGCTTTGTGCTTTAGCAACATATGCAGGTAATTCAGTACGACCTTTTACTCCGCCAAACGCACTGCCGCGCCAAACGCGACCGGTCACCAATTGAAAAGGACGGGTGCTTATCTCTTGCCCAGCACCTGCAACACCAATAATCACTGACTCGCCCCAGCCTTTATGACAGCACTCCAGTGCCGCGCGCATCAACTGCACATTACCCACACACTCAAATGAATAATCAACGCCGCCATCGGTCATCTCAACGATAACCTCTTGGATCGGCAAGTCATAATCTTTCGGATTCACGCAGTCTGTTGCGCCCAACTCACGCGCAATATCAAACTTACTGGGGTTGATATCCACTGCAATAATACGACTGGCTTTAGCCATTTTCGCACCAATAATTGCGGCTAAACCAATCCCTCCCAAACCAAAAATCGCAACCGTTGCACCCTCTTCAACCTTAGCTGTATTGAGTACAGCACCAATCCCCGTGGTGACACCGCAACCTAATAAACAGATTTTCTCCAACGGCGCGTCTTTTGGCACTTTAGCCAAAGACACTTCAGCCACTACAGTGTACTCAGAAAAAGTTGAGGTACCCATGTAGTGATAAATGGGTTCACCTTTATAGGAAAAACGCGTCGTGCCGTCCGGCATTACGCCTTTACCTTGGGTTTCACGAACAGACTGGCATAAGTTCGTTTTACCTGAAGTACAAAACTTACAGACGCGACATTCTGCGGTATACAAAGGAATCACATGATCACCCACCTCTAGCGAGGTCACGCCCTCACCTACCGCTTCAACAATACCACCACCTTCGTGACCTAAAATAGCGGGAAATATTCCTTCCGGATCATCACCGGATAAGGTGAATGCATCGGTATGACACACACCACTCGCAACAATGCGCACCAAGACTTCACCAGCCTGCGGCGGCGCCACATCGACTTCAACAATTTGCAAGGGCTGCCCAGGACCAAACGCAACCGCAGCACGTGACTTAATCATTGTATTCTCCAGAGATTATCGACGCGCAAAGCATAGCAGAAGATAGCTATTAGCTAGACCAGCTCATGCATTCTGTCGACAAGTCAGCTAACTTGAGAAAATCTGTGTATGCTCGATTTTATATTTTCTATTGAGATCGAGTATCAGCATGTCTAATACACGAGTGAAAGGTTCTAATCAGAAGCGCAGCACGCCAGCCGCACAGCAAACCAGCGCATCCCTAGACGCCCAAATTGCACGATTCCTGGATAATGGTGGTGCGATTGAAGTCATACCGCGAGGCGTGAGTGGCCAAGTGTTTACACCCATCAAAAAAACCTAGAGACGCCTTAAGCAGCTTTGACACGCAAACCAGCTATTAGCTGCTGCGCTCAAAGCGACCGCCTGAACGCAGCAAATACCCAGAGCCATCTTCACACAAAAATGCTTCGCGAGGAATAATGGATAAGGTATCCGTTCCACCTTGCAATCCATAAGCCTTAAAACCGAGTTGAGTCAGTAAAAAGACGGCACTCTGGCTGCGCTTACCATTATCGCAATAACACAAATAGATTTTATGCTTATCCAGCAGTCGTGTTTTCAACCGCAATAAATCCAAAGGCATGCTCAAAGCTTGTGCAGCATGACCACGCTCATACTCATCTAAGCGGCGCACATCCAGCCACTGAGCACCCTGCTCGAGCAACTCACCCACCTGCGTAAATGACACTTCTTGGGTGACGGGTGCTTTCAGTAACTCTAAAAAATCAGCTCGATCTAAGTACAGCACATGGCTGTCTTCTAACAATGTAACCGTAGCATTACGCGGTGCATCGATTAATAAAGCTTCTTCACCAAAACACGCACCCATCGACAACTCAGCTAAGATCAGATCTTGCCCATCACGGTGCTGACTGACCTGAGCAGTGCCACTGCGCAAGAAGTAACAGCGATCACCGCGCCCACCTTCTTCAAGTACAGCGCTACCTTGTGGCAAATCAAGGTGATGTAAGCGTTGCAGCATTTCTCGAATATTCACCGCAGGAACACGCGAGAACAAAGGGTTATCTAAAAGCGCAGATAACCACTCCATATCTTCGCCTTCAGCCTCAAGTTCTAAGAGTAAATCCTGCGAAGCTTGGCGCCAAGTCAATAAACTAGCCAGACGTTTACGATCAATCAAGACGACACTGCAGTCAGTCGCAGCCAGCAGAACATAAGGTTCGGCGGTATTGGCAGGCAGCGCATGCTGACTCTCTTCACTGCCTGCCTCAATATAAATTTCAACACCTTTATCGGATCGATAAAAAATATCACCTGATACTAAAAAGCAGGTTTTCTGCATACTTTCAGATAAACACACAACAGCTTGTCCAGCTAAAAAATGCTGAATGCGTAATTGCGGCTTTAGATCTGTGTACTGTTGAGCAGACAGCGTATTTAAAGACGTAAAACCATTCAATTGCAGCGGATCTAAATAACTGCTCATGCCTATCCATATTCTTGTTAAAAACAGCAAGGCTTACAGGAAAACTCTTCAGCCTAACGAACTATATTTCTTATGCTTTGAACAACGATCTGAGTCGCCTGCAATAAAACTTCCAGGTGTACTTTCACGACCCAAAGGTAAACCACACTGTGTTTTTTCATCAAACATGGCCGTACACATTGGACTTTCATAATGCGCCAACCAACGTACGTATTGATCTTCTGTCACTGCACATTTTTTAGCAACATATTGCATCGTTTTTTGTAGATATAGGGTGATATCCTGCAGTGGAATAGTGATATGCCCGACCCCTGGATGGCAAGCAACAAAAACCACACCTGAGCGACTGAGCCGCTCTAAAATCTGTTCACCACTTTGTCCTGCTTGCTCCTGCAATTGTTGTTTCAACTGTGCCAGCTCAGTTTCTAGCTGCTGCTCATGCTCAATTTTATAAGCCAGCTCAACATCACGGATCGCCACTTGCTCTTTAGACTCAACCACTGCAACAGCGATTCGCGCTTGTAACTCATGCTCAAACTGCACCCGCAATGACTCAACCGCCTCACGTTCATGCTGCTCAAAAGCGCGTAAGCGTACTTGCAAGTCAGCGCGTAAGCTATTGAGATTATCAGCTTGCTGAGTCAATTGTTGCTTGAGCTGTGCATTAAGATTTTCCTGTTGCGCCAGCTGTTGTTGCAATTGCAGAACGCTTTGCTGTTGCACAGCAAGCTTATGTTCCTGCTGCAGGCGCAATTTTGCTAGCTGCGTTTCGTATTGCGTGTCTAAGGTACTAATCCGCAATCTTTGCTGCTTAATAATCTGCGCTGCTTTCTGTCGCTGCTCTTGATCTTTTTCACGCTCAAGCACGGTAGCGCTAGCATCCATCTCTGTCGCTGTTTCCCAGCGCTCTTCAGCTGCCACTTTGAGCTGCTCAGTGGCAATAAATGGCTCACGCGAGTCATCCGATAACAAATTTAAATTATTGGCTCTAACCGCATCACGAACCATCAAAAGATGATTTTTCTTCGGCGACAATTCAGGATCCCATAAATGCATTTGGTGCCAAGGCACTGATGACTGGCTACGACAGGCTAAACGGATTGGCCCAGCACCCAGATCAGGACCACGCCCTGCGCGCTCAGCTAATTGACGCAAAGGTATATTCCAGCTGCGATCTGCCGCGCCGTTTTCATCAAAATCAATATAAAAGAAGACCAGTGAGCGTACCAACAGACGTGGATTAATTAACACATACACTGCGTGCATCTGCTGATCGATAAACTCCGGCATATTCACCATGCCATCAAGCACTGCTTCAAATTCCGCATAGAGCATTTGCTTAGAGATTTTTTGATCCGTGAAGAACATCACGGCCTCAACCATCTGTGGTTTATTTTGTAAGCGCATGACGTCTCTCTATTTAATACAGGCAAGGCGCATAGACAATGCATTGACGATCCAAGTTTCACTATAACAAAACCTAAATCAAGCGCTGTGACGCTGTTGGCAGCCATTTAAGCAAGAGGTTTGCAGCACTGAGTAAAAATGAACACTTTCACACTACCGCAATAAAGTAGAACACTAACGTGCCGATAATAAGAGCGTATTCAGCAATCGTAAATCTTCTGGGCGCGTTATTTTAATATTGTTTGCACAGCCCTCAATAACCTTAGGAGTAAAACCAGCCCACTCCACCGCCGAGGACTCGTCGGTTACGACAACACCGGACTGCAAGGCATCAGTTAAAGCGCGCTGCAACAAACCTAAGCGAAACATTTGTGGCGTTAAGGCATGCCAGATAACACTGCGATCAATCGTCTTCAAAACACTGCCCTCAGCATCAACCTGCTTTAAAGTATCTCGTGCTGGCACCGCTAACAAGCCACCCACTGGATGATTGGCCAAGCCAGCCAACAAACGGTCTAAATCTTCACGCGCCAAAAGGGGCCGCGCCGCATCATGCACCAGCACCCAATCATCGGCCTGTGCGCCATGGCTTTGCAATGCCTGCAAGGCATTCAACACCGAATCAGCACGTTCAGCGCCACCAACAACACTCTGAATTAAGGGATGCTTCGCCAAGCTTGACTGAGGCCACCAGCGGTCATGCTCAGCCAAAGCCAAAACAATACCGCGCAGACTGGGATGCTTTAAAAAACAAGCCAAAGTCAACTCAAGAATAGTTTTACCAGACACCTTTAAATATTGTTTTGGGCAATCGGCTTGCATACGGCTACCTATTCCAGCAGCAGGAATCACTAACCAAAATGCCGGCGTACTCATTCAGCTAACAAGTAAAGAGTTTCCCCTTCCTTGACCATACCCAACTCGTAGCGCGCGCGCTCCTCAACAGTTTCCATACCTTTTTTAAGCTCCATCACTTCCGCATCCATCACCCGATTACGCTCAAATAACCGTTCGTTTTCAGATTTTTGCTCAGCAATCTGCTGCTTTAACAAGACACCTTGCGCAATACCACCATCCCCTAGCCATAAACGGTACTGCAGCCCGATCAGCATAGCGAGCAGTACAATCAATAACCAGTAGGGCTCTTTTCTCATCATGGTTTTCCATAGAAAAGGGCAGCTGATATGGCTGCCCTTGAACATCACGAAACTGTGACATGTATTACTGACAGAGGTTGCACATCAGCCGCGAAACTCGGCACGACCACGGTAAGGGGCTTTACCTGCCAACTGCTCTTCAATACGCAGCAGTTGGTTATATTTAGCGACACGATCCGAACGGCACAGTGAGCCGGTTTTAATCTGGCCAGCGGCAGTACCAACGGCTAAGTCAGCAATGGTTGAATCTTCAGTTTCACCACTGCGGTGTGAAATAATTGCAGTAAAGCCAGCCGCTTTAGCCATTTGAATCGCTTCTAACGTTTCCGTCAAGCTGCCAATCTGATTGAATTTAATCAAAATGGAGTTCGCTGTATGCGTATCAATACCCTGTTGTAAAATTTTGGTATTGGTCACAAATAAATCATCACCTACTAGCTGTATTTTCTCACCAATTTTGTCGGTCAGAATTTTCCAACCAGCCCAATCCGACTCATCCATACCATCTTCAATGGAGATGATCGGGAAGCGCTCAGTTAAACCGGCGAGGTAATCAGCAAAACCTTGTGCATCAAACTTTTTACCTTCACCCGCTAGATCATACTGACCTTCTTTGTAGAACTCACTGGCGGCGCAGTCAAGCGCCAAGGTAACGTCTTCACCGAGCGTGTAACCAGCATTGGCGACTGCTTGCGCGATTGCTGCCAGTGCATCTTCGTTCGACGCAAGGTTGGGTGCAAAACCACCTTCGTCACCAACAGAAGTACTTAAACCGCGCGCATGCAGTACCGCTTTAAGATGATGGAAAATTTCCGCGCCCATGCGTAAGGCGTCAGAAAACGTTTTTGCGCCAACCGGTTGCACCATAAACTCTTGGATATCAACGTTGTTATCCGCATGCTCACCACCATTGATGATATTCATCATCGGCACTGGCATAGAATACACACCTGGAGTGCCATTGAGTTCAGCAATATGTGCGTACAACGGCATACCTTTAGCTTGCGCAGCGGCTTTAGCAGCAGCCAATGAGACTGCCAAAATCGCATTCGCACCTAAAGACGCTTTGTTTTCAGTGCCATCTAAAGCAATCATTGCGCGATCAAGTGTTTGTTGATCCGTCGCATCACTGCCTAGTAATAAATCACGAATCGGACCGTTAATGTTAGCGACTGCCTTCAGTACACCTTTACCTAAATAACGGCTTTTATCGCCATCGCGTAACTCCAATGCTTCACGCGAACCTGTTGATGCGCCTGACGGTGCACACGCACGACCGATAATGCCGTTTTCTAAAATAACGTCGGCTTCAACTGTAGGGTTACCACGCGAATCTAAGACTTCACGACCTTTGATGTCGATAATTTTTGCCATTGTTCTGCACGCTCCGTTCTGTATTCAGTCAACCTTAAAGTAAAGCAATCACCTTAAGCTGTTTCAATTGTTGGGAAACTTTTAATTAAATCGTCAAGCTGCTTAAGCTGAGTTAAAAAAGGCTCCAGCTTATCCAAGCGCAACGCACAGGGACCATCACACTTCGCATGATCAGGATCTGGGTGCGCTTCTAGAAATAAACCTGCGAGCCCCTGACTCATACCTGCTTTAGCCAATTCAGTCACCTGCGCACGGCGGCCACCAGCCGAATCAGCACGACCACCTGGGGTTTGCAGTGAATGCGTGACATCAAAAAAGACCGGATACTCAAATTCTTTCATAATGCCAAAACCGAGCATATCAACCACTAGATTATTGTAACCAAACGCCGAACCACGCTCACACAAAATCAGCTGATCATTGCCCGCCTCTTCGCACTTAGCGAGGATATGCTTCATCTCATGCGGCGCTAAAAACTGAGCTTTTTTGATATTGATTACAGCATTGGTTTTCGCCATCGCCACCACTAAATCAGTCTGGCGCGACAAAAATGCGGGCAACTGAATAATATCGCAGACTTCAGCCACTGGCTGCGCTTGATACGGCTCATGTACATCGGTCATCACTGGTACGCTAAAAGTGCTTTTGATTTCCTCAAAGACTTTTAGACCTTCATCCAGCCCAGGGCCGCGAAAGGAATGAACAGATGAACGGTTGGCCTTATCAAAACTGGCTTTAAACACATAAGGAATACCTAGCTTTTCAGTCACGCGCACATATTCTTCGCACGCACGCATGGCTAAATCACGGGATTCAATCACATTAATGCCGCCAAACAACACGAATGGCTTGTCATTGGCAATGTCGATATGAGCGACACGAATGATCTTTTGACTCATGCTTTACCTGCCTTATACGCTAACGCAGCTTCAACAAACCCCTTAAACAATGGATGACCATCACGCGGCGTTGAAGTGAATTCAGGATGAAACTGGCACGCAACAAACCATGGATGGTCAGCCACTTCTACCACTTCTACCAGCGCGCCATCCCCTGAACGACCCGATACTTTTAGACCTGCCTCGATCAACTGAGGCAATAATTGATTGTTCACTTCATAGCGATGACGATGGCGCTCAACAATAGAGTCTTTAGCATAGCTCGCATGCACTAAAGTACCCGGAACCAACTGACACTCTTGCGCACCGAGGCGCATCGTGCCGCCAATATCCGCATCTTCACTGCGTTGCTCAACACTACCGTCGGCATCTTGCCATTCAGAGATCAAGCCCACGACGGGGTGCTCACTGTGCTTATCAAACTCGGAGGAATTGGCATCGGCCCAACCCAACACATTACGCGCAAACTCAATCACCGCCACTTGCATGCCAAGACAAATGCCCAAGTAGGGGATTTTATTCTCACGCGCGTACTGCACGGCTTTAATTTTACCTTCAACACCGCGCAAGCCAAAACCACCCGGCACCAGCACAGCATCAACACCTTCGAGTACGTCAGTACCTTGATTTTCAAGGTCTTCAGAGTCGATATACAGTAATTTCACTTTAGTTTCGGTTTCGATACCGGCATGACTCATCGCTTCAATCAGCGATTTATAGGCATCCAGCAACTCCATGTATTTGCCAACCATAGCAATGGTAACTTCTTGCTTAGGATGCAGTTTGGCATCAATCACACGATCCCATTCAGATAAGTCTGCACCGTCGCATTCTAAGCCAAAGCGCTCCATGACAAAGTCATCTAGGCCTTGGCTGTGCAAAATACCAGGGATTTTATAAATGGTATCGACATCAGGCAAACTCACTACCGCACGCTCTTCTACGTTAGTAAATAAGGCAATTTTGCGACGTGAAGCAATATCAATCGAGCGATCAGAGCGGCAGACCAATACGTCAGGCTGCAAGCCAATCGAGCGCAATTCTTTGACTGAGTGCTGAGTAGGCTTGGTTTTGGTTTCACCGGCAGTCGCAATATAAGGCACTAAGGTCAGGTGCATCAGCATCGCACGTTTAGCACCCACCTCGACACGCAACTGGCGGATGGCTTCTAAAAACGGCTGTGATTCGATATCACCCACCGTCCCACCAATCTCAACCATGGCGACATCAGCATCGCCGGCGCCTTTAATAATCCGGCGTTTAATTTCATCCGTGATATGTGGAATCACCTGGATGGTTGCACCCAGGTAATCACCGCGACGCTCACGACGCAACACTTCCTCATACACGCGACCGGTAGTGAAGTTGTTATTTTGCGTCATGGTGGTACGCACAAAGCGTTCGTAATGGCCTAAATCAAGGTCAGTTTCTGCACCATCGTGAGTCACAAAGACTTCACCGTGCTGAAACGGGCTCATGGTGCCTGGATCAACGTTAATGTACGGATCGAGTTTTAGCAGGGTGACTTTTAAGCCACGCGCCTCAAGAATTGCGGCCAATGAAGCTGAGGCAATACCTTTCCCCAATGAAGAAACAACACCGCCTGTGACGAAGATGTAGCGCGTCATAAATAACCCTGGATTCTGCGTTTAGGCGGCAAACCGCCGAAGATAAGCATTGAAAGCTGTGCTTGATAATTTGCAATTAAAACCAAGCGCTACAGGGGCAATTAAGCACCTGTACTAATCAACTAATAGACGGGAGAATAGTCTACGCGAAAGCTGTTTATGACTCAAACCAAGAAACCATTAAAAACGCATTTTGTGTGTTTAATTACGCAACCCCAACAATGTGCCAACCAGCAACAGCCTATTTACTCACAGTACCACCCATGTACGGGACTGACTCGTCAACAGCAGTAAGCTGCCAATCAATTCGCACAATGCCTAAATCTGAATGGTTTAAATGCGGCAGATTGGCTACTGCCAGCAACTGTTCCTGTTGAAACACCAGCGGTAAACGAGGCCGTAAAAAGGCCGGAATATCTTGTTCTTGCAAAAGACGTTTTAAATCACGATGACCGCGTCCCTCAATGAGCATACGTTCGGCACCTTGTCGATAACGAACTTGCAACGGCGCACGCAACTCGCCAGTCACTGTCAAGTAACCATTATTTGGTAGCGCATAGCGCCCAGCACAACAAATCGTCAGCTGTAATACAGGCGGTTCTTGCAGCCAAGGCTCAGGCAACCAATACAACCTATTTTGACTACGCAGCAGCGCACCCTGCTGTAGACGCCAAACAGGACTGGCATCGACTTTGGCGTCACGCAAGGTTTGCCAGCTCTGCCAATGCGCACTGTCGGGCGGCAAGGTAAAAGCAGCCAACCAATAACGTAAGAGGTTCTTCTGGCGCGGCAAACTCAAACTACGGATCACACGTAAATCTAGGTGTGGTAAAAGTAACCACGGCAAAGGCGAACGCACCTGTGCGTTGCACAGATCCAATTCAGCAAGCTCATCTAATAACTGCTGCGCCTCCTGCATATGCTGCGCGGTACGCTGCAAGGTCGTGCGCAAACTGGGCCAGCGCATCTGCAGTGCTGGAATAATCTGTCGGCGCAAATAATTACGAGCAAAGCCCTCACTGGCATTACTCGGATCCTCGATCCACTGCAAATGATGCTGCTGAGCATAATTATGTAAACTTTGCTGACTGATTCCTAATAACGGACGCAGCAAATGCCCTGCGGCCAAAGCACGCTCAGCAGGAATACCGCGTAAACCCGACACGCCGGCCCCACGCAACAAACGAAACAGAATGGTTTCTGCCTGGTCATCCAAATGCTGAGCCATCAACAACACTTCATGATTGTGTAGATGCTCTGCAAAGGCCGCATAACGTGCATCACGCGCCGCTCGCTCAACACTGGCTGTCTGCGCAACCTTCACCTCAACGATGCTTAACGGAATCTGCAGCGTCGCACAGACCTGCTGACAATGCGCCGGCCATGCTTGCGCCGCTTCTTGCAAACCATGCTGGATATAAATCGCACGCAGCTTAGGCAAAGGATGCCGCTTGGCCAGACATGCCAAAGCATACAGCAGCACTGTCGAATCCAGGCCTCCAGAAAAGGCGATGCAAAAAGATCGGCTCGCAAGCCAAGGTTGCAGACTATTAAGGATGTGTTTTTCAATATCTAGCATAAGACACAGCCGTAGAATAGCGACTGCAAGGCGTATCCAAGCAAAGACTTAGGACACGCCTTAGAGGCAAACCGTTGCAATTAAGCGATACCAAAACCCATCAGCTTCGCATAACGACGGGCTAACAACTCATCAGTATCCAAAGTCAGCAGCTCGTCTAACTGCCCTGTTAGGGTTTCACGAATGGACTCAACTGCGCGTGCTACATCGCGGTGTGCACCACCCAATGGCTCAGCAATCACCTGATCAACAATTTTCAAGCCTTGCAAACGTTCCGCAGTAATACCCATCGCTTCGGCAGCTTCAGGCGCTTTGTCTGCGGTTTTCCATAAGATCGACGCACAGCCTTCTGGAGAAATCACCGCATACGTTGCATATTGCAACATATTCAGACGGTCACAGACACCAATCGCTAACGCGCCACCGGAACCACCCTCACCAATGACTGTAGAGATAATTGGGGTTTTCAAACGCGACATCACGCGTAAATTCCAAGCAATGGCTTCACTCTGCCCGCGTTCCTCAGCATCAATACCTGGGTACGCGCCTGGCGTATCAATAAAGGTCAGAATAGGCATGTTAAAGCGTTCAGCCATTTCCATTAAACGGCACGCTTTACGGTAACCTTCAGGACGCGGCATACCAAAGTTACGACGAACTTTCTCACGCACAGCACGGCCTTTTTGATGGCCAATAACCATGACCGGTTTGTCATTGAAACGCGCAACACCACCAACTAAAGCCGCATCATCAGAAAAATGCCGATCGCCATGCAACTCTTCAAATTCGGTAAATAAATGCTCAATATAATCCAATGTATAAGGGCGCTGCGGGTGACGCGCCATACGGGCAATTTGCCAGCTGGTTAAATTGGCAAAAATACTTTTGGTTTGCGCATTACTTTTTTCTTGCAGGCGCAAAACTTCTTCGCCAATATTTAAGTCATTGTCATTACCTACCAAACGTAACTCTTCAATTTTCGCCTGAAGATCGGCAATGGGCTGTTCAAAATCCAAAAAACTAGGGTTCATCAGGGGCATCCATTTTTTTGTTACGGCGGTTAGGCCGTGTTGCAATGTTTAAGGTTTACGCGAGAGTAACAACGTAAACCACCAAATTCTATATCAGTCGAGGCGCGGAAGCCGGCCATTACGCATCAATGCATATTAACGGTAATGTAAAAAGACGTTATCTTTACCAAACAGGTCACGTAGCGCCTGAATCAAGTCATCAGTGGGCTCAATTTTCCACTGCTCAGAAAACGCCAACAAGGCTGTAGCACTGACACCGGTATATTGTACGGTCAGTGGACAAGCACCTTTATACTGCAATAATAATGCTTTTAAGCGCGCAAGACTGTCACGACTTAAGTCTGTCACAGACACATCCAAGCGTAAACTCTGCGCTAAACTGGTGCGCGCTTCTTCTAAGCCCATCACACGTTTAGCACGCAAACGCAGCCCGCCAGAGAAATCATCATGACTGACTTCGCCTTCAACAATCACTAAAGCATCAGTCTGCAATAACGCTTGCGCTTGATTAAAAGCTTCAGCAAACAGCGATGCCTCAATCCGCGCAGAACGGTCATCAAGGGTAATAAAACCCATTTTGTCGCCTTTTTTATTGCGCATCACGCGCAAGTTAACAATCAAACCCGCAACGGTTTGGCTATCACGCGACGGTCTTAAATCAACAATACGCTGACGGGCAAAACGCCGCACCTCACCCTCATACTCATCAATCGGGTGCCCCGTCAGATATAAGCCTAAGGTTTCTTTTTCGCCTTTTAAACGCTCTTTTAAAGTCAGCTCACGAGCATTACGGTACTGCGCGTACAAATCAACGTCTTGCTCAGCAAACATTTCACCAAACAAATCCATATGCCCGCTGTCACGATTACGCGCCGCCTGATCAGCGGTCTGAATCGCCTCTTCCATCGCGGCTAACAGGACCGCACGGTTGCGATCAATCCCAGCTTGGTATTCATCAACCTGCTCAGAAAAATACGGCCCCATACGATCCAGTGCACCACTGCGCACCAGCGCATCCAGCGTGCGTTTATTGATCCGTTTCAGATCCATACGTGCACAGAAATCAAATAAATCAGTAAACGGCTGTTCACCACGCGCAGCAACAATCGCCTCAACCGGACCTTCACCGACGCCTTTGATCGCACCTAGGCCATACACAACATGGCCATCAGCGTTAACGGTAAACTTGTATTCAGACTGATTAACATCTGGCGCCATAATGCGCAATTTCATGCTGCGACATTCTTCGACGAGGATCACCACTTTATCGGTATTATCCATATCCGCAGACAATACCGCCGCCATAAACTGTGGCGGGTAATGCTGCTTCAACCATGCTGTTTGGTAAGAAACCAAACCATAGGCTGCCGAATGTGATTTGTTAAAACCATAACCGGCAAACTTCTCTACTAGATCAAAAATATTACCGGCCAGATGCGCATCAATATTGTTTTTCTCACACCCTTCAATAAAGCCGCCACGCTGTTTGGCCATTTCTTCAGGTTTCTTTTTACCCATCGCACGACGCAGCATGTCCGCCCCACCGAGCGTGTAGCCAGCCATCACCTGAGCAATCTGCATCACCTGCTCTTGGTACAAAATAATACCGTAGGTCGGCGCCAGAACAGGTTTCAAACCCTCGTATTGGTAATCAGAATGCGGATAAGCCAATTCAGCGCGACCATGCTTACGGTTGATAAAGTCATCAACCATGCCGGATTGCAAAGGGCCCGGACGGAACAACGCCACCAATGCGATTAAATCTTCCAAACAGTCAGGCTTGAGTTTTTTAATCAGCTCTTTCATGCCACGCGACTCAAGCTGGAATACCGCGGTGGTTTCCGCCCGCTGCAGCATTTGATAGGTGGGTTTATCGTCCAGCGGAATAAAGTCGATATCCAGCGGCGCTTCACCCAACTTACAGCGATCACGATTAATATTTTCTAAAGCCCATTTAATAATGGTCAGGGTGCGCAGGCCTAAAAAGTCAAATTTAACCAGCCCAGCAGCTTCCACATCATCTTTATCAAATTGGGTAACTAGACCTGCGCCCTCTTCATCGCAAGAAATCGGTGAAAAGTCAGTCAATTTAGTCGGCGCAATAACTACACCTCCGGCGTGCTTACCAGTACCACGGGTAATTCCCTCAAGCTTAAGCGCCATCGCCCAAATCTCGGCTGCCTCTTCATCAACCGCCAAAAATTCTCGCAGCGACTCTTCCGCTTCCACTGCCTTACCGAGCGTCATGCCCACTTCAAAAGGGATCATCTTCGACAGGCGATCAGCTAAACCATAGGGTTTACCTTGTACACGCGCCACATCTCGCACCACTGCTTTCGCCGCCATGGTGCCGAAGGTAATGATTTGGCTGACCGCCTCGCGACCATAGGTATTAGCCACGTAATCAATGACTCGATCACGGCCATCCATGCAGAAGTCAACATCAAAGTCAGGCATAGACACCCGCTCTGGATTGAGAAAACGCTCAAACAGCAGGTCATACAGCAACGGATCAAGGTTGGTAATATGCAACACATAGGCGACCAAGCTACCGGCGCCCGATCCACGACCGGGACCGACCGGCACACCGTTACTTTTCGCCCAACGGATAAAATCCATCACGATCAAAAAATAACCAGGAAAACCCATTTGGACAATAATATCCAACTCAAAATTCAGGCGATCATCATAGACTTGCCGCTTAGCCGCATAATCAGGCGTATCAAGCGGCAACGTAACCGATAAACGTTCATTCAACCCCTCAAAAGACACATGCCGCAGGTACGCATCAATGGTCATGCCTTCGGGAACAGGAAAATCCGGCAAAAAGTGCGTACCCAATTGCACTTCAATATTGCAACGTTTGGCAATCTCTACGCTGTTGCGCAAAGCTTCTGGAATATCAGCAAAAAGCTCAGCCATCTCTTCTGGCGTTTTTAGATATTGCTGCTCGGAGTAAATACGTGGACGCCGCGGATCATCTAATGTGCGCCCCTCACCGATACAAACACGTGTTTCATGCGCGGCGAAATCATCTTGCTGTAAAAACCGCACATCATTGGTGGCGACAACCGCGATACCCGTGCGTGCAGCCAAAGTAACCGCCGCGTGCACATGTTCTTCATCATTCGGACGCTGCGTGCGCTGCAGCTCCAAATAAAAACGATCGCCAAACACGCTTTGCCATTCGGAGACCAGCGCCTCCGCTTTAGCTGTATCACCCGCCAGCAAGGCCAAACCAATCTCACCATCCTTTGCACCGGATAAGGCAATTAAGTCTAAAGAAGCCCGCTTAACCCAATCACGCTGCAAAATCGCTAAACCATTATGCTGGCCATCGGTAAAACCTAAGGAAATCAGCTCAGTCAAGTTGCGATAACCTTGCGGCGTCATGACCAGCAAGGTCATGCGTGTCAGCGGCCCCTCTTCTTCGGCACTGGCCAGCCAAACATCAGCACCGCAAATGGGTTTAACCCCACCTTTTTGCGCTGCAGTATAAAACTTAACCAGCGAACTCATATTACTTTGGTCAGTCACTGCCACGGCCGACATGCCTGCATCACTTACCGCTTTAATCAAGGGTTTGATGCGTACCAAGCCATCCACCAATGAAAACTCGCTGTGCACACGTAAATGAACAAATGAAGCAGACATGGAGCAACCTTTTTCAACAAATAAATAGCTACTTAATTAAACGCGTTAAGCCGTTTGCGCGTTACCGAGTCAAACGCTGCAATGCTTCACGGTATTTATCCGCTGTTTTTTGCGCAACATCGGCAGGTATCGCTGGCGCAGGTGGTTCTTTATTCCAACCACTGAGCTCTAACCAGTCACGCACAAACTGTTTATCAAAACTCGGTGGATTGGTACCCACTTGGTAGCTGTCTGCTGGCCAAAAACGACTGGAATCAGGAGTTAACGCCTCATCCATCAGGGTTAAAGTACCGTCACTGTCTAAGCCAAATTCAAACTTAGTATCGGCAATAATAATCCCGCGAGTGGCGGCATACTCAACCGCCGCTTGGTATAACGCCAGCGAAGCATCGCGTACCTGCTTGGCTAAGTCCTCACCAATAATCGCTGCGCATTGCGCAAAGCTGATATTTTCATCATGATCGCCCACTTCAGCTTTAGTTGACGGGGTGAAAATAGGCTCAGGTAACTTCTGCGCTTCTTGCAAACCAGCAGGCAATTGAATCCCGCAAACGGTACCGCTGCGCTGATACTCTTTCCAGCCTGACCCCACTAAATAACCGCGCACAATCGCCTCTACGGCAACCGGTTTGAGGCGTTTAGCCACCACTGCACGACCTTCAACCAGTGGCAACTCTTGCGCACTGACAACATCACTGACCTGGTCACCAGTAAAATGATTAGGAATAATGTGCTCAAGTTTTTTAAACCAAAAGTTAGAAATCTCAGTGAGAATTTTGCCCTTCTCTGGAATTGGCTGCTGCAAAATCACATCGAATGCGGAAAGACGGTCACTGGCGACCATCAGCATTCGTTGCGCATCAATTTCATAGAGGTCACGAACTTTGCCTGAATAGAGTTTTTTTAGGCTAAGTGAAGGCTGATGGCTCATTGCAAAAATCCTATGGTTAGAAACGCAGCAGGCGAAATCTAGGTTTCGCCTGCTGGTGAATTAAACAGCGCGACCGCTAGTCTAAATTGTTACGTAATTGCTCTAAAACACGCGCACTGACCTCAGCGGGCGCCAAGGTATCGAGATCACGTTCAACACTAACAAATACTTGTTGATTAATAGCTGTCAAACGTACGATATAGCGCTCTGTACTGATTGTCTCAGCAGTTTTTTCTTTAGCGCTAAACAAGCGTTTAAAGAAACCCGGCTCTTCTTTCTTAGCGCCTTCGGCCAAGTCAATATAGTACACGCCGGTACTGCGATTAAGGTCATCAACACGAATATCAGCCGCGCTCAAGGCACGCCCAATACTCGACCAAGCACGCTCAAAACTGGCATCCAGGCGTAACACTTTAGTGTTATTGCCACCATCGACTAACGTCACACGCTTAGGTGCGTCGTATGTTTTGCTCGCAAGTAAAGAAAAGGAATCCCCTTTTTCATTGCGTTGAGCTAAGTACACATTTAGCTCTTCTAGCAAAACGCCAGCTGCGCTCTCTGTTGTCGAGTTATCAGACCAAGCCGTATCAACTTGGCTGCTGGCATTGCGCTGAGCTTGATCAATAAAGATCTCACTGCTATTACGCTGCACACCCGGTTCAATACGCACTCGGAAACGGGTTTGCAAATCACTCGGGGCACTGCCCCAAACCTGACGAACCAGTCCAGCGTTCAATTCGCTCGGTGCTTGCCATTGCGAAGTGAACTCGCCAAGGTGCGGACGCTCATTAGCAATTTTAAAACCATTTCCCTCAAAAAACTGCTGCGCGACCGGCCATACTTGAGCAGGAATACGTTGTGCCACAACCCAGCTCAACGGGCCACTTTTCTGAACACTGAAGTCCCCAGAAAGCGCACTGGCCGGTAAAGGCAAAGGACGCGGAACAGTGTACTCGGCAGTCGGTGCAGCAGAAGTAATACGGTGTGGAATCGGCAGCAAGGGGTCGAGATGTTTCACTTGCACGCCATCGGGCAACTGCATGACAGGCGTTGGACGCGCTTCCAGATAATCACTGCCACGATCACGGAAATAGCCGTCTTTACCCATCAACCAGCCACAGCCAGTCATACTGCTTGCAGTCACTGCTAATACACATATTCCAGCGAATCGCTTCATGCGTTTTAAAACCTCAGATTAATTCAAAATGCCGGACTGACGCATGGCCTGGCGTAAAGTATCTTGGTATTGCTCGCTGAACCAAGTCAGCGGCAGACGTATACCTTGCTCAATTAAGCCCATCTGTTGCAATGCCCATTTCACAGGAATTGGATTGGCTTCTAAAAATAAATTCACGTGCAGAGGCATCAGCTGATCATTCAGGGCTTTTGCTGCCACTGCATCACCACCCATCGCTAATTGACATAATTCATGCATCGCACGCGGAGCAATATTGGCAGTCACCGAAATATTACCTTTACCTCCTGCTAGCATCAGCTCATACGCCGTTGCATCATCACCTGAGTAAACATAAAAATCGCTCGGCACACGGGCAATAATATCTTTGGCACGAGCAATGTTACCGGTTGCTTCTTTAATGCCAATAATATTTGGCACTGTAGATAAACGCACAACCGTGTCGGCCAGCATGTCACATACAGTCCGTCCTGGGACGTTATACAGAATTTGTGGAATGGCCACCGCTTCAGCAATATGCTTAAAGTGCTGATAGAGGCCTTCTTGCGTCGGCTTATTGTAATACGGCGTAACCAATAAACAGGCGTCAGCACCAACACTTTGCGCGTTACGCGTCAGCTCAATCGCTTCACGTGTGCAGTTCGCACCGGTACCGGCAATCACAGGGATGCGGCCATTGACTTGAGCAACCACGCGGCGGATCACCTCGACATGCTCTGCAACATTTAAAGTAGCGGACTCACCAGAGGTACCGACTGCGACTAACGCATCAGTGCCCTCTTCTAGGTGAAAGTCAACAAGCTTAGTCAATGCTTGCCAATCAAGTGCGCCGTGCGCATCCATGGGCGTAACTATTGCGACTATACTGCCCGAAATCATGCAACCGCTCCTGCCAAAATATAAGAGATCAGCAATGTTACTGATGCCTTTCGCCTTGCACAAGCACTGCTCGCGTCTTTGAGCATTCCACTTGTCGTATCTTTTCGTTACCCTAGCGTTCTTAGCGGCGTAAAATACGCCCAAACCCTTTGCAGGAATGCTGAATGTCTGTCCTCCCGTTACGTGAACAATACCTATTAATCAGTGCCACTGGACGCGATCCATTAGAGCTGACCAACGTCATTTGTCGTGTCTGCCAAGAAAATCGCTGTTCAGTGATCAGCAGTCGCTTAACACGCCACGGCCAATACAGCGTATTAATCGTTCAAGCGGGCGGCTCTTGGGATGTTTTAGCGCGCCTTGAAGGCAGCCTTGCGTCTTTAGCTAAACGCCATGATTTGCAACTGACCCATACGCGCAGCGAAGATGAAGAAGAGCGTCCACAAGCCTTACCTTACATTGTCTATGTCAGCGCACTGTACCGTCCGGATATTCTGGCAGAACTGTGCCAATTTTTTGCCGATCACCAAATCGGTTTAGAAAACATCACCTACGACACCTATCAGGCGCCACAAACAGACACCACCATGCTCAACGCCACCATTACTGTGACATTATTGGCCAGCACTCAAATCAGTTGGCTGCGTGATCAATTTTTAGACTTCGCCGATGCACTCAATTTGGACGCTTTAATCGAGCCTTGGCGCCCACAAACACCTTAAGCGTGAGGAACACCTATGTTGAACCAACCGATTGAAAATTTCACGGCCGCCGCAACAGGTGAAAAGACCGTTCAGCTCGCAGATTTAGCAGGGCAACAAGTCGTATTGTATTTTTACCCCAAAGACAACACTCCAGGTTGTACCACAGAAGGTCAAGATTTTCGTGACCTGCACGAGCAATTTACTGCGGCAAACACTGTCGTATTTGGCATCTCACGCGACAGTTTACGTATGCATGAAAACTTTAAAGCCAAGCACAGTTTTCCATTTGAACTGATCAGCGACCCTGAAGAAACCCTGTGCAAACAGTTTGATGTGATCAAGCTGAAAAAACTCTATGGTAAAGAGCACATGGGGATTGAACGCAGCACTTTTTTAATTGATGCCACAGGCGTTTTACGCAGCGAATGGCGCAAGGTCAAAGTTGCAGGTCATGCCACCGAAGTGCTTAACAGCGCCCAAGCATTGCAAGCGAGCAACTAAGTCCGTGTGGCTATAGTTATAGGTTTAACCTTCTTTGCGGAGCCAATAGATAAACACAGTCTGCTCGACCGTTTCATCCAGTAGACTGTGACCGGCCAGACGAGCAAAAGAACGAAAATCGCGCTGCGACCCAGCATCAGTCGCCAGCACCTTTAGAACAGCACCGATTGGCATGTCATTAAGTGCCAATTTAGCCTTCAACAACGGCATTGGGCAGGCTAAACCTTGTGCATCCACTTCAACATCATGCTGCCACACTGTTTTATTCATGTCATTGATACCTTGAACAACGAACACTGAAGCGTTCTCAGAGTCCAAGCAAGTATCATGCAATTTCAGTTGCTAGCCTTGCTCAGAGATTTTGTGCATTGTAGCGTATATCACCGTCTAATCTGTAAAGAGAGTGCCATGACGTTCTTCCGCCCTGCTCTATTAGTGCTCGCCTGCATGCTGCCCCCTCCGCTGCTGGCCAGCGAACTGCCTTCGCTTGGCGATTCGAGCTCTGCGATTGTGTCTCCAGAGCAAGAACATCAACTGGGTAGGGCTTGGCTGAGCATTTTACGTGGACAAGTACGTCAACTCGAAGACCCGCTACTGAAGGACTATGTTGAAAGCAGTGTCTATCGCTTGGTGCAAAGCAGTCAGCTGAATGATCGACGGCTCGAGTTTATCCTGCTGGCCAGCCCGCAATTGAACGCCTTTGCCGCACCCGGCGGGATTATTGGGGTCAATGGCGGGTTGTTTTTACATGCACAAACTGAAGCCGAATACGCCTCGGTACTGGCTCATGAGTTAGCCCACTTATCACAACGCCACTTTGCCCGCGGAGTGGAAGCACAACAACGCATGCAAATCCCGTTAATGGCAGCAATGCTGGCCGGTGTGATTGCTGCCGCCGCTGGCGGTGGTGATATTGGTATGGCGGCGATAGCCTCAACACAAGCGGCGGCCATTCAGGAACAACGACGCTTTTCTCGACAAAACGAGCAAGAAGCCGACCGCATTGGTTTAATCAATTTATCTAAAGCCGGTTTTGATCCGCGTGCCATGCCCAGCATGTTTGAACGTTTAATGCGTCAATACCGCTACGATCGCATGCCGCCTGAGTTCTTACTGACTCACCCTGTGTCTGAATCAAGGATCGCCGACACCCGTAACCGCGCAGAACAATATCACGATGATAAAGGCATCGTTGACAGCCTGTACTACCAACTGATCCGCGCACGCGTGCAATTGACCTTTGAAGACACCCCAGGTTTAGCCTTAAAGCGTTTTCGCAGTCTCCTCGCGGATGATCCCACCCTTGAATCGGCACGCTACGGACTGGTACTCGCACTGATCCGCGGCAACCAACTGAAAGAGGCCCGCAGCCATTTAGATGCTTTACTAAAGAAAACCCCAAACAGTATTATTTACAACCTTGCGGCGGTCGACTTAGAACTGAGCAGCAACCAATATACCCAAGCGAGTCAACGCGTAGACGGCTTACTGCAACGCTACCCTAATAACTTCCCATTACGCAGCGCTAAGTTTGAAATACAGCTCAAGCAAAATGACATTAGCGGCGCAGAGCAAACCATCAACCTATTGTTGAAACAACGCCCAAATGATCCTGATATTTGGTTTGAAGTTGCAGAAGTGCGCGGCCTGGCGAATGACATTATCGGCCTGCATGAGGCACGTGCAGAGTATTTCGCCCGAGTAGGCGACTACACTCAAGCCATTGAGCAACTCGACTACGCCAGACGCCGCGCCAGCAACAACTTCCCACGAGCAGCACGCATCGATGCTCGCCAACAAGTGCTGATCAATGAAGAGCAAGAAATCAAGAAAATGCTTAGATAAGTCTTGATGTAGCGTTATGAATCATACAATGCGACATGCGCTGTGTTCGTTTAAAAGCAACGTATATATGCGCATGTCGCACCTTGGGCGGGTTGATCAAAGAGCTGACACTCACCCCTAAGCACGACAAGCACAACACTAGTAAGCAAACTGAACACTCAAACACCTGCTGTTGCTTTTGTGCTTAATGCTGCAATAGTGCCAACAACACCAATGATCAACGAGTACTTCGGGATGGGTGTGATGAGCGAAGCCATGGATGGCGCAGCGCCGGAGTTGAACCCTGGATGGGTTCATCGAAGGACTAACACTCATCCCAAAGTACGATAAGCACAACACTAGCAAGCAAACTGACACCTGCTGTTGCTTTTGTACTTAATGCTGCAATAGTGCCAACAACACCAATGATCAACGAGGACTTCGGGATGGGTGTGATGAGCGAAGCCATGGATGGCGCAGCGCCGGAGTTGAACCCTGGATGGGTTCATCGAAGGACTAACACTCATCCCAAAGTACGATAAGCACAACACTAGCAAGCAAACTGACACCTGCTGTTGCTTTTGTACTTAATGCTGCAATAGTGCCAACAACACCAATGATCAACGAGGACTTCGGGATGGGTGTGATGAGCGAAGCCATGGATGGCGCAGCGCCGGAGTTGAACCCTGGATGGGTTCATCGAAGGACTAACACTCATCCCAAAGTACGACAAGCACAACACTAGCAAGCAAACCGCTGTTGCGGTCGATCCGCTGCCGCTTGCAAACTCTAGCGCTTACCCGTCAACGAACCCAGGATGCCACGCAGAATCTGCCGACTGATCTGATTCACCGCTTGGCGCACAGTGCTTTTATACACTTGCCCAGCAATGCCACCCAATACATCAGCAATACCACCTTTCGAACTCGCCGCAGTGGTTTTTCTAGTCTTTGCAGCAGGCACTTCAGGTGCTTCTTGCGCGTGTTTTTCAGTCCGCTCAGCAAGAAGCTCATAAGCAGAAACACGATCAAAAGCCTTCTCGTAATAACCCAGCAAAGGCGAACGACTCACCAACTGCGCACGCTCAGCATCGCTTAGCGGACCCACTCGTGATTGCGGCGGAGCAATTGATACACGATGCACCATCGCTGGCGTACCTTTTGCTTCTAAACCACCATACAGTGCTTCCCCAATCCCTAACTCAGTTAAGACTTTTAGAGTATTTATCTCCGGATTAGGGCGAAAACCATCAGCCACTGCTTTTAAGGACTTTTGTTCTTTAGCAGTAAAAGCGCGCAAACCATGCTGAATACGCATACCCAGTTGCGCCAACACCGCATCGGGTAAGTCAGCAGGTGACTGAGTAACAAAAAACACCCCAACACCTTTCGAGCGAATCAAACGCACCACCTGCTCTAAACGATCACGCAAAGCTTTTGGTGTGCCATTAAACAACAAATGCGCCTCATCAAAAAACAACGCCAGCAAAGGCTTATCCGCATCACCGCGCTCAGGTAACTGCTCAAATAACTCGGCCAACAGCCACAGTAAAAATGTCGCATACACCTTCGGGGCTTGATGCACTAAACGACTGGCATCAAGCATATGAATACGACCACGACCATCGCGGTCAATCCGCAAAATATCCTCCAGCTGCAATGCTGGCTCACCAAACAACAATTCACCACCCTGTTGCTCTAGCGTGGCTAATTTGCGCTGCAGAGCATTTGCCGACTGCGTTGTATACAACGCTCGATCATCACCCAATACCTCAGGATGCTCACGCAAATGATTGAGCAAAGCTTTTAAGTCTTTCAAGTCCAACAACAACAGACCTTCACGATCGGCAACTTGGAACGCCGTATATAAAACTGCTTGCTGACTGTCAGTTAACTCGAGCAAGTTACCTAACAGCAATGGCCCCATATCGCTAATCGTAGTACGCAGCGGATGACCTGTTTCACCATACACATCCCACATAGTTACCGGATACGCTTGCGGCTTATGCGACAACCAAGGCATAGAAGCAATGCGCTCGGCGATCTTGCCTGTCGGCTGCCCCAGCGCTGCGATACCGCAAAGATCACCTTTAATATCAGCAGCAAACACCGCCACACCAGCATCACTAAAGGCTTCTGCCAAGCGCTGCATCGTCACAGTTTTCCCAGTCCCCGTTGCACCAGCAATTAAACCGTGACGGTTAGCAAAGCGTAATAAATGGCCAATCGGCAAGCCTTGCTCGTCCGCTCCTAGCAATAATTGATCGGTCTGCATCATGTCATTGTTCTCCGTTTGCACTTACGCCAGCGTCACGTGATGCGCTTAGCATCTATCTGGCAGCTTTATTACGATTCTTTTTGTACAGGGTCATACTCAGCAAGCACTTGCTTGCGAAACTGTTCAGCAGCAGAGAAATCAGCACCTTGCTGCTCATTTAAAGCGTCAGGATCAAAGCGGCTCAAACAGCCCTCACCCACCTTTGCTAACGGCTGTACAGTTGCTTGATCAATGGGTTGCTGCTCTTCGTCATCAGTACTCATAAGCCCTCCTAGCGCACAATCTTTAACAGGGCAAAACTGCAAGCGTATAACGCCTTTATTAACAGCATGCCCTCATTAATCAAACACTACAGTTTTATTATCATGAATCAAAACACGGTCTTGCAGGTGATAACGTAGACCGCGTGCTAACGCCATTTTCTCAACATCTTTACCGTTACGAACCATATCTTCAATGCTATCGCGATGACTGACGCGTACCACATCTTGCTCAATAATCGGCCCCGCATCTAAATCTTGAGTCACGTAATGACAGGTTGCACCAATCAGTTTAACCCCGCGCAAAGCGGCTTGATGGTAAGGCTTTGCACCAATAAATGACGGTAAAAAACTGTGATGAATATTGATCACTCGGCCGTGATATTTCTCACATAAATCAGGCGGTAAGATTTGCATATAACGCGCCAACACCACGCAATCTGCTTGGTGTTCATCAATCAAACGACTGATTTCAGCAAAAGCCAGCTCTTTATCCTGAGGATCCACCGGCACATGATAAAAAGGAATACCATGCCACTCGACCATGCTGCGTAAATCATCATGATTGGCAATCACGCAAGGGATCTCACAATCCAACTCATTACGATGCCAGCGGTGCAATAAATCAGCCAAGCAGTGCGATTCACGACTGGCCATTAACACCACACGCTTCTTTACATCTGAGTCAGACACTTGCCAAGTCATCGAAAACTCATTGGCAATTGGGCTGAAGGCTTGTTTAAAACCGTCTATATCAAAAGGCAAAGACTCTGCACGAATTTCATGGCGCATAAAGAACCAACCGCTGTGCTCATCCGAGTGATGGCTCGCCTGATGAATCCAACCGTTATACGTCGCTAAAAAATTACTGACTTTAGCAACAATACCTACACGGTCTGGGCAAGCAATAATGAGGCGAAACGTGCGCATGCAAAACTCCACAAAACCAAAAATTTAATAAATAACATAATAGGCAACATTCTACCGTTCTTAACCTACCGCGTCAGTAAGCGAATGATCGCATCGATCAGACAGCCATTCGTAACGAAAGCCAAGAAAGCACCAGCAATGAGCTTACGCTAAGACCACCAATAAAATTACCCACAATTTATTTAAGACAACTACTTAGCAAACTCATTTAACATCTTTTTTTCAAATAATGGTGCGCCATCAAATAACCCACATATAGATTTACACATCTAGTCACATGTATTTCAAAACATCATCTCTATTTACAGTTGATATTCTTTACATATTAGTAATATGCGCTTATCATTCGGCACATATTAAGGTATTTCAATTACTACACTGTTATTATTGAAAGACTTGGAGTTTTATAGAGTTTCACTAACCTACTAGTGACTACGGACACGCTCGACAACCTTAATCTACAAATAAACACTTACTAGAGGACCTCCCATGTCATTGATTAATGAATTCCGCGAAACTAAAGAACGTATTAAAGAACTTGAAGAGCGTTTAGCGAGCATGTCACAAGACGGCAAACTAAAAAAAGAACTTGAGTTTGAAGAAAAACTGCGCGCTTTAATGAACGAATACAGCAAATCACTTCGCGATATCACTTTAATTATTGATCCGCAAACAGCCCGTGGCACAGCTAAAAGCACTAGCACACGCACGCGCAGCCCACGCAAAATGAAACAGTATAACAACCCGCATAACGGTGAAGTCATCGAAACTAAAGGTGGCAACCACAAAACGCTAAAAGAGTGGAAAGCTAAGTGGGGCGGTGACACTGTTGAATCTTGGGTAACCCTGCTTGACTAATACTTTAGAAACACTTATTTAAAGTCATCATTCTGTGTAAATCAGAATATAAAAACGCCCTGCAAGCTTAACTTACAGGGCGTTTTTATTGACTTACATACGCAATAAAATCAGCACCTACGATGGCAATTGGTAGCGTTGCTGCAACTGCTGCACATACTGCCGCCACGCTTGAACGGCGGGGTGCGCTTGCTCTATCTCACTGAGTTCTGCATACGCTGTTAAATA
The DNA here is from genome assembly GCA_034006605.1 of Pseudomonas sp. Taxonomy (GTDB): domain Bacteria; phylum Pseudomonadota; class Gammaproteobacteria; order Pseudomonadales; family Pseudomonadaceae; genus Denitrificimonas. Next base: position 44,133 of record JAVESM010000007.1, on the reverse strand, counting down.
GTCAGGCACAGTTAACGGGGCACCACATTGCTCTCCAGTTAAGCGTGCGCGGCAAAACCTCGTCCATTGTTGCTGCTCTTCCCTATTAAGAGTTTGCGGATAATGACGCGCGCGGTAACGAAACAGCAATTCAATTAAACGCGCATCATCAAACGGCCACTGCTCTGCCTGCAACTGCTCAGGCGCGGCCAATCGTAGTTTGTTACAGAGCTGGCGATCCCGCGGACCAAGAAAGCCATTATACAGTTGCTGCTCAATATCTTGTTCAGCGAACGCTCGCGTCTCTTGATAAATCTGATCGAGCTTATCTTGCCAATCACTGCGCCGATCACTCAACAACTTATAATTACGTTGCAACAACTCATGATCAAAAGCTAGACGCTGAGTATCTTCATCACGCAATACAGTGAGCGGCGCAATCACCGGGCTTTTATTAATATGAATAAGCTTGAGCGCAACCGGCAACGCCCCCTCAGGCAAATCAACATGTCGAGTATACAGGCGTGCTTTAAGCGTTTGCGCATCACACTCCAATAACGGTGTGACATCAGCATGCAAGTCATAGACAATTAAAGCATTGCGATTGGTTGGATGCCACGCTAAAGGCAAAACAGGCGCCAAACAATGGCGCTCTACGGAGAACATCCCAGACACATGCAATATCGGTTGCATTAAGCGAATACGCGCCTGGAGCGCATCTTTACGCCGGAGCCCATACAAATAGTCAAATAACTTAGGCTGGCGATCACGCAGCAAACGTGCGGCAGCAATAGTTGCACGCACATCGGCCAACGCATCATGGGCTTGACCATGCTCAATTTGATTCGCTTCAGTAAATCGCTCTAACTTAAAACTGACCCGACCTTCGTGTTCAGGCCAGTTAATACCGTCTGGGCGCAATGCCCAAGTACAGCGCATAACATCAATTAAATCCCAGCGACTGTTACCACCCTGCCACTCACGCGCATAGGGATCATAAAAATTACGATATAGAGTGGCGCGAGTCATTTCATCATCAAAGCGCAGGCTATTAAAACCAGCGCTGCAGGTTTGCGGAACAATCATCTGCTCATGCAAACGCTGAATAAATTCAACTTCACTTAGGCCTTGATCTTGTAAGGTCTGCGGCATAATTCCGGTGATCAAACTCGACATCGGATGCGGCAAAATATCATCTGATAACCTGCAATAAATATTAAGCGGCTCACCCACTTCCTCGAGTTGTTCATTGGTACGTAGACCTGCCACCTGAATCGCACGATCGCTGTACGGATCAATACCGGTGGTTTCAAAGTCGTACCAAAAAATGCTGGCGCTCACTGATCGAACCTCTTTTATCCTGAACTAGGCTTTTAAATATTGGCACAATACACATTTCTATAGCCCTGCGCTTGCAGGTCAATCCACGAATAGGTACTGTTCGTGCCGCTACTTGACGATAGGTTAACTGTATCTACTTAGTTAAACTGCACATGAATAAAGCTTAACTACTGCTGATCACTATAGTCATTAAACCGCACAAAGTACGCTTAGTTTTATTTGTTATGCACCCTTTTGGACTATGATCCGTTTTCAAATTTTCTTATTGGTCTTTTTTTGAACGCAAACCTTTCCAACGCGCCTCAACCACCAACAGCGCTACTAGACACTCAAGTGTATCTAGAGACGCCTGAAGGCATTGACTTACCGCTTCGCCCTGCAGGCTTACCGGTACGTTGCTTAGCGTTTGCAATTGATGGACTGATTCGCAGTGCCATTCTTATCCTAACGGGCATTGCATGGCTGTATATGGGTAAGTTAGGAGCCGGTTTTGCCTCCATCAGTGCCTTCTTATTGCTATGGTGGTACATGGTATTTTTTGAAGTCTTTAATCAAGGCCGCTCACCTGGCAAACAGCTACTCGGCCTGCAGGTGATTCACAGTGACGGCACACCCATTGGCTGGCCAGCCTCTTTAACCCGCAACTTGCTGCGCTTTGTTGACTTGTTGCCCTTCGCTTATTGCTTGGGCATGCTCAGCATACTCAACAGCGCGCGCTTCCAACGCTTAGGCGATTTAGCCGCCGGCACATTAGTGGTGTATCAAGCACAAACCACGCAGCGCGGTGCGCTCCCCGAAGTAGCCGCCAGCCCAGCACCCATTCTGTTAACTTTGGCCGAGCAGCACGCCTTGCTCAACTTTGCTGAACGCCATCAACAACTCTCCAACGAGCGCCAAGAGGAATTGGCTGCAATCATTGCTCCAGCCTTACATATTGCGCCAGCGCAAGCCGTGACTCGCTTACATGCGATGGCGCGGTCAATTTTAGGCCAAGTATGAAACAAACGGATTTTGAACAGCAACATCAAGCAACTTGGCAAATGTTTGCGCAGAACGTGCAAGCATTGCGTAAAGGTGAATCAACTTCGCAAACCGTCTCGCATTTCGCCCAAGACTATCGGCGTATTTGCCAGCATTTAGCCTTAGCTAAACAGCGTGGATACAGCTATCCACTGATTGAAGAATTACAACAATTGGCGCTACAAGGTCACCAACAATTTTATCGTCATAAAAACCCTGTTTTACAACAGCTCATTGCTTTTGTGGTGGTCGGCTTCCCCGGCACAGTGCGTGCACAATGGCGCAGCGTTGCGTTGGCTGCAGCACTCTTTTTTGGCAGCTTTGCGATAATGGCGTTGCTCACTGGTTTATTTCCAAACTTGATTTATAGCCTGATGAGTTCAAGTCAAGTGGCCAATATGGAGAGCATGTACGACCCAGCTAATCGCATCATTGGTCCGATGGGCGCCCGCGATCACCAAGATGACTGGGTGATGTTTGGTTTTTATATCATGAACAATATTGGTATTGCTTTTCAAACCTTTGCAAGCGGTTTGCTGTTTGGTTTGGGCAGTTTATTTTTCTTACTGTTCAATGGCCTACATATTGGTGCGGTCGCTGGGCATTTGACCCGTATTGGTTACCACGAAACATTTTGGCCTTTTGTGATTGGCCATGGTGCATTTGAGTTAACCGCCATTGTTCTGGCCGGCGCAGCAGGCTTGAAACTTGGCGCGGCATTAGTTGCACCTGGACGGTTAAGCCGCGCGAATGCCCTACGCAACGCGGCCAAGATTAGCATTCGGCTGCTTGGCGGAGCGATTATTTTCTTGTTAATCGCTGCCTTTATTGAAGCCTACTGGTCATCAAGTAGCAGTCTTTCCGTCACCATCAAGGTCACAGTTGGCTGCGCACTTTGGGCGCTGGTGGTGTTCTATTTAACTCACTCCGGACGCGGTCGTCATGCACCTCAGTAAGGCACAAGCTGTACTTCGCCCGCGTAATACTTGGGAGGCCATGGACCTCGGCATTCTCTTAGCGCGCCGCCATGCAAGTCTTTTAATGACCTCTTGGGCACTCATCACTCTGCCGTTATTTACGCTACTCAGTCTATTATTGTGGCAACAGCCCAGCTTAGTCGCGTTTATTATCTGGTGGTTAAAACCGGCTTTTGAACGCTTACCTTTGCACATTTTATCGCGTGCGCTGTTTGCCGATACACCCAGCTTACGAGAGAGTTTAAAAGCCTTTCCGAAATTACTTAAGCCTCAGTTGCTGGCCAGTTTAACGTGGCGACGTCTGAGCCTAACACGCAGTTTTAACTTACCTATCCAGCAGCTGGAAGGTCTAAGCGGTCGTGCACGTCAACAACGTTTACTCACCCTCGGCAAGCAATACACGCGCGCACCAACTTGGCTCACAATCATTGGCTTACACATTGAAATGGCGCTATGGCTGGGCATGTTGGCGTTACTTTACCTACTGATTCCCGCACAGTTACAGCTCGATTGGAATTGGCAAAAACTGTTAGAAAGCAGTCAAGATGATTGGCTCTGGGCAGAGCACTTGAGCAATCTGCTGTATGTGCTGGCATTAATGATTTGGGAACCCATCTATGTCGCTTGCGGGTTTACCCTCTACCTTAATCGGCGTACAGAGTTGGAAGCCTGGGACGTAGAACTGGTGTTTCGTAATCTCGCGCAACGTTTACAACGCGGTGCATTATTATTGTTAGTGCTGGGTATGTGTTTAATACCTCTGGCAGAATCGGCGTGGGCGCAACCCGCCACAGCCTATACCCGCGAAAGCAATGCCGACGAGTTAGGAGCAAAAGATCCGCGCTTATTAAAACAAATGCTCAATAGTGAACAAGCGCAACAGAGTATTAATCAACTTCTCGAGCAACCGCCATTTAAAAATCATAAAACCGTACAAAGCTGGCGTTTTGGTGAACCCAGCGAAAAGAAATCGCCATCAGAGACTGACTTTAAGCCGCCAACCTGGTTACAAAGAGGGCTAGAAAACCTCTCTTTTATTGTACAAATTGTGCTCTGGTCTGGCTTCATTCTGCTCAGTGTCTATGTGCTGTGGCGCTACCGCGAATGGCTACGCATTTTTAGTCAAAAATGGCGACCTCATAAACCACCAGCAACCGCGCCGCTGCAAACACTTTTCGGTCTAGACGTCAGTAACGAAAGCCTCTGCGAGGACTGGTTCGCCCAAGCAGAAAAGCTCTGGCATCGTGATCCACGTGCGGCTTTAAGCTTGTTGTACCGTGGTTTATTGAATCACTTACTTGATGAGCATGCGCTGCCATTAACTGATGCGCATACAGAAGGTGAAATATTACGGATGACGCAAGACCTCGCACAACCTTTGCAACACTACAGCGCACAACTGACCATTCATTGGCAAAACTTAGCGTGGGGCCACCGCTTACCGGAACACGCTCAATTTAATGCATTGTGCCAACAGTGGCAGCAACTGCAATCAAGGCGTGCAGATGATTAAGTCCATTCTGCAACGCTACCTGCTGGTGATTATCGCTGGGCTGTTATTGATTGCTCTAGGTATTTGGCTGAGCCAAAAAATCACCTTTTATGAGGAGCGCATTGAGTTAGGTGCCAGCCCAGAAGCACGCAGTGATCGGTATTTAGCCATCCAATATTTTTTGCGCGAACAAGGGATTGCCGTGACGTCGATCGACAGTTTAGTCAGCCTCATGCGTGCACCGGCCCCACAACACACGCTGTTTTTACTGAGCAATGATGCCACGTTGATCGACAGCCAACAAAGCGCCTTGCTGGATTGGGTGGCCCAAGGTGGGCACTTAGTCATCAGCGCGCAACATGAAAAAGTCGAACAAGATGCCCCGTCGCTACTGGCCACGCTGGGCATTGAAAAACATCTAAGCGCTGATTTAGATGAGGATATAGCAAGCGATGAAGCGACTTTAGAGCAAGCCGAGAGTCATACGACGCAAAGCCAAGAAGATACGAAAGCTGAATCGCTGCCCAGTACATTGACGCGCTTGTATTTGGAAAACGAACAATCGCCCGCCTATCTAGCGTTAGACAGCCGCTACCACTTATACGATGCAGATAATCGAGCCCATGCGTGGGCCAACAGTCAAGCCGCCACCCATTTACTTCAACTGACCCACGGCCAAGGTCTGGTCACAGTACTCAGTGATTTCGGGCTATGGCAACAAACTCAAATTAAAAATTACGACCATGCTTGGCTGCTGTGGTACTTGGCTCAAGACACCGAAGTCACTTTATTTAACCCACCCAAGCAGCAAGGTCTCTTCAGTTTGTTATGGCAGTACTTTCCAATCGCCTGCGGCTTATTGTTAGTCTTGCTACTGCTGAGCGTTTGGGCCAATGCTTTACGTTTTGGGCCAATCATTACGCCGCAAGACAACCGGCGCCGCAAACTCACTGAACACTTACACGCTGCAGCGTTATTTAACCTGCGTTACAACGGTCAACGCAGTCTACTGCTCGCCTTACAAAAAGATATTCAACAGCGTGCACAACAGCGTTACCCCAGTTTTTCTCGCTTAGCCGTCTCTGAGCAATGGCAAGTTCTGCAACAACTGAGTCGACAACCCATCTCGTTGATCTCACACAGCATGCGCCCACCGCTGGCTAAAAAACTCTCTACACAGGCCTTTACCTTGCACGTGACGCGCCTGCAACAATTAAGGAATGCACTATGAGCCAAAGTCCTTCTGATCTTGAATTAAGTCTCGATGACTCAGTCGCCAACACGGCCGAAACCAGCGAGATAGCGGCTCCAGCGGCAGCCAGCGAAACCACTGCTGTCGTCAGTAAAACTGAGCAGCAACGCTTACGTGCGAGCCGCTTAATGCAAGCCGTACATGCCGAGTTAGAAAAAGTTCTGATCGGCCAAACAGCCGTGATTGAAGGGGTACTGTGCACCTTAATTGCTTCGGGTCACGTGCTGATTGAAGGGGTGCCTGGACTGGGTAAAACATTATTAGTGCGCGCCTTAGCGCAATGCTTTTCTGGGCAATTTAACCGGATTCAATTCACGCCTGATTTAATGCCCAGCGATATCACTGGACATGCCATCTATGACTTACAAAGCGAGCAATTTAAATTGCGTAAAGGCCCGGCTTTTACCAACTTGCTGCTTGCCGATGAAATCAACCGAGCACCAGCCAAGACGCAAGCGGCACTTTTGGAAGTGATGCAAGAGCGTTGCATCACGCTAGAAGGTCGATCTTTAGCCGTACCATTACCCTTTATGGTATTGGCCACGCAAAACCCGATCGAGCAAGAAGGCACTTACCCTCTGCCCGAAGCTGAGCTAGATCGCTTTATGGTCAAATTGCACATGGGCTACCCAGAGGCGCTACACGAGCAACAATTAGTGCGTGAAGTGACCCGTTCTGCGCGCGCGGATATGCTCGACAGCACAACCTTGCGCACCCTATTGCAAGCGCGTGATGTGCAGGCCATACAAAAAATTGCCAGCAGTCTCGCAGTTGATGACCACGTCCTCAATTATGCTGTGGACCTCGTGCGCATGACTCGCCAATGGCCTGGACTCACCAGCGGTGCAGGTCCGCGCGCTTCAATTGATTTGATTCGTTATGCGCGCGCCGCCGCACTACTGAACGGCAGCGCCTTTGTCACCCCTGATGATATAAAGCGCAGCGCATTAAACGTCCTGCGTCATCGCGTACACTTGTCAGCAGAACTAGAAATTGAAGGCTTGCACGTTGAGCAGGTCTTACAACAACTGCTTGATCAAGTGCCTGTACCACGCCTATGAGCCTTAAGCCTTCAGCTCGGCTGTTGATCAGTGTCGGCAGTCTGTTATTCCTGGCCATTGTTTTGGGCGCAGCACACGCCTTAAAACTGGCTGTACCGGTGTTATTAGAGAGCTTACTGATCGCTACAGCTGTTTCCTTACTGCTGCTCGTCAGCATTGATGCTTGGCGTGTGCAGCAACAGCCTTCACCGCAGCTGCAACGACAACTTGCAAGCGGCTTATCCTTGCAGCACAGCTATGCAGTGACGCTCAGTTTCACCCATGATTACCACACAGCACTGACCTTAGAATACTTCGATCATCTGCCCGACAGCTTTGAATTTTCCGCGCTACCTTACTCGGTGACGCTAAAACCCAACTGCATCAGCCATACTGGTTACAAGATTAAGCCACTGCGGCGCGGTGCTTTTCATATTCCAGGCTGCAGCATCAGACTGCCCAGCCCGATGCGATTCTGGTCGTCACAACGTTTTTTGGCCCAACCCAGTACCCTGCGTGTCTACCCAGATTTTACGCGCATTCAAAGCGGCCAATTACAAGCCACTGAACATTGGCTCAAGCAACTGGGCATACAACAGCAGCAACGACGCGGCAGCGGTATGGAGTTTCATCAGCTGCGCGAATTTCGTGAAGGCGATAATTTCAAACACATTGACTGGAAAGCAACTGCTCGACAGCGCATTCCAATTGCCCGTGAGTATCAGGATGAACGTGATCAGCAGATTATCTTCTTACTGGATTGTGGGCGTCATATGCGCAGTCAAGACAGCGCGCTCAGCCATTTAGACCATGCCTTAAATGCCTGTTTATTACTCGCACATACAGCGTTACGCCAAGGCGATGCCGTTGGTGTACAAACCTTTGCGGGCACCCAGCGCATGCTCAAACCGGGTAAGGGCCGAGCGCAGATGACCGCCTTACTCAATACCTTGTACGACATTCACCCCAGTCAAAGCAGCGCTGACTACAGTGCCGCCGTGGAACGATTACTGCACCGGCAAAAACGGCGAGCGTTGGTGATTGTTATCAGTAACATCGCCGATGAAGCCGACAGTGATTTGATTGTCGCCATGCAGCGCCTAAAAAAGCAGCATCGCACGCTACTGGTGAGCTTACGCGAAGAAGCCTTAGATGATTTACGTGAGCAACCTGCACGTAGTCTGCAACAAGCACTGCTCTACTGTGCAGGAATCGACTATCTCAATACGCGCCTGCATCATCAACAAAAGCTCTCCAGTCAAGGTGTCCATTTGTTAGATGTACGTCCCAGCCAACTCAACGCACAATTGGTCAGTCAGTATTTAGCCATGAAAAAAGCCGGTCAATACTAAGCACTGCCGGCGCCACACTGAGCAGAGGTAAATATGCGCTAATACGCTTGCTAGACAGTGTCATCAAGGCATCACAAAAATAGATAAAACTGGCTATACTTGACGTAGAACGTTTATCGGGGTGTTTATTTAAGCTAGTCTTCAATGATCTGAGCAGCCCAATCACGCGCCGCTCAAACCCTGTTGTATGCTTACCTGTTAAGGAGCTTTATTATGAAATTGCATCAGCTATTGGTGGTTATTGATCCAACCTCTAAGGATTCTCAACCGTCACTGGAGCGTGCCGCTTGGGTGGCCAAGCGTTCTAAATCAGCGGTAGAGCTGTTGATCTGCGAATACAATTCAGCCCTTGATGGCGGCTTCTTTTTTGATGGTCCTGCGCAACAAAAAGCCCGCGAATCTCTGCTCAGCAACCTCGACAAATGGCTGAATAAACTCGCGCAACCACTGCGTGATGAAGGCATTAGCGTCACGACCGAAGTGCGTTGGGGCAAACCTTTACACAGCATGGTGTTACAGCGCATTGAGGAGCTTAAGCCTGATTTAGTTTTCCGTGATGCCACCACGCACAACATGCTGCAACGTTTATTCTTCAACAACACCTCTTGGCAGTTGATTCGCCAATGCCCTGTGCCGTTATGGTTAGTGCGTGAAGGGACCTGGAAAGCGGAACGTATTTGTGCCGCCGTTGACCCCGTACACAGCGCAGACACTGAGGCCGTACTTGACCACCAATTAGTGCAGTGCACTCGCTATTTAGCCGACACGCTAAACATGCAAGCCGATTACATGCACAGCTATGCCCCTTTGCCACGCACGATGGTGTTCGACTCTGAGTTGGTCGCTGCATACGATCAATATGTTGAACGCAGTGCTAAGCAACACCGCGATGCGTTTGACCAGCTGATGGCCGACTACCCTGTAGAAAAAGCCAATCGTCACTTACTGAAAGGCTTTCCGGAAGAAAGCATTCCTGAGTTTATTAAAGAGCGCGGCATTGACTTATTAGTGATGGGAGCCATCTCACGCGGGAATTTAGAAAATGCGCTGATTGGTAATACGGCAGAGCGCGTTCTAGAAGCGGTGCAAACTGATTTACTGGTCATCAAGCCAAAACGTCCAGCTCAATAAAAACTGATTGCCAGCGGCCACTTGAGTCAACGGTCAATGGCACAGTTTACCTACATATTTTAATGCTCTACACAGGAAATCTCAGCATGTCTTTGCGTCGCACTAAAATCGTTGCCACCATCGGCCCAGCCAGCAGCTCTCCTGAGATTCTTGAGCAATTGATTCTGGCCGGCATGGATGTCGCGCGTTTGAATTTCTCCCATGGCAACCCCGATGAGCATCGCGCACGTGCAATGCTCATTCGCGAAATCGCAACTCGCCTGAATTGCCATGTCGCGCTGATGGGTGATTTACAAGGCCCAAAAATTCGTATCGCACGCTTTACCGATAAGAAAATCGAACTACAGGCCGGTGACCCATTTTGCTTTTCAATCACCCATCCGCGTGATGCAGGTAACCAACAAGTCGTCTGCATTGACTACCCTGACTTGGTCACCGACTGTAGCGTCGGCGATGAATTACTCTTGGATGACGGCCGTATTGTTATGCAAGTGGAACGTATTTCCGCCGACGCCCTGCATTGCCGAGTACAGGTGGGTGGTTCACTGTCCGACCACAAAGGTATCAACCGTCGAGGTGGAGGCTTAACCGCACCTGCCCTGACTGAAAAAGACAAGCAAGATATCCGCTTAGCGGCTGAATTAGATCTGGATTATTTAGCCGTCTCGTTCCCACGTGATGCGGCGGATATGCATCTGGCTCGCCGCTTATGCGAAGAAGCCAATTGCCATGCGTGGTTGATCGCCAAAATTGAGCGTGCCGAAGCAGTGGTCAACGATGAAGCGTTGAATGGCTTAATCAGCGCCAGCGATGCGGTAATGGTCGCCCGTGGTGATTTAGCTGTGGAAATTGGCGATGCCGAATTGGTCGGCATTCAAAAGAAAATTATTGCTGCCGCACGTAAACAAAATAAAGCAGTGATTACTGCCACGCAAATGATGGAATCGATGATTCACAGCCCAATGCCCACGCGTGCCGAAGTCTCAGATGTGGCTAACGCGGCGTTGGACTACACTGATGCAGTGATGCTCTCTGCAGAAACCGCTGCAGGTGAATACCCTGTGCAAGCAGTCGCAGCCATGGCTCGGGTGTGTTTAGGTGCAGAAAAAAATCCAATTATGCGCCGATCAAACCACCGCATTGATCAGCAGTTTGAGCGCTGGGATGAAAGTATCGCCTTGGCCGCGATGTACACCGCCAATCACTTCCCTGGTGTTAAAGCTATTATTGCGCTGACTGAAAGTGGCTACACACCGCTGGTCATGTCGCGAATTCGCTCATCGATGCCGATTTATGCCTTTGCACCTTCACGACAAACCCAAGCACGCGTCGCTTTATTTCGTGGTGTGTATACGGTGCCTTTTGATCCCAGCCAGTTCCCCGGCTCAGTCAGCAAATCAGCGGTCGAAGAGCTACTCAAGCGCGGTATTGTCGAAGAAGGTGACTGGGTGATCTTAACGAAAGGCGACAGTTACCATATGATTGGCGGCACCAATACTATGAAGCTGCTGCATGTCGGTCATATCACCTCCTAAGTTCACTTTTGCTGCAGCATGCCAGAATGACTCAAGCACTCTGCCATGCTGCAGCAAACCCTCTATATAACAATACCCAATGCCTTAATCATCTGCCGCAAATCATTTTTTGGCTGACTGATTTGCACCTGTAAATCAGGGATTTCACGACGCACAGGGTAATTTTTACGTACCTGATCAAACGCCGCTCGACGTGTCACAGCGTCACCCTGCAAACTTAAGCGAAACGCTGCATCATCACTGCGCGGATCATACACAGCACGGCATAGCACACGCAGCGCTTCAGCCACAGGCGTGTGTGCAGCCAATTGCATGGCCAATAGCGTCTGTGGCGGAAACTCAATCGGCGCTGTTTCAGGCAAAGCAAAGTGTTGACAAAACGCCTGATAAATTTGTTCAGTACCCCGAATTTTGCCGTCTAAGCTATAACCGGCAATGTGCGCTGTGGCAATATCACAGCGTTGCGCCAGCGCCACATCCACCTGCGGTTCACCTTCCCAGACATCCAGCACGACACGTACATCGCTGCGCTGGGCTAAAAACTGCTTTAACGCCTGATTATCTAGGACTGCACCGCGACTGGCATTGATCAGCCAGCCGCCATGGGCAAACCCCTGCAGTTGCTCTGCACCAATTAAATGCAGGGTCGGACAGTCACCTTGTGCGGTCAAAGGCGTATGCAAACTGATGACATCACAGCGCTGCACCAGCGTGGCTAAATCCACATAGTCACCGCCCTCACGCTGTTGGCGTGGCGGATCACAGACCAGCACTTGCCAACCCAAACCACGCAACACCTGCACTAAACGCTCACCCACCTGCCCAGCCCCCACCACACCGTAGCAACGCTGGGCTAAATCAACGCCATCACGCTCAGCCAATGTCAGCAACGCACCCAAGACATAATCCACCACACCGCGCGCATTACAACCCGGAGCACTCGACCAACCGATACCTTGCGCGGCGAAGTAGTCCAAATCCAAATGATCCGTACCAATCGTACAGGTGCCGACAAACTTCACCTGTGAACCAGCAAGCAATGCCTGATTGACTTGCGTCACCGAGCGCACCAATAGCACCTCAGCATCCGCTAATATAGCGCGATTAAGGTTGCGCCCTGCCACACGACGCAGCTGACCATGACGCTCAAACACCTCAAGCATAGGAATATTTTCATCAGCCAGTATCCGCACCTGTATACCCTCTTTGATGGTTTGATAAGAACCTGTAGCACTGCTGTAAACGTAATGATAGCTACCTAACAATCATCACAACAGAGTAAACTATACGCGCTGCCAGCCTGTTTCTCACCTACTGCTCGCACGCCCCCATATCCTTCGCACTGCGCAGCAAATATTGCTGTATAGGCTTTATTCTAGGCTGTTTTGTATGTCCACTGTTTCTCGCTACCAACGTGTCACTGCCGAATGGCGTATTCTGCTGAAGCTGGCGGTACCTATTATTATTGGTCAACTCGCCAATACCGCCATGGGCTTTGTCGATACAGTAATGGCGGGACGCGTCAGCCCTAATGATCTAGCGGCGGTAGCCTTGGGTAACTCAGTATGGGTGCCAATTTTTTTATTGATGAGCGGTATTTTAATCGCCACCACTGCCAAGGTTTCGCATGCCTTTGGTCGCGGCGCTGAGCTGCAAATAGGTTATTTAGTTCGGCAAGCCTTATGGTTGGGCTTAGCGTTGGGCTGCGGGCTCGGCGTTCTCCTCTGGAACGCACAGCCGTTGATGGAACTGATGGGGGTGACTCCGATTCTGATTAAACCCGCGATGGGGTATTTACGTGCCGTGGCCTGCGGCTTCCCCTGTGTGGCCATCTATCTAGTGTTTCGCTGCTACAGCGACGCCTTAGGCTTAACCCGCCCAAGTATGGTAATTGGCATCCTAGGTCTGTTACTGAATATCCCGCTCAACTACATTTTCATCAATGGCCACCTCGGTCTACCTGCGATGGGGGGTGTGGGCTGTGGCTGGGCGACAGCTTTGGTGATGGCCTTTATGATGATAGCCATGTTTGTTTGGGTACGTTGGGCACCCTATTACACCTCTAGCCAGATTTTCACATGCTTTCAATGGCCCCAGTGGCCTGCACAAAAAAGCCTGCTGGCGCTCGGTTTACCGATTGGTATCTCCATTTTTGCTGAAGCCAGCTTATTTTCAGTAATTGCCCTATTGATTGGCGGTCTGGGTGCCAACGTAGTGGCCGGTCATCAAATTGCCCTGAATTTCAGTTCATTGGTATTTATGATTCCCTACTCCTTAGCAATGGCGACCACCATCCGAGTCGGTCAAGCATTGGGCGCGAACCGTCCACGTGAGGCACGCTTCTCTGCTGGGGTCGCGATGGCGACTGGACTGATCTGCGCCTGTGTTTCAGCCAGTTATATGTTTTTATTACGTGAGCACATTGCGCGCATTTATACCCCAGATGCGGCGGTGCTAGCAGTCGCCACCTCATTAATTATTTACGCGGCCATTTTTCAGTTTTCTGATGCGATTCAAGTCACCGCTGCAGGTGCCTTACGCGGCTATCAAGACACACGCATCACCATGTTAATCACCCTCTTCTCATACTGGGGTGTCGGTCTACCCGTCGGTTACCTGCTAGGACTCTCCGATAAGTTCGGTGCAGCACAAGGGCCTGCAGGGTTATGGCAAGGTCTGATTGTCGGTCTCAGTTGCGCAGCAGTAATGCTGGGAATGCGCCTACATAAAATAGCCCGCCAGCATATTTATGCGGCCGCTTAGTACGCACGGATTGACACAACAACGAAGGATTGCATAAACAGCAATCCTTCCAAAAAAAATCACAATTGTGTTCTACCGCATGCGATTAAGCCGCTGCAAACCCACCCGGCTCTCGTGCAAAGCTATAGGCTATGCGGCTTTGCTAAAACAATCCACAAAGCCTGTGGATAAGTCTGTGCGTAACGTGCCTATAAAGGCTTTTAATCGCCACAATACGGGGCTTTGCGACAAACTGATGATTTTTTCACCACATTTAGAAACCATTTAAAATCAATGACTTACAAAGTCAAGGAGTAAATATGTGGGTTCATACACAGTGTCCAAAAGATATTTACAAAACAACTGTATGAATGTGCACAACTTCTCAAAGACCTAACAAATACGCAGTAAATATCAAGCGTACAAACGCACATTTTTCAAACTATTTTAGGGCTTTAAGGGTTGACAAATGCTGATGCACTGGCCAACCCATGCAGCGCTCACTTAACGCGCCTTAACCTGCATTGTTGCAGAACTCGCACTGTGTGCCTGCCATTCTGGACGATACATTGATGCCACCTGTGCTGGCGGTACCACATAGCGACCTGGTGTTACTGCCCGAGCCAAATAAAGCAGGTGCTTAACTTGTTTCGCAGGGATTGATAACGCAGCCACATAACGGTCATCACGGTATTCTTGATGCACTATATCGGTATTTTGCATGGCCTCTTGCCATTCCCGTAGCGCGCTGCTGGCACGGCTCAAACTGGCTGAGCTTTGCGCGAGATTTTGATTCTCCAGCTCAAGTCCTGCGGGTAATAAATCCACCAATAAAGCATCCGCTACGGTTTTCGTCGCACGCACCGCCAAATGCACTACGACTAAGTCACCACTGTGTAGTTCGCTCAAGTTTAATGGCGCACCTTTAGGGTCAAAGTACTGCCGTTCAATACTCAATACATGACCGCCCGCAGCAGGTGCTTGCGTTGGATAACCGGTCAGCTCTAAGCGTTGGTACAGCGCAGTTTCGTTTTCCGTAGTTAAGCTCAGACCTTCGCGCAGCTGCTGATCATCTAATAACAGCTGACTGCTATTGGCTGACAGCGGAATCCTCTGCGCATCAGCTTGCAGCTGTGCTTGCCACGTCGTATCACTGTTGCGCAGCTGTGCACGGGCGGCCATAAATAAAGCATTGCGCTCTTGTGTTGAAAGGCCGGTGCGCATCTGCAAGCTGTCCGCCAGCGCAAACATACGCGGCGTTTGTTCGCTCTCGGCTAACTCATACTCTTGCAGCAACGCCAAAATTTGCGCTTGATCACGCAATTCACTGCCGTAATCCGCCATCCACAATTCATCACTGCGCTCTACATGTAAGCCAGCATGCAAAGCTTGCTCAGCTTTTGGCGCATCGCCCATCCACTGCAAGGCTAAAGCCAAATGCAGCAAAGGCAAACCCGAACGGGCATGCTGACGGCGTTCAAATAAACTGCGTAACGCACCCAGTGGCGCATGCTTGTCACGCGCCAAGACAAAACCTGCATAGGCCTGCACGGCAAAACGCGTACTGTCAGGTGCTTGACTGTAATCGCTATCAATTAAGTAGCCTTCTTGCAGATAACGCAGTAAACGTTCTTGCGCTGATTTTAAAGCGGCAGGCGGTACGGCAAAGCCTTGCTCACGCGCCCGGATTAAAAAATCAGTGACATAAACGGTCGGCCAATACTCTTCAGCTCCCTCAGAGCTCCACATGGCAAAGCTACCATTGTAACGTTGCATCGCGAGCAAGCGCTCAATACCGAGTTCTATCTGCTGACGACGCCGCGCGGGGGTATCCGTGCTGATCCTCACCCCATTCAGCTGCGCATCATTGATATACAACGAGGCTAATAAACCGCTCGTCGTTTGCTCAGCGCAGCCATAAGGGTAAGCATCCAGTGCTCGCAGATGCTCAGCAATATTAAGTGGTGGTCGACTGGAGACACTCAACATCGCCTCAAGACCACCGCGCTGATAACCCGCCAAAGCCTCTGGCGGCAATTGCCATGGCGTCGTTGCGCTAATGACGGCTTGATAACTGCGGTTTTCTGCCGGGTAAGCGGGGCGCACACCGATGCTCCAGTTGCGCGTGAGTGGTGTTAATTGCTCATCGGGCAACTGCATCCCGTCGACTTGCAAATGCAACTCACCCTGGCCGTAACCCGCTAAGGCGCTAACAGGTAGATCAAGAATTTTACGTTGCTTAGCGGCCAATTCTACTTGCACAGTCGTTGCTGCCTCAGCAAGGGTTAACAAACCACTGCTACGCAGTTGCACTGAAATAGTTTGCGCATACTCAGTAAGATTGTGCAGATCCAAGGCCACTTGGCTCTGATCGCCGCCGGCTAAAAAGCGTGGTGCAGAAAGCTCTGCGACCAAAGGTGCAGCAACCTCAAGGGGTTGTTCGGCCATGCCAAACTGATCGTCTGTCCACGCTTGCGCGGTTAAACGCAAACGACCATTAAAGTCTGGGATATTCAGAACAATTTCAGCTTCGCCCTGAGCATTTAAGGTCACTGGCAGGCTTTGTAAAGCGACAATATTGACACTGCTTTGCGGGCGCTTACCGCCAGACGCTAAGGCCGCATCACCACCAAACAACATTCGCGCTAAACGCCCATTACCCGCTTCAATCAGTTGTCCATACACATCAAACTGATCAACCTGATACCCCTTGCGCGAGAAAAATTCGGCAAAAGGATCCGGCGCAGCAAAATCAGTAATATTTAGAATCCCAACATCCACTGCAGAAAGAATCACCTGCACGGGCTGTGCCGGCACATGCCCATCGCTATCTAACGCTTTAACTTTTACGGTTAAGGGCTGGCCCGGGCGCATCTGCTCGGGCGCTTGCAAATCCACCATTAACTGGCGATCTTTGCGCTGCAGCGGTAAGTGTAATAAGCCCACTGCACGCTTAGGGGTAATTTGCGCTTGGCGTTCACCTGGGCGCACCACTAAAGCACTGACATATAAATCATGCCGTAACCAATCACTGGCAATCGGAATCTCAACCGTAGTGCCTTCAGCAGGCACATTGAGCGGTTGCCACCAAACAGGTCCGTCAGCCGACTCAATCAGCAGGTAACCACTGCCTGCGGCAGGCGCATTGATGGTGACCCGCGCCGTGTCACCATTGGCATAAGCCGGTTTATCCAACGCCAACTTAACCTGATCGGGACGTACAGCGCCGCCTAACGCGTTATCTTGCTCCGCGTAACCGGCCCAAAAAGCAATGCTGCTGACCACTTCAGTCATCGGGTCTTCTACTTCTACACGGTAAGGTCCCCATTGCACAGGGAAGCTCACGCTTGCCGTCTTGCCAGCATCAATTGCGACGGTTTGTTCACTCACCGTCAGTAGCTTTTTATTGTGCTGATAACGCCAGCCGCCGTTATCAGAATAGTTCCAGTAATAATCACGACGTTCACGAATCAAACGGACTTTAAGCTGCTCCGCTGCAAGTTTTTCACCTTGCGGATTGGTTAAAACAATTTCAAATTCTGGCTGGCTGTCAGCATCCACTTCCTCACCTTGAAAAACCCCACGAATCCCCGGTAGCTGCGCAGCAGGCCAAACAGCTTGCAGCACACGACGCGTTACCGGACGACCGGCAGACTCTAAAATACTGGCCTGCACAATCAAGTTCAGTGGTGACTGTGCGTCTGGCCATTGACTGTCAATTTTGATCTGCGCAAGGCCTTGCTCATCGAGTAACATTTCATCAAGATCAATCTCTTGACTCAACGCATCATCCGCAACATTACCAAACTGAAAACCTGGTAATGCAGGCACCGCCTCACGCAAAGGCCGCACATACAACTGGCCCGTTATTCGGTTACCTGCCGCTGGAGCACCATACAAATAGCGACCTTGCACAGCAACTGCCAGCCCTTCATCTGGCTTAATTGGCGCAGTACTGGCTTGTAAATCAAGCGCTAAACGCTCAGGCAAAAAGTCCTCAACTAAAATGTCATAGACTTGTTTAATACCACCACCTAAATCCAACAGTAATTGCCAGCGCCCTGTGGGTGCATTCGCGCCAATCGGCAACTGATATTGATACAAGCCATGCTCATCGGCCTGCCAAACAAATTGACGACTGATCTGTTGGTCTGGACGGCGGACTTCAACTTTAATCGGCTGCGCAGCGACTGTTTGCCCATCCGCATCCCGCAGCAAACCATTGAGTAACACGGTTTCGCCAGGGCGATAAAGATCCCTTGGGCCAAACACAAAAAACTGCAATGCTTGTCCCGCAGGGCCTGCAATCGAGAATTCCGCCAAATCTAAACTGGCACTGTTTAAACGTATAAAACTGGTTTGCTGCCCATGTTGCGCCACTAACACATTGGCTTTATCCGTAATAGGCAGTTGCGCGTGGCCTTGTTTATCGGTTTTCCCAGACGCCAATACTTGGCCTTTTTTATCTAAAATCTGCAGTTCAATCGCTTCCAGAGCGATGCCATTAGATAACGCTTGAGCAAACACATCCAACTGCTGACGAAAACGGTGTGCCGAGATACCAAGATCACTGACCGAAAACACCGTGGCAGGCTGAGAGTAATTGTAGGTACCGGCCTCTCGCATGACCGCCATGTACACACCTGCTTTATTCAGCGCTTTAATGGGCTTAATCGGTAATTGCAGCGTTTCACGGGTATTTAATGCGGGTTTTAACTCAAATCGTGCGCTGTGCGCCAAGTCAGCCAAGGTCAATAGCTCACGCGCTTGCCACATTTCTAAACTTTGGTTACGCCCCCATTGCGCTAAAAACTCAGGCAAAGCGCTGGGCTTAATCCGGAAAAACTCAACATCCACATGATCAATATTTAACGCCACCACAGGCAGGCCTTGACTAAATTCTGCCGGCAGTAAAGAACCTCGGCTGGCAAAACCAACCGAGGGCTGTAAATTACGGGTTTTAATTTTCTCGCTAAAATCGTCGGCCAACTGCGTCTGGTTAATCGCAGTCAGGCCCGCATCGACACTGACGATCAAGGTACGCTGTGGTGGAATATGGCGCAGACGCAACTCCATCAAGTCGGCACTCAGCTCCCAAGCGCCATCCAGCTTGCCGTTTTTACTGTCGACCACATGTACCTTTTGCGCAAAGTTTTGCTGGGCTTGCAACGGCACAGAAAAGGTCAAACTGATAACACTTGCGCCATCCTGCTCAAGTTCAGACGCATCTAAGACCTGCAGTGTTTGATCCTTATAACGCTCAGCCAAGACAGCGGGGTCAATCACCCGCTGCGCGTTTGCCCTGTGCTCATTGAGCTCGGCGGGCGCGCTGGCATCCACCGGCTGCTCGCTCGAATCACAGGCGGCCAATAGCAAAACCATTAGCGAACCGAGAAGACCTTTGCGCCACATAAGCTGCTCCAACATAAAATAAATAATCAGCGCGTACTATAAACGACAGGACCATACAGCGCCCATGCATAGAGTCGACAAACTGCAAAAAGAAACCCATACAGCACAACAGTTATGCACATAAACTGTGGATAACTATGTGCACAATATGTACACGAACCCCGCACGTATCAATTAGACTGCACTTATAATAACTTGATCATTTTTTAATCAAAATAATAGCCTTTAAATTCAATGACTTACAAAATACAGTGTCTATTAGAAGCCACTTAGCTGACACGCGGTAAACACCAGCAAATTGTGTACAAATATTCAGCCGCAAGCGTTTAGCGCAACTTCTTATTGAAAGACTGAAACAGCTTGCTAGAATGCGGCAATGATCAGACAAGGCATTCTATGAAACGATTTAATTTACGTCATGAAATTTTATTGCAACTGGTTGAGTCTGCCCAGGATGGTATTGTGGTTGCCGAAAAAGAGGGGGATGACACCATTTTGGTATACGTGAACCCCGCTTTTGAACGCTTAACCGGCTACAGCGCCGATGAAATCTTGTACCAAGACTGCCGTTTCTTGCAGGGTGAAAACACGGATCTCACTGCGGTCAAAGTGATTCGCCAAGCCATTAATGATCAAATACCCGTACGCACCGTGCTGAAAAACTACCGCAAAGACGGTTCAGTGTTTTGGAACGAACTGAGTGTCACGCCTTTTTATGATGAACTTGATCAAATCACCTATTACATTGGTATTCAAAAAGATGTCACCGCACACGTCGAGCTGGCCTTAGAGCTAGAAGCTGCACGTGAAACGATTCAGCAGCTCAACGATCAGCTCAACCAGCAATCATAAGTTCAGTGCAGTAAACCACTGTGCCCAGACCCGCAGCTCACAATTCACACTGGGCGGCTGTCTATTGGCTAATTGATCATCGCCCAACACCCAGCTGCGCATTGATGCGTACTTGGCAAAACTGGCTGTCCACTGCGCAGTGGCTGTTGCATTGTAATCAACAAAGAGCATCGCCTGTATCGATAAGGGCCTTGCTACAGTCAATACTTGATCCAGGGTTAGCGAATCACTCAGCTCAATAGCTTGATAGCCTTGTTCAAAACAAAACAGCGCCACCAGCTTGGCTAAATAATCCGGCGTTTGTGGCGCTTTCTGAATCACAATACGCTTACTCGGTAAAAATGGCTGACTGTACAAACTGTGCAAACGCACCTGTAAACGTCGTGTTAGACAACTGTGCCAAAAGGCTAACGGCACAGCGTTATTGTCTTGCTGCTGAAGTTTTTGCTCAACCTCAGCCGAAAGCATCCGCAGCGCATTTAGGCTGTAATCAGCAAACAAACGATCCAATAAACGCTCTAATCCCTGCACTTGCAGTTGCGCGGCAGCCAAACAAATACTCTCAATCAACAAGCTTTTGTCACCCGCATGCGCCAACACATCTGTCGCAGCTAGTTGACGCGGCGGTGACTCACTGATCACTGCTTTAATGCGGCTGATCGGAATGCCTTCCTCCATCAAACGCAATGTTTCATGCAGGAAATCAATATGTTCTTGAGTATACAAACGATGCCCAGATTCAGTACGTACCGGCTCAAGCAAATTATAGCGACGCTCCCAAGCGCGCAGGGTAATCGGATTTACCCCCGTCAGCCGTGCCACTTCACGGATGGGATACAGTGCATTTTGGTCGATTGCATCGCTCATTTGACATCACACTCAGTAAGAATTTGCATGGTAGAACATGTACATCACTTATGCAGGCGCCAGCAATTGTACCGATCTGCACTGGGCTTGGCGACGCCTGAACCCCTTAAGGTTTAAGTCCAGCCAGCAAACTGCGCTTAAGTGTCATTGATAAAGGCTGCTCTCCCAACCAAATGCCGAAATACACGGCTTTAAAACCTGCTGTATCGATTTGCACTAAGGGTTTGCCATTGAGCAATAAACGCGTGCCCTGCTCTGGCTGAAAATCCAAATGGTAGCAATCACCTTGCTTAACCGGCTGATAGGCCGCGTGTAAACGATTCACCGCGTGCTGTAAGTCAGCCGACAAGTCTTCTGGCAAGCCACGCTGCGCACCCTCAATAAAATTCTCGACAGATAAATCCCGTGCATAACACAACACCAACCGGGCCGGGGTTTGCTCAGACAAAGCCTGCTCTAGATTGATGCCCACCTCCGTAAAAAACTGTGCATCATAAACTTTAAAAACACCCCAGCGTGCAGTGCCCGCACCGACCTGGACTAAGTCAGCACTGGCCAGATTGGACAGCACCAACAAGAACAGCAAGCCCAGTATCCTCATGGCTGTGCCTTACTAAAAAACAGCGTGACTTCACCGACATTAAAACCCCATTTGCTGACTTGGGCACGATTGAGCATTACGCCGTCAGATTGCAAGAACATCCAGTCATCAAATTTCACATGGATACTGCTGTCTTTGTAAGGTAAATTAAGGGTGTAACGCCAGTTGAACAGCGAACCTGCACTGTGTCCAACAGCCTCGCCGATAACATCACCTGCAGTACCTGTGTAGTGATTTTCGGCCAGACGCTTGATCACCCAGACACGTTGCTCAAGCTCACCGTCGTCATATACAAAGCGCTCATCTAAAGTCAGCACATCGTCCTCAACAGTGCCGGTAATCGCCACGGTAAAACGCCGTTTCACTGCACCTGAACGGTCCTGAAATTGGCCGTAGGCTTGGGTTTTTCCAGAAAAATAACTAAACAAATCAAGTTTTGGTTCAGTCTGCGCATAATCTTGCAGATGAGGTCCACTGCAACCTGCAAGCAGGAATAAGGCAGTTAATGCGAATAAGTACTTACCCATTTTCATAATTTATGCTCCAAGGTCAGTTGCACCACATCAGTCGACTGAGTTTCAAACCCCACACGACAATAATCTAAGTAATAACGCCAGATTCGCTGAAAACGTTGGTCATAACCCATGCTGATTAATGCTTCACTGTGTGCCGCAAAGTCTTCCTGCCAGAGCTGCAAGGTGCGCGCATAATCTTGGCCAAACGACAGCGCATTACTGATGCTAAAACCATGTTCCTGCGCCAGTTGATGAAGCTGTTGTTTAGAGGGCAGTAGGCCTCCGGGGAAAATAAACATCTGAATAAAATCCACATCATTTTGATAACGCTCAGCACGTGCGTCTTCAATGGTGATGATTTGCAGCACCGCTTTGCCGCCTTTTTTCAGCAAGCGCTTGAGCTGAGTAAAGTAGTCATGCCAATACTCTTTGCCCACCGCTTCGAACATCTCAATACTGACAATATGATCAAACTGACCTTGCTGATGGCGATAATCCATTAAATTCAGTTGTGCCTGTCCCGTCAGAGCTTGACGCTGCATACGCTGCTGAGCAAATTCAAGCTGCTCGGTCGATAAGGTAATCCCTGTGACGTGGCAGCCTTGCTGGGCCGCGCACTCGGCAAAACCACCCCAACCACAACCAATTTCCAGAATATGATCGCCTTGCTGCCACTCCAATTGATCAAGAATGCGTTGGTATTTATTGCTTTGCGCCTGCGCCATACTCTGCTCGGGCTGCGTAAATAGGCCACTGGAATAACTCATGGTTTCATCCAACCAGAGCTGATAGAAATCATTACCCAGATCGTAATGCGCGCTGATGTTCTCGCGACTGTTTTCGATTGAGTTATGGTTATTACGATGACGCTGTAAGAAGCGTTGATAAAACCAATTAAAGCCTAGACGGGTATCACTGAGCGCCTGTTCATTGGTTGCGCCCAGCAGCAATAAAGTATGCAAGCACGGCGTATCAATCAGTTGATCGGTATAGGCTTTAGCAAAACCCAATTCGCCCTGACTGCTGAATAACCAAATAAACTTCAATGGCTGATGAATCACCAGTTCCGCATGCACTCCGGCGTTAGCACCACTAAAACGGCGCTGCTGATCAGCAATACTGACCGTCAACGAGCCATACTGCAGACGATCAAAAGGCAGATGTTTAAGTAACCACGCAGCCAACTTAGGCGCGTGAGTTGAGCCTAGCAACCCGCTTTGGGTGCGCGTTAACATAATGTCATCTCCGAATGGCTGTATTGAACAGCTTCTAAATGCTTGGGCGTACGATGAAAAGTGCCGCCTTTAATAAGGATTTTTAATGCCCACCAATGAATCAAAGCAATCACTTTAAGCATGCTTAAAGGCGCAAAACCGACTTGTTTTAAGAGGTTTTGATCCGTCAGTTCTAAGGCATGCCCCGCTTCACTGGCGCTAAAAAACTCAACACCAGCACGTGTTTCACGAATGCTGGTAAACACCTTGTCTGTCGGTGCGCCAAAGCGAAAATGATAGTGCGCATCCATGTCAATAAAGGGTGAGACATGGAAGACTTTCTGCGCCTGGGCCTGAATGCTCTTTTCAGTACAACCCGCGACCTTGAGCACATAGTGATGCCACTGAGCAAAGGTGTTACTGACCTCAGCAATGATCGCGACCAGTCGATTGTCGGCAGCGTAGGCGTACCACATCGACAGCGGATTAAAGCTGTAACCCAAAATTCTTGGATAACAGATCAGCTCAACCCGCGCCGGCCGCGCAACCCCATATTGCGCAAGAAAACCATCGATCCATTGACGCCAAGGTGTGCCATCGCGTGGACCATGGTCTTGGTATTTTAGACTGACTAAGTTAAAGCGATTAACACTCAGCCAACGCAAGCTGTGCGCCTCTTGCTCAATGCAGTCGATATCAATCTTGATACTGAATGAGCGATAGGCGAAGCGATACTCGACTGGCTGCTGACGCGCATGCGCAACTTGACCGACATAGATTTGCGAGCCCATTAGACCTCCCACGGCAAAGCAATCTGCCAAAGTTTGGCTAGACCAACAGCACTGGCTAAACCGTCTTCATGAAAACCGTAACCTGCGTAAGCACCGGCAAACCAGCAGCTTTTTAACCCTTGAATACCGGGTAATTGCCCTTGAGCTTGGATAGCTTGCGGATCAAAAACCGGATGTTGGTAATCAATGGTTTTAATCACCAAATCAGATCGCGGCTCAACAATCGGATTTAAAGTAACAAAAATATTTTCAGTGGTATTGAGCGGCTGCAGTGCATTCATCCAGTAGGTCACGCCCACGGCACGCTTGGCTTGATAGTTTTTACCACTTAAGTAATTCCACGAAGCCCAGGCCATTTCTTTCTTGGGCATTTGCGCTCGGTCGGTATGCAACCACGCTTGATTATGTTGATATGTAAAGTTCTGCAATAAAGCAAAGGATGCATCATTCAACAAGGCATAAGCCTCATCGGCATGGCAGGCAAAGACCACCTGATCAAAGACGTGGGTTTGTCCATCACTGCTGCGTAAAGACACTGAGTGTTCAGCTGTTTCACCAAGCGCAACCTCTGTGACGCCGTGTTGATATACCGCAAAGCTATTGAGCGCTACGATTTTTTCCAAATAGGTCCGTGCACCATTAATCACCGTGCGCCATTGCGGGCGATCGTTGACATTAAGCAGGCCATGATTCGCGAAAAACTGTAGAAAACTCTGCGCTGGAAATTTCAGCATCGTTTCGGTTGGGCACGACCAAATCGCCGCCGCCATCGGTAATAAGTAATCGTGCTGCATGGTTTGACCAAAGTGGTTTTCAGTCAGGTAATCGCCGAGAGTGAAGTGCTTAGGCAAACCTTGTACAAGATCAGTCTTGGCCAATTTATTAAAACGTAAAATATCCGCAATCATCCGCCAGTGGCGTGCTGAAAATAGATTCTTACGCTGCGCAAATAACGTATTGAGATTGTTCCCGGCATACTCCAATCGCCCATGATCAATGGATACAGCAAAACTCATATCAGTCGGATGGGTTGCCACCTCTAAGTGCGCAAACATCGCTTTGAGCAACGGGTAGTTTGGCTCGTTATACACAATGAAACCGGTATCCACAGGAATCTGCTCACCATTCGGCAAGGTCACATCAAGGGTATTGGTATGCCCGCCCAAGCTTGGATTTTTCTCAAATAGAGTGACGTCATGCTTCTGGCTGAGAAACCACGCACTGCTGATGCCACTAATACCGCTGCCAACCACTACCACTCTGTATCTTTTATCTGGGTCGAACATTTTCCTGACACCTTGCGAAAATTTGTTATATAGTATTTATACACAAGTTATACACTTGTACAAGGTGAGCGTATGAAAAAAAATATCCAACAACAAAAAATTTGGCTCGTAGGTGCCTCACAAGGCATTGGTCTACAGCTGGTAAAAATCTGGCTAGAGCAGGGTCATCAGGTGCTTGCCTCGGCACGTCAAGCTGAACAGTCCAGCGACTTGGCCGAGCTGCAACAGCGCTACGGCAAACAGTTGCAGTGCTTAAATGTGGATGTCAGTGATGCACCAAGTTGCGCAATCCAAGCGCAACAGGCTTGGACCGCGTTCGGTGGGTTAGACATGTGGTTTTACAATGTCGGTGCTTACCAACCGATGACCTGTGACGAGTGGGATTGGTCTGCCTTTGTGCAGATGAACCAGAGTAATTACTTAGGTGTGGTTGCGTTGATGCTGCCATTGCAACAGCTGTTCAAAACACAAGGCCATGGTCGCTGGGTCTGGAATGCCAGTTTAGCCGCATATTTTGGCCTGCCTTACGGAGGCGGCTACTCAGCCCCCAAAGCCGCTTTAGTCAATTTAGCTGAAGCGCTGCAGCCTGAACTGGCCCAGCAAAACATCGCATTACAGATTATTAACCACGGCTTTGTGCGCACGCGTTTAACTGAGAAAAATAAATTTGCCATGCCCGGCGTGTTACAGCCTGAACAGGCTGCAGAGCAAATAGCGCAAGCACTGAATAGCAGCAAAGGGTTTGAAATCCGTTTCCCTTGGCGCTTACGCAGCGCACTCAGCTTGTTCAGATGTATGCCGTATTCTTGGTCGCTGGCACTGACCCGCAAAATGTTAAGGCGCTAAATGATGCTGATCACTGCACAGATATTGGCAAACTATCAAAAGCTCTTTGAAAACCTCAGCCTGCAAACCGTAGAGGAGGATTTTTTACAGGTTTTTAGTCACGACGTGTACTTTAAAGACCCCTTTAACGCCGTGCATGGGCTGTCCAAGCTGCAAGCTATTTTCCGGCATATGTTTAGCACTCTGCACGAGCCGCAGTTTCGCATTTTAGATATCGCCAGCAGCCACAACCGAGGATTTTTAGAGTGGCAGTTCACCTTTAAACTCAAAGCACATGCCAAGCAGCAACTGATCCAAGGGGTTAGCAAGATTGAAATAAACCCACAAGGTCAAGTCTGTAGCCATATTGATTACTGGGATACGGGGGAATATGTCTATCTAAAAATCCCATTACTGCGGCGCATCATTGCCATGATTAATCAGCGCCTGAGCAGCTCATGAAAAACCGCAGCGCATTCAGTCAGCCATTGATTTATGGGCTTGCCTCTTGGCCATTGGCGATGTTGGGCATACCGCTGTATGTGTATTTACCAACCTACTATCATCAGCGCGGTTTAGAGCTCGCCATAGTCGGCAGTATGCTGCTGCTGGCAAGAGTCAGCGATGTAATCTCTGATCCGCTGGTGGGTTTACTCTGTGATTACAGCGGGCGGCGCGGACGTTATCTGCTGATGCTGCTCGGCTGGGCTTTACTATTGATTGGCTTATGGCAATTATTACTGCCAACACAAGCCAGTGCCAGCCATCTACTGATTTGGGCGATGTGGGTTTATTTGGCTTGGACTCTAATTATGATTCCTTACCAAGCACTCAGCGCTGAAGTGAGCCGGCAGGCGCATGTCAAAACCTACTACACGGCCAGCCGTGAAGGTTTTGCGGTGATTGGGGTGATCACGGTATTAATACTGCCTTTTTTACTGGATAACAGCCAAGATTATCGCCAACTGTTTAGCCTGTTGTATCCACTGATTGGCGTCAGTCTCAGCCTGAGCTTAGCCTTATTAGTGTGGCGTTTACGTCTAATTAAGCGAGCGCCACTACCGCGTCGACAATCTGCCTTAAACATGCAAGCATGGCGTTTGATCTGGGCTGATCGCAGCAGTCGCAAATTATTACCAGCGTATTTTCTCAACAGCTTAGCCAACGCCCTACCTGCCACTTTATTTTTATTGTTTGTCGAGCATTTTTTACAACTCAGTCAGTACATGGGATTGCTTCTGCTCGGCTTTTTTCTCAGTGGTATTTTGGCTTTACCCTTATGGGTATGCTTATCGAAAAAGCTCGGGAAATACAGCGCATGGCGAATCTCAATGATCAGCGCCTGCCTGAGTTTTATTTGGGTGTTTAGCTTAGAGCCAGGCAATCTTTGGGGCTTTGCCCTGATCTGTTTAATCTCAGGCTTAAGCGTCGCGGCGGATGTCGCTCTACCTGCGTCGATTCAAGCCGATATTGCCCAGGACTTAAGCAGCCAGAATGGCACGATGAGTGGTTTACTGTTTGCCGTATGGGGCATGCTGACTAAACTTGCTTTAGCGCTAGCGGTGGGTTTGGCCTTACCGGCGCTGGGTTACTTCGGTTGGGAGCAACAAAGCGCAGACAGCTTACAAGGCTTGCTGTGGCTGTACGCAGGGGCCCCGATCATATTAAAACTCGCCACTTTGTTTTGGCTGAGGGACACCCGTTCGGCAGCGCATTGAAGTGTTACAACGCCTGCCAGCTTTAATAATCCACGGGTTTAAAAGCAAACAGGTGCAGTACCTTGAAGGACACTGCACCTGGTGTTGTCTCTGCGCTAAACGCTTACCACATTAAGTCATCAGGAATCTGGTAGGCCGCATACGGATCATCATCGCTGGCCGCTTCGCTCACCACATTAAGTAAGACGATACGTTGCGCATCACGCTCTTGAATTTTCAGCGCCGCTTCTCGCGGGATGATTTCATAACCACCGCCATGTTTGACGATGGCTAAACTGCCGCTACTGAGTTTATTGCGCACCATGTCATTCACCGCAATGCGCTTGACTTTTTTATGGTCAACAAAATTGTAATAGTCTTCGCTATTGAGTTTAGGCAAACGCGCATTTTCAATCAGCTGACGCACTTGCGCAATGTGTGCTTTGCGCTCAACTTTTTCTTGCTGCTCACGATTGAGTGCTTGGTCTCGCTGTTGTTTCTCAGCCATGACTTTTAAAGCGGCTTGACGCTGTGTTTCATCAATTTCGATCGCGCCTTTTTTCTCCAGACGGTGCTGTCTTTTTTGCTCTTTACTGGCTTGCTTAACTTGTTTCTCGTTGACCAGCCCAGCTTTAAGCATCTGGTCGCGTAAAGATAAACTCATGAGTTTCTAACCTGTCTTCAATCATTTAATAAAACACAGCACAGCTCGCGTCGCGGTTATTGCGGCGTACTCAGTGTCTGTTTAGCTACATTCCATAGCGCGTCTAACTGCGCCTCTGTGCAATCACTAAGCGCCATGCCCTGCTCTCGAGCCTGCAGTTCAACGCAGTGTAAGCGCTCTGAAAACTTAGTATTGGCAGCGCGTAACGCGGTTTCTGGATTAATCTTGAGATGCCGCGCCACATTGACGGTGGCAAATAATAAGTCACCCAACTCATCACTGATCGCAGCCTGATCAGCACTGGCAATCGCTTCGCGTACTTCTTGCAACTCTTCGTCGATTTTATCCAGCACTGGAGACACGCTACTCCAATCAAAACCGACACTAGAGGCACGCTTTTGTATCTTTAACGCACGACTTAAGGCCGGCATATTCAACGGAATATCAGCCAAGACACTCACCGTCTGTTCAGATTCGGCTTGTGCTGTACGCTCCTGTTGCTTGATCGCTTCCCAGCGCGCCTTAACCTGCTCACTGTTCACCGCGGTTGTTTGCCTTGCTCCATACAAATTGCCATCGGCAAACACGTGTGGATGGCGGCGTACCAGCTTCTCCGTAATGCTATGCACCACCGTGGAGAAATCAAACAACTGCTGCTCTTGACCAAGCTGGCTGTAATACACCACCTGAAACAGTAAATCGCCGAGTTCACTGGGCAGATGCGCAAAATCTTCGCGCTCAATCGCATCGGCAACTTCGTAAGCTTCTTCCAAAGTATGCGGCACAATACTGGCAAAATTTTGCTGCAAATCCCAAGGGCAACCGCCGTCAGGATGACGCAAACGCGCCATCAAATAAAGTAAATCAGCTAACTGATAGGTTGCGGCGTCTGACATGCCTAGACGTCCTCAGTAGGTTCTAATTCTTGAAACTGAGTGGCATGTAAACGACTGTAATAGCCATTTTTCGCCAATAGTTCTTTATGGTTACCGCGTTCAACAATCCGCCCTTGATCCATCACTAAAATCAGATCAGCTTGCTCAATCGTCGATAAACGGTGCGCAATCACTAAGGTGGTACGCCCTTGCACAGCATGGTCTAACGCGGCCTGAATATGACGCTCAGACTCCGTATCCAGCGCCGAAGTCGCTTCATCGAGAATCAGCAAAGGTGCGTTTTTCAACAAAGCCCGCGCAATGGCTAAACGCTGACGCTGACCACCGGAGAGCAATACACCATTTTCGCCGACAATAGTCTCATAACCCTGCGGCATACGCTCAATAAACTCAGCGGCATACGCCGCTTCCGCCGCCGCTTTAATTTCATCTAAAGAGGCATCGGCGAGATCACCATAGGCAATGTTTTTTGCCACTGTGTCATTAAACAGCGACACTTGCTGGGTGACCAAAGCCATATGGCGACGCAAGTTGGTCAAGGTAAAGTCTTTTACCTCAACACCATCCAGCAGAATCTGTCCTTGCTGATGCTCGTAAAAGCGCGGAATTAAATTGGCCAGCGTCGATTTACCACTGCCAGAGCGACCGACCAATGCCACCATTTGTCCTTTTTCAGCGGTAAAGCTGATGTTTTGCAACACTGGTGTTTCGGTGTTGGGATAGGTAAAGGTCAAGTCACGCACTTCCAGCTGACCGCTGGCCTGCGCCAACTCCACTGTACCTTGATCAATTTCTGGCGCTTCATCGAGCTGCTCAAAAATGCTTTCCGCACCCGCCACGCCTTTTTGAATGGTCGAACTGACTTCTGAAAGCTGACGAATCGGCTTGGGCAGTAAACCGGCCAACGTAATATAAGCAACCAAATCACCCGGCGACGAATCACCGCGTAGCAACAAAACTAAAAACAGCAGCACTGACATGGCTGAATAAATCACCAACTGCAACGACGGCGTATATACCGCGTTGGTTTTGATCATGCGCAGTTGTTTATCGGTATTACTGCTACTGGACTCTAAAAAACGCGTGCGTTCATATGGCTCGCCACCAAAACTGCGTACCACACGATAGTTTTGGATAGTCTCCGAAGCGACATGCGTGACATCGCCCATGGCCACTTGAATTTTCTTACTTTGCTTGCGGAATTTCTTACTGGTACTGCTGACCATCAAAGCAATAATCGGCAAAATAGCTACCATTACCAGCGTCAACTTCCAGTTCATCCATAACAAAGTGGCAAACAAGAACACCACGGTCATACCTTCACGCACAATCACTTTCACTGCGTCAGTAGCAGCGCCAGTCACCATGGTCACGTTGTAAGTGATACGAGAAATTAAGTGCCCGGAGTTATGATTATCAAAATAACGGTTGGGCAAGGTCAGTAGATTATTAAACAGCTGCACGCGCAAGTCATGCACCAAGCCTAAGGACACTTTAGCCAAATAGAAGTTACCCAAAAATGAGCCGATGCCTTGCCAGAACGCAATCACCACAATCAATAATGGCACGGCCTGCAATAAGCGTACATCAGCCAACCATGGGATCTTGGGAAACAATACCGCATCAGGATTGGCTAAACCGTCAACAAAGTACTTCAGCACATAACCGAGCATTGGCGTGGTTGAGGCAAAGATTAAAAAGCCAACAATACTGATGATAAACATGCCGATATAGGGCTTGATATAAGCCAGCAAACGGAAATAAATTTGGATTCCAGAGAGGCCACTATTCTGTTGCTGTTCTGTGCTCATGAATTTCAAATCTCAATGATGGACTGGCAATTTTAACACGCGTTCGATCACTTCGAAGGCTGCCAGCCCAGTGCTTCTTTTAGAAAGGGAATGGTGAGTTTACGCTGCGCTTGCAACGATGCACGATCCAATTGCTCCAAGGTGTCAAACAACACGGTCATACTGCGCTCTGAGCGCGACAACAAAAAGCGCCCCACATCATCAGGCAATTGCAAACCACGACGTGAGGCACGCAGCTGTAAAGCACGCAATTTATCATCATCGCTAAGCTCATGCAGCTGGAAGACCAATCCTAGACTTAAACGAGATTGCAAGTCAGGCAGCTGAATTGGCAATTCACGCGGCGCCGCATCGGCAGTAATCAGCAGTTGTTTACCAGCATCACGCAGACGATTAAAGGCATGAAACAACGCTTCTTCCCAAGAAGCCTGCCCGAGCACGGCTTGAATATCATCCAAACAGAGCAGATCACAATCTTCGACATTATCTAGCACGTTAGGGGCGTATTCACCGAGTTCAGCCAAGGGCAGATACAACGCACGCCCACCGCGCTCTTCAACCCGCAAACACGCGGCCTGTAACAAATGACTACGCCCGACCCCTGCCGTACCCCAAATATAGAGCACACTATCCATCCACTGATCTTCAGATTCACAGGCATGCTCAACATAACCCAAGGCAACGGCATTGGCGCCAGGGTAATAGTTGGCAAAGGTTGCATCATCACGCAGACGCATGCCTAACGATAATTGAGTGGGTTTCATGTGGACTCATTGATCGGCTGATCCGACGTTAATGTCTGCTCAAGCGGATTCGAACCATCAGGCGCGCAAGGCTCACTCGTTTGCCCATACATATCAGATTCTTTGTACAACTTATGCGCATTTCTAAGCAATACCATAACTACTGCAGCCACCGGCAGTGCCAACAAAATACCGGTAAAGCCAAACAGCTGGCCACCCGCTAAAATTGCAAAAATCACCGCAACAGGATGTAAGCCAATACGGTCACCGACCAACAAAGGTGTTAACAACATGCCTTCAAGTAATTGGCCAACGGTAAACACCGCGACAATACCAATCAGTGGATAAGGGTCCAGACCAAACTGAAATAAACCCGCCACCAATGCTGCACTGATCCCCACGGCAAAGCCCATATAGGGCACTAAGCTTGCTAAACCTGCTAATAAACCAATTAACAAACCCAGCTCAAGGCCCAAGCTCATTAAACCCACCGCGTAGACAATGCCCAGCGCAAACATCACCAGCAACTGACCGCGCATAAACGCACCCAGCACTTCATTGCACTCACCAATTAACCTCACAACCAAGGTTTCTTTTTGCCGAGGTAACAAGCGGCGCATCTTCGCCACTAAAATATCCCAATCGCGTAGCAGGTAAAACGTCACCACCGGAATTAATAGCATATTGGCCAACCAGCCTAAAAACGCCAAACTGGACGCGGTGATCTGACTGAGTAGTAACTGGGCAATATCTGTCGTTTTACCCATGTTCTCACTGAGCATTTGCTTGATATTATCCAAACCACTGGCCCCAGCATTAATACCCAGCCGCGTTTGCAACCATGGCACAGCACTGTGCTGCAGCCAATCAATCAGCTGCGGGGTCAGCTCATATAGACT
The DNA here is from genome assembly GCA_034006605.1 of Pseudomonas sp. Classification (GTDB taxonomy): domain Bacteria; phylum Pseudomonadota; class Gammaproteobacteria; order Pseudomonadales; family Pseudomonadaceae; genus Denitrificimonas. The sequence continues at coordinate 11,199 of JAVESM010000007.1, read as the reverse complement.
GACCAACTGCCGACCAATCATAGGGATCAACACCAAGAGTAAAATCAACAAGAGTACACTGAGTAAAACAAAGACGGAAACCACAGCCCAAGTGCGAGAAAACTTATAGCGTTCTAATAGATCAACCAGAGGGTCGCCCATATAGGCCAACAAGATACTGACTAAGAATGGCGTAAGAATCGGCAGTAACTGATAAAAAGTCAGCAGCATAAGACCAAATAAAGCAATCAGTAACCAACCTTTGATGCTCTTTGTCATCGATTAAATCTCAATAATTACCAAGTAAAATACAATACAGAATCACTGCTATCCGCTAATTGCGGGGCTGTTTGCCTGGCAATGTCTGACCCTGTGGCATCGATTGGTGCGGACTCTGCAGTCGCTACCGGTAAAGCAGTTTCTTTCAGGTGCGCCAAGGTTAACTGCGCACGTAACTGTTCACCGGTGCTGCGCACTTGCCACTGAGCATACTCTTTAGTGACTTCTTGCAACTGCGCCGCAAAAGGCTCAAGCAAGCGCTCGACTAATACAAAATGCTCTAGATCAATCGCCGCCACTCGAATAATAAAGGTTTCACCCTGTCCCGGCTTGATCGCAAAACGCTCGGCTAAACGTTGATTAACTTCAGCAAAAACCTGTTCGCTTAATGCTTTTTGAGCGTCTGCACTGACCTGGCCTTGCTGGCGCTCCTCGCCCACCCAAAGCTGCCACTGAGCTTGCAATGTTTGTCCGTTTGCCTGCTGATGTACGCTTAATACCGCATCGGCATTGTAGCGTTCAGCCGCCTGACGAACCGCTTGGGCATCATTGTGACTGAGTGCTTCAGCACTGGCTAACAATTGCTCATCTAAGTCACCTAGCGGTAAACGCGCAGGAATACCATAATAATGCGCAGCACTTTGCAGGTGCGTCGCTAATGATTGGCCATCACTGATCAAGCGTGTTCCTTGTTCATCATCCACCAACCACCAGGCCAATACTAAGGGACGATTACTGCCCCACAGCGGCAAGTGAGCCGAGCGCAGCGCGGACTGCACACTCTGCGGATCAAAATTAACAATTAAGGTATTGCCATCATAACCATAGCGACTAATCAGCGCTTGCGGATCAGCTTGATACGCGGCCAACTGCGGCGCTTGTATGGCAGTTTTCTGACCGGTTAAGCGCTGCACTAAGGTTGCAAAAGCTTGCTGTAAACCGGCATCGCGTACTGTACTTTCCTGGCTCACCAATTCTTCACGAACTTGGTACAAACCGACAACAGGCTCAGCATTCACAGTCACCGTTGCTATGGACATCAATGTGGCAGCAATGCCGATAAAAAATCGCATGTTTATTCTCTCTAACGGTTAAATCAAGCCAAGCAGCTACCATAAACAGCCTACACCATCACGGCAACTGCTTCTTGAACCCTAACGCAGCGCGATAACTAGTTAACAGACTGTTGCCTGCCAAGCACCCTGCTCATTTATATTTATAGACCTCGACGCGTCATTATAGAACGCAGAACTTGCCAACGATTCACCAATAAGGCTAGAAATATCATCACACAGCCAACCAGTTGCAACATTGCCAGGGTTTCGCCAAACCATAATGCAGCAAACAATGCCACCCAAATAGGCTCTAGAATCAGCATCACGGCGCCACTGGTTTGTGTGGTTAAACTTTGTGCGAAAGTTTGCAACCAAAAACGCGCCGCCGTACCTAAAATCGCACTGGCAAACAGCCAAAAGAACACATCCAAAGACCATTGCATATGCGGCAGCAGCTGCGACTCAGTCAGCAGCGAACCCAACAAGGTCACACAGCCTACTGACGTTAAAGTGATGATGGTTAAAGCTAAAGGATCAACTGCACTGAGCTGTGCTGCAGCCTGCGTGGATGAGGCTCGACGTATAGAAACAGTCGCCGCACGGGTATTTAAAGTAAAAAACACAGCCAGAGCAACCGCGGCAATTAAGTAATACAACTGGCCAGAACTGACTGCAAAACCATGCGCTAATGACAAAAACGCCATACCCAGTAGCGCAACAGGAATCGCCAGCCATGTACTGTGCGGCACCGGCTCAGCAAAAAAGACGCGCGCGATAATCGGTACCAACAGCACGCCTAAACTGGTGAGAAAGGCACCTTCGCCCATACTCTCGCTATGCGCTAACCCTAGCACCCAAAACAGCATGCCCACACCAAACACAATACCGACTCGCGCACTACGCAGTATGTGTTCACGGGTTAATTGACGTAACTTATGCCGGCCAAGACAAGCTAAAAAGGCTGCTGCCAGTAAAAAGCGTATTCCCATAAAGAGCAAGGGTGGCATTAAGCCGATGGCTTCTTTAGAAAACATCCAACTGATTGCCGCAATCAGGGTGACTACAATTAACAGCAGATCCGATTGAGTCGCCCGCGTCATAGCGTCTGCTCTAGTGTCATTGAGAGTCCAAAGAAGAATACACCACTACGCCCGATGCGGGCGCGCTAAGAACTCATGGGATTGCATTTCTAAGAGACGACTTAAAGTGCGCTGAAACTCAAATTGTAAGCGATTACCCACATACAGGTCTTTGAGCGGTACTTCAGCAGAAATAATCAGCTTAATACTGCGGTCGTAAAACTCATCGACCAAGTTAATAAAACGTCGCGCAATGTCTTCATTTTTAGCGCTCATTTGCTCAACGTTGGATAGAATCACCGCGCTGTAAATTTTGCCCAACTCAATATAATCATTCTGACTGCGCGGGCCGTCACACAGCGCACGAAAGTCAAACCAAGCCACATCATTACCAACTTTACGCGCGACGATAGTCCGACTTTCAACGGTCAGTGGCTCATTTTCAAGAATCTTACAGTTCTCTAATAATAAACTGCGAAAACTCTTGTCCAGCTCAAGTTCAACAGCATCTGAGAGCGGATAATGATACAGTTCAGCTTGCTCAAGTGCGCGCAAACGATAGTCAATACCACTGTCGACGTTGACCACCTCAGTGTGCAGTTTCAACAAGGCAATCGCCGGTAAAAAACGCGCACGCTGCAAGCCATCTTTGTATAAACCATCAGGGACAATATTTGAGGTCGCAACCAAACTGACCCCGTTTTTAAACAACTCTTCCAGCAAGCCCGCCAGAATCATCGCATCGGTGATATCTGAAACAAAAAACTCATCAAAGCAGATCACTCGCGCTTCTTTAGCAAAACGCTGCGCCACGATCACTAGAGGATTTTTTTCACCATCAAGGGTGCGTAACTCTTCGTGCACACGCTTCATAAAGCGGTGAAAGTGCGTACGCATCTTTTGCTCAAACGGCAAAGCATCAAAAAAAGTATCCACCAAGTAGGTCTTACCACGACCCACACCGCCCCAAAAATACAGGCCCTTAATCGGTTGTGCCGTTTTTTTACCGAACAAGCGACCCAGTAAGCCATTGCCATTACTGGGTGCTTGAGCCACTAAATCATCGTAAAGACGTTGCAAGTGGCGCACGGCATTTTCTTGGGCAGCATCACGGAAAAAGTCCGCACGCTGTAAATCATTTTGGTAGCGTTCAAGTGGTGTCATGATAACTGTCGACCCGACAAATAAAACGGGGCAACACTTTAACCACGCCATCTACAATTGGCAATCATCCAGACGATATTTAAACCGCTAACCGGCGCGCCGTAACAGCCAAAAACCACAAATCGCACAAATCAACGCAGGTAACATCACCGCCACGATCGGCGCAAAGCCAAACACTAAACTGGCCGGACCGAGTAGATCTTGGGCGATACGAAAGACAAAACCTACCACCACCCCGGTAAATATGCGTTGCCCTAAAGTCACCGAGCGTAACGGACCAAATACAAAAGAAATCGCCATCAGCACCAATGCAGCAGTCACCAGCGGTTGTAAAACCTTAACCCAGAAGGCTAACCAGTAGCGATTGGCATTCAGACCTTGCTCTTGTAGGTAATGTGCATAACGCCACAAGCCAGTAATCGGCAAGGTGTCAGGCTCCATCACCACGGTATTTAACAGCTGCGGACTCAGCTCAACATCCCAACGCTCACTGACCACCTGTGAGGTCGTGGTGCTGCGCGCGTGTAGTTCAGTGTAAACAACATCTTCAAGCTGCCAGTAACCGTCTTGATACAACGCTTGCTGAGCAAAGCTTGAGCGCACCAATCGCCGCTGCTCATCAAACACATAACGCGTCACCCCCATCAATTTCCCACCCGGCTGCACGGCGTTAACATGAATATACTCATCACCTTGACGATGCCAAAGACCATGCTTAGAGCTTTGCGCTTTACCAATCGACTGTGTCGTCGAACGATTGGCCTGCGCTAGACTGGAGGTCCAAGGGGCCAAATACTCACCAACTAAGATACCGATCAACATCAGCACCAGCATGGGCTTCATCACAGCCCAGACAATCCGGCGAATCGATACACCTGCAGCACGAATGACGGTCAATTCACTGTGACTGGCCAAACTTCCCAAACCGACCAGACTGCCGATCAAGGCAGCCATTGGCAACATATCGTAGATCCGCTGCGGCGCGGTTAAACCCACATAGCTGGCCGCATCCAAAAGGGTATACGCACCTTCGATGTCGCTGAGTTCATCAATAAAAGCAAATAACAATGCCAAGCTAGTAATAACGCCGAGCACTGCAATAATCGCCAAAAATACCGTACTACCAATATAGCGATCCAGCCTACGCATGTTGCGTCTCCTTATTTGCACGCCACTGCGTTACACGTAACTGCATTGGCTGCCAATACACCAACAACAGACCAATCAGTAAAAACAAACCATGCACGGGCCACAATCCGATTTCCATCGGGATTTTGCCTTTATCGAGTGCACTGCGCGCCGCGACTAACAAGGAGAGATAGGCCATATACAGTAGAATGGCGGGCAATAACTTTAAGAAACGCCCTTGACGTGGATTCACTCGTGCTAACGGCACAGCAATTAACGTGACAATTAACACCAATATCGGAAAGGATAAACGCCATTGCAATTCCGACTGTACTTTTGGCTCCTGACTGCCCAACAGCTCACCGGTCATCATCGTTTCACGCTCACCCACACTCACTTCCACCGATGGCTTAGGCAATAAAACACCATAGGTATCGTAATGAATCACGCGATAATCAGCTTCACCTGGGGTGCCGTCATAACGGTAGCCATCCTTTAAAATCAAATAGCGACTGCCGTCTTCTTGAATTTCTTGACGGCCGGTTTGCGCCACCAGCACGGTGATAGCATTTTCTTTATCCTTAGAGCGGCGCTCTTCACGCTTCTCTGAAATAAACACACCATGCAACTCATCACGATCACTGGATAATTCTTGTGTGTAAGTCACGCGCGAACCATCACGCATGGACTGAAAACGCCCAGGCACCAAGGTGTCAAACTCTGTTAGCGCATCCTGCGCATTGAGAATTTGTGCCACATTCTGTACGCCTTGTGGCGTCAGAACAAAGCTCAACCACCCACACAGTAACGCCACCAGCGCCGCAGGCACTAAGGTGTAAGACAGTAAGCGCTGTTCACTCATACCGGTAGCAGACAACACGGTCATTTCACTATCAAGATACAAGCGACCGTAAGCCAGCAAAATCCCTAGAAACAACCCCAAGGGTAGAATCAGCTGTAAAAAGCCAGGAATCCGATACCCCATAATCATTAACAACACGCCAGGATCAAGCACCCCTTGCGCGGCTTGCGCCAAGTACTTAATAAAGCGCCCGCTCATAATAATGACCAACAATACCGCACTGACCGCACTAAAAGTCAGCAATACTTCCCGAGAAAGATAACGAAAAACTATCAAGTAAACGCTCCGAGCTTGTCAAAACCGCCTATCGCGGCCCACACTAGTCACACATATTATGGCAGTGTACCTACACGCCGGTGCAAACGAACAGTATTATCCTGCATCTATCTATCTTTGTCTTGAGGATCATTGAGTATGGACTTTTTAGTCAAATCCAATTCAGTTGAAACATTTAAAACCAGCGCACTTGTATTAACTGTAAATGAACAGCTACAACTCGACAGTCAAGCCCAACTCATCGATACATTATGTGGCGGCGTACTCAGCGCACATCTTAAAGCGGGTGACATCCAAGGTAAATTAGGCCAAACCTTATTACTGCACAGTTTACCTAATCTAAACGCACAGCGCGTGTTGTTGCTGGGCACAGGTAAAGACGCCGAACTGTCAGACCGCGCAACCCGCAAATTGATCACTGCGTTATTGACTGTTTTTAAAAATTTATCAATTAAAGATGCGGCACTGGGCTTTAGCGAGCTGCGTATTAAAGAGCGTGACGCCTATGCCAGCGCCCGCTTGGTTGCAGAATGCTTAGCTGATGGTCTGTATACTTTCGACCAGTTCAAAAGCGAAAAAGCCCCTGCGCCAACCATTAAAAAAATCACTTTCCTATGCACTAAAGAGCAGCAAAAACAAGTAAGCGCCGCGTGCGAGCACGGCCAAGCGATCGCCGCAGGCATGGCCTTTACTCGCGATTTGGGCAACATGCCACCAAATATCTGTCATCCACGTTACTTAGCTGAACAAGCGAAGCAGCTGGCTAAAGCCAACAAAAAACTCGATGTTGAAGTTTTAGAAGAAAAACAACTGAAAGCATTGGGTGCCGGCGCCCTACTCGCTGTTGCACAAGGCAGTGATCAACCGCCGCGTATGATTATAATGAACTACCAAGGCGGCGATAAATCACAACAGCCTTACGTACTTGTCGGCAAAGGTATCACTTTTGACTCAGGCGGCATCAGCCTTAAGCCTGGCGCCGGCATGGACGAAATGAAATACGACATGGGCGGCGCAGCCAGCGTGCTTGGCACATTTAAGACGCTGTTAGAACTGCAACTACCGATCAACGTGATAGGTGTTTTAACTTGCGCAGAAAACATGCCCAGCGGTGGCGCAACTCGCCCTGGCGATATTGTCACCACCATGAGCGGACAAACTGTAGAAATCCTCAATACTGACGCTGAAGGTCGTTTAGTCTTGTGTGACGCCCTCACCTACGTCGAGCGCTTCAAGCCACAAGCAGTAGTCGACATTGCCACGCTGACCGGTGCGTGCATCGTTGCTCTAGGCAGCAACACCAGCGGCCTCATGGGGAATAACCCAGAACTGATTGAAAGCTTGCTCAGCGCGAGCAAGCAGGCCAGCGATGCGGCATGGCAATTACCGCTGTTTGAGGATTACCAAGAACAACTCGACAGCCCGTTTGCAGACATTGCCAATATTGGCGGCCCAAAAGCGGGCAGTATTACCGCAGCTTGTTTCTTATCACGCTTTACCAAAGCATACCCATGGGCGCACTTAGATATTGCGGGTACCGCATGGATCAGCGGCGGTAAAGAAAAAGGCGCAACCGGTCGTCCGGTCCCTTTATTGAGCCAGTACTTATTGGATCGCGTGCAGTGAAAGTAGAGTTTTACGTTGTTCCGACAAACCAACCGGCAGACCGCTTAAATGCGGCCTGTCGGCTGGCACATAAAGCCTGGCGTGCAGGCTTTATGTGTTTTATTCGCTGCAGTGATCCACAGCAGCAAACTGAGCTCGATGCACTACTCTGGACTTTTCGCAAGCAAAGTTTCATCCCCCACGAGCTGCATTCAGACAGTGCCACAGCGCCAATTATTATAGGTCTAGATCAGCCACCTCAAGCAAAATCTGGTGTGCTTATTAATCTGCACAATGACATTTCGACTCATCTTGATTGCTTTAACCGTGTAATTGAAATTGTTAATCAAGAGCCTGATTTGCTGCAAATCTGCCGGCAAAACTTTGTTCGTTATCGAGAACTGGGCTATCAGCCCGCACGCGTCGAGCTATAGATAACTGTTACTGCAGTACAACTTAAGGTCTAGCAAGTGATTTGCGCAGACTTAAGCTGACTTTTCGCAAGTTTAACCCTCAGTTTACGATCCGATGATGGCCGCTCGGCTTGAAGCCTGATAAAATCGCGCAATTAATCGTATTTTTCGCATACTTCGCAAAGGCCCAATTCATGAGCAACAATAAAACATCATTAAGCTACAAGGATGCTGGTGTAGACATCGACGCAGGTGAAGCACTGGTTGAGCGCATTAAAGGCGTGGCTAAACGCACCGCGCGTCCTGAAGTGCTCGGTGGCCTTGGCGGCTTTGGTGCTTTATGTGAGATTCCTGAAGGCTATCGTCAGCCTGTATTGGTGTCTGGAACGGATGGTGTGGGTACCAAACTGCGTTTAGCCATTGATTTAAATAAACACGAAAAAATTGGTATTGATTTGGTTGCCATGTGCGTTAACGACCTGATTGTTAGCGGCGCTGAACCTTTGTTTTTCTTAGATTACTACGCCACTGGCAAACTCAATGTGGATATTGCCGCCCAAGTAGTCACCGGTATTGGCGAAGGTTGTGAACAAGCAGGCTGCGCACTGGTTGGTGGTGAAACAGCAGAAATGCCAGGCATGTACAGTGGCGAAGATTACGACTTAGCCGGCTTTTGTGTAGGCGTAGTGGAAAAGTCAGAAATCATTGACGGTACGCAAGTGACAGCTGGCGATGTACTGATTGCACTACCGTCTTCTGGCCCGCACTCCAACGGTTACTCTTTGATTCGTAAGATCATTGAGGTGGCCAAGGTTGATATCCACAGCGCGCAACTCAACGGTCAAGCACTCAGCGATTTACTGATGGCACCTACCCGTATTTACGTCAAACCATTACTTAAGCTGATCAAAGAAACCGCTGCGGTTAAAGCCATGTCGCACATCACTGGTGGCGGCTTACTAGAAAACATTCCGCGCGTACTGCCTGCCAACTCACAAGCGGTGATTGATGTCGCCAGCTGGACACGCCCAGCAGTATTTGATTGGTTGCAAGAGCAAGGTAATGTTGCAGAAACCGAAATGCACCGAGTGCTCAACTGCGGCGTTGGCATGGTGATCTGTGTAGCCGCAGAGCAGCAAGATGCAGTGCTTGAGCACTTACAAGCCGCTGGTGAGAAGCCATGGGTGATTGGTCACATTCAAACAGCCAGCGACAACGCTGAGCGTATTGTTCTTAACAACTTAAAAAGCCATTAATGTCCGACTCAAGCACCTGCAATATTGTGGTCCTGATCTCTGGATCAGGCAGTAACCTACAAGCCATTATCGATGGCTTAGCGGGGCATCCCACCGCGCGAATTTGCGCGGTGATCAGTAATCGTGCTGACGCTTATGGTTTAGTGCGTGCAGAGCAAGCCGGTATCACTCAGCATGTTTTAAATCATAAAGACTTCGCGGATCGCTTAGCTTTTGATATGGCGTTGATTCAAGTGATTGACCAATACCAACCCAACCTTGTGGTATTGGCTGGATTTATGCGCATTCTAACCCCAGAATTTGCGCGGCACTATGCACAGCGTTTGCTAAATATTCACCCCTCGCTGCTGCCCAAACACAAAGGCTTAGACACGCATCAGCGTGCGATTGATACTGGAGATACTGAACACGGCTGCAGCGTGCACTTTGTCACCGAGGAACTCGACGGCGGCCCAGTAGTCATACAAGCAGCATTTCCGATTAAAGCAGATGACAACGCTGATCAATTAGCGCAAAAAGTGCATATATTAGAGCATCAGATTTACCCATTAGCCGTTCGCTGGTTTGCCGAAAGACGCTTGCGTCTCAACCAGCACGGTGCAGAACTGGACGGTCAACCTTTAGCCAGCTCTGGCTTTCAGTTTCAACCTTAGGAGACTCCATTATGCGTCGTGCTCTATTTTTATTTCTAGCCGTACTCAGTCTGCCAGCCAGTCTGATGGCTGCCGAGCTGCAACCTTTCTCCGCCAGCTACACCGCTGACTGGAAACAACTGCCCATTAGCGGTACAGCGCAACGCAGTTTACAAACGCAAGAGGATGGCTCTTGGAAACTGGACTTTTCCGCGTCGATGCTCATCGCCGGGCTCAACGAAACCAGTTGGTTAAAAATTCATAACGGTGATGTACAGCCGCAAAAATACCGCTATGCCCGCAACGGTATGGGTAAGTCAAAAAAGATCAAACAAGACTTCGATTGGATCGCACAAGTCGTGACAGGTAGTGACCGTGGCACCCCGATCAAAGTAACCCTGATTCAAGGCGTGCAAGATAAATCATCCTATCAACTCGCCTTACAGCGTGATGTGGCTGAAGGAAAAAGCAGCATGTCCTATCAAGTCATCGATGGCGATGAGATTGATACCTATGATTTCCGGGTTCTCGGCGAAGAAAGCGTAGAAACCATGGTTGGCAGTGTCGATGCCATCAAAGTAGAACGGGTGCGCGACCCAACCCAAAGCAAGCGTAAAACAGTTTTATGGTTTGCCAAGGATTGGGACTTTTTATTAGTCCGCTTGCAGCAAATTGAAAAAGACGGCAAAGAATACCAAATCATTTTAGAAAGCGGCAGCGTCAATAACAAAGCGGTCAAAGGCCGTAGCTAAACACTCTTCGCGCACCTGATCCAAGGTGCGCACGGTATCTGCTTGATAAGCATCAATACACTTTACAATTAAATAGAGTATAATTTCAAACATCAGCAACCTACTCCAGTTTGCTAACATTTGTTTGAGGGTTATCAGGTATGGCACTTAAAACCTTGCGCGCCACAGGTCATATGGATGCAGGCATGACCATTGAGATCATGTGCGGCGCACACAAAATTTATATGGATCAACCGAAGAATGCAGGCGGCGCAGATTTAGGTCCAGCACCACCCGAGTTGATTCTTGCCGCCTATGCTGGGTGCGTAGGCAGTATTGGTCGTATTATTGCTTTCCAAGAAAAGATCACTTTACGCGGTATGACTTTTGCCGTTGAAGCAGATTATGACCCGGACTGTCTACTGGGTCGTAAAACCAACGCGCGCGCAGGCTTCCAAGAAATGCGCTTGCACGTCAAGATAGATGCCGATCTTGACGATGCAGGCAAATGCGCTTTTCTAGAGAAAATAGAACAACGCTGTCCGATTGCTGACAACTTAATTAATCCAACAACGCTGATTACCGTTTTGGATAAATAAGCCAAGCGCAATTGCAATCGGGTAGCCGAGGGTTTCTAGCCCTCAGCCCCCACAACACCCTGCATGCGGCTCCGCACAGGGCGTTTCACTGAGAATGATGAAGCTTAATCCAACCATCGCGTAATTCGTACAGACCCTGAA
>JAVESM010000006.1:0-138103 GCA_034006605.1 Pseudomonas sp. | reverse complement strand
GAACTGCCCTTGCCATTCGCTAGTAGTTAACATCTAATAACGATCATAAATCGCTAAGGATGGTGACCTTCCTACAGAGGACTTTCACCTCATTAGTTCATGCCCATGCTGGGCGTACACAAGTCAATGCACTCGGACTTGTCAAAGCTGTCACATTTTTTGTTCCAAAAAATCCGCCAACTTCACCAAGCCGGTGATTGAGGCGTTAGGCTTTCCAATAGCCTGATGCGTAGGTTTGCTTGTTCGTATATCTGGGCATTGTCTTCACATATTTTTTAATGGCTTTCATCTGACCGGCTTCTGCGGCAATAAATATAGCGGGTTCTCCTAACAACCAAGGGGTTTTTTGTGCTGCTGTTAGTAGTGCATTGTTGCTTAAATCAGGATTAATCACCCAGTGGATATTAATTTCTGTGGGACAGTTGATGGTTTGTTTATCTTGCTCTGTTGGAACCTGTAAAAGCGCTGTGCCTATAGCGTTTTTAGGCAGTTTTTCTAGCACTGCTGCCGCTGCTGGAAGTGCTGTTAGGTCGGCAACGATTAAATGCCAGTCTGCATCATAATTTGTGTGTTTCGTATCGCCAGGGCCAGCAACACCCAAGTAATCTCCCAACTGTGCATGCTTTGCCCAGTTAGTGCCCAAGCCTTGGTGATCATTGACGGCGAAATCAACTGTTAGCGCTTTGGTTTGTTCGTCAAAGGCGCGGACGGTGTATGAGCGCATCCACTTTTTGAAACCTAAATACATTCCTAGCTTGGGTTTTGTTTGTCCCGGCTGTGGAAAAATGGCTTTAAAGTGCGCGCTTTCTTGATCGATCGGAAAATCGTTTAAATCTTCACCGGTCAAAGTGATGCGGCGCATATGAGGCCCTAAATTTTCTATTTGTGAAACTTGTGTCATCCGCATTTTCATATAGATATTACCTGACGTTAGCTTTGCATGAAGGTTTCTAGCTTGGGTTTTATGATTAGCGTCATCAGTGTTGCGATTATCAAACTAAGCGGCAGGGCAGCAATAAAATTCTGGCTCCAGGCCTCTGTAAACTGATTTAAATTACTTAGTCCGGCATGGCTAATGGCTGTGCTGGCTGCCATCGTTGATTCCATTATTAATGACATAACAACGCCGGTGAGTAGGTTTTGAGCGTGGGCTGTAGCACCGGATAATAGCTTTTGGATTAACTGGCTAACCACGCTCATTACAATCATGCCAACCGGCAGTGCCAGCAGGCTGGCAAAGACAAAAGCTGATGCCCACTGATGCAGAAAGCTTCCGCTTTCGTCTCTATTTATTAAGGTCATCATGCCTGTGAGAGAACCGCAAATAGTGAGCATAATGGGCGCGATAATGGCTATCTTTTGATAAGTTGGGCGGTTTCTGGCGTTTGATGGTTCGACAACAGTGAGTGTGGCTAACGTCATATATTCTCCTTGCATATTAGGGTTGTTGCAGTATAGTTGATATTGTCTACTATAGTTTAATGTGGATGACAAAGTCAACTATATTTTGTGAAGGAGTTATGCGTGGCCGATATGAGTGCGGTAGAAACCATACGCTTTTTAGCGCATGCCGTTAAAAAACAACTAGCTGTTCAGCTAGAGGTTGAAGCGCTGGGGTTGGTTCCTATGCAAGTGAGGGTGATGAAGGTAATCCACAGGCGTTCGCCTTGTACGGCTCTGGATATAGCCAACGTTACTCAGCGGGACAAGGCCCAGATTACGCGCTTAATTAATGGCTTAATGGATCAAGGGTTGATTGAAAAAGTGCCTAACCCTCAGGACAAGCGGAGTCAGCTTTTATTATTAACCCAAGAGGGTGACAGGATACAGGCAGGTTTATCTAAGCTTACGAGGCGAGCCGAACAATCGATGACCGAGGGAATAGCTGAGCAAGACATGCAGGTCTTCTTTACTGTCGCCCAAAAAATGCTTAAAAATCTAAAAGAAAATTAGTGATTAGCAATTTTGGAGTGTCTGTCCCTTGCACATTCCTCAAGCACATAAAAAATCAAAATATTTCTTTAACAAAATTATGGAGTTGCGAGCGCCATCAGCTCGTATTTTTGATTATCGGGTATACCCGATAATAAATTATTATGAGGTCGAAGACCTCATTAACACACTGTTAGGCGCTATCAAGTTCTATCCACGTATTAAACTAAGGAAATTTATGAAACTACTAAATAATAAAGTTGCTATCGTTACAGGATCGTCGCGAGGAATAGGCGCTCAGATAGCGCTAACACTAGCGGAGGCTGGAGCAAGCGTAGTTATTAATTACTCTAGCAATCAAACACCAGCTGATAAAGTTGTCTCTGATATTAAAGCTAATGGTGGAAATGCCATTGCTATAAAGGCAGACATCACTAATCCAGGCGAAGTTAAGTTGATGTTTGATTCGGCGATTAACCAGTTCGGGAAAATAGACATCCTTATTAATAATGCTGGCTCTATTTTGTATAAAACAATTCAAGATACAACGGATGATGATTTTGATCAGATATTTTCTGTTAATGTGAAAGGTACTTTTAATACACTTCGTGAGGCAGCTTCACGGCTTGAGAATGACGGACGTATTGTTAATTTTTCCAGCTCTACGACCCGCCTAATGCTACCAACGTATGGAGCATATTGTGCGACAAAGGGGGCTGTAGAACAGCTCACAAGAGTTTTTTCAAAAGAGGTTGGTGCGCGAAATATTACGGTCAACTCAATTTCACCAGGCCCAACCAATACTGAACTTTTTACTAAGGGTAAAAGTCAAGAGGTTATAAATCGACTCGCGGGAATGGCTGCACTTGGTCGTATTGGCGAACCAATAGATATTGCCCGTATAGTGTTATTCCTTGTTGGTGAGGAGGCATCATGGGTAACAGGCCAAAATATTGGTGCAAACGGAGGGTTCGCCTAATCGGGTAGCCGAGGGTGTCTAGCCCTCAGCCCCCACAACACCCTGCATGCGGCTCCGCACTGGGCGTTTCACTAAGAGTGATGAAGCTTAATCCAACCATCGCATAATTCGTACAGACCCTGAGATTTTAAATAAGCATTCGATAATGCCTGATTAATTCTCGGAGTTTTAGAGCTGCGCCATGGGCCTTTGCTGGTGATACCGCATGCAACTGCAGCTTGCACATGAACGCCCAACCGCATTAAGTTTCTTACTTTAGTGCGCGGCTTGCGCCACTGTCGCCAATAGGCCATTCGAACCCTGCGCCGGATCCAATGATCCAGTTCAACGCAGTGCTGATAGCCACTGGCAATACCAAAGTAGTTTATCTAGCCGCGTAAATATTGGCTGACCTTAAACTGCCGCCTCTATGATGTTTTTGTTCATCAGCTCGCAGCTTTGCGTCCGGCTTCCTCCAGACAACTCCTCGCGGAGCTGCCCTTGCCATTCGCTAGTAGTTAACATCTAATAACGATCATAAATCGCTAAGGATGGTGACCTTCCTACAGAGGACTTTCACCTCATTAGTTCATGCCCATGCTGGGCGTACACAAGGCCATCAAAGCAGACAAATTACAGTTGGCTTGTTTCGCTTCGCTACACATTTTAGCCAACTGCAATTTGTTGTTTATGGCAGCGCTAAAACACACGAGTGACCCATGAAACGCATAAAAAGAGCAGCCATTTAAAGTTTAGTCAGCTTGATAAAATAATGCTTGCCCCTTAAATTTACACCTTCTTTAAACCATTGACGACATGAGCCACCTTGCTTGAGCTGGGTGAGCTCAGGGTTAGGTCACATTACGTTAATTCATGATATGCAGCCCAGTTGGATGCTTTGCCCTAAATGCCAAGGGCGTGGACGGATTCGTCAGGCTATCCGCAAAAAAGTGAAGCTCAGCTATCAGGCGGCCTTGCTGCAGTTTGAGCAGCAGGGCGGCGCTGCGCCAGATCGGCCGAAGGCGCACTTATCTGTTTGTCCGAACTGCCTTGGGGCTGGCTTAAAGGCGGCTGATCATCCTCCCGTAGCTGATACTGAACACTATCCACACGTCGCTATTATTGGTGGCGGGATTGGCGGCGTAGCCTTGGCGGTGGCCTGTTTGCACCGTGGTATTCCGTTTACCTTGTATGAGCGTGATAGCGATTTCTCCGCGCGCGCTCAGGGTTACGGCCTCACTTTGCAACAAGCCTGCAAGGCCATCGAAGGCTTGGGTATTGTCTCGCTCGATAAAGGCGTGGTCTCGACTCGCCATGTGATGCACAGCACCGACGGTACAGTGCTGGGTGAGTGGGGTGTGAGAAACTGGCAGCATACCGATGCAACTAAAACCCCTAAGCGCACGAATGTGCATATCGCCCGACAGTCGTTGCGCTTGGCTTTGCTGCAGCAATTGACTGCTCACCCGCATCTGCATGAGGCGCTAAAGTGGGGGCATCAGTTAGTGGGTCTGCAAGAAACGCCGGCGGGGATCGAGTTAAGTTTTGTGGTCGATGGCGAGACAAAAACAGCCAACGCAGATTTAGTGGTAGGTGCCGATGGTATTCGCAGTGCAGTGCGCCACTTAGTTTTAGGTGAAGATTCCAGCTCATTACGTTATCTGGATTGCATCGCTATCTTGGGCATTTGCCCGCTCAGTGCGCTTAGCGATATTGACAGTGATTTGCTCGACTCAGCCACCGTATTCCAAACCGCCAATGGCCATGAGCGCATCTATATCATGCCGTTTGCTGCTGACTCGGTGATGTGGCAATTAAGCTTTCCGATGCTAGAAAGCGCAGCTCAAGCTTTAAGTGCAGAAGGGGCCGAGGCGCTCAAGGCGCAAGCTTGTCAACGCGCGCAGTGGCACTCGCCTATCCCGCAGATTTTAGCGGCCACGCCTGCTGATTTAGTCTCGGGCTATCCGGTCTATGACAGAGCTTTATTGAGTGCTGATGGATTAGCAGATATAGGTTCCGTGACTTTGCTAGGCGATGCGGCTCACCCCATGAGTCCGTTTAAAGGCCAAGGGGCTAACCAAGCGTTGTTGGATGCATTGTCGTTGGCACGCATGATCGTCAGAGGTTGCCACCCACGATCAAACTGGCGCGAGGCGGGCTTGCGCAGTCGCGTGCTAAGCGAGTATGAAGCCGAGATGCTTGAGCGCAGTGCCATTAAGGTACAAGACTCAGCCGATGCGGCAGGGTTTTTACACTCTGAGATGGTCTTGCATAAAAGCGATCAGCCTCGAGGCCGTTGTTTAAAATAGTGCGTCGAGTTGAGAGTGGATACATTTATACACCGATGCCGACATGAGAAAACGATCTAATTGAAGTTGAAAAATGAGTAAGGGAAGCCCTGATTAATTCGGTCATAGCGAGGAGCAAAGCGACACGGCAATCTCTAACTCGTTGATACACAAAGCCAATCAGATTGCTTCACTTCGTTCGCAATGACATTTGTTGATTTATTCAGCATTTCCTAAGTTTCATGATCGGCTGTAATTGAGCATTTCCTTAGGTAAAGGATGTCTCAACTGTGCTATCTGGCATCGCGTACAGGTGTAGATGTATTGCAATGTTTGAGTGGCAAGGTTAGATGTCGTTACTCAAATTCCAGAATGCCTCGATCAATGGGTTTTTTAGACTGCGCTTTAAGGCAAACAAACCAATATCGTAGGGTTCAAGTTCAGGCGTCACTGCGAGTACTCGAATACGGTCTATCAATGGACTGTTGTCGAGGACAATTTTTGGCACCACGCCAATGCCAAAGCCCAAGCTCACCATACTAACAATTGCCTCATTACCTGTGACTTGTGCATAAATACGCGGGGCGATATCTTGCTGACGAAACCAATCATCGACCAAGGTTCTAGAAACACCTTTTTCCGAGAGAATCATTGGGGTGCTGGACCACTCGAGCGCTGAAATTGGCGTGCTGTTTGGAACATTGGGCAATTGCGGCTCAATTGGCGCAATAAACAACAGTGGTGAACTGGCAATGGGTTTAAATGCCAGTCCATGCGATAAATTCAGCGGTCGTGCAGCAATACTAATATCTTCTTTATTATCCAAAACGTGCGCAATAGCGTGTTCTGGATCACCGGTGCGCAGCTTTATTTCAATCGCAGGATAAGCCAAGCGACAGCGACGCAGTAGCTCGTATAAAAAACTGTAGCTGGCGGTGACTGAGCAATACAAGCTGATCTCACCGCTTAACTGATCAGAATCATCTGTTAATTGATGACGAATCACCTTCCATTGGTTGTTGGTATCGCGCGCATACTTTAAGAATTTTTTTCCTGCTTGAGTCAACATAACCGAACGATTGTCGCGGTTAAAAAGTGTCACGCCCAGCTCGTCTTCTAAATGCCGAATATTGCGCGATAGAGCAGAAATACTGATGTGGCAATCATTGCTGGCGCGGCCAAAATGCAAGGTGTCTGCTAAGGCGATGAATTGTTTTATCAGTTTAATATTCATATTGCGTCCTGCGCGTGATGACTGAGTCCAAAAATCATCATGCAAAGCTTAAAGAGCGGTAAGGCTTCACGTTAAAGCATTCTTTCATAAATCGGGACGTATTGTTGTAAATATATCAATTTAAGAAAGAGTTCAGCTTCTATAGATTAAGCCTACTTGCATGGCGCTGGATCGAGTTTTTAGCGACTGTGACACTTTTTATTACTCGGTGAGTATGGTTCATCGACACTTTCTTTCATAAAAAACAGGATGCTAAAGATGGCAAACTACTTCAATACCTTATCCTTGCGTGAGCAGCTGGCTCAGTTAGCACAATGCCGTTTCATGCAAAGCTCTGAATTTGCTGATGGCGTGCAAGCGCTAAAAGGCAAAAAAATAGTGGTTATCGGTTGTGGTGCACAAGGTCTTAACCAAGGTCTGAATTTGCGTGACAGTGGCCTAGACATTGCTTATGCATTGCGTCCTGAAGCCATTGAGCAAAAACGTCAATCGTGGCTGAACGCTACTGAAAATGGTTTTGTTGTTGGCACCTATGAAGAGTTAATCCCGCAAGCCGATGTTGTCTTGAACCTAACACCAGATAAGCAGCACACACCAGTTGTGACCGCTGTTATGCCACTTATGAAGCAAGGCGCGTGCTTATCTTATTCGCATGGGTTCAATATCGTGGAAGAGGGGATGAAAATCCGTGACGATATAACCGTCATTATGGTTGCACCTAAGTGCCCAGGCTCAGAAGTTCGCGCTGAATATGTGCGTGGTTTTGGTGTGCCAACCTTGATCGCTGTGCATGAAGACAATGACCCTAAAGGCGAAGGTCTTGCTCTTGCCAAGGCATACGCGGTGGGTACTGGCGGTCACAAAGCAGGTGTATTGATGTCTTCTTTCATCGCAGAAGTGAAATCTGACCTGATGGGTGAACAGACGATCCTGTGCGGTATGCTGCAAACCGGTTCTATCCTATGCTTTGATAAAATGATTGAAGAAGGTATAGACGCGGGCTACGCATCTCGTCTTATCCAGTACGGTTGGGAAACAGTGACTGAAGCATTGAAGTACGGGGGCGTCACTAACATGCTAGACCGTCTCTCTAACCCAGCCAAGATCAAAGCATTTGATCTGGCGGAAGAGCTCAAACAGATTATGCGTCCTTTATATAATAAGCACCAAGACGACATTATCAGCGGTCATTTCTCTGAAACGATGATGGCGGACTGGGCAAACGATGATAAAAATCTGCTTACATGGCGTGCAGAAACGGCTGAAACAAACTTCGAAAAAACACTCGCAAGCGATGTGGCTATCTCTGAGCAAGAGTTTTTCGACAAAGGCATCTTAATGGTCGCTATGGTTAAAGCCGGTGTTGAGCTGGCTTTCGAAACCATGACGGCTGCCGGTATTGTCGCTGAATCTGCGTACTACGAATCACTGCATGAAACGCCGCTGATCGCTAACACCATTGCGCGTAAAAAACTGTACGAAATGAACGCAACAATCTCTGATACCGCAGAGTATGGCTGCTACCTATACAATCAAGCCTGTCTGCCACTTTTAGCTGACTTTATGAGAAATATTAAAACCGATGTCATCGGCAGAGGCCTTGACCTAGACGACACTGGCGTTGATAACGCGCGTTTGATTGAAGTAAACACAGCGCTGCGTTCACACCCAGTCGAAGCCGTTGGCGCCGTTCTTCGTGGCTACATGGCGGACATGAAAAAAATCGTTTGATCGATTATTTAACTGCTAAACCTTAAAAACCGAGAATCTAATAAGATCCTCGGTTTTTTCTCAGTTAAATTCGCGCAGAATCAGGAACGCCTGAGTGAGCTCTTCAAGGTAGCGGTTTTGGGAAAAGCTCTTAAGCTTTCAGTTCACGACGGATGATTTCTGCGCCGGCACTTAAGGCATAGAGCTTGCCGCGAGCGACTGCACACGATAAAGGGGCCATGCCGCCGTTGGTCGAAGGGTAGAGCTTGTCGGCATCCACAAACTGCAGCAACTGTGGCTATTAAAATCAGCGACAGCGCTGCACAGATTTATTCATAGGCTAGCAGGTAAGCGCAGTGGTATTTGCTAGTATGAGCGTTTTTAATCCTGATAACGATTAAGCCTCGCCACATGAATGCACCCTTTACACTGCGGCCTTACCAGCAGGAAGCCGTGGATGCCACTTTAAAACACTTTCGCAAATCCGATGACTCGGCGGTGATTGTGTTGCCGACTGGTGCTGGTAAAAGTCTGGTGATTGCCGAATTGGCGCGTCTGGCGCGGCGTAAAATACTGGTGGTCACGCATGTTAAAGAACTGGTTGAGCAGAACCACGCTAAGTACCAGAGCTATGGCGTACTGGGTGGTATTTTTTCTGCGGGGTTAAGCCGTAAAGAAAGTCAGTATCAGGTGACCTTTGCCAGCGTGCAATCTGTGGCGGCCAATCTTGAGCAGTTCAAAGATGAATATTCATTGATCATTATCGATGAATGTCATCGCATCAGTGCTGATGAAAGCAGTCAGTATCAACGGATTATCGAGCAACTGCGCCAACAAAATAAAGGTCTGAAAGTATTGGGTCTGACCGCCACGCCCTATCGTTTAGGTATGGGCTGGATCTATCGTTATCACTATCGGGGCTTTGTCCGTAGTGAAGAGGACAAGCCTTTTGTGCACTGCATTTATGAGCTGCCGCTGATCTATATGATCAGTCGAGGCTATCTCACCAAGCCTGAATTGGTTGATGCGGCGGTGGCGCAATATGATTTCTCGACGCTGGCGCAGAATCGCTTTGGCGAGTATGCGGAAAAAGATGTGAATGCGCTGCTCGGTAAACATCAAAGGGTCACTCGCGCCATTATTGAGCAGGTGATGGGGCTGGCGATTCAGCGTCAGGCGGTGATGATCTTTGCTGCCACCGTGGATCACGCCAAGGAAATCACCGGCTATTTGCCGCAAGAGCAGACCGCCTTGATTACTGGCGTGACCGAGCAGCGTGAGCGCGATCAGCTGATTCAGCGTTTTAAGCAACGGCAATTAAAATATCTGGTCAATGTCTCGGTACTCACCACCGGTTTTGATGCGCCGCATGTGGACTTTATCGCTATTCTGCGGCCGACTCAGTCGGTCAGTTTGTATCAACAAATCGTCGGCCGTGGT
This sequence comes from Pseudomonas sp., assembly GCA_034006605.1. Lineage (GTDB taxonomy): Bacteria > Pseudomonadota > Gammaproteobacteria > Pseudomonadales > Pseudomonadaceae > Denitrificimonas. Next base: position 128,541 of record JAVESM010000006.1, on the reverse strand, counting down.
CTGCGTCTGGACGAAGGTAAGCAGAATTGTCTGGTGATTGATTACGCCGGCAATACTGTCAATTTGTATCACCCTGAAGTCGGCGAGAAGAAACCCAGCTCCGACAGTGAACCAGTGCAGGTGCTGTGTCCGGGCTGTGGTTTTGCCAATGTTTTTTGGGGTAAAACAGACGGTGCAGGGCAGGTGACTGAACACTACGGACGCCGTTGTCATGGACTGCTGGAGTGGGACGACGAGGATGAACCGGCAGCGCCTCAGCAGTGCGATTACCGTTTTCGCTTTAAGGAATGCCCGCACTGTGGCAGCGAGAATGATATCGCCGCGCGCAATTGCCATCAGTGTAAGAAAGCCATTATTGATCCTGATGATCAGCTGCGCGATGCGCTGAAACTCAAAGATGCCATGGTGATTCGTTGCGCGGGGATCTCTCTCAGTGCCAATGACAGCAATAATGCCAGCAAGCTGAAAGTCACCTATCACGCTGAAGATGGGGAGGAGCTGAGTGAGTCTTTTGATTTCAGTAAAGCGGCGCAGCGCACTATTTTCAATAAGCTGTTTGGGCGGCGTTTAGCCAAGGGTCAAGCGCCGCAAGAATTCAGCAAGATTGCAGACGTGCTTGAGATGCAAGCTTTACTGCCCGCTCCCGACTTTGTGATTGCGCGTAAGAAAAAGCACTATTGGCAGGTGCAAGAACGGATTTTTGATTACCACGGCAGTTACCGTAAGGCGAATGAAATATAAAGCGAGGTAAGGTAACAAAACGTGCAGATTCAAGCCCAATTCTTCGCTAGCCATAGCACCTCTGCTGCCGATGTATTGCTGCGCGAGGTGGATAAACAGATAACGATTATCTCAACGGCTGACCGAAACTCTGACCGGACGGTATCGGCTGGTCAACATCATAGATAGTCAACCGAGGGTGGCGAATGCGGCCTGTTGGCTGTACCCTTTCTTTTATATAGTGATAAATCTCAATAATAATTTAGATAGATTCAGACGCGATCAGCACAACTGCGCGGCCTCATTCTAAGCAGTATTAGCGTCCGTCTGAATACAAGAGGAATACTATGGACGACTCGGATAAAACCGACTGCAGCCAAGGAGGGCTTAAGCGTAATGCCTTCCTTTCGGTGCTTGATTCAATCGATCGTGGGCTCGGTTGGATTGAGCGCACGATCATTGCTAGTTGCGTGCTCATAATGGCATTTCTTATGAGTGCCCACGTGGTAGGAAACCTTCTTTTCAATCACGGCATTCCCGGCACCTACGAAATCACCGAAATGCTGATTGTGATTATAACCTTCGTCGGCGTGGGTTACGCGGCTCGCCACGCACGACATATCCGTATGTCGGCGGTGTATGACCTTCTCAGTGGGCGCTTGCGCAAAGCTCTACTTATCACCATCAGTGTGGGTAGTGCCGTCTTGATGTTTTACTTTGCATATAAGTCCGCGCAATACGACCTTGCCTTATATGCGCGTGGGCGCACCAGTTCTGCGCTGCATATTCCGATGTGGGTGATCAATCTGGCGTTGCCCGTGGGCTTTAGCTTGGCGGGTATTCAGTACACTTTGACCGCCATCCGCAACCTGATCAGTGATGATATCTACCGCTCCTTCCGCGAAAAGGAAGAATATTCAGATATACCGCTCGATAACAGTGATGAGCACCTCTGCCCAAAGGGCATCTCGGTCGCTGACAAAAACACCCCATCGACTGAGCGGAGCAAAACATGCTGATCCTATTGTGCGTAATTATGCTGGTGCTGCTGTTGCTTGGGTTTCCGATGATGGTGCCCTTGGCTGTGGGCACACTCTTTATGATGTTCACGGATATGACCTTTTTTGGTCCGGACCAAGCCATAAGCTGGATGGCCAATGGTGTGAGCAGTTGGGTGCTGGCTGCCGTGCCTATGTTTATTTTTGCCGCCGACATCCTGACCAAGGGCCATACCGCGAATCGACTACTCGACTTGGTCGACTCTTTTACCCGTCATATTCGTGGTGGGCTGCCAATCACCACCGCCATTTCTTGCGCCCTATTCGGTGCCGTTTCAGGCTCAACCCAGGCAACTGTGGTCGCTATGGGTGGGCCGATGCGTCCGCGCCTGCTGGCTAAGGGCTATCCGGACTCCTTTACCTTAGCGTTGATCATTAATGCCAGTGATATTGCCCTGCTGATTCCGCCAAGCATCGGTTTCATCATCTATGGTGTGGTGATGAAAGCATCAATCGGTGATCTGTTTCTGGCGGGGATTTTTCCGGGGCTGATGATCATGCTGATGTTTTCGGCCTATTGTTATATCTGGGCGCGGGTTAAAGGTATGTCCTCAGACCCGAAAGCGGCTTGGTCGGAACGTTTCAGAGCCTTGCGCAAAGCCATTCTGCCGATGGGCTTTCCAGTTATTGTGGTCGGCGGGATATACGGTGGTTATTTCAGTGCCGTTGAAGCCTCAGCCGTTGCCGTTGCTTATGCGCTGCTGCTCGAGGTGGTGATCTACAGAAAGGTCTCTATTCGCGATCTCGGTGGCTTGGCGCTGTCGACCGGTATGATTACCGCAGTGGTGTTTATTCTAGTAGCCATTGGTGCGGCGTTTTCCCAGGCGCTGGGTACCGCAGGTATTCCAGAACAGCTCCTTGGTCCTACTATAGAACGCGTTGGCGACAATCAAACCCTCGCACTGTTGCTGATTGCCATAGCATTCTTCATCGGTTGTATGTTTGTCGATCCCATTGTGGTCATTCTTATTCTGGTGCCCATTTTTAAACCATTGATCCAATCCACTGGTTTGGACCCGATTCACGTGGGTGTCATTGTTACTCTACAGGCGGCTATAGGTTCGGCAACGCCGCCTTTTGGTTGCGACATCTTCACTGCAATTGCTGTGTTTCGCCGGCCTTATATGGATGTTATTCGTGGCACGCCACCCTTTGTCTTTATCTTACTGCTGGCAACAGTCATTCTGATTATGTTTCCGCAAATCTCATTGTTTCTGCCTTCGCTGGGCGGGAAGTGAAGGCCTGCTGAACAGCAACAAAAAAGCCGGTGGCACTGGTCATACATCAGCTCCACCGGCTTCAGGTTCAGGCATCAGGTGTTGGTATCGCACCTATGCTGCTGGGTTTATATTAGGAGTCGGACTTACCGTACTCGCGCAATAAGATATCCAATGATTGTTTGCCGCGTTCGCCAACTTCATCAATAAAGACTTGGCGCACTGGCTCTGCCAGCTTGCGGAATGCGTCCTGTTGCTCAGCGTTGAGTTCGATCATATTGATGTCGCTCTTCGACTTGATAGTATCTAAACGTTCTTTGTTAAATTTAGTTTGGATATCATGACCTGTCTGCACCAGCTGATTGGTTACATTCTTAAGTATGGCTTGCTCTTCATCTGAAAGCCCTTCATACCAGTCGAGATTACCCATCAGCGTGGCGACAAACTGCGCTTGGCCGGCGAAGATCATGTTTTTCTGAACTTCGTAAAAACCCATTTCTTCATGGGCAAACACTGGCTGAATATTCCCTTCGGCCTGTCCTTGCTGCAGCGCACTGTAGAGCTCGCCATAGGCAATGGTGATTGGCGATGCGCCGTAGGCATTGTAAGTGGAGCGCAACAAGCTATTGTCCATAACCCGGATAGCTAAGTTCTTCATATCAGCTGGGCTCTCGATGGCTTTGTTCGAGGTCCATACCTGATAGCCTTCGGCGAGCTCTGCAAGTGGCACCAGCCCTCGTTGACGGAAAGATTGCTGCCATGGTTCGCTGTCAATAAACTCTGGGGAGTTGAGTACTTTTACAGTTTTAAGCTGATCTGTGGGCATAACGAAGTTCAGGCTGAGCAACTGACTCTCCGGTACCGTTCCGCCTAACGCGCCGGAGCCAAAGCCGATCTGGATCGCGCCACCTTGGATGGCATCGTACAGCTCAGAGTAGCTGGAACCCCATTTACCATAGGGCAACAGTTGCACGGTGATATCACCGCTACTTTTTTCTTCTATGAGTTCCTTGAAGGCTTCTGCATATTTTGCTTGGACGCTGCCCTCGATTTCTTCGAGGCCAAATCGCCATGTTTCTGCGTTTGCAGCGCTTGTCGCCGTGACAAGACCAACGACTGCAGCAACGCATAGCTTTTTATAGAACTTCATGGTTTCTCCTTCAGAATATTCTGATTTTTATTTTTTATTGCATGAAACGTATGGGTTTGTTTCCCAGCCTAGGCACTGCTAAAGCTGGCGGCTGGTTATGTTTTCAGTACCCCCATTAACTTAGATTTGTATGCGCTTTAAATAGCTGGGACCGGCTTGGTAAAGTTGCGATCTAGCGGCCCAAACAACATTAAAGCTAACGTAACCATGGCAAACATATGTATTGATGGCAAGAAAACTATAATGATTATTCTTTTTTGCCGAGTATGTGACTGGCAAAATTTAAATCATTTAATAGCGTCTTTTTCTATCAAAAAATCCGTCCAGGACAAGTTTTTAACCAGCTGTTTGCTCGATATTTAACCCATGTCTATCTACTAAAAGCTTACGCAGGCAGCGGCTGTTAACTGCAGGTCGAAGAGATGACTCAAGCATTCTCCAATAAAATAAAGCCTTGCTATTAGACTCTGCTAATATCGTGCACCCAAAAATAACGACGGAGACTGCAATGCGAATCAAAACATGGCTGTTACTCAGTGCTACGTGCTTGGCTTTTAGTGCTACATCTACTGTTGCTGAAGAAACCCACGAGTTTTCTGTTTCAACCGTATTATCCGAAGCATTCCCTTGGGGGCAGGCGGCTGCTAAATGGGCTGAGCTGGTAGAAGAGCGTTCAGAAGGTCGCATTACTCTAAAAGTTTACCCAAATGCACAACTGGTATCCGGTGACCAAACCCGTGAGTTTTCTGCGATGCGCAGTGGGTTGATCGATATGGCTGTGGGGTCTACGATTAACTGGTCGACTCAGGTTCCTGAAGTAAATCTTTTCTCTTTGCCTTTTTTGATGCCTGATAACGCTGCGGTAGATGCTGTTACGCAAGGTGAGGCAGGTCAAATGGTTTTTGACGCCATTGAAAAGCGCGGCGTTATGCCCTTGGCTTGGGGTGAAAATGGTTTCCGTGAAATCTCCAACTCGCGTGGAGTATTGAGCGTGCCTGCCGACCTTAATGGCTTAAAAGTACGTGTTGTGGGTTCACCGTTATTTTTAGATACCTTTAATGCCTTAGGCGCAAACCCAACACAAATGAGTTGGACGGATGCTTTGCCAGCACTCACCACTGGCGCAGTTGATGGTCAAGAAAACCCGCTGGCTGTGTTTGATGTGGCCCGTGCTGATCGTGCTGATCAGAAGTATCTGACGCTGTGGCACTACATGAATGATCCGTTAATTTTTGGTGTAAGTAAGCGAGTTTGGTCTAAGCTTTCTGAAAATGATCAGGCACTGCTCAAACAAGCGGCGATTGATGCCGGAGCTTGGGAGATCAAAAAATCCCGTTCTGAGCTAGATGACACCTTGCAAGTGATTCGTGAGCGTGGTGTAGAGGTGACTGAGCTTACGCTTGAGCAGCATCAGGCTTTTGTTGATGCAACGCAAAAAGTATATGAAAAGTGGACTCCGCGTATCGGTAAAAAATTGGTTGATAGCGCGCAAGAAGCCATTAAAAATCGTTAATTTATACTCACTCTAAAACCCAACCTCGGTACAGCTAACCGGCGCTGGGTTTTGGTCTCTCTGGTTACAATTATTTATGTCAAAGAAACCAATCGCCCTTGAGTCGTGGCTGGGCATTATCGCTTTGCTTGGGATTAGTCTTATTAGCCTGGCTAATGTTGTCGTGCGCTATACCACTAACGCATCCTTTGCTTTTACTGAAGAGTTTTCCGTGTTTTTAATGGTGGTGCTGGCTTTTTCCGGTGCCGCCGTTGCAGCACGCAGCAATGAGCATATTCGTATCACCCTATTAGAAAACTATTTAGGTTTAGTTGGGCGTCGTATTGTTTATATCCTGCAGTGGCTCGGCAGTATTGTCGTGCTGGGCTTGGTTGTCTGGTACGGCGGATTGCTCACTTATGAAGAATACTCTTGGGAATCGCTGTCACCGGGATTGGGTTACCCCACTTGGATTTACTTCATTTGGTTACCTGTATTAGCCAGTGCCATCATCGTTCGCTGCACACAAAACCTCTTTGATCGTTTACGTGATGGTGATCCGGAAAGAGGGGAAGAGCAATGAGCCCTGACTTATGGATGCTGTTAATTTTTGCGGCGTGTTTGGCTTTAGGTATGCCGGTGGCTTTTGCTTTAGGGTTGGGTGGTGCAGCAGGAATTATTACGGGTCTATCACCGGATATGCTGGCAACACTGGGCACCAACACCTATAACAGTATTGCGAAATACCCGCTGATTGCGATTCCACTGTTTATTTTGACGGGTATTATTTTTGAGCGAGCAGGGGTGGCGGCCAGTCTGGTTAATTTTGCCCAATCATTGATTGGGCGCAGGCATGGTGGCTTAGCACTGGTGGCGGTGCTGGTCTGCTTGATTATGGGCGGTATGAGTGGTTCTGGACCTGCCGATGCAGCAGCAGTTGCTATGGTGATGTTGCCCAGCATGACTAAAGCCGGTTATCCACGTCCGTTCTCGGCCTCTTTAATTGCCGCCGCCTCGTCCACAGCGATACTTATTCCGCCGTCCATTGCGCTGATTTTATATTCAGTGATGATGCCTGGTTTGGATTTGCGTGCGCTATTTGCCGCAGGTTTATTCCCAGGTTTATTAGCCGGAGCATCTTTGCTGGTGCCTGCGTACTTCTTAGCCAAGCGTAATGGCTGGGAAACGGTAAAAAGCTCTGATGAAGAGCTGCCATCGATTCGAGCCAGTTTTGTCAAAGCCATTCCTGCTTTATTAGCACCGGTGATTATTTTAGGTGGCTTACGCTCTGGGCTTTTTACCCCGACTGAAGCAGCAGTTGTTGCTGTGACTTATGGCTTATTTATTGGCACTTTTGTATATCGACAGCTTAACTGGTCAGGTCTAATTGAGATGTTTAACGAGGCAGTGAAAATCTCTGGCATCGTATTAATCATCATTTCATTAGCCGGTATTTTTGCTTGGGCGGGTACCACGCTAGGCACCTTTACTCGTTTAGCTGACGTTATTCTTTCCATCTCTGACAGCTCACTGATCTTACTGTTATTAGTCATGCTACTGGTGTTGTTGGCGGGTATGTTGCTGGATGCCATTTCTATCTATTTGATTTTGACGCCGATCCTTGTGCCATTAATCCAATATTTTGAATGGAACCCGGTTTGGTTTGGTATTTTGTTGGCGATGAATATTGCCATTGGCCAGTTCACCCCGCCGGTGGCGATCAATCTGATGGTTACCACCAAAGTCGCCAATATACGTCTAGAAGAAACCTTTGGTTGGGCGATGCTATTTATGCTCACCATGTTTAGCGCACTGCTGCTGGTCTTGTTCTTCCCGCAAATTGCACTCTGGCTCCCAGAGTACTTGGGTTACTCCACAAACTAAAAAACCATGCTCTGCCTATCTGATTTAACGGATAGGCAGAGTGCTGGAAAAGAAGTCAACTTAAGAGTACCAAGCAACTTAATATCAACAAAAAAAGAGGCATAATAATGGGTAAGCCCTCTGAAAAATAAGAGGGCTTACCTATCCGTGTCACACAAGCAGACGCTGTATTTTTATGATTCTGGCACGTAAATTAAACGGCCGTCGTCCATTTTATAAGTGACGCCAGCTTTCGCTCCCTGTCCCTGGCCAATTTCACCTGTAGATTCATATTGAGTGATTTCCTTACCCTCTTTTACAGTGATGCGCATATCTGCTTGCCCTGGGTTCTCAACCACCACAACATTGCCTTGTTTCAATGGATTTAATGGATTGGTGACGATAACGATCATTAAAATACCAATAATAACTAGAAACAGATCGACTAAGTTGACCACTGAAACAATCGGGTCTTCAGTCTCATCAAGCTCTAAAAAGCGCATGTTTGCTCCTGCGATAAGCATTCAAATTGACGTAACTCTTGCAACAGCCAGCGTCGGCGGATGGTTAAAATAAAGAAGCTTATACTTGCACTCAATAAAGCTAAAATTACCGCACTAAAAGCCACTACAAGGTTTTCACCCACGCCATCAATATTGCTTTCAGTTAACGCCAGCATGGCCGGCCCCATGGGGATCATGGTCGCAATTAAACCCAGCATCGGGGTGCTGCGTGTCGTGATACGCAGCCACTCCAGTTGCTTTAAGATAAACAGTTCTAAGTCATCGCTGCTGCCTCCATGCTCTGCCTGCCACGAGAGTAAAACTGAAGTGTAACGTCCGCGCTGGCGTAACCCTGCTTCCCATAAAAAGGCCCCCAAAGCAAACAGTGCATAGGTTAAAGACACAATAATTAACAGTAATACGGGGTATAAAAACACATGAGACAATTGATACATGCTCTGTTCTAGGGCATTCATGATTTAGCACCTTGGCGTTGTTGGTTGTGATAATGCTGGTACATGGCACCTGCTGCGCAGACAGCGAGCAATAGCAGCCATATATAGCTCCATAAAGAGGAGGTTGTAGGGTTTGAGGGGGCAGGGGTCGCTTCCAGAAACTGTCCTGTAACAGTTTCGCCAGCTTGGCTGCTACCTGGAGTATTGGTGGGCGCAGTCATACCAAAGCCGAGTGCTAATTCATCGATAAAATCACGAGTCACTTGCGCGCCACTCGATTCTTCAGTGCGCTCTGTTAAGTCCTGCCAACGTTCAACCAGCTGTTGCTGAGTGCGTTCATCGGCAGACCAATAGCCTTTACGAATAGCTTCAATTAAGCGTTCAATGATTTGCACTTGAGCACTGGCGTTATGCTGCTCAAACCATGGGTTAAGCTGTAAGTCGCGCTTATCCATCACAAAGGTTTCATGCAGCTCTTGCCACTGATCGGCTCGTACCATATTTTGATTCATGGCTTGCCAACCCCAAACATTATTAATGGTGTTGAGGATTTCTAATGTACCGGCATAGCCTTCTGCTTGCATTGCAGTGATCCATTGTCGGTTTAAAAAGTGACTGCGTAACTCATCCGCTAGAAACCGTTCTGCCTTGGTTATTTTTGGTTGGGTTTTACGCAAATCCGCAATATATAAGTCGGGTGCTTGCCCATCTATGAGTTCAATGGCCCGAGATAAACCCCCTAAGAACTCAAAAGGGTGATCGGTTGAAAGCACGCCGTTTAGTTCAGATGAGCGTGACATGATCGCTAACTCTGTGCCCTTGAGTTGCTGGGTAAATAAGTTACCTTGTGTTTTAGTCAAAGCAGCGCCCCAATGCTGAGTGCCATAGGCGTATTGCATGCGTGATAAAAACTGTTCAGCCAAAACGCTATCGTCTTCCCACTCAGTTGAAGCGAGAGCTTGTTTAGAGACCCCCGTGCCGTAATCACCGGGTTGATTACTGAACAGCCTGATTTGAGCCAGTTGTTTGGCTTGGGTTTTTTCCACAGCACTATCGAGCAATTGCTGCTCAATGCGCTGGCTATGCTGGGCGATAGGGTTGTCGTCTTCATCAAGTTGACTTAATTGCTCAATGGCTCCCGCGAGTAAGTGCATAAAGTGATCAAATTGGTCACGATAAACGCTGGTGACTTGAACCACGGTGTCAATACGTGGACGGCCTAACTGCTGGCGGGGAATAATATCTAAAGCGATGAGACGACCGCCTTGGTCCCAGCGAGGTTGCAGACCTAAAGCATGTAAAACTTGGCTTTCTACCACGCCTAAATGACGTAAAGTCTCGGATGACCATAAACTAAAGGCAATTTTCTTAGGAGTATTGCCCGCGTGTTGTTGCTGATGTTGCTTAAGCAGTTCGAGCAATGCAGCGTCCCCCGCCTGATAGGCTGCTTGTGTGGGGATTTTATTGGCTTCAAAAGCATAGAGATTACGACCACTGGCTACCAGTGGGTTGCGGACAGGATCACCACCCGTTCCTGGTGCCACAAAACCGCCTGCTAAGCCATTTATTAAGGCGTGTAGTTCTTGTGGCTCGGAAAGGTTTTCAAAATAACTTTCACCCTGCTGCAGCAGTGTTAAAAGAAGATTGGATGCGTCTTTAGGCGCATTTTTATTTAATACATACTCAGCGAGTACTTGGTAGGGTCGCGACTCGGTGATTTGCTCGGCCTCAACTGCAAACACCTGTTGAGCATCAACCCCTAGAGCCGCATAGTAGGGCGCCCCCAGTTGTTGCATCACAGTGGTTAACCGATTTGTTACTGAGGCAGGCTCGCCGAAAGTGTGCAATCCCAAAGGAATAGCTTCTTGGGCTAACTGCTGTAAGTGATCATGCAGCGCTGCTAAAAATTCTGGAAACTCAGCGGCCAATTGGCTTGTTTGCCACTGCATATCCTTATGTAGGTTGAGTTCAGTGACTAGCGCAATTATTTTATTCTGTGTCTGTTGTTGTGCGGCCCCTGGTTCTAATTGTTGATACTCTTCAAGCAGTTGGTGTAAATCGCGTAGCTCATCGTACAGACCACCAGGTGCAAAGGGTGGGGTTTGATGGCTGATTGTCACCGCGCGACCGCGCCGTTTAGCTTGAATGGCTTCTCCAATATTATCTTGGATATAAGGATAAAAGACGGGAATGTCGCCCACGGTTAAGAATGGGTAATCAGTCACTGATAGCCCTCGATCTTTGCCGGGCAACCATTCTTGTGTGCCATGCGTACCTAAGTGAATAATGGCATTAATAGACTGTTGATTGAGATAGCGATATGCCGCCAGGTAAAGATGGTCAGGAGGAACTTTTGCATCATGATAGAACGCTTCTGGATCACCGGCTCGCGAGGGTTGGGGCAATAGGATTAAATGTCCAAGATCAATAGCAGGAAATACAAACTGTAATTGACCCTCAATCGAGTGCAATGCCCAGTGCTTTTCGGCAGGGCCCCAGCGATCGACTAACGCATGCTGTTCTTCATCAGGCAGTGTGGTTAAGTATTGTTGATAGTCAGCAAGCGGTAGTGTTTTTGCTAAACCTTGCTTGTATAAGTCTTGCAAGGTTTCAGGGTGATAGACGCCGCTTAAGAGCTGTTGGGCAATCTCGATAAAATTTGTTTCACTTTGCGTGGTAATAGCGTATCCGGCTTGGGATAAAGCTTGCGTAATGGTTACTAAACTGCGCGGAATATTTAAATGCGATGCTGCAATATTTTTCTCACCCACTGGGTTGTTCCAGAACAGCAGTGCAACTTTTTTATCACTGTTAGGTTGTTGCTGTAGCTTAATCAGTTGCTTGACCTTGTGCAGCACACTTTCAATCTGCGCCGCCATTAAAGTCACGCGTCCATCTTCTACAGCAGAAATCACCATCGGGTCGCTCATTCCCCAGCTTTCTGTCACGCTTAAAAAAGGCGCAACAGTGCGAGCTGGCACGCCTTGATCAGCTTGCAGCCATTGCTGCTGGTTACCATCACGGTAGGTTAGGGTCTGTAGCACTGGAATGTTGAACGCTGAGAATTCTTGCAAACGAGCGTTTCCATTCTGCATATGCTGCATATTGATGATGACGTTTGGTTTATTCTTAGCAAAGAAATCAGTTAAAGCAGTCGCTTGTTCACTATCAAACCAGAAAATAATGGGTAACAGCCCCTGCGCTTCGCTACGCTGAATTAATTCATCTAATGCCGAGGTTTGCATGTCGCTGATTTGCTGCTTATTAATTGCAAAAGCTACCCGTGCTGTTGGTGCTTTATGCCGTTGTTCAGCCCAAGCAATATAGTCTTCTAGCTCAGTGAAAAAATGGCCGGCCTGAGGGTGGTAAATACCTTGGACGGGAATTTTTTGTGCTTCTGGTAAGGCTAAGAGAGGTTGCTTTTCATGGTGATTAATAAGACTGGTAAGCAGGAGCTGCATATTGTGCGCACCGCCATAAGCATAGTAATCAATCCAGAATTGAGCCAGTTTTTTAGGAATTCCATCATATTGTGGACGCCCAGCACCTACCTGTATCCAAGGCTGCTCACGCTGCCAAGTAATCTCCGCTAGATACGCGCTCACTTGCTCTAAATCATTGGGCCGTGGCGTATCTAAAATGATTAAGTCACTGCTGTTGAGTTGCTCTAATACCTGTGTTTTTTGCAGATGACCTTCAGGGCGAATAACCTCTAGCTGTACATCTTGAGCTGTTGCGATAGCCTGCAATTGCTCAAACTTATGCTCCAGTACGAACGCACTGGCCACGATTGTTACTTTGGGCTTAGCATATGCCGTACAGCTGAGTAAAGAGAGTCCAATGACTAACCAATAACGCATTAGAAACCCACCTGTATGCTGACGTGATAGCTGCGTCCTGGCTCGGTATAGGCGAAGAGTTCATTACTGTTACTTAAGCGTTTATTGGATAAATTACTAATACCTGCTTGTAAACTCGTATTGTTTGATAGCTGATAGTTCATATCCCAGTGCAGTAAATGATAGGCGGGCAAAGCATATTGCTGACCAAGGCTGCCGCTCAGCTGACTACCAACATATTCATGGCGTAACTGATTATTGAAATGCTCGCTCAATTGCCATTGTAAGCTGTTATTCAGTAGGTGCCGTGAGCGATCGCTTAAACGGTGTTTGTCGGTGATGTTCTTTGCATCAAGATAAGTATAGTTTCCCTGCCACTGCCAATCGGGATGAAACGTCCAGTTCATCTCCAGCTCAAGTCCGCGGATTCGTGCTTGATCAATATTTTCATAGGTGCGTTGCTCGCGGCCGCGTTGACCGCAGTTAGCCGTGCAATGTGTTTGAATCAAATCATTGAGCTGGTTTTCAAAGAGGGTTGTGCTAAATCTAAATGCGTCCTGTTGATATTCGACCCCCCACTCATATGTGGTATTGGTTTCTGGCTTAAGATCAGGGTTGCCATAAATAGTAAAAAATCCACCTCCGCCGATATTCTGATACGAGGCCGAGAGTTGTTTTAATGACGGTGCTTTATAGCCACGGCCGGCCCCGATGCGCATTTGCCAGTCAGGGTTGAATTGATAAATCAGGTAAGCGCGTGGGCTATGTTCCCAGCCAAAGGCTTCATGTTGGTCAAGGCGGCTTCCCAGTGTCAGGGACCAGTCTTGTGCCAGCTGCCATTCATCTTGTAAAAATACAGCACGGTGGATGGCTTGATCTTGTCCGTGGCGATTCACGGAGAGATCTTCTAACTCTTCTTTACGCCATTCGCTACCGACAGCTAAGCGATGCTGATCAATAGGGTCAAAGGTTATTTGCCCATCGACTACGCTGCTGATGATCTTTTGCGGATCGTTGGAGGTCTGTTCTGCTGTTCGATAATTTTCTCGTTGCAACTGATTGCGATAGCCTCGAACTTGAGTGTGCCCCCACTCCCAGTCTTTATCATGAGTTAAGGATAATTGTTGACGTTTTAATACATCAGTTGACTCATACTCTGAAATGACTCTTCCTGTAGTTAATGTGTTGCGCCAGCGTTCTTCACGGCCTTGGCTGTAGTCAAAGGTTAAGTCTTGTGTCGAGTCTAATTGCCAGCGCAGCGCCATGCCTAGATGATGGTTATCATTGCCTTCTAAATCAGATATGCGCTTATCATTGCTAAAGGGTGTTTCTTGCTGGCGCTGTAATTCTCCGGTTAAAGAAAGACTCAACCGTTCAGGAATGAGGGCACCACTGATATATCCATTGACCTGATGCTGTTGTCCGCCGTGTTGTTCTGGACTTTGTCCGGTTAAACGTACTGTACCGGCCCAGTCTTCACTTGGTGCTTTAGTGATGATATTGACAATCCCACCTAATGCTTCTGAGCCGTACAGCGATGACATGGGGCCGCGTACTACTTCAATACGTTCGATGGTGGCTAGGGGGATCCAGTTTAAATCAAAGTCAGAGTGTGCAATGGCGCCGGCTGAAGGATTAATGCGCTTACCATCAATCAGCACAAGGGTATGTTCGCTTGGCATACCGCGTAAGCTGATTCCTCGGCGTGACATCCCAACACCATTAAACTGCACGCTTTTAACACCACTTAACGCGTCTTTTAAATCTTGTACGGGGCGTTTTTGCAATGCTTGTTGTGTAATGACACTGACGCTGGCTGGCGCATTACTCAAGGTTTGCTCAGTTGCTGTAGCACTAATTACCACGGAACCTAGATCGGTTGCAGTGTCCGCCAATGCCCAACCTGCCTGACACACTAATAAGACGCCGTATAACCCTGTGCTCTTGAAACGATTCATTATAAATACATACCTGTGATGTTATATTGTTGCGTTTTATACAGGCGTATATGGATTGGAGTAAAGTTATATTTAAATCATTAGAGGTAATGAACTGGGCGGCAAAACGGAATGCCTGGGCGCAATGTCGTGTGCAGAGGGCATAAGGCTGCTAGGTTTTACTGATGGTTTAATCTGGTTTTTTTTAAAAAAAGTGCAAAGTATTTAGATGCAAGGATTGCAGTGGTGAGTTTGCTATAGGCCACCTAGGCTTGTTTATAAGGTTCTGAGTGCCGGACCCAGTAAGAAATTTTGTTCCCTGATTTATTTTTCCTGCATACTAAAACTCACTAGCTGACTGGCTGTGTCTTTATCCATGTGCTCAAACCATTGGTGCACTGCATTGATACGCTGTCAACGGTGTGCATCTTGCGTTTAACGACCCTGTAGTTGTTGCGCTTAAACAAGGTTACAGCTGAGGAAATGCAATGGAAAGTGATCAGTTAGTGAACATCAGTTTGGCAATTGAGGTTTTGACACATAGCGCAAACACCATGTTTATTTTAGGCGGTGCCATTATGGTGCTGGCGATGCATGCTGGGTTTGCTTTTTTAGAAGTCGGAACAGTCCGTTACAAAAATCAAGTCAATGCATTGGTTAAAATAATCACTGATTTCGGTGTGTCCACCTTGGCTTATTTTTTTGTAGGCTATCAAATCGCTTATGGGGTTAACTTTTTCAGTAGCGCAGATACGCTGGTCAGTAACAATGGTTATGCTCTGGTTAAATTTTTCTTTTTACTGACCTTTGCTGCGGCGATTCCTGCGATTGTGTCTGGTGGTATTGCTGAACGGGCTAAATTTTATCCAATTTTGATTGCGACAACCCTGATTGTGGCGTTTGTGTATCCCTTTTTTGAAGGAATTATGTGGAACGGTAACTTAGGTCTACAGGCGTGGTTCACCCGTGTATTAGGCGCGCCTTTCCATGATTTTGCTGGTTCTGTGGTGGTGCATGCGATGGGCGGCTGGATTGCTTTTGCGGCGATTTTTTTGCTGGGTGCACGCGCCGGTCGTTACCGTAATGGTCGTGTCGTAGCTTTTGCACCATCAAATATTCCATTTTTAGCCTTGGGCGCTTGGATCCTTGCGGTGGGTTGGTTTGGCTTTAATGTCATGTCAGCACAAACGCTCGAGGGTGTCTCAGGTCTGGTTGCCGTTAATAGCTTGATGGCGATGGTTGGCGGGACGTTAGTGGCGATGCTGATTGGTAAAAAAGATCCAGGCTTTATCCATAACGGACCGCTGGCGGGTTTAGTGGCGGTTTGCGCGGGCTCGGATGTTATGCACCCGATGGGCGCACTGGTTGTGGGTGTGATTGCTGGCGCGCTGTTTATTGGTTGCTTCTTATTGGCGCAAAATCGTTTTCCACGCTTTGATGATGTGCTTGGGGTTTGGGCCATGCATGGCATGTGCGGTATTTGGGGCGGGATCGCCGCCGGTATTTTTGGCTTGCAAGCGCTGGGTGGTATTGGCGGAGTGAGCTTTGTCGTTCAGGTCTTAGGTACTTTACTGGGTGTTGTGGTGGCGTTGAGTGGTGGCTTTTTAGTGTATGGCGGGGTTAAAGCGGTGTCCGGTCTACGCTTAGATGCTGAAGAAGAGTTCCAAGGTGCCGACTTGTCGGTACATCGCATTGGTGCGTCAAGCATGGATTGATCCTGGCGTGACAATGTGTTTAAAACATGAAGGGTTAAAAGGGTGAATCAATTGATGCCGTTTTAGCCCTTTTTTATGGGTGTCTTGATAATTATCAAATAGAAATGATTATCATTTGACGTATAGTGCTTCGCATTCACATTTCAGATGTTCTGAACTTTATTTGCGGAGTACGTGTTTATGTCTTTTCCTTTGTCACGATTAACCTTGGCCTGTTTAGCGGGTTTAAGCCTCACTGCACAGGCTGCGGATGTTCAATTGGAAGACACTGTGGTGACTGCGCGTGGTTATGCCAGTGACAGTTTTGATACCTCGCAAGCGATTAGCGTTATAAAACCCGAGGCCACCAGCCAAGGCCCTGCGGGTAATTTATTGCGTGGCCAGCCTGGTATGGCAGTTCAAAGTGATGGTGCGTGGGGACAGAATCCAGTGCTGCGAGGTTTAAAGCGCGAAAGTGTCGTGGTGATGGTGGATGGTATTCGCGTTAATTCTGCCCAGCCACAAGGTGCTTTGGCCTCGTTTTTAGATTTAGGCTTGTTAGACCGTGTTGAAGTGGTTAAAGGACCAGGGTCTGTGCTGTACGGCAGTGGTGCAATGGGCGGGGTGGTGAACTTGCTGACGCCGGAGCCACGCTTTACTGAACAGGCTGAGTTGGGTGGACGTTTTGCTGCGTCAGCCAGCAGCGTTGATCATGCTTACAGTGGCGCGTTGTTATTACAAGGCAGTAATGCCGAGCAAGGTTTTGTAGTGGGCATTGCAGGGCGTGACGTGGGTAACTATAAAAGCCCCAATGGACGTGAGGAAGATACGGGGTATGACTCTGATACCTTGTTGGTAAAATACCAGCATAAAATTGCTGATGACTATGTACTGCGGGTTAACGTGCAGCGCCATAATGATGAGGATGTTTGGTATCCAGGTTCTGCGCGAACCGGCGGTAAGCCAGGCGGAGCAGGTTTGCCGCCAGCGCTGGGTGAAGTCACTATTCATTCGCCAAACCAGCATCGTGAACTGTATGCGCTAGGACTGGATGCAGCGTTGTTTGGCGGCACGCTTTCCACGGATGTGTATCGTCAAGAAGTGTATCGCGAGATCCGCGCGTATGCTGCAAACCTAGATCGTAATTATGTGAGCAATGATGTCAGTTTTATTACCCATGGTTTGCGCAGTCAGTGGAATGGTGCGCTCAATGATGCACATTGGCTAACGGTTGGCGTGGATGGCTGGAAGATGACCGGTGATCCAGAGCGTTATATTAATAATAATGCCCCAGCTTTTAATAATAATATGCGCAATGATCCGTTTAAAGATGGTGAGGTGTCATCGCTTGGCATGTTTGTGCAGGATGAGTTCTCGATGGGTAGCACGCTGTTCACTGCGGGGTTACGCTACGATTACACGCAAGGTGAGGCTCAAGTTAAAGGTGCTGGAACCGCCGCGCAGACCTCTGGCTTAAGTAGCAGTGATAATAATCTGTCGTGGTCATTGGGCGCTGTGCAGCCTTTGAGCGACAGGTTAAATCTGTATGCCAATATTGGTCAGGCGTACCGAGCACCGGACATGCGTGAGCGTTTTGAAGACTCTGCGCGTGGTGATGGCTATTACCATGTCGGTAATCCGCAGCTTGATCCCGAGCGTTCCAGTAGTGTTGAGTTGGGCTTGAAAGGACGTGATGGTTTGCAGGCCTTTCAATTGGCCGCGTTTTATACCCGCATTGATGATTTTATTGCTGGGCGCGTAACGGGTGCGAATCATCCGCAAAATGGCCTAGCCATTAAACAGGCGGAAAACTTGAGTAAAGTGGTGATCTACGGTCTTGAGGGTAACCTTGAAATGCCGCTGAGTGTTTTCGTGGTTGATACTGGTTTTACTTGGCTGCGCGGTGACAATAAGCAAGACAATGAGCCTCTCTATGAAATGCCTGCCAATGAGCTGCGTCTTGGTATTGGTCAACCCGCTGAACGTGGTTTTTCGTGGCACGCCGGCTTACGTGCCGTCGCTAAACAAGACCGCATTGCTACAGATTTCAGCAATGGTAGCGAGAATGAAACCGCAGGTTTTGTTACGGCTGATGCACGCGTAGGTTATGGTTTTGGCGCAATGGGTGGCTTAAAAAGCAGCCATATTGATCTGCAGCTGAATAATCTGGCCAATAAGAAATACCATGAGCACCTTACCGATGGTATCAGCGGCCAAGAGCTGAAGGCGGCGGGCCGTGGTGTTACGCTTGCATTGAGCGGTGCATTTTAATCCGTCATAAAACAGGTCATGCTCCAGCGGGTTGATGTGAGGGTGACTATGCCGTCATATTCAAATGACGGTTTTATGGTTATGCTGATCTTGCAAACACTAAACATGGAGAACGACCTGATGAGTGAAGTAACCGTACGTATGACCAATTTATTTTTGCAGCTTGGTTTGGATGCAACGCCAGAGGGCATTGCACGTTTTATTAGTGAGCATCGCTTAGCATCAGAAGTGAGTGTGCTAGATGCTGAGTTTTGGAACGATGGGCAACGTCAGCTTTTGAAAGAGTTACTGTGCTCTGATGGTGAATGGGCACTGGTGGTTGATCAGCTCAATGAGGCCTTGCGCGCGCCTGAAGCATAATCAGGATTTTGTAAATTCAGTGTGCTATTAAAATCACTGCCTTGCCAGCTTTGGCTTTGCAAGGCAGGTTGCCCTCGAATGTCGCTCAGCCATTCGTGCATAGCGTATCAAGACGTTTTATGGATTGGCTATTTCCAAACTCTAATGTAGAATCATTCTCATTAAAGAATGATTTATGGGTATCACTTCCGAGTACATTATGGATAGCGTATTAGCTTTTTCTGCCACCAATAAAACCTCTATTCTTTCTTCGCTTGATAAAACTCGATTAAGAATGTTGCTGGATGACGCTAAGCCTTTAGAGCTTAAAGTGCATGAGCATCTGTTTCAATTTGGTCAAGCAGCGACACACTTTTTTTGGATTAAAAGTGGTGAGGTTGCGGTGTATCGGCCTTCGTATGATGGCGCTGAAAAAGTGTTTCGTACTCTGACAAGTGGCGATACTGTTGCAGAAACCATGATGTTTATTGACGATGCAGAGTATCCCTTGGCGGCGCAGGCATTAACGACTGTGACCCTGTATAAAATTCCTAAGCAAAGTTTGCTGGCGCTCTGTCAGTGCACGCCTGCTTTGACGATGCAGTTATTAGAAAACATGGCTGTCGCTGTCGCGCAGTCGCTGAATCGGATTGATTTGCTGACCATGGGCAATGCTGCGCAACGTATGGCGAGCTATCTGCTGGATTTGTATATGCAGCAGTGTTCGGCGTGGTTTAGTTTGCCCGTGCGCCAAGCAGTGCTAGCTCGGCAGCTTAATATTGCGCCTGAAACCTTTTCTCGACAGTTAGCACAGTTTCGTCGCGCTGGTTTTATTGGCGGACGCAATCCAGAGATTGTCTTGCTTGATATTGAAGGGTTGTGTCGTAGCGTGGGTTTACCAACGCCAAAATTGGACCTAACCAAGCAGCATCGCAGTGCTTCGTTAGGTGATGGCTTATTTGAGTGCTGTGGCTATTTTAAACATAGCTTAGCTTAGCCCAGTGCAACTAACGGGCGTGTTAATGATGCTCTGTTAACGGTTCTGCACAGCCGTCTTGTCCATCGCTGCGAGGCGTGCTTATGGTTTTAAATAAGTACAGCGCGTACAGTGCAAAGCCACTGATCCATAACAACCCCGCCACGATTAATAGCTGATTAAATGAAGTTGCGGCGCTGTAGAAACCTGCATACGCACGTATCAGCGCGGCGATCACAAAGAGTACAGCGGCGCTTGGAATCCAGAACCTGCGGTCCAGCCATAAGCCTGAGTGGATGCGTGACACGATACTCATAATAGTGAAAATCGATAAGGTCATGGCGCCTACCGTCAATAAGTGACGACCGGCTGATGGCAGTAACGGGGCACCTAAATAAGCCGCTCCCAGCAGTCCATAGCCTAATGCCATTAACCAGTAGCTGGCATATAGCATTAAGGCTAAGCGTGAAAATAACGGACGGCCAACATGCCAGTCATTAAGTAAGTTAAAAATTGCAGCCATTGCAGCCAAGGCTGTCCAACCGGTGACTGGGTGAGCGCCTAAAATAAACTCAGATAAGGCGCAGATAACAATCATGCTAATGGCTAAGTAGCGGCGTGGTGGGCGTGCTAAATAGGGTGTTGTGTCGGGGTCGCTGCTGCTTCCTTTATGTTCCACACGGTTATTCACCACACTCATCGAAACGCGACTGGTTGCGACAATAATTAAAATCATTAAAGCGTGGATGCCGGTGTACAGCCATTTTAGTGCAGCGCCAGGCTCGGTTAAGGAGATAAAAAAACCCGTTTGTAACACGGCTAAGCCGGCCACTACCAAGGAAAAACTGATGTGCTTACGTTGTGGGTCGCGCCATACCGGTGGGCTGATGTACAGCAACAGTCCCAGCCAAAAAAACAGATTTAACAGCAGAGCAGGCCACGGGGTGATCCAAAACGCCAGTAAGTAACTTAAGCGCGCAGCTAGCCATAAACCCACTAAGTTGAATAAGGGTAGCTGACCCAGCGGTTTACTGTTGGTGAACTCAGGAATCGCGGTTAACGCAAAGCCTGCGGTCGCCGCGGCGGCAAAACCAAAAATCAGCTCGTGAGCATGCCATAACAGCCAACCGCCAGTGATCGACCACGTACCCAGCCAGCCTTGTAAAGACATGAGCCAGAGGCTCATAAAAAGTATCGCGCTGGTAGCGGTCAGGAGAAAAAAAGGACGAAAGCCGCATAACAAAAGAGGTGATTGCAAGCAACGTTTTAACAGGCTCATATGCTGCACCCGGAATGCTGTGTGTGGGCGTGCTCGGCTCTCTCCAGCGAGCCTTTAGCCAGGCCAAAACCGATACGAATATTGTCGTTGGCCATCAGCTCAGCGGTGGTTTGATAAATCCACGCATCGCTACGCTCAGTGTGTGGTTTTTGTAGGGTAAATTCGCCAATCAGGCGACCAGGGTCAGGTACCATCATCACGATTCGATCCGCTAAGCGTACGGCTTCCATTAAGTCGTGAGTGATCATCAGTACTGCCGTGCCGCGTTCAGTGATGTGCTGACGCAACAGCGTATAGAGCTCAAGTTTTAAGCCAATATCTAAAGCAGAGAACGGCTCATCCAAGAGCAATAGGTCAGGCTTGATAATTAAGGCGCGGCCTAGCGCGATTCGACTTTGCATGCCGCCGGATAACTCATGCGGGTATTTTTCGAGATCATCGAGGGTTAGGCCTAAGGTCTCAGCCATGTGCTGTGCTTGTTGCTGGCGCGCCCGCTTAGGGATATTTAGCGCTTTTAAGCCCAGAGTGATATTGTCCTCTGCGGTTTTCCAAGGCAGTAAGCGAGGTTCTTGAAACATACAGGCAGAGCCACGAAAACCTTGCTCAATAACCGCTTCGCTGGCTGTTAATAAACCAGCAATAATGTGCAACAAGGTGCTTTTTCCACAGCCAGAAGGGCCGACTAAGGCCAAGGTTTCTCCAGCAAATAGATCCAGATTAATATCGCTGAGTACTTCGGTTAAAGCGTATTTGTGCTGTAAATGACGGATATGCAAAGCGCTCATTGACTGACTCCCACGCGCCAACGTTCTAAATGCCGTTTAATCGGCTCCAGCAGTAAATACTCAGTGGCCAATAAGACGCCTAATACCGCAACCACCCAAGCTAACGTGGTTGATGTATCGAGTTGTGCGCGTGAGACGGCTAACGCAGCACCAATCCCGTCAGAGGTGCTGAGCAATTCAGCCATCACCACAACTTTCCACGAAGTGCCTAAAGCAGTAATCCATGCGGGAAATAAATAAGAGGCTAAGTGCGGTAGGTAAATATCGGTGAGGCGCATGTGCCAAGGGAGTCGGTACACCTGGGCGACAGCTTTTAGATGATTATCGAGGGTACGCGTGCCTTGCATAGCGCCAGCAAAAACAATCGGCAGGCAGGCGACAAATACGGTAAACACCGGTGTTGCATCGCCCAAACCAAACCAGAGCATTGCCAAGACCAGCCACGCAATCGGCGGCATACCCAGCAGCAACGTAATCAGTGGGCGGGCGAGCATTGAAGTGGTGATTGAAAAGCCTGCAAACATCCCTAACAAGCTGCCTACTCCTAGCGCTAGGGCTAAACCGTAGAGCGTGCGCCGCCCCGAGATAATCAGCTCAGGGCCTGCGATGCCGCTGCTAAACATCTGCTTTAATTGTGCAATCACCTCCAGAGGGCCTGGCAGTATAAGCGAGCCATAGTGCTCTGCGGTCAACTCCCAAACGGCACAAAACAACAGCAAACTGGCCAGTGCTCCCCAGCCACTCCATAGATAGCTGAGGGTGTTGGGTAAAAGGTTTTTCAGTCGGTTCATGGTGCAGAGCTATTGGGCTGGGCGTAAAAGTTAGCATCTGGCAGTTTACCGCCGACCGATGCCGGTTGTTTGTCCAGAAGGATTTGTAAGAAGGCTTCGAGTTCTTGTTTGGCGTCGAATGCCGTCGCGTAGTGAGTCACTTGTGCCGCTAATGCATCGCTGACAGCTTCGGGCGACAGCATAGGTACTTGTGCGGCGACTTCTTTGCCACATTGTTGTTGATTGTCTTGGCACCATTGCGTGGCGGCTGCATAGGCGGTCTCAAAGCGTTCAAGCAATTCAGCATTTTGGCGTTTTTCTCCCAATACTGCGATACCCGCCTGAGGAATACGGGCTTCACTGCCCATGACTCGCGACCACTCTTGTTGTAAATCTACGCTGCGATGCAGTTCTGGGGCAATCAGCGATAGAGGAAACGATTTGGTTTTACGTAAGGCCATGGATACCGCAGGCTCAGCCAGTAGCGCATGATCAACACGGCGCATAATTAACAGTTGCATGGCATCCATCGGCGTTGCGGTGTAATTGAGTTTAAAGTCTTTGCTCGGTGTTAAACCTTGTCGTTCGGCGAGATGAGTGAAGACAATATCTGGCATATCGGCACGGAAAGGAATGGCGATTTCTTTGCCCTTAAAATCAGCCAGGGTTTTCATATTGGGATCGCGTGAAATCATCCACAGCACGCCCCATTGCGAGACATTGAGTAACGCGAGCGGCGCGCCACGGTTATATAAATTGGCAGCGACATTGGTAGGCAGCGCAATAAAGTCGATTTTGCCGTTGAGTGCTAAAGCGCGCAATTGGTCGGGGTTGCTCCAGAGAATAAATTCGACTTCTTCGGCGATATCCGCAAAACCATCGCTTGCCAACATATGAATTAAACCATTGGAAACACCTGCCGGAGGCCCGGCAATCACCAGTTTTTTTACCGGTAATGCCTCGCTGGCCAAACACGCAGTGCTGAACAGGCTGAAAACACCAAATAGACCTAAACACATAGCGGTCATTGTTTTAATCATTGGTTTCAAGATGAGACTCCCGTTCGGTGTGCGTGCGAGGTGGTACAAGCTTAACGAGAAGGTGTTACTCAAGTCACTTTAAGCAAATAATAACCACTCTCATTAAGAGGTTAGCTTAAAGAATATCCCCCTGAAAGAACAATGATAATTATCAACTACTCGTTAACGAACCCTAGGAAGAAAGGCGTTTGGGCCTGAGATTGCTCAGCATTCAGCATTCAGCATTCAGCAGTCTAGGGAGCGTTGTTTAAATGATCGGTGATTCTCTACTTAAGATTTGCTAAGCGTTATTCCTAGGTGAGCGTTGTGTCCGATATACACATATTTTAATGAAAAGTTCCGGCAGATGATAATTATCATTCTCATTTAGATTTAATTTTCGCTAACGTGCAAGGCTGTTGAAACGTCATAGAAAGGCATGCCTTTTCAACGAATAAGTAGAAATGATGCTTAAGTTCTTATGCAGATGATAATCATTTGTATTTAGATTTGAGTGTGATATTTATATAAACAGCTTTGGAAAGTGTCGTTTCATCGACGCATTGACCGAGCCGGAGGATCAGGGATGCTATTTGAACGAAAAAAACTGGCAATCATCATATCAGCGCTGTGCCTAGTAGGGCCGGCAGCGCTTGTTGCTGCACAGGAGCAGCAAACCGCTCAGCAAGAAGACGCGTTACCGCAAACGCTTAACGCTACGACGCAAACTGATGTGCTACAAAAAACGCAAAAAAACAGCGACGCCAAACAGAAAAACGCTGACATTGAGTTACCAAAAGCGGTCATAACGGGTGAGCGCACGGCAGATGAAAAAGGCCACGATGCTGTATATGACGCAAACGTCACCAGTGTCTATCAAGATCGCGAGCAGTTTCAGCGTTTCCAAGCCACTAATCCAGGTGATGTGTTCAAAGGCATGAATGGTGTGTACAGCATGGATACGCGCAGCAGCCAGTCCATCACGCCTAATATTCGCGGCATCAGCGGTGAAGGGCGGGTCCCTCTGACCATCGACGGCACCGAACAATCCACCAATGTCTGGTTGCATACCTTTGGCGTAGGTAATCGCAGCTATGTTGACCCTGCTTTATTTCGTAGCATTGAAGTCGAGAAAGGGGCTTCTCTGTCTCGTGGCATCAAGAGCGGAGTTGGCGGCGCGGTGAACATTCGTACCATTGACGCCAATGACATTATTCCTGAAGGCGATAGCTGGGGTATTGAAACCAATCTAAGCACGTCAGGAAACACCATTAAACGATCACACGACCCTGAGTCCTTTTTTGGCAAGGATTACCGAGACATTCCTGGTGCAACGCGCTGGAATAATGACGCCGCCCACATAGATTCTGCCGATCCCCGTAAAAAGGACAGTTCTTCTGTCATGAATTTTGATGACCATACGGAAATGCTAACTATTGCCGGACGCAACGAATTTGTCGACATTCTGATCTCACGCAGTGAGCGCAGCACAGGCAACTATTTTGCAGGTAAGAAAAATGCTGGAAAATATGAAGGGCATGATATTTACGATGAAAAATCCACAGATCGCTTCATCCCTAACCTGACCAAACTCTATGTTGCAGGTAGTGAGGTATTCAATACCGATAGCGAAACAGATACTACCTTGGTAAAGAACAACTGGTATTTACCTAATGAGCAAAAAATTGGTTTGCAGTTTATGCGCACCGATACCACTTTTGGAGAAACTACAGCCGGCGAATCACTCTTAAACTGGCAGTACAGGGAAGCATTTGAAAAAACAGATCCGACCATTGATTTTTCAACCTATCCGCTCAAGTTTGTACATGAACGCCCAAGAACCGAGTTAAGGCTTGACAGTTATAAAATAAATTACGAAGCAAAACCACTCGATAATAACTGGGTAGATCTTGAAGTCAGCCTTTGGAAAACAAAAGCACAGAGCACACGCTTTCAGACAGGTGCTAATCCATGGGGCCTTAATATAGATGAGGCAACACAGTTAACGTTATTTGACTATGACTGGTGGATGACAAACTACCCTGATTATGTTGGGTTGATGTACCCCGATGGTGAACCAGAACACGATGGCACTATCCATCCTGAAGGTCAGCAATGGACTACCCATGATCGTACTGGCTTTGATTTAAGTAACCTGTTTCACCTGTCTGACAATCTGCAACTGCTATTGGCAACCAGCTACCAACAAGAAAAGCTGAGTGAGCAGGTGCAAAACAGTGATATCAAAGCCAATGGACTGTTTCCAACTGGGGCCGGCTTGCACCTTACAACAGGCCTGTTAGGTCCTCGCGCTGGCGAGCGTAAAGAGTACTCTGCCATGTTCAATTTGGATTGGCAGCCAACGCCTTGGCTGACACTAACTGCCGGTACCCGTTATATGCGATACAAGGGTAAGGACGTTGGTTTGGAAAAAATGCGTCGCATGCAGAATGAGATGTTTAAAACCACGCGATATAAAACCGGCATGGAGCTGGAGTGGGGTACTCCATTGTCTCTTGACGAAAGAGATGCTCGAACTCAAGTTGCGGATGCTGCTTATGCTGATGCGTTTGAACGCAAAGCAGCCATGGACGCATTTGATAACGGGCGTCAATACGGTCTTGTTAAGTATAACGGCTATAACTATGCCGTCTGGAAGGAAACGGCATTTGTACCCTTCAAAGATGGCAAACTTGATGCCTCGCAAAATCCCTTTGCCAACGGCGAAATCGACACCGAACTTCTCTATCAAAACGCAATTGAGGCGAGGGGGCAAGACGGTAACGCAAACAGCATCATCGCCAAGGTTCCTGGAGTCCTTGCCGGCTCTGGCATAGATATTTATGAAAGCCTTGGCGCCAGTCAGGGCTGGGAAGCGCCAGAAGAGCAGTCTGGTGATGCCTTTAGCCCGGTATTGAGTGCAACAGCCAGAGTGACGCCCTTTGCCGCGATATTCATGCGTTATGCACAAACGACTCGCTTCCCCAGTATCAATGAGTTGACTTCCGGCACTCTGATAAATGGAGAACTGGGCAATCTAGCAATTAACGGTGCCAGCAAGCCTGAGCGTAGCATCAACTGGGAAGTGGGCTATTCTCATGATTTGACGCAGTTCTTCCCTAGTTTGCTACTGGCCGATGCCCGTATGAGCTATTACAACACGGAAATCAGACATTTTATCGACAGAAATATCTATTACGAAACCATCCAGTTTGATAAGAAAAAGAGCAGTGGTATAGAGCTACAATCCCGTTTTGACAGCGGACGCTACTTTGGTAGCTTGGGTGTTACCTACCGACTCAAACAAAAGCTTTGTGATAAAGATTACGCATCAGGAATGGACCCTTTCTACAATCGTATTCCAGAGTGCGTGACGGGTGGTTTCCCCGGCACCTATAGCGGAAACAGCCTACAACCCAAGTACAGTCTGGATATGCTGCTAGGTACCCGACTGTTTAATGACACGCTGGAGTTGGGCTGGCGTAGCACTTACCACAAAGGAGCAGAAAACAAGCAAGTCGATAATCTGCTTTCCTCACCAGAAGGCCCTGGAAATTATGGGTCTTATGTCAGTGACGTCTGGTTTACTGGCGGATTGGATGGGTTCTATTGGCGTTCTGTATTACTGCATGACATCTATGCCAATTTTAAAGTCAATGATGCTGTGGCCTTAAATGTAGGCATCACCAATGTCACTGATGAATATTACCTAGACCCTATGTCCAAAACGCTACTGCCAGGTCCCGGGCGTACTGTGACGGCAGGGTTGAAAGTGAAACTCTGACATTCGATTTAACGCTTTTTTCTGGTTTTTTATAAAACCAGCAATCCCGGCAGCGTTAAAACCTGCCTTTAACTTAACCTTGAAAGGTGATTTATGATGCAAAAGTCAATTCTGACACTGGCCATCGTGACCGCTATGACCAGCACTGCAGCGATGGCTGCTTCTGATAATGTCCAAGGCGGCAGCTCTGGCTCTCTAGTGCTCACAGGTGCTTCCACACACTCATGGTTTGATAAAGGAAACTCCGGACTTAGGCTGAACAATAGTTCCGCCGGGTACATTGACCTAGCCGATGGCCCGATTCGTGGCTCCAACGCTGCCATTGCCGAACAGGGTAATGGCGGCTACTTACGGCCAAAACATGTGCTGGGAGGCATTCTCGGTTTCCCTAATATTGCTCAAGTCTGGAAAGATGAAGCATCTGTTAGCGGAGCCACTGAATACGCAAACTTTACCGTCAATAGCATACGCCAAATCACAACCCTGTCTTTAGCGCCACAGTTTGGTGGTCTGGTTATTGGCCAAATAGGTGAAAACACCTCTAATGTCGATGGCCCTGCGGATCCTGTTGTTCCGTTGGCTGTAGGCAGTGGTGTTTACTTTGGTGAATGGGCACCGCGCGTCGGTTCCCCAGCAGCCAGTGGTACCGATCTGAATATGACCAGCGCTGAGCGTACTGTTTGGTATGTCGGTGACAACGCAGTCACTAGCATGCCTACAGCCATTGACGCCACCTATGGCGTAATTGGGATCAGCCAGACCGGTACCGATGCTTCTGGTGTCACTTTGGCCGGCGGCCTACCGAATAACCTCAACCTGTACACGGGGCAGCTGGATGTGACCTATGCTAGCGGTTCTGGCAGTATCACCAACAGCATCACCCGTGGTGCTGATAGCATCAATTTTGCGGGTACCACCATTAATAGCAATGGTACCTTCAATAATGGCACCACCATCGAGGGGCGTTTCTATAACGGTGCGCAAGCGCTGGCGGGTATGTATACCGATGGTGCTGTTGCTGACGTCGCCTTCGGCGGTAGCAAAATCAGCGGTACCATTACGCCGTAATACTTGATCACTCTCCACTGGCGGCTACCAGTGCAGAGCGTCAAGTTGAGCGATGCCGGAGGATTCTCTTGCGGTATTGTTTATAGAGGCAACACTTTGGAGGCCGGTTCGCCGACCTCCATTCTATAATAGTTTCATTCCATTCGGAAAACTTTCATGTCTCGCTATTTTAGAGCTATATGGCTGCTCCTGTTGGCCGGCTTAATGGTGCCTATTGCACACGCTGATGATGACGATACCCAGTTTTTATTAGAGCAAACCCGCCGCACCGCCGAGCTAAAAGCGCAACAAGAAGATACATTAGCAACACCGCCTGGCACGTTACTGTATGAAGGTCAGGTCTATCAAGTGCCCAGTCAACTTGAGTCCTTAGAGCCCGCTATTTACGTTGCGATCAATAGCAATCAGTGGACTCAGCTCCCTGATTTTCTCGCGCGTTACCAAGCGCTTTCCAAGCACCGCCCAGCATTGGTGGCGATGGCCGAGAGCTTGCTGGCGCGTTTCAATGGCGATTACCCCACGGCACTGCGTCGGATGCAGGACGCCAGCTTGCATGAGCCTGATGATGCTCGGATTCGTTTGGAAGTTGCTCGGCTATGGTTTGAGGATCATCAAGATAACAAAGCTCGAGCCGGATTTGCCTCAGCACTCGAGGCGGGCATGCCGCCTTATGCGCAGGGTCTAATTGAGCAATATAAGCAAGCGTTAGATCGGCGCGCAGAGTGGCAAGGCAGTGCCGCTGTTGGTTTTGGTTACAACGATAATATTAACCAAGGCAATGGTTATTACAGTTGCTTAAGCAGCTTCGCGGGCATTTGTTTCTTTGCGCGCAAGATGCCTGACCCCATAGAATCAGCAATGTATAACTATGAAGCCTCGCTGCAAAAGCGCTTTAACTTAACAGGCAACCATAATGTGCAAGTGCGCCCAATGAGCTATGGCAGCTATTATTCACGCAGCAACCCCACAAGTACGGCCAGCATTCAAGATTACAGCACGAATTTAGCTATCTTTCAGGCTGGTTATCAGTACCTTAATGCACGCGATAATCTGTCATTGCTGCCGTATGTTGAACACTACTACCGTAATCGCCATAGTGAGTATGTGGCGCATGGTGTGTTAATGGAGTGGCGGCGATCGTTAACGCGTAAATGGCAAATAGGCAGCAGTCTTGACGTTAAGCGTTACGAGTACACAACAAAAGGGCAATTGCTTGGTGCCGACTATAAGCAATATAAGTGGAATCTGACCAGCAGTTATATGTTGCAGGCCAACACCAGTGTCTATGCTGGGCTGACCTTAGGCCGCAATAAATACGAAGTGGATCAAGCCAGTAGTAAAGACTGGTCTGTGCGCGGAGGCGTCTACCATGCCTTTAATGGGCGCGCCGGTGCTTTTGTGAATGCAGTGGGGATTTACCGCGAGACCCGCAACGATGCCTATGATGGCTTCTTAGGCGCGCGCCGCCATGATAAACAGCAAGTGTATATTCTCAGCGCTGGCGCTCATGCCTGGAAAATCGCTGGGGTGACGCCTGAACTACGCGTACGGCATAGCATTAATCACAGTAATTTAGATTGGGCGTTTGCGTTTAAACAAACGGAGCTTGGGGTTTTGTTTAGGCACAGTTTTTAGGGCTAACAGAACATGTTCATCGGCTCTTGCATGACCGTTAACGTAGGCTTAACGGGTCTTAGGTTGCTTGATCTATGAGATATAATACTTTCTGATAAGCCTCTACTAAAGTAGGTCTGCTTTCAGTGTTTGCGTGCTTTTGTTCGAAGCTAGAGTGGTTATTATCGAGAGGACACCTTGCCTGCGGTTGGCGTAGGCATTGAAGATAATGAGGCTAAGCTTATGATTTATGCACAACCTGGTACTCAAGACTCTTTATTTACGATTAAGCCACGTTACGGTAACTATATTGGTGGTCAGTTCGTACCTCCCGTGAGTGGTGAATACTTTAAAAACACTACGCCGGTGACGGGTGCTGATTGCGGTGAATTTCCACGCTCCAATGCAGATGATATTAATTTGGCGCTTGATGCTGCGCATGCTGCTGCTGAGGCGTGGGGTAAAACGCCGGTGCAAGAGCGCGCCTTAATATTGTTGAAAATTGCTGATTGCATTGAACAAAATATTGAATTGTTAGCAGTGGCGGAAACCTGGGATAACGGTAAGGCCGTTCGTGAAACTTTAAATGCTGATGTGCCTTTGGCTGCAGATCATTTTCGTTATTTTGCCGGCTGTATACGTGCGCAAGAAGGGAGCGCCGCCGAAATCGATGAGCACACCGCGGCTTATCATTTTCATGAACCGTTGGGTGTTGTTGGGCAGATTATTCCGTGGAACTTCCCGCTATTGATGGCGACTTGGAAACTTGCTCCAGCGTTAGCCGCAGGTAATTGCGTTGTGCTTAAACCTGCAGAGCAGACGCCATTGTCCATCACTGTTCTGATGGAACTGATCGGTGATTTATTACCGCCCGGTGTGCTCAATGTGGTGCAAGGCTTTGGTCGTGAAGCAGGTGAAGCGTTAGCTACCAGTACGCGTATTGCGAAGATTGCCTTTACGGGTTCAACGCCTGTTGGCTCGCGCATTATGCATGCAGCGGCTGAAAATATTATTCCGAGCACCGTTGAGCTGGGTGGCAAATCACCCAATATTTTCTTTGCAGACATTATGGATGCCGAGCCGAGCTTTATAGAAAAAGCCGCAGAAGGCTTGGTGCTGGCTTTCTTTAACCAAGGCGAGGTCTGTACTTGCCCATCGCGTGCACTGATTCAAGAGTCTATTTATGAACCCTTTATGGCTGAAGTCATGAAGAAGATTAAACAGATTCGCCGTGGCAACCCGTTGGACACAGAAACCATGGTGGGTGCGCAGGCCTCATCACAGCAGTTTGAGAAAATCATGTCTTATATGGACATTGCGGCAGCCGAAGGTGCTGAAGTGTTGACGGGCGGTAAAGCTGAAACATTGGACGGGGCGTTTGCTCAAGGTTATTACATTCAACCAACACTGCTTAAAGGTCACAACAAAATGCGCGTGTTCCAAGAAGAAATTTTTGGTCCAGTGGTGGCTGTAACGACCTTTAAAGACGAAGCGGAAGCGCTAGACATTGCTAACGACACTGAGTACGGCTTGGGTGCTGGCGTGTGGACGCGTGATATCAATCGTGCCTATCGCATGGGACGGGCCATTAAAGCCGGTCGAGTATGGACCAACTGTTACCACCTGTATCCCGCGCACGCCGCGTTTGGCGGTTATAAAAAATCAGGCGTGGGGCGTGAAACACACAAAATGATTCTTAACCATTATCAACAAACTAAAAACTTGCTGATTAGTTACGATATCAACCCTTTAGGTTTCTTCTAAACAAGCACATTAATGTTATACCACTCTTGCTAATTACTTAAGCAGGAGTGGTTTTAATGGTTTTAAATTTTTAATAATCCGTTCCATTTTTGAATGTATGCTTTGCTGAATAATGTTGTTTTCTGGTTTTGTTTTGTGCGGTAATTCTCTTTTTTATATTTAGATTTGACATGAAAAATATAATGTCTATTTTGAAGTTCGTAACAAATTGTTCAGTAAATTAAATATAACAGCACAAGGACGGTGTTTTATGCGTAAATTTATTATCCATTCTTTAATGGCGGCTGTGTTCGGTACAATGAGCACCCTCACTGTAGCGGCTGAGCCTCAGTCAGCCTCTGCAACACAGATTGTTGCAAGTATTGAGCAGCTTACGGTTGATATAAACAGCGCTGACTCAGAAACGCTCGCGCGTGAACTTAATGGCATTGGTGTGGCAAAGGCACGTGCGATTGTTCAGTATCGAGAAGCTAATGGTGCGTTTGCCTCAGTTGATGAACTTCTAGAAGTTAAAGGAATCGGCATGGCAATTCTTGAAAAGAATAGAAGTAGATTGGCTGTTAAATAGATTTAAACTTTATTTATCCAGGATGATAAATAACCAGGATTAATCATTTATTAATTAAAATTCATCAGGATGATGGTAAAAGGATTTGTTTAATTAATATACGGTGTTAGATATTGAAGTTGGCGTTTGCATGTGAATATAGAGTTACATGCATGGGTAAATAAAGATGGGATAACATCATGGCTCAGTGGTGTTATCCCATCGTTTGTTTAATACGCATACAGCCGCATGACTTGGGGTAGATTCCAGCTGAGCAAAACAGCGCAGGTCACTAGAAGAATCGGTAGAATAATTTGCCAAGATTGCTTGGTTAATGCAGGGATGGGGCGTTGATGTTGCGTAACAGCCAAGCTCGCAGCGCAGATCAAACTCGCCAGTAATGCTCCCGCTATAGTATCTGTTGGCCAATGTGCGGTTAAGTACACTCTAGACAGAGCAATACAGGTCGCGGGTATAAAGGCGAGTAACAACCAAAAAACTCGCCAACGCTGCGGTTGTTGACGGCTGGCGAGGACGCCTAATACTAGAAAAAATGCAAACCCAGAGGCGCTATGCCCGCTTGGAAAACTAAAGCTTTGTAAGGGTTCAAGCAGTACTGATGGGCGTGCTCTTTCAAAAAGGTGCTTGAGCAAATAATTGCTAACAGCCGTTATGAGTAAAGTACTTGCAGCAAAAAATAGAGATTGGAATTGCCTCAGAAACAGTAGCAGCGTGCAGAGTATAAAACTCACAATAACTTGCGTTGAAGTATCACCTAAGCGGGTGATCACAACCATGCTTTGGTCAAGCCACGGCGTACGAATCAGTTGGCTAAGGTCATGTAAATACAAGTCAAAGACCGCTAGAGAAGGCCAGTTCAGTATTAGGATAGTTAGCAGCAAACCCGATAAACAAGCGTTGATTAAACTGGCTGTGCGCCAACCACGTAAACAGCTGATAACGCTGAGTAGCCCGCAGCCCGCGAGACCACTGGCGATCCAAAGCGCTTGCGGCCAGAAGTCTGTGGGTGGGTTCAGCGCATGAGCAGCGCCGACCAGCCAACCAGGAATAATATAGGCTACGGCCCATCCGGCCGCTGCAAATATGCTGACCACAATAAAACGTACCACTGGCATCGACAACATACCGGCTACCAGTGGTAATACTGGGCGCAGAGGCCCGATAAAACGCCCGACTAATAAGCTTAGGGTGCCATAGCGATGGAAGTGTAGCTGCGCGTTGATGAGCCACTGCGGATGGTGACGTAGAACGGGTAACTGTGGCACTTTATGCTGCAAGCGACGGCCGAGAGCATACGATAAAATATCGCCACTCAAACCGCCGAGCCAAGCCAGCAGAAGGGCGCTGGATAGATCAAGAGCACCGCTGCCAGACATTGCCGCAAGGGCAAATAATAGAACCACTCCAGGTAAAACAATACCGACTAAAGCAAGGCACTCCAAAAGGGCTACAACAAAAATGGCTCCGCCAAGCCAATAAGGACTGCTGGCCGACCAATGTAAAATCGTTGTTAAAATGTCATTCATTAAACGTCGCTTAAATTTTGAAAATCAACCGGCACGCAGAGGTTAAGAGCACAGTTTAGAGCGCCATGTTAGAGTGCTTCTCCCTCCAAGGCACAAATTTTTTATGTTAATACCTTTTGAACAGATTGAAGTGGATACCTTAACGCGTTTAATCGAAGACTTTGTCACCCGAGACGGTACTGATAATGGCGATGAAACGCCGTTGCAGACTCGGATAGAGCGTGTGCGTCATGCTCTTGATAACAAGCAAGCGGTCATTGTTTTTGATGTTGAAAGCCAGCAATGTCAGCTTTGCTTAAGACGCGATGTACCTAAAGAGTGGTTGGCTGATTTGGATCTGTTGAGTGCGCATTAGGTGACTGATGAACGGTTTTTGCTGCATATATAAGCGTTGTTTTGAACTTGTATAGGGTATGCCCAGTCTTAATACAGGACGATTATCTACTGATTAACGGAGATCACCTGATGAATAAGAAATATCTTACTGCTTTATTTGCTGCTGCCGCTTTTGCAACCTTAGCGGGTTGTGCTTCGCCGACAGTCATCACTTTAAAAGACGGCACACAGCTGCAGACGTCTGATAAGCCAAAGTATGATGAGGACAGTGGTTTTTACGAGTTTGAACAGATTGATGGTAAGCCAATTCGCATCAATAAAGACGATGTTCATACCATTAAAAAAATGTAAAACAAAACACAGGTATGCTGCGTTAAGCAATGTGACATACCTGTGCTGATTTAATATTGCGCCGTTTTGTTTATCCTACCTGTGACGCATGCTGCGTGAGCAAATGCTTGATCTTAAATGCGCAGCGGTTCTTCTCTGCTCGATAGGCAGCTACCAGCAAAACTACTTGGCCTTCACTGCTTGAATCCAAGCAGGATCTAATGCCTGTTGATCAATATCAATGCCCAGTGCTTGCATACGCTGCTGATGCTCATCGACCTCATGAATCATCTGGCTGATCTCGCTGGTGTTGCCGTCTAGATGGTGCATTTGGATCAAGCCCAAATGGTAAAAGCGCAAGAGCTTCATTGCGCTCTGGTTTTGTGCGGTAACTCCATCAGTGACATTGTGCATGACATTGGTGACGCGCATTAAGCTGCGTTTGAGTTGCCAGCCATAAACATTGGCCGCCATCCACGGTTGCTTGCTAAACACCAGCCGCACGAGTGCCGCAGTGATAACCACTCCTACCGCGACACCGGCCATATTTAAGCGAAAATTATCGCCCCCAGCTTCACCGAAAAATATGACTAGCAGACTGGATATCAACATGGCTAACGCTACAAACACCGCAATAATAATCCAAGTGGCTTTGCGTGTTTGTTGGCGATAGTCCTCAGGCTTGATCTGCGCCAACTTGAATAGGCTCGAGTTGTTTTTAGTCGCAGTGATAGGCGCGGGTGCTTGATTGCTCATAAAAGGATAGGGCTCAGAGGGTAAACGTTGCATCATCATACAGTAGCGCACCGTACCATCCTTGTATGGGATCATCTTTTTTGCAGGAGAAAACTCATTCTCGATACGATTCTAAAAAACCTGTGCTTGAACGGAGCATCGAGCAAGGCTTCTATCGATTGGCTGGTATCGGCAATAAATTCTCTCCTACAAAAAGGCAGCCAAATTGTGGCTAATAATTTAAAAAAGCAGCCTTAACTGTGGTTAATAACTTAAAAAGGTCGCCCTAACTGTAGGAGGGAATTTATTCCCGATGCCGTCGACTACGCATTTAAGACATACAAGGTCACATAAGCCAAAACGGCATAGCGCGCTGTTTTAGCGATGCTCACCAGTAAGGTGAAACGCCAAAAAGGTTCGCGTAAAACACCCGCAACCAGGGTCAATGGATCTCCGACAATCGGCAGCCAGCTCAATAACAAACTCCAACGCCCATAATGTTGATACCATTGCTGCGCACGTTCGAGCTGTACGGGCGATACGGGAAACCAACGGCGTGCTTGCCAGCGTTGCAGTTGCGTACCCAGCCACCAATTGATTTGCGAACCGACTGTATTGCCTAAAGCAGCGACTAACACTAATGAGTACACCGCGCTGGGTTCAAATGTGAGCAGCGCAACCAATGCAGCTTCCGATTGCATTGGCAATAAGGTTGCCGCAATACAGGCTGAAAAGGCCAAGCTTAGGTAACTGAGCCCGCTCAGCATAGGTCGATATCCAACGCTGGGCCGGTTAAAAACAAACCCTTAAGAAGGCTCATTGGCTGAACAGCTCCAGTTGTACGGCATCTTGTTGTTGGTCATGCAAGCGCACGCCAACCCCCAGCAGTCGCACCGGCTTGTTACCGCGCATAAAGGCAGCGGACAAGAGTAAGCGGTAACTGTCCAGCTCAAGCGGTGCACCTGCTTGCTCAATGGTGGTTTGAGTAAAGTCGTGAAATTTCACTTTCACAAAGGGCTTTTCTGGACGGTAACTTTCATCCAAGCGCTGCTGGCGGCGGGTTAAATCGTCTAGCAGGCTTGGCAGTTGCTCTAGGCATGCGGCTAAGTTTGGCAGGTCCTTATCGAAAGTGTGTTCGACACTGACGCTTTGCCTGCGACTGAAAGGCTGCACGGGGCGTTGATCAATTCCGCGTGCTAGTGACCACAAGCGCTCACCAAAACTACCAAAGGCTTTAGTTAGAGCCAATGCGCTTTGCTCACGCAGTTGTGCGCAGTCATTAATCCCCATGCCTGTCATTTTTGCTGCTGTGACCTTGCCGACACCGTGGAGCTTTTTCACCGGTAACCCCAAGACGAAGTCATCCACCTGATCCGGCGTGATCACAAATAGCCCGTCAGGTTTACGCCAGTCGGAGGCGATTTTGGCTAAGAATTTATTCGGTGCAACCCCAGCCGATACGACCAAGCGTAATTCTTGCCAAATACGGCTACGGATCTGTTTGGCGATTAAGGTGGCGCTGCCTGAGCATAAGGTGCAGTCAGTCACATCTAAAAACGCTTCATCTAAAGATAACGGCTCGATGCAGTCGGTGTAGTCGTGCAAAATGCTGTGGATCTGCCGCGATGCTTCTTTATAGGCGTCCATGCGCGGTTTAATAATCACCAAGTCAGGGCAAAGCTTGAGCGCGCGCGCAGACGGCATCGCCGAATGCACACCCCAAGAACGTGCTTCATAGTTACAAGTCGCAATCACACCGCGTCGATCTGCTGAACCACCCACGGCCACAGCACGGCCTTGTAGGCGTGGATCATCACGCATTTCAATGGCCGCATAAAAACAATCGGCATCAATGTGAATTATTTTCCGCAAACTCAAAACCTCTGTAACCCCTATGCAGCGTACCTATAGAGTCGCTAGCTTAGCACTAGAGGGCTCTAAGTCGGGCGTTATACTGAATTTAAATACAGTAATCGTTTGACAAGGTTCAAAAAGTGGCTATAATTTGCGCCGCGGGATGGAGCAGTCTGGTAGCTCGTCGGGCTCATAACCCGAAGGTCGTAGGTTCAAATCCTGCTCCCGCAACCAGATTCATCAATAAAGCCTCAAGCATTCATTGTTTGGGGCTTTTTTGTATCTGACGTTTCTATAATCCTTGTCCTATCAGTCTTGTTACTTGCTTTTGCGTCTGTCATATAAAAATGTTTTGCTGATGCGGCGGGTTATGGCTCGACTACAGGTTGAGGCATTGCGCCTCTCTATCACGGAAAAACAACATGACGGATAAAGTTACTGCAAACAACCTCGCTGCCTATTGCTGGTCGATCGCGGATTTATTGCGCGGCGACTTCAAACAAAGCCAATATGGCCGCATTATTTTGCCTTTTACCTTATTGCGTCGTTTAGAAGGCGTGCTGGAGGACAGCAAAACGCAAGTGCTGGCTAAATATGCAGAGATTCAGTCGAT
This sequence comes from Pseudomonas sp., assembly GCA_034006605.1. Taxonomy (GTDB): domain Bacteria; phylum Pseudomonadota; class Gammaproteobacteria; order Pseudomonadales; family Pseudomonadaceae; genus Denitrificimonas. The sequence goes on along the minus strand of JAVESM010000006.1, from coordinate 90,982 downwards.
GAATCTGCCAGAAGAAGCTCAAGAAAAGCTGCTGCTGCGTGCCACCCAGCTCAATGGCCAAAGCTTAAGTTTTTATAATGTCTCAAAGATGGATTTGTCCAAGCTGGGGCAGGACGATATTAAGTCCAACTTGGAAAGCTATATTCAAGGCTTTTCAAAAGATGCGCGCGAGATTTTTGAGTACTTTAACTTTGCCGAGTTTTTAGGCCAGCTCAACGACGCTGACTTACTGTTTAAAGTCGTGCAGCGCGTGCGCCAAACTGATCTGAACCCCAAAGCCGTGTCTAACCATGACATGGGCTTGGTGTTTGAAGAGCTGATCCGCCGCTTTGCTGAAGGCTCCAATGAAACCGCTGGGGAGCACTTTACTCCGCGCGATATCGTCCGTCTCACCACCGCTTTGGTGTTTATGGACGACGACGATGCCTTAACCAAGCCTGGCATTATCCGCACTATTTATGACCCAACCGCAGGTACTGGCGGCTTTTTATCTTCTGGCATGGAATATGTACACGAGTTAAACCCGCAAGCGGTGATGCGTGCTTTTGGTCAAGAGCTGAATCCGGAAAGCTACGCCATTTGTAAAGCCGATATGCTGATCAAAGGCCAAGACGTGTCCAACATTAAGCTGGGCAACACTCTATCTAACGATCAGCTCTATGCGGATAAATTCGACTACATGCTGTCCAATCCGCCGTTTGGTGTGGATTGGAAAAAGATTGAATCCAGCATTAAAGACGAGCACACCCTTAAAGGTTTTGACGGCCGTTTTGGCCCGGGCCTGCCGCGTGTCTCTGATGGTTCGTTATTGTTCTTGATGCACCTGATCGACAAGCTGCGAGATAGTCAGGAAGGTGGAGGACGTATCGGGATTATCCTCAACGGCTCGCCACTCTTTACCGGCGGTGCGGGCTCAGGTGAATCCGAGATTCGTCGTTATTTATTAGAGGCCGACTTGGTGGAAGCCATTATTGGTCTGCCCACCGATATGTTCTACAACACCGGCATCGCCACCTATGTATGGGTGCTGTCCAATAAAAAGCGCGACGGGCGCAAAGGTAAAGTGCAGCTGATCAATGGCGTCAATCTGTACAGCAAAATGCGCAAATCCCTCGGTAGCAAACGTAATGAAATGAGCGAGCAAGACATCGCCACCATTATTCGCTGCTTTGGTGCCTTTGAAGAAGTCATAAGTATCGACCTCGACAAGCCCGCCGATGTGAAAAGCAATCGTGGTCGCCAGTCCGCTAACCCTAAAGCTGAAACCGCCAAAACCTTTGCCAGTAAAATCTTTAATAACTACGAGTTTGGTTACCGCCGCATCAGCATTGAGCGACCATTGCGCGAAAGCTATCAGTTCAGTGATGCGCGCATTGCCGAGCTGCGCTTTGACGATAAACAGCTGAATGCACCGATGAAATGGGTGTATGAAACTTACGGGCAGAACTGGAGCGACAGCGAAGATTGCGAAAACTATGGCGTGTTTAACGACGATCAAACCGTTGAGATTCGCGTGCATTGCAAAGCCAATTTTAGCGAGCTCAAAGAATCGAAAATTAAAGACTTACTCGATTGCACCACTTGGCTTGAGCAAAAACAGATCATGCGCAAAGCCCAGCAACTGCAAGCGGTAATTGGCAGTGAACAGCACGATGATATGAATTGCTACGATGCTGCGGTAAAAGCTGCAATCAAAGCGCAAGACCTGAAAATCGACACGAAAGAACTCAAGCAAATCACCGCCGCCGTTAGCTGGAAAAACCCAGCTGCCGAAAAAGTGATTAAGAAAGTCCATAAAGCAAAAGCCAACCCACTGTATGGCTTATTTGATGTCAACGGCAAAACCATTGAATACCAAACCGACAGCGACCTGCGCGATAACGAAAACGTCGCGCTTGACCCCAGCCAAAGTGTTGATGCTTTAAACGAAGCCTACTTTATAAAAGAAGTGCAGCCGCATGTGCCGGATGCATGGATCGATGCCAGCAGGAAAGATGCTAAGGACGAGCAGATTGGCATTGTCGGTTACGAGATTCCCTTTAACCGCCACTTTTACGAATACCAACCGCCACGGGATTTGGTGGAGATAGATAAAGATTTGGATGTCGTATCTGCTCAAATAATGCAACTCTTACAAGAGGTGCATTCATGAGCTATGCAAGATATGAAAGCTACTCAGATAGTGGGCTTCAATGGCTTGGTAAAATCCCATCACACTGGGAAGTTGTTCAAAGTCGTCGCCTATTTGAGCAAAGAAAAGAGCGAGCGCGTGATGGTGATGAGCAGCTAACCGCTTCTCAAAAGTATGGAATTATCTCTCAGAAAAAATTTATGGAGCTGGAAAATCAAAGAGTAGTTCAGGTTTTAACAGGTTCTGAGTTGTTAAAGCATATCGAACCTAACGACTTTGTAATAAGCATGCGTAGCTTTCAAGGTGGGCTTGAATGGTCCAGGCAGTCTGGGTGTGTCAGCTCGGCATATATTGGCCTTATACCTATAAAACATGTAGTTCCCGAATTCTATAATTACTTGTTTAAGTGTGGGCCTTATATTCAGGCACTTCAAAGTACATCAAATCTAGTGCGTGATGGACAGGCATTGCGCTTCGAGAATTTTTCTCAGGTTTGGTTGCCGATAATTCCTGATGACGAACAACAAAAAATCGCCAACTTCCTCGACCACGAAACCGCCAAAATCGACACCCTGATCGACAAGCAACAACAGCTTATCCGGCTGCTAAAAGAAAAGCGCCAAGCCGTTATTAGCCATGCCGTCACCAAAGGTCTCAACCCTAACGCCCCTATGCGTGATTCAGGTGTTGAGTGGTTAGGTGAAGTGCCGGAGCATTGGGATATTACATATATAAAGCATTTATCGGTTGTTAAAAGAGGTGCAAGCCCTCGACCAATTGATGATCCTAGATACTTTGACGAGAGTGGCGATTATGCTTGGGTGCGTATTGCGGATGTTTCGCGAGCCGGAATGTATCTCACTGCCACAACACAAAGGTTATCAAACCTAGGCTCTTCATTAAGTGTTAAGTTGGAGGCAGATGAACTGTTTGTAAGCATAGCAGGGACTGTGGGTAAGCCATGTATTACAGTTTCTAGAGCATGTATTCATGACGGATTTGTATACTTCCCAGAATTAAAAATAAATAATAAATATTTATACTACATCTTTGAGGCAGGGGAAGCTTACTTAGGACTAGGTAAAATGGGTACTCAACTAAACTTAAATACCGAGACTGTTGGCGGCATAAAGATAGGTCTACCTCCATCAAGTGAGATCGAGAATATAGTTTTTTTTATTGAGAAGTCTAACGAAAAATATGATTTTCTTATTAATAAAGCAGATGAGTTTATTAAGTTAATGCAAGAACGCCGCACCGCGCTAATTTCCGCAGCCGTAACCGGTAAAATCGACGTGCGTGACTGGCAAGTTCCTGCGCTAATGCAAAACAAGGAAGCCGTATGAGCCGTAATGATGCGATTAGCTTATCTAATCAAATCAATTTATGATTAGATTAAGCCAGGTAATCGCATCACGGAATACATTATGTGGATTTGGCAGCACGAGCAATGGCCCAATTTTACTTGGGATAATCGCGTCATCGAGCCCTTGTTAAGGCAGACACGTTTTAACCAAGGTGTGCTGCTGGGTAAAGCAACCAGCCAATCGGCTGATCAAAAACACAGTATGTTGGACACCTTGCTGGCGAACCTTGTGCATTCAAGCGCGATTGAGGGCGAGCAGCTTAACGTTTTTTCTGTGCGTTCATCGCTGGCGAATCAACTGGGGCTTAGCGAAGCACAACCTTTTCCCACCACCCAGCAAACCGATGGCCTAGCCGAAATCATACTGGATGCGGTAGAGAATCTAGCTGCGCCGCTGACCTTAGAGCGACTCTTACACTGGCATAGCCGCCTGTTTGTTGAGGGCAACACCTTATTGAGCTCAGTGGTTGGCGGCCAACCCAGGGGGGATGCACCGATGCAAGTGGTATCAGGGCGGATAGATAACCCTAAAGTGCATTTTACCGCCCCAAGCCGTGCGGTATTAGACAGCGAACTCAGCTGCTTTATCGACTGGTTTAACGCATCGCAAACCGATACCAGCCTCGACCCATTATTAAGAGCCGCCATTGCACACTTTTGGTTTGTGACTTTGCATCCTTTAGAAGATGGTAATGGACGTATCACGCGCTTATTAACCGACTTAGCATTAGCCCAGGCTGAGCAGCAATCGGTACGCTTTTACGCGATGTCGGTGGGCATTTTAGCCAAACGTGCTAGCTACTATAAAATCCTAGAGCAAAGCCAAAAAGGTGCGCTGGATATTACCCCTTGGCTGGTTTGGTTTTTAGAAACCCTAAACGATACCTTTGCCGGGGTTATAACTGAGCTTGAACAAACGCTCTTTAAAGCCAGGTTTTGGCGTCAAATCGACCAAACACAATTACTCAAAGAGCAAGTGGAAGTCCTGAATACAATGCTGGATGGGGACTTTCCAGATGGCATTAACACCACGCAATATCATCGAGTCGCTAAAGTCAGTAAGCCCACAGCGACGCGTCACCTCAGCGCCTTGGTGGATTTAGGCTGCTTAGTCAAATCAGCAGCGGGCGGGCGTAGCACACGTTATTTGCTACCGCACAAAACCATAGTGTGATGACAAAAATAAAGAATTTTTAACAAGTTAGTTTTGATGGATACGCTTAACTGTGTATGCGGTCGAGAATCTGTATCTTTAGCTTAATCTAGTACACTTGTCAGCACACTACTTACGCTGTTATCTTGTCCGAAATAACACGCCTTTTTCCGGACAAGTATTTATTATGATTAAGCCTGAAAGCATTGAAAATACTGTGCTTTATCGTATTTACGGTAATGGTAGGGGTTGGGCTTTTTCTAGAAAAGATTTTGCCACCCTTGGCGAGCCTGGCAGCATTGATCGAGCCTTAAGCCGTTTAGCTGAAAAAGGAGTTATTCGCCGCGTAATGCGCGGGCTTTACGATTATCCCGCCTATAGCAAATTGCTTAAAAAAGAACTCAGCCCCGACATCGATCAAGTTGCACATGCGCTGGCGCGTAAATTCGGCTGGCAGATTCAAGTCTCAGGTAATGCTGCCCTCAATATGCTGGGTTTATCCACGCAAGTGCCTACTCAGTATCTGTATTTAAGCGATGGTCCGAGTAAAAGCTATCAGGTGGGTCAGCGAACAGTCGAGTTCAAAAAAACAAGTTTTACTCAACTGGGCTTAAAGTATCAGCAAAGTGAAATATTGGTGCAGGCCATTCAGGCTTTAGGTGAGCAACCCTTAACCGCTGAACAACAGCACAAAATCCGTGATTATTTAGCTGCCACTAGCGGTATCAAGGATGTGGTTGAAAGCGGTGAGTTATCAGAGTTGCTGGTAAAACGGATTTTAAAAGACACCCAATATGTGACGGGCTGGATCGTTCAACGTATGCGGCAGATAGTGTTAAGCAAGGAGTCAGCGCTGTGATTTTAAATAATCAAGAACCAGAGAAAGGTCAGATTTTACTTTATCAAACGGAGGATCAGGGCTTACGCCTAGAGTGCCGATTTGTTGGTGATACCCTGTGGCTTTCTCAGACTGAGATTTGCACCTTATACGGTAAGGCTAAGGCTACCATTAGTGAGCATATATCTAATGTATTTAAAGAAGGTGAGTGCGATGAAGATTCAGTTGTTCGGTTTTACCGAACAACTGCTGCTGACGGAAAGCCCTACAATGTAATGTATTACAGTTTGCCACTGATATTAGCGGTGGGTTATAGAGTGCGCTCTAAGCAAGGCGTACAGTTTCGACAATGGGCTACCGCCACGCTGCAAGAGTATTTAAGAAAAGGCTTCGTTATGGACGATGAACGCCTAAAAAACCCTGACAACAGTGTCTATTTTGAACAGTTGCTGGCGCGTATCCGTGATATTCGCTCTTCTGAAAAAGTCTTTTGGCGCAAAATTTGTGACATTTATGCCACCAGCATTGACTACGATGGCAAAGCAGAAACCAGTCAACGCTTCTTTGCGCAGGTGCAAAATAAAATGCACTGGGCAACCCATGGTCATACTGCTGCGGAGTTGATTCATTTGCGTGCCGACGGGCAAAAGCCAAATGCAGGTTTAACTCATTTTGCGGGTGGTGAGCCACGCCAGGCTGATATGGAAGTCGCTAAAAACTACTTATCTGAAAAAGAGTTATCGCAACTTAATCGCTTAGTGACATCCTATTTGGAGTTTGCCGAGCTACAAGCTGAACGTGGCCGTTTAATGAAAATGGCTGACTGGAGTGCTAAGCTCGATGATTTTTTACGCCTGAGTGATTATGAGTTACTGAATCATACAGGTCGTATTTCAGCGTTACAGGCTAAGCAGAAAGCGGCCTTGGAGTTTGATGCGTTTCAGCGAGTAATTGATGCAACTCCGAGCCAAGTCGATAGAGATTTAGAGCAAGCAATTAAGCGTTTACCTAAAAAGTAATTTGAGACTGGATGATCGATAGATCAATAAAAGGAATTCGGGGATGAGCAAAGCAAGCGAACTGACCTTTCAGAGCGATATGATTCGTCAAATGCTCGCCAACGGTTGGCAGCTCGGTACGCCGGCAGGCTACAACCGCGAGTTGGCCTTGTATGAAGAGGATGTCTTGGGTTTTGTTAAAGACACTCAGGACGAGCAATGGCAGAAGTTTTGTAAGCTGTACCCCAACAATCCTGAAGCTAAGTTTTTAGAGCGCGTCGCCTCGCAGCTCAATAAAGCCGACCCCAATGCCGCCAACAAAGAGTTGCGCACCTTTGGCACCTTGGGTGTATTACGCAACGAACTGCGCGACCGTGGTACGCGTTTTAGCCTGTGCCAATTTAAGCCTGAACATGATCTTAATCCCGATACTTTGGCGCGTTACAGCCAAAACCGTCTGCGCATTGTCCCAGAGCTTGTGTATTCACCGTGGGCCAGCGATGCCCATGCGCTGGAGACCGGCAGTAAAGCTAAGAAATGGCGCATTGATTTAGTCCTGTTTGTTAATGGCTTACCCGTGGTCACGCTGGAGCTTAAGTCTGAGTTTAAGCAAGCCGTGCAAAACGCCATTACCCAATATAAAACCACCCGTCTGGCTATCGATCCTGTGACTAAAAAGCCAGAGCCATTGCTGACTTTTAAGCGCGGTGCGTTGGTGCACTTTGCCGTGAGCCAGTATGAGGTCTATATGGCCACGCGACTGGAAGGAAATGACACCTATTTTTTGCCCTTTAACAAAGGCACAGCCGATGGCGGTGCGGGTAATGATGTGCCTGCAGATATCAACCAGTACGCCACCGATTACTTATGGAATGAGGTGCTGCTGCCAGATAATTTACTGAATATTCTTGCGCGGTTTGTCCATTTAGAAATTGAAGAAAAAGAAGACTGGGAAGGCCGTAAATACAAGAAAGAAACCCTAATCTTCCCACGTTATCACCAGTGGGATGTGGTCAGTCAGTTGGTTAATGCTGCACGCACTGAAGGCCCAGGCCATAAGTATTTGATTCAGCACAGTGCAGGCTCCGGTAAATCCAATTCGATTGCCTGGTCAGCGCACCAGTTATCGGCGCTGCATACCGCTGCAGGGCATAAGCTGTTCGACTCTATTATCGTCGTTACCGACCGCACCGTGCTGGATGATCAGTTGCAAGAAACCATCTCGCAGTTCACCTCCACCGAAGGCGTGGTTGGGCGGATTAATCGTAGCGAAGGCGATGGCTCTAAATCTGAGAAACTCGCAGCCGCGCTGGAAGGCTCGCAGCCGATTATTATCGTCACCATTCAGACCTTTCCTTATGTGCTGCGTGCTATTGAGAACAGCGTCAGCCTGAAAGAGCGTAACTATGTGGTGATCGCCGACGAAGCGCACAGCTCGCAAACCGGCAGCACCGCACGTCAGCTCAAAGAAGTGCTAAGCATTGATAGTAAAAGTGAAGATGACGAACTGAGCAGTGAGGATATTCTCGATGCCGCCGTGGCTTCACGCCGTGCTTCGCCCAATTTAAGCTACCTCGCCTTTACCGCTACGCCAAAAACTAAGACCTTGGAGCTGTTTGGCCGCTTACCTGATCCGAGTTTGCCCGCGTCAAAAACCAATAAGCCGCAGGCGTACCACGTGTACAGCATGCGTCAGGCGATTGAAGAAGGCTTTATTTTGGATGTGTTGAAAAACTACACCAACTATAAAGTGGCCTATAACTTGGCGATGAAAATTGCTGATAAAGACGAAGAAGTCGAAAGCAAAAAGGCCAAAGTTAAACTCAACCAGTGGGTGCGCCTGCACGACTACAACATCAGCCAGAAAGTACAGGTTATCGTTGAACACTTTAAAGATAACGTTATGGGCTTATTGGGCGGCCAAGCCAAGGCGATGATCGTCACCAGCTCCCGTAAAGAAGCGGTGCGTTACAAGTTGTCTTTTGATAAGTATTTGGTGTCCAAGCAATACGAGCAAGGCTATCAAAACATGGCCGCGATGGTGGCGTTCTCCGGCGAAGTGGAATTCACCGAGAAAGATCCAAACTCCGTGGCATTGCTTGGCGAGACTGATTTTGGAAAGAAATGGACCGAAGCCAATATGAACCCAGGTCTCAAAGGCCGCGATATGCGCAAAGCCTTTGATAGCGATGATTACCAAGTGATGATTGTCGCCAATAAGTTTCAGACCGGTTTTGACCAACCAAAACTCTGCGCCATGTATGTGGATAAAAAACTTGGCGGAGTGGAGTGCGTGCAAACCCTGTCGCGCTTGAACCGTACCTATCCCAGCAAGGCTGAAACCGGCACCTTTGTGCTAGATTTTTTTAATGCGCCGCAAGATATTCTTGATGCCTTCCAGCCGTATTATCAAACCGCTGAATTGGCCGATGTCTCTGACCCCGATTTGATCTTTGATCTGTATGAGAAGCTACGCGCCGCTGGTATTTTCCAGTGGCATGAAGTTGAGCAGTTCTGTAATGCCTTTTTCGTTAAGAGTAAAAGCAACGCGGCCATCGGTAATATTTGCAAGCCTGCGGTTGAGCGTTGGACTCATCGTTATAAATCTGCGGTGGCGGCTTATAAGCAAGCACGGGATATGTTTGAGCGTACCAAGCGCACTAAAGATGCTGTACTCATTGCTAACGCGGAAAACAGTTTTAAAGACTGCAAGCAGGAAAAAGACGCACTAGAAATTTTTAAAAAGGATCTCGGCACCTTTGTACGTTTCTATGAGTTTATGTCGCAGATCGTGGATTATGATGACAAAAATCTGGAAAAACTCAGCCTGTACGCGCGCAATCTGCGTCCGATGCTACGTGAAGCCGAGACTGATGAGGAAAATATTGACCTGAGTAATGTGGTGCTCAGCCACTACCGTCTTTCTAAAATTCGCCAGCAAGATATTAAGCTTAAAGAAGACGCCGAAGGTTATGATTTAGAACCCGGCGATGCGCTGGGTACGGCCAAAGCCAAAGACAAACAAGCAGAGTTGCTCTCGGAAATCGTCGCCAAGCTCAACGAACTGTTTGTCACTGACGAACTGACCGAAGCGGATATGGTGAGCTACGCCTACACCGTGCGCAATAAGGTTCGCGAAAACACCCTAGTGATGCACCAGTTGGCCAACAACACCCCAGAACAAGCCATGCTCGGCGACTTCCCGAAAGCGGTGGATGATGCAATTTTAGGCAGCAGCGATGCCCATCAGAATCAGATGATGCAGCTACTGAGTGACCCAAGAAAGGCCGAGCAGTTTTCTAAGTTGATATTTGCGATGCTGAGTAGTGGCAATTGATTGAGGCTGTTGTCGAAAGCAGTAAGCTGATAGACCTCTGCTAGGGTTGTGCGGATCTTTTCTGCGATAACCTGTGCTTGCTGATAAGACTGTACGGCCTCTGTGCTTAATTCACTGAGTACGACGATATATTCATCGCCGCCGAAGCGGCAATGGTATCGGTCTCGCGCACACATTGTTTTAAGCGTCGCGCAACTTCAATCAGCAGTAAGTCACCAACAATATGACCATGAACGTCGTTAACCGGTTTGACCTTCTTTATCATGGCTTGCATGTTCTGCGTTTTGCGCAGCGTTATTCTTGCTGTCTTTGCGTTCTTCAGGCGCTTTAGCGGGCACCAGACTGATCAACGTGGAGTCTTCGTCGAGCTTGAGTTCTTGCATGGACTTCACCGGTGAGATATGGCCTTTACTATCAAGAATAAATAAGACCAGCGCTTGGTTCCGATGCCGCTCGAGGAAGTCTTGATAGCTGAATTCGTCGCTCAGCTGGGTGGTTTTTATCGTATAGCCTTGACTGGCCAAGCTGGCCAGTTTGGCATAGCTGACGCCATCAAACAGGCCGCGGGTGCGCTGGATTTTCTCAGCAGTTTGGTGACGTGCCTGCTGGTCTTGGTCGCCCTCTGCAAGGCTGTAGACACTGTCGTGATCACCAAATCCATCGAGAAAGTGATAGGTGGCCAGTGAATTCATGTGCTTGTAGGGTGAAATGATCAGAAGATTGCCAATGCCGGTCAGGTCCATTTGGTTTGCCGCATGTTCAGAAACGGGGTTGCCGAAGTAAACCTGCAAGTTTTCCATACGTGCTTGGCGTACGTTCTCCCAGTTGGTATCAGCCAGCACGACCGGCACCTCGTGTTTTTTCAGCTCTTGAGCAATCATGCGAGCGACTGGGTTCGCACCGAGAATCAGAAAGCCAAACTCTGGTGGTTCGTCTACCCCCAGTAGCTTGGCCAACGGGCGAGCGGTCAGACTTTGTATGGTCACGGTGGCAATAATCAGCATAAAAATCAGCGGTACCAGCGTTTCACCGCCAGTAAAACCGCTATTGTTCAGCTGGAAAGCGAACAATGCAGAGACGGCTGCCGCAACAATCCCACGTGGTGCAATCCAGCTTAAAAATAGCTTTTCACGCCAGCTCAGATTAGTGCCGATTGCCGACAGAAAGACGCTCAAAGGACGTGCTACCAACATCAGTATGGCTAAAACGATAGCCAGTCCCCAACCTAGGTCGGCAATGGCTGAAAACTCAATGCGTGCGGCAAGAATGATAAACAGTGCAGAAATCAACAGAACGCTCAAGGACTCCTTGAACTCTAAAATGCTCTCGACCGAGACCTGTTTCATATTGGCCATCCAGATGCCCATGATGGTCACGGTCAACAGGCCAGATTCGTGAGCGATTTCATTGGAAAGCGCGTACACGCCGAGCATAAAGGTCAGCGTGCCAGCGTTGTGCAGGTAATGTGGCATCCAGTGCTTGCGCAGCACTTGACCGTTTAGGTAACCCGCCGCCGCACCCAGTATGCTGCCGACGACAATGGTTTTCCCGAAAATATACAAGGAGTGGCCAAACACATTACCGAGACCCCAAGACACAATCCCTTCATAGACCAATACCGCCAGCAAGGCACCCAGTGGGTCAATAATAATGCCTTCCCATTGCAGGATATTGGCCAGCTTGGAGCTTGGTCGTACCGAGCGCAGTAAGGGGGCGATCACGGTAGGGCCGGTGACGACGGAGATGGCACCGAACAGCAGGGCAATTTCCCACGAGATGTTTAGGATCCAATGCGCAGCAAGGGTACCGATGGTGCCAGTGACAATCGCCCCGACTGGAATCAAATTGCGCACCATTTTGCTGTGACCGCGAATTTCTGAGAAGCGTAGCGTCAAACTGCCTTCAAATAAAATAATCGCCACTGCCAGCGAGACCATGGGAAACAGCAGATCGCCGAACACCTCTTCTGGATTCAGATAGTGTAGAACTGGGCCACAAGCGATACCCGCAGCCAAAAGAAACACAATGGCGGGCATACGCACGCGCCAAGCCAACCACTGGCAAAACAGCGACAATACACCAATAGAAGCGAGCAGCAAGACAGTGCTAACGGGCATAAATGATAGATTCCATAAGTTATTATTGTGCACGCTGGGTGGTTTTACGCAGCAGTGATGAAGCGACAAACCGTTGACGCTGCAAATGACCGAACTCGGTCGCTTGCAGCAGAATACGTCAGCTGTTGCAGTGAGTATACGGCTTCTATGCTAAAACGCCGTGGCAGAGTGCGATAAAAATCGCCCAAGCTAAGCGTAACGCTCGGGCTGGGCGAAGAGATGGTTCATGCACGCGTCAGGGCACAGTTTTTTCTCGTACAAGTGTTATCAAACCAGCATTTTTAGTACGCCCCTTCACTATAAATCAGCTCATAGCTGTGGCTATAGATTTCTACGATATTGCCAAAGGGGTCTTCCATGTAAATCATGCGATAAGGCTTCTCTCCTGGGTAGTAGTAGCGAGGCTTCTGCATACGCTTTTTACCGCCAGCCGCCACGATTCGATCGGCCAGTTCTTCAAGGTGTGGGTCCTGAACGCAGAAATGGAAGATCCCCGTCTTCCAGTACTCAAAATTATTCTCAGGATTAACTTGGTTCTTAAACTGGAAAATCTCAACACCAATGCGGTCACCCGTGGATAGGTGGGCAATTTTAAAACTGTTCCAGCCTTGGCCAAATACTTCAGTACACATTTCACCAATGGCGCTGTCATCCTCAACGATTTTGGTTGGCTGCATGATCAAATACCAGCCCATGACTTCAGTATAAAAGGTTACCGCGGCGTCTAAGTCTGGAACTGAGATGCCAATGTGTGAAAAATTGCGTGGATAAACGGTGTTCATCATCTGTGCTCCTTTAATTAATTTGGAATGAGATTACAAATACAGATTGATAACGTAAAATTATCATTCTTTATGAGTATAAGAATATTTAGTAATGATTAACGCCGTATGGTTACGCAGCTTCTGCACGCTTGTAGAGGTGGGGCACTTCACCCGCACAGCTGAGCGTCTGCACATGACCCAGTCAGGTGTGAGTCAGCATGTGCGCAAGCTTGAAGAGCAATTCGGTATGGACTTACTGGTGCGGCAGGGCAAACAGTTCTCGCTCACAGATGCAGGTCAGCGGCTCTACACGCAGGCGCGCAGTATTCTGTTGGCGTTAGCAAACCTAGAGCAGCAGATTGGTGGTGATCCGGCTTTTGAAGGGTTGGTGCGGGTGATGTCGCCTGGGAGTGTCGGACTCAAACTTTACCCGCGCTTGCTTGCTTTGCAGCAGCAACATCCTAAGTTGGTGATTGATTACCGATTTGCACCTAACGCTGATATTGAGCAAGCCATTGTGGGTTATGAGATTGATGTTGGCTTTATGGCTCGCGTTTCAGTTTTTGAAGAAGTGAGCTGCCAGCCGATTGCTAAAGAGGCGCTTCTGCTGGTGACGCCTGCTGCGCTTACTGAGCCCAGTTGGGCCGCGATTACAGCGCTTGGCTTTATCGATCATCCCGATGGTGCACATCATGCTGGAATGTTGCTTGGCGCAAACTACCCTGAGTTTCAGAACAGCAGCCTATTTGAGAAAAAAGGCTTCTCCAATCAAATCGATTTGATTCTAGAGCCGGTCAGTATGGGGTTGGGCTTTACGGTGTTACCCGCCAATGCAATTGAGAGTTTCAATAAGCCGGAGTTGCTCAAAATACACCATTTACCTCATCCTGTTGAAGAGACCCTGTATCTTGCTCTGCGGCGCGAGAACCCCTTATCCAACAGGATGAACACGGTCATCAACGAAGCCTTAAAGTGTCTTGAGCCTGAGTCGTTTTTTTATGACGAAGGTTATTCTGGTAGTGGCCGCGATGATTTTAATTGACATTAAAGACGATCGGTCATAATCTTTGCGCATGACGATGATTAAACCCAAAGCCCGTCGAGGCCGCCCACCCAAAGTTGCTCGAGCCTTCACTGATACCCGTGAAGCACTTTTGCGTTGCGGTATGCAAGTGCTGACCGAACAAGGCTTTGCTGCTACCGGTATTGATACGGTGTTAAAGCAGATCAACGTACCCAAGGGTTCGTTTTACAACTACTTCGCTAATAAAGAAGCGTTTGGGCAAGAAGTCTTGCAGTGCTATGCAATCTACTTCGCTCGTAAACTGGATCATTGGTTGCTCAACGAGTCTGTACCTGCTTTGCAACGTATCAGCGATTTTGTTGAGGATGCTAAAGCCGGCATGCTTAAACACCAGTTTCGCCGCGGCTGCTTGGTCGGCAACCTTGGTCAAGAGATCACGGTGCTGCCTGAAAGTTTTCGCAACGCGCTGGAAAATATTCTGCAAGATTGGCAAAAACGTTTGGCCGCTTGTCTGTGCGCGGCGGTTGAGCAAGGACACATTGCCAAGGATAGCGATTGCGATGTGCTGGCCGCTTACTTCTGGATCGGTTGGGAAGGTGCGGTTTTGCGCGCCAAGTTGGTGCAGGATGTCAAACCACTGGATACATTCTTAGCAGGCTTTCTAGCAGGTCTATCAAGATAATTTTTTAGGTTAATTTATAGACGATCGGTCTAAATCTGGAGGCAATATGTTTAAAGCAATTCTTGTCGATAAAAGCAACGGTACCTATCAGTCTAACTTGATTGAACTGGACGACGCCCAGCTGCCGGAGGGCGACGTCACTGTGCGCGTCGCGTTCAGTACCTTGAATTATAAAGATGGCCTCGCCATCACGGGTCGCAGCCCAGTGGTACGACACTTTCCGATGGTGCCTGGTATTGATTTAGCCGGCACAGTAGAAAGCAGTCAGCATCCTCGTTACAAAGCAGGTGACCGCGTCATACTCAACGGTTGGGGTGTTGGGGAAGGGCATTGGGGTGGTTTGGCACAGAAAGCTAGAGTGAATGGCGATTGGCTGATCCCTCTCCCCGAGGCCCTTAACGAACGTCAGGCCATGGCAATCGGTACTGCCGGTTACACGGCAATGCTGTGTCTGATCGCGCTGGAGCGTCACGGACTGACGCCCGATAGTGGTGAAGTTCTTGTCACTGGAGCCAATGGTGGCGTTGGTAGTTTTGCTATTGCCCTGTTAGCCGGCCAAGGTTACTCGGTGACTGCATCGACCGGTCGCCCAGACGAAGCGGACTATCTGCAACGTTTGGGTGCCACTACGATTATTGATCGTGCCGAATTGAGCAGCCCTGGCCGGGTACTCGGCAAAGAGCGTTGGGCGGCGGCAATTGATTCTGTCGGCAGTCACACCCTAGCGAACGTGTGTGCCGGCATACGTGAAGATGGCTTGGTTGCGGCTTGCGGGTTGGCTCAGGGGATGGATTTCCCTGCCACTGTTGCGCCTTTTATTCTGCGCGGTATCAGTCTGCTGGGCATCAACAGCGTGACGCGTCCTTACGAGGAGCGTGTTGCGGCTTGGCAGCGTTTGAGTAGCGACTTAAACTTGCAGCAGTTGGCTGAAATCACCCGAGAGGTCAGTCTGAGTGAAGCCCTTCCTATTGCCAACGACTTACTCGACGGTAAAGTTCGTGGACGAATCGTGGTTGACGTGAACCGCTGATCTGCTGCTCCAGGCCGGTGGGGAATGAACCTTCAGTTTATCTCCCGCCAGTCGATACACACTGTAGAGGCCATCCGTTTACCATACAAGGATGGCCTAACAGAAGGAGTCATAGCATGATAGCGCCACTTTCACGTCCGGCTTTGCCCGATGCGCTGAGTACAACCTCACCGACAGCCAACAAAATAACGACTCAAGATACAGTGCTTGATGACGCACAAAAAACAGCGGCCTCAAGTCCTCAAGGTCAACGTGCTCAGCTCAATACACAGATTTTACAGGCGTCTATGGACGTCTCAATCAGTGCCGGTAACAACTCAATGGCACTGCTGTATCGTACGGCGATTGACAGTATTAATGAGCAGTTGGCGCCTGAGTTTGGCCCTGACGCATTGCAGGGTGCGATGCAACAAGACAACAGTGCCGAGGCCACAGCTGAGCGCATTTTGTCTCAGTCAACTGGGTTTTTTGATGCTTATGCACGTCAATATCCCGATGCAGAACCTGAAGAGGTGCTGCGTAATTTCGTCAGCACCATTCGTGGTGGTTTTGAAAAAGGTTACAACGAAGCAGCGAATATCCTCAGCGGTTTAGGGGTGATGGGTGAAGGCAGTGCGATCGCCGCCGATATCGGTAAAACCTTTGAGTTGGTGCAAAACGGTTACGACGATTTTCTACAAACTAGATTGCAGGCGTTGCAAACAGACAAGCTGGATGAGCAGAGCGCAGACTGATTGACGCTGGTACCAGCTTAAGTGAGTGGCCTTAGATTTGCCCAAATACGCTCTGCGGCGAACTCTTAGCCTTGGTTTACGTCCTATTTTTACAGTATTAAAAATAGGTACAGCAATTGATGAAAATTTGCGCACTACTAATCCTGCTTTGCGCCACTCAATTTGCGCACGCGCGCAGCTATATTGATGGGCATGTGCACTACGTGGACTTCTTTCAAGAATCTGAAGGCATGTCGGCGTTATTAGCCGCTATGGATCAGAGTCAGATCAGCCAGGTGGCTATTATGGGCATACCTGTTGCTAAAAAATGGCAAGAGGATGAGCCGAAAAAACCACGCTACTACGCTGGTGATGATGCGGCTTTGTATTGGTACAGCGCGACTGACTTTTATTTGTTAGATGCGATACAAAAGCTAAAGCCAGAACAACAAAAACGGTTTTTCCCTTTTTTATCAGGCTTTAATGCTAACGATAAAAATGCTGCTCGGCATATTCGTCGGACCTTGCAACTTAATCCTGGATTTTGGCAGGGCATTGGTGAAGTGTTTACCCGTCATGATGATGTTACTGCATTGATCAATGGCGATACGCCACGCGCCAATAACGAAGCCATGATGAAAGTTTATCGCGTCGCTGCAGAGTTTGATTTGCCGGTTTTGTTGCACAGCAATATCACTTCAAAACGTGAGCGCAACCCTCTGTATCTTGAAGAGTTGGAAGAAGCGCTCAGCAAGAACCCTGATGTGCGTTTTATTTGGGCACATGCGGGCACCAGTATGGCGTTGCATCGCCATCAGGAAGAGTTGGATTTCTTGTTGCCGCTCGTAAAGCGTCTCTTGGCAGAACACGATAATTTATATATCGATTTGTCTTGGACTTTATTAGAACCTTATCTTGTTGACGCTAAGGGCCAGCCTGATCCTGACTGGTTAAAGGTCTTTAATAACTATCCAAAACGGTTTGTCTTGGGCAGTGATGTGGTGGGCCGTTTTGCTAACTTGGGCGAGACCATGCAAGGTTTTGAGCCAGTGTTACAAGCGCTACCTGCTGAAGTGGCGCAGGCGATTGCGCAGAATAATTTTCTTGAACTGCTGCCACAAGGCAAGCCATAAACAGGAGTTCTCTGGATTACGCGTTGTCGGTGTGCAGATTGATAAAACGGTCGCCCAATAAACCTGCCTCTAGATGGCCGACTTTCAGGTAAGTCAGCGCACCTTGCTCTAAGGTAAAAGGTGCATGGCTGCTGTCTCTGGGGTTTCTCAGCCAGCTGCCGGCAGGGTATTCGCCATATTCATCACACAACAGTCCTTCAAGGACGAGTATCTCCTCTCCGCCAGTATGAATGTGGTGATTGAATTGAGTATGAGCTGCCCAGCGTACCAGCGTTGTATTGACGCCGTGATGCTCATGCAGCGGTAGCACCGATAATCCTTCGAGCAAGCTGGGAAGCCAGCTGGATTGTTTTGTATTGAGCACCAGTTGGGTGACATCGCCTTCGGCAAACTGCCACAATTTTACCAATAGAATGCAGCCGTCTGTAGAAAATGGCTGATGTGATGTGCCAGGCGGGTTGCGCAGATAGGTGCCAGCAGGATAATCACCATGCTCGTCAGAAAAAACGCCTTCTAATACGAGTATTTCTTCACCACCGTTATGCGTGTGTGCGCTATACCCGCTGCCGGCGGCATAACGCACAATACTGGTGGCGCGAGCAACTTCATGACCGGCACGCTCCAGCATCATTCGACTGACGCCGGCTAAAGGTGAGTCGATAAACTGATAGTGCTCCGCTCGGATCACCACGCGCTGGCTGAAGTCGCTGTGTAACTGCATGCTATAAAATCTTAAATAAAGTGATTAAAGCATAGTTTATTGCCATCGAGATCTTTCACGTAAGCGCCGTAAAATACATTGGCAATACGTTCGCCCGGCGCACCTTGACAGCTTGCGCCCAGCGCAATAGCTTTGTTGTAAAGGGTGTCGACGCCTTCTTTGCTGCCTGGGGCAATCGCTAGCATCGTACCGTTACCCGGTTGTGCAGGCTCTTTATTGAAAGGAATGCAGACAGCCAACATCGGCGCCGCCATGCTCTTACCAATAAAGCTAATGCGGTCCATATCAATCAAAATTTTAGCGCCCTGATCGGCCAGTAATGTGCTGTAAAACGTTTTGGCTGCGGCTAAATCACTGACACCTAAGGTTACATAACTGATCATTTTAAGTTCCTACTGAAATGGATAAATACAACATGGGGGACTTTACGTTAATCACCTCATTTTGACGCGTTTTATTCTTGCTGGTCTTTTTATTATTGCGTTGTATTCGATGCAATATATTGATATTTAATGGGTTTTATTTTTTTCAAGGGGTTTCTCAATAGGGATAAGTATTTCATTGCGTCTTAAAAACCACAGCTGAAAGGGTGGGTCATAACGTGCCCAAAGAGCGTCGCCAATCACCTTAAAGCCTTTATCTTTGATCCAGGCATCCAGGCTGCTTTTATGATGCGTATAGTTTTTCTCACTCCAGCCACCTGAGTAGCGCAGCGCAGCCATCTGTCGGGCGGGCACCTCGCGCAGCACGATGGATGGGTCTTTGGGCTTAGGCAGGGTTTCCAGTGTAGAGGATGCAGGCATCATGAAGCTGACAGCCCACTTGCCATGCAACTGTTGCTGAGCAACCGGTGAGGTCATCTTGATTTTTTCGCCGTCGGATGTTTGTGTCACCGGCGCGGTCATTTCGATGTCTTGGCGCGAGGTGTTGTTGCCGGTAATGTATTTAAACAACCGGCCAAAGGCTTCACTGCCAACGCTATCAAACTCGCCCTCGACAAGGGTTTGCGCCAAAATATGGGCTTGATAGGCGCGTACTTCGAAGTTATCTTCTTTAAGCACTACGCTGTATTGCGCTTCTTCTGTGGCCATAACATGTCCTGCTGCAAAAGCGGCTATAAGAAAAATATAGAGTGTTTGTTTTAGGTATGACATCGCTGTTGTCCTATAAGTGTCTCGCAAAGTAACGACCAAGCTACACAATAAAAATACTAAATGTCTGTTGCCTGAGGAGTTTCAATAATGATTGAGCATGATGACAATACACAACTGTTTTACCAGATGATTTGCCGTTTTTTAGAGCAAGAGGCTGATCCGCACTATGACGATTGGGAAAGTGCAGGGCAGGTACCACGTAGCTTTTGGCTTAAGTTGGGTGCGGCAGGTATGTTGGCGATTGATCTTGCTGAGGAATATGGCGGCAGCGCTGCTGATTTTTCTATTACGCAGTTAGTGTTGGAAGAAATCTCTCGTCGAGGTTTTGGGGGCTTGGCCAGCGCCTTTAATATTCATGCCAATATTGTGATTCCTTATCTTGAACATTTGGCCAGTGAAGAGCAGAAGCAGCAGTGGTTGCCGCGTATGGCCCGCGGTGAGGTGATGAGTGCCATTGCCATGACTGAGCCAGGGGCCGGCAGTGATTTGGCCAATATAAAAACCCGCGCGGTGAAAGTGGCAGAGGGCTGGCAACTCAATGGCTCGAAGATTTTCATTACCAACGGAATGATCGCCGATCTGGTGATTGTCTGCGCTAAAACCGATACGAGCGCTGGCGCAAAAGGTATGTCGCTGTTCTTAGTCGACAGCCATCTGCCTGGTTTTTCACGTGGTAAACCGATTCAGAAGATAGGCCAGCATGCCAGCGATACGGCTGAGTTGTTTTTTGAAAATATGTTGTTGCCTGCTGATGCGTTGTTGGGTGAACAAGGTTTAGGCTTTGCCTATTTGATGCAAGAGCTGCCCCGCGAACGGCTCGGTGTTGGTGCGCAAGCGCTTGGGGCAATGGAAGGCGCGCTGGCGCTGACGTTGGACTATGTCAAACAACGCACGGCGTTTGGTCAGAGTATTGCCAGCTTTCAAAATACGCGTTTTAAACTGGCGCAAGTGCGGGCGCAAATTGATATGGCGCGCGCTTACTTTAATCACTGCGTCACCCTGTATCGAGAAAAGCGTATGAGCAGTACCGATGCGGCTATTATAAAATTACAACTCACAGAAATGCAGTGCAAAACCATCGATGAGTGTTTGCAACTGTTTGGTGGTTATGGTTATACCTTGGAATACCCGATTTCGCGCTTCTATGTCGATGCGCGGGTACAAACCATCTATGCCGGCACCTCTGAGATTATGAAAGAAGTGATTGCACGTTCAATGTTGGGTAAATAAGGATTGGGAATAACAGTATGAAATTTAATTCAGTCGTCATTGTTGAAGGTGTACGCACCGCTATTGGTGGTTTTGCTGGCAGTCTGTCGGGGTTAAGCCCTGCGCAAATGGGCATTGCAACCGCTAAAGAAGTGATTAAGCGCAGTGGTGTGGATGCGAAGCAGATTGATCATGCGGTGTATGGGCATATTATTACTACGGCGGCACAGGATGTTTATTTGGCGCGACATATCGCTATCAATTCTGGCTTAGATGCAAGCTCTGCAGCATTTAACGTCAACCGCCTGTGTGGCTCAGGGCTGCAGTCAATCATTTCTGCTGCGCAAATGATTGAAGCCGGTGACAGTAAGCTGGCGCTAGCGGGTGGTGCTGAATCGATGAGTCAGGGTGCTTATATTTTGCCGAAAGTACGCTCAGGCTTACGTATGGGTGGTGGCACAGTAGAAGATTTGACGCTAGGCATTTTGAGTGATCCTTTTGGCACAGGGCATATGGGGCTTACTGCCGAAAATATTGCGGCCAAGTATGGCTTTACTCGTCAGCAGCTTGACGAATTTGCTTTAGCCAGCCATCAAAAAGCTGCCGCTGCGATCGCCTCCGGACGTTTTATAGAGCAAATCGTACCGGTGATGGTTAAAAAAGGCCGTGAAGAAGTGCTATTTGCAACCGATGAGCATGTGCGCAGTCAGGTGACGTTAGACGACCTGGCTAAGCTTAAACCCGCCTTTAAGAAAGAAGGCTTAGTGACCGCCGGTAATGCCTCGGGGATTAATGATGGCGCCGCTTCGTTGTTGCTGGCGGATGCTGAAACAGCGGCTCAGCAAGGCCTTAAAGTGCGCGGGCGTTTAGTGGCCAATGCCTTTTGTGGTGTGGACCCTAACTTTATGGGCATGGGTCCCGTGGCTGCGGTCAATAAGGCCTTACAGCAAGCCGGCTTAAGCGTGAGTGATCTGGATGTAATTGAGTCCAATGAAGCTTTTGCTGCGCAAGCCATGGCTGTGGCTCAAGAACTCAAGTTTCCTAGTGATAAGCTTAATCCCAATGGTGGTGCGGTAGCGATGGGACATCCAGTGGGTGCAACCGGCAGTATGCTGACGGTCAAAGCCTTGTATGAGCTTGAGCGTATACAGGGTCGTTATGGACTGATCACCTTGTGTATTGGTGGTGGCCAAGGCATTGCGTTAATTATCGAACGTGTGGCCTGATCATCTTTGGCTTAAATACACCTCCATACATTGACAAGGTGTGAGCTCGCCGCGTCGTTACCTACGAGCGGACCAACGCTTGTCGATAAGCCGGAGAATTAAAGGGGGCTCTGCTCAATGTGAGCGCAATATAAAGGTCATGCCTGCAGCTATTTGCGCACATGTTGAGGATACGCAGCTAAACTAACAACCTGCTAACAGATGTAAGCTTGAGTATCCATGAGAGCCCTATGATTTTTTTACCCCTGTATCGAACTGTTGCCCAACGCTTATCTGAGGGTGGTTTGCCTGAGTTTTTTGCTTCGGCTTCTGTGGCGCAGTCGGCGGCGGTTTTATTTATCCAGAACGCGCCTAAGCTGGCTGAGCAAAATGCTGCGCTGGCGTCGATGCAGCGGCAGTTCGCGCAAATGATTCGCGCGGGTAATCAAGCCAATAGCACTATACCGCTAGCCTTTCAGAACCTTGTTGCTGAGCGTTTCTCTGCAGAGCAATTTGCTGTGGGCTTATCGCAGTTGGCAAAGCTGCAGGTCAGCCTGTTAGATGATCAACAGCCCGCAGATGAGCTGCGTTATCTCGATACTGAGGGTGAGTGGTTATTTACCTTTAGCGCTGCTTACCAAGCAGAAGTGATACCGCTGCAACCCGTGTATTTTGAGGCGTATCAGGCTGAGCTATCAGTGACCGACCCGCAAAATAGAGCGTTGCGTGAGTTTTTAGCTGCACCTGATGAGTCCTTTAATGTGCAAGGCTATGCCGGCTCGGGCAAAACCCATTTAATCAGTCGTTTCACCCAGCTGTTAAACCCGCAGCGTACATTGCTGCTGGCGCAAACTGTAGGTCAGCTGCAAGCACTGCAAAAACGCGCAGGAGGACAGTTTCCAGCGCTGACTTTTGCTCAAGCGGTAGGGCAGGTACTGGACAGTAATTTACTGTCCAACAGCTGGCGCTTGAAAGATAAAACACGCATGCAGCAAACATGGCAGGTCTCGCATGCACAGATTGTGCAGTGGTTAGCGATCTCTGCTATTGGTCATTTAGCGCCTGAGCAAGTGGCCAGTGTTTGCGTGAGAACGGTCGCCAGTTTTTGTAATAGCACCGCGCAACAGATTGATTCTGTGCATCTGCCCATCGCCATTGCCAGTCAGTTGACGTTGCTTGATCATACGGTTTTATTGGAGACGATTAAACAATACTGGAACGAATTGATTCAGCCGTCAGAGCCGCATATTCGCTTGCCGATCCGTGGTTATCATCGGATCAAACTGTTGTCGCTGACGGATGAAGTATTGGATAGCCAGTACAGCCATATCATTGTGGATGAAGGGCATGATATTCCAACACCGATGTTGCAAATTTTGGATCGCAGTCCGCAGGCGGTGATTACCTTAAGCGATGAATTGCAAAATCTAAGTGGCATGGCCGCTGCGCGTAATACGGTTATCCGCCAGCGACATATTACCCAGTCGGTGCGTCTGGGTAAGCAAGTTGAGCATGTCATTAATCCACTGATTCAGGCACATCCCGGCGCGAGCAAAGAGTTGTTTGCTGGTCGTGCGGATCATTGTACAAACCTACAGCACTACAGTGGTTGGCAGATTCCCACGCAAGCCACCACGATTATTGTCGCCGATGAGTTTGATCTGTTTGCGTGGTTCCAGCGTTTAACCCATGCCGGTGTCTCGTTTAAGTTAGCCCGTGCAACCTTTAAAGATTTTATGGTGTTTGCTCAAGACTGTATCGAGCTGTATCGCCAAGGTACGCGGCCTCGGCACGGTTTGATTTTCCGTTATGCCAACTGGGCGGCACTGAGTAGCGCCATGTCGAGCAATCCATCGTTTGAGGCGATTGAGCGCATGTTAGAAAAAGGCTACTCACTGGCCGACTTTCAGACGGCAGTCGATCGGCATATGCGCAAAGGCGCTGGCAAGATTACTTTGGCGCGGGTCAGTGATACTAAAAATATGGAATTTGCTAGCGTTTATCTGTCTAAGGATTTACTGGTTAAGCCGACCGCGCAGGCTAATCAAGACAGTCGCGCGCGCTTATTTGCCCGTTTGTATACCGCCTGCACGCGCGCCCAGCATGAGCTGATTGTGCCCGATGGTTTCTCTGACTGGATTATTGATGCGGTGAAGAGTCATTGAGCGGTTCTGACTGATATGGGAGAGACATGATGCTAGATTTACCGACCGTAACGAGCTTTTTGGGTTGGTGCACTGTCATCAATCTAGGCTTGCTGATGTTTTCGGCTTTTATCTTGGTGGTGTTTAACCCTCAGATAAAAGCTGTACACAGCACGTTGTTCATGATTGATCCCGCGGTGTTAAACACTTTGTATTTTAACGTGTTAGGTCATTATAAGATTGCCACGCTGCTGTTGAATATCGTGCCATATGGCGCGCTGAAAATAATGGCTTAGTTGAGACAGCTGATGACTAAAATTCATACAGTATGATGTATGCAAAATATTGTTAAACTGTTTGTATACTATTTTACAGAGGGCAGTTGTTATGACCGATCAGCCACAGAGCCTTGCTGCTGCACATTTTGCACACAGCGCTGAGCGCTTTGAACACAGCCCCATTTCTAAGCAGCTGTCTGCGTTAAGCGATAAAGTTTTTCCGTTCTTAGTTCTCAATAAAAGCCAGCACTGGTTGGATTTTGGTGCGGGGACTGGTGCGCTAAGTGTACCTTTGGCGACGCATGTCGGGCAGGTGACCGCGCTGGATACTTCAGCGGCGATGTTGGCCAAGCTTACTGAGAAAAATGTAGCGAATATCATCACGCTTGAGCAGGATATTTTTTGTGGCTTGAGTGAAACCTATGACGGTGTGATCAGTAGTATGGCGCTGCACCATGTGGCAGATATACCTGGGTTATTGAGCTGTATGCATCAGTGTCTCAAGGTCGATGGGCAGTTGGCGCTGATTGATTTGTACAGTGAAGATGGAAGCTTTCATGGTGATAATAAAGCCAAAGGTGTTGTGCACCTGGGCTTTGATCCTCAGTGGTTAATTGAGCGTGCTGCAGAGGCGGGTTTTAAAAATCTAAGTTATCGTGAGATTTTTAGCGTTGAGCAAAAAAATAAACACAGTTATCCACTGTTTTTATTGTTAGGTCACGCTTAATTGTCTGTTCTCACCCCGCCACAATAAATAGTGCAAGCCGGCTTCAGTCGTGCTGTTAGCGTCCCTTAAATACAGCCGCACGGCGCTCCATAAATGAGCGCACACCTTCCGCGGCATCTTCGCTGCTCATCACGGCTGACATGGCATCAAACACCTCTGATAAAGCTGCGCTATCACCGTGCAGGCGTGCGGTTTTTGAGGAGTTGAGGGCGGCTTGTACGCCCAAGGGGGCGGCCGCAGCGACTTTCAATGCCAGTTCGCGGGCACGTTGCTGCAGGTTCTCAGGCGCACAGAGCTCAGTCAGCATGCCCCAGTCGTAGGCTTGTTGGCCGTTAAATTCATCACCGGTCAACAAATAGCGCTGTGCACGCGCCCAGCCAATCTCTTCCGGCAAACGCACGGTACCGCCGCCACAGGGGTAAATGCCGCGTTGCACTTCCAATTGCGCAAAGCGTGTGGTTGCTGTGGCTAAACGAATCTCGGTGTTGAGTAGTAATTCAAGGCCTGAGGTGTAACACAGACCTTGCGCAGCAATGATTAAGGGTTTGCTTAGGGTTTCACCGGCAATCCCATAAGGATCAATTTCACCTTGCTCTATTTCTAGGGCTTGGCCTTTAGCGAAGAGGGGTGCCCACTTATCCAGCTCGAGCCCTGCGGTAAAGTGCTTGCCGTTGGCCTGGATAATGCCCACTCGCAAGTTGCTGTCATGCTGCAAGCGATACAACGCCTGAGCCAGCAGGTGATAGCTTTCTGGATCAAGCGCATTGAGTTTTTCTGGACGGTTAAAAGTGATGGTGAGAATGTGCTCACTGGCTTCAATCAGCACTTTATTATCAATACTCATAGCAATTCCTTAGTCATTGAATGATGCACTCAACATAGCTTAGAACCAAGTGCTCTGCATATCCAAGCAGGTGCGATCAAAGCGTTGCAACAAACGCGCTTGCAGCTCCACTTCTGGCAATTCCCATCGGATAAAATACTGTGCGGCTTGCAGCTTACCGGCAACAAAGGCTTGATCCTCGGCGCTGCTTGAAGCTGCAAAGGTGTCCAGCGCTTTATCGGCCATCTCTAACCACAACCAGCCGACTACAGTTTTGCCGAGCATATCCAAATACACAGCAGAGTTGGCCAGCGCTTCATTGACGAGGCCTTGTTGCAAGGCGCCGCCAAGTTTCAGCGTGCTGGTTTGTACTTGCGTTAAATACTGCTCGAATTCGCTGACCAACTCACTCAGTTGTGGTTTATCTGCAGCAGAGGCTAGGGTGGTATGCATGCGAGCCATCAGCAATTTCAAACCTTTGCCATTGTGCTGCCAGAGTTTTCGGCCTAATAAATCAAGGGATTGAATACCATGGGTGCCTTCATGAATCGGATTTAAACGGTTATCGCGATAGCACTGCTCTACTGGGTATTCGCGGGTATAACCCGCGCCACCGAGCACTTGAATGGCCAGATCATTGGCGCTCGGGCCATAAAAAGAAGGGAATGATTTGACCATTGGCGTCAGTAGATCAAGGAGAATCCCAGAATCTTCATCGTTTCCGGCTTCTTGCTCATCGACTAAACGTGCGGCCAGTAAACATAAGGCCAGTGAGCCTTCCACGTAAGATTTTTGTGCCAATAACATACGTTTTACATCGGTGTGTTCGATGATGTTAATTGGTCTGCTGTCGGGGTTTTTCTCGGTCGCGGCACGGCCTTGTGGGCGGTTACGGGCGTAATCAAGGGACTCTAAATAACCGCGATAACCAATCATCGCAGCGCCTAGACCTACGCCAATACGTGCTTCGTTCATCATCTTGAACATATACATCAGGCCTTTCCCAGGCTCGCCAAGCAGGTAGCCGACGCAGTTGTCCTTTTCACCGAAACTCAGCACGGTTGAGGTGGTGCCGCGGTAACCCATTTTGTGCAACAAACCGGTCAGTTGCACATCATTGCGTTCGGCTAATGAACCGTCGAGGTGGGTTATAAACTTGGGCACAATAAACAGCGAGATACCTTTAACGCCTTTCTCTGCGCCTTCAATGCGCGCCAAAACCAAGTGCACGATATTCTCGGTGATATCTTGATCACCACCGGAGATGTACATCTTCTGGCCTTTAATGCGGTAGCTACCATCATTAAAGGGGATGGCTTTACTGCTGAGGTCGCCTAAGGATGAACCGACATCCGCTTCAGTCAAGGCCATGGTGCCGGAAAAACGGCCACTGAACATGGCGGGGACAAACATGGCTTTTTGCTCGTGATTGCCAAAAGTATGAATCACATTGGCGGCGGCGCTGGTTAAAAAGGGATAGCCAGATGTCGATGGGTTGGCCGACATAAAAAAGGTATTGGCCGCCATATGCAGCAGCGAGGGCAGTTGCATACCGCCTTCGTCATAATCGTGCTTGGCGCAGAGTAAACCTGACTCGGCAAAGTGCCGCCAAGCGTCTTTTACTTCAGCAATGGTGGTGACCTTTTGCCCATCAAATTGTGGCTCGTTGGCGTCTGCCTTAGCGTTATGCGGGGCGAAGTAGTCCAGAGCAATACGCTCAGAGGTATTTAAGATAGCGTCGAAGGTGGTGCGGTCGTGCTCAGCAAAGCGCGGCAGCTCAGTCAGTTGCTCTGCGTTAAATACGTTGTAAAGGAGAAACGTTAAGTCTTTATTATTGATGAGAGTCGACACGATAGGCTCCAATTAGCAGATGCGGCTGGTTTGCCATGAGTATCCTGCTTGTTGTACATAAAGATAATTGTCAATATAGCCACTCTTAGAGCTAAAAGTGACAAACATGCTAAATATCGTGCTGGTGGGTTTTGATACAGCGTTGGCGTCAGCGATGACTGGGGTCATGGATTTATTTGCTTTGGCTGGGGTGACTTGGAATCGTGTGCAAGGTGAAGAGGTTGGGCGTCATTTTAATGTGCGCATTGCCAGCCCTGACGGTGGGCCGATTCGTTGCATTAATGGTATTCAAATTCTGGCGCAACTCAGTTATGCACAGATAGAGCACGCCGATGCGATCATTGTCCCGACCATTGGTGGTCCCATCGATGAGGTGTTGGTGCAGAACCCCAAATTGTTAGCCTTGTTGCAGCATGCCAATCGTGAAGGCTGGACGATTGCCGGTAATTGCACCGGTAATTTCTTGTTGGCTGAAGCGGGGGTTCTCAATGGTCGTTGTGCTACCACGCATTGGGGCTTTAAACAGCAATTTGCCCAGCGTTATCCTGACGTGAAATTGACCGCTGACCAGCTGATTACCCGTGACGAGCATATTTATTGTGCGGGGGGTGGGTTGGCGTGGTTTGATCTAGGCCTGCATATGATTGAGCGCTATGTTGGCTTTGAAGTGGCGCTGCAAACCGCCAAAGCCTTTGTCATCGACTATCGTCGCGATAGTCAGCTGTCTTATTCTTTGATGCGTTTGGCTAAACCGCATAAAGATGAGCTGATCAAGCACATACAGGCGTGGCTGCAACAGCATTATGCCGAGACGTTTACTTTAGATGAACTGGCGCAGCGCTTTAGTGTTTCTAAACGTACTTTAATCCGCCGTTTCAATGCCGCGTTGGACAGTCCGCCAAATGCTTATCTACAGTCGCTGCGCATTGAAGCCACGCAAAAACTTTTGGAAGAAACGACGCTGACAGTGGATGCAGTGATGGTTCAAGTCGGCTATGAAGATGCCAGCTCATTTCGACGTTTATTTCGTAATCGAACGGGCCTGACACCCACTGAGTACCGTCGTCGTTTTAGCCGGCGTTAAGTCAGATACTCAAGCACTGTGCTACTCCCTAGTGATTACCACCACCAAAACATCAAGCCCCACGCGCCATTAACCACCGCCAGTGCGGCTAAAATAGCGCTGAATGAGCACACTAAACGCCAGCCGGATGCCCACAATTGTAAGATTCTAAATCCCAGCCAAGCCACTGCGCAGCTTGAGACCAGTAGCAATACGAAACGCACATCATTGGCCCACCAGGTATTGATACCTTCATGTTTGATCAGTGACAAAGTGGTCGCCGATAACCCCAGAAACACGCCTGCACCGGCAATGGGAATAAAGGCTTGCGCGAGATGATAAAGACGTTGCCGGCTGACGGGGCCTGCAATGGCAGTGGCGGCAGTTAAGCAGGCCAGTAGCGCGGTACCCATCACAGCGGCGGTGCCGAGTATATACGTGAGGATGCACAGACCATCCAGCCAAGAAAACACATCATTGTTTTCAGGATAATGGGTCAGGATAAACCAAGGCGCATTGCTGTCGAGAATCCACCACATCTCATGATTGATAAAAAACTCAGCCAAGACCAATTTGTATTGGATAAACCATGGGCTCATGGTCCAGTGAAAGGCGCCGATGGCGATACCGAGTAAGCCATACAGAATCAAGGCCATCTGCCAAAAGGTTGCTTCGCTGGCACCCAGTCGCACCACTTCATCCATGGGGGAGCGCAGGCTTAAATCAATCGCGTTGTGGTAACCGCTGCAACGCCCACACATATGGCAACCACTGCTGCCTTGCATACTACGTAGTGGCTGCAAGGGCGCGCAATTGACCGGCACCACTTTGATGAGGCTGTCTTTCTCGTGCTGACGATTGTCATCCCAAGCGACTTTGTCGACCTTGTAATACACCGGTGCTAATTTTGCCAGTAAGGCAAATACACCATTGACTGGGCACAAATAGTTGCACCAAGCCCGTTTGTTTTTTGCGTATAAAAAACCCACGATGATTGCCGCAACGGTGGAGCCACCCAGTACTAACAGAACCGCCCAAGGGTATTGGTAGACGCTGACCAACTGCCCATAAATGGTGGTTAGGGCAAAGGCGGTAAAGGGCCAGCCACCCCAGCGCATCCATTTTGGAATCGGCCGGCCTAAGCCATTGTTTGCAGCCCATTCAGTCAACGCACCTTCGGGGCACATCACTCCGCACCAAAAGCGTCCTAGAAAAATCATCGACAGCAAGACAAACGGCCACCAAATACCCCAGAAACAGAACTGGGCAAACACCGTAAGATTGTTGAGTATGCGCGCATCATTATCCGGTACCGGATAAAAACAGGGGATAATAATTAAGGCTGCATAGAACAGTACAATGAACCACTGAATGCCTAAAATAATCTTGCGGTGGTCACGCAACCAATAGCCTGCATAGGCGATATAGCGAGAGCTTTTACTGTGCATGATAAGCCTTACGTATGTTGTTGCGTCTGGGGTTGTGTCGCGTTATTCCGACGAGGTTTGATGACTTTAAACAGGAGGTAAACCGCCAACCAATACAGCGCAAAGCTGAGCACGCTAAACCATGCCGGCATGGCGCGATAAGCAAACAAAGAAGCGAGCAAACTG
The DNA here is from genome assembly GCA_034006605.1 of Pseudomonas sp. Taxonomy (GTDB): domain Bacteria; phylum Pseudomonadota; class Gammaproteobacteria; order Pseudomonadales; family Pseudomonadaceae; genus Denitrificimonas. The sequence continues at coordinate 60,908 of JAVESM010000006.1, read as the reverse complement.
CCGAGTGGGCTGGAGTCATCCAGTGTCGCCGAGATGTCCCAGGCCGGATCGAGCAAGAGATTGGGCACGTTCCAGTCATAATTGAGACTGAATTCAAACGCACCTTCCATGCCTTTGAGAAACAGCGAGGCACCTAAGCAGAGTAAAATTGCTGTGGTTATTTTGAAAAAAACCGACCACGACAACCAGCGCTGACTGAATTGGAAAATATAAAAAGTGACAAAGGCCAAGAGTAAACCCAGCGCGCAGGTCAGCAAAAATGGCAACAGCGTCGTGGCGGTTAAACTGAAAATAGTGCTGGATAAAAAAACTACAATTTCACTGCCTTCGCGGGCAATCGCAATCGCCGTAATAAACGTGATACCTAACCAGTTGGCTTGTTTGACATGTTGGCTGAGGTCGTTTTCCAGATGCTGTTTAAGATGACGGCCGTGCTGATTCATCCAGTACACCATCTGCACAATCAATACCGCAGCGGTTAACTGCATCGCGATTAAAAACAGATCGTAGCTGTCACCAGAGAGCAGATTGGATAAGCCATAAATACTCGCGGCTAAAAAAACCGCCAGCAAACTGCCCAGGGCGACGCCGAGCAGCAGGTAACGTTTACCTTTTTTTCCTTCAGGAAAACTGTTTAACCATGCATATAAAATGCCGATGACCAGCAAAGCCTCCATCGCTTCGCGCCAGACTACAAATAATGTTTGACCCATACGTTACTCTGCGATGACTAAACCGGCGGGATGATCTAAATGAAAATCGTCAAAAAAACTGTATTGCCCTGGACGTAAACGGGCAATCACCACCACGGATTTTGCTCCAGGGGCTAAAACCTTTTCTTTGCGCATTTGGGTGCTTTCAAACTCAGCAGGGCTGTTGCCGCTGTTGTGCACTTCAATACGAATGCGCGTGTTGGCCGGCACCTTTAGCGTGCTAGGAATCAACGCACCATTTTTCATTTCCAGTTGCACAGTAAAGGCATCTGCGGCACTGGCGTTGAAGCTCAGCAGTAGACAGATTAAAACAAAGCTTAAATGACGCATCAGCAGCCCCTTAGGTTTGCGTGAGCAAGGTGATGTTCAACACCTTGCTTAAGTTGGCCGCTTGGCTTAATAGCCACCCTTTTTACCGATCCCTGCATAGACAAAATCCCACGATACAGTGAAGGTTTCCCACCACTCGGCAACGCCCGTTTCTTTGTCAATATGCCGACCGAAGTCAACTTGAGGATTTTGTGAGGGCGGTGCAATGGTGTAGGTGACGCGGTATTTACCCGGGCCTTGCATTTTTACGTTTTCACCGTAGTGGGTGCCATCACTGGCGACCATTGGCATAAAGCTGCCTTCTTGTATTGCGCTTTTACCATCGAGCTTTTGCAGTTGATAGGTGATGCTTAAATAGGGCATCCAATCGCCTTCAGCAAAACCATTTGGGTTGTTTTCAGTGGCATGAATATCTGCTTCTAAGTGAATATCAGCATCAACAGCGGGCATGTGATGGGTGTGTCCGCTGCCGTTATCCATGCTGACCGGTTGTAAATAGACGCCGGCGATTTCCATACCGTTTTTTAAGATTGGTTGACCAACGGGATACTCTTTAGCGAACGCTTGACTGGTGCACACAGCAAGAGAGCAAGCCAGAACGAGGCGACTTAGTTTCGACATTGAATCGGTCCTTTTTGGAAGTAAACAGTTGCTGCAATGCAGCGAGGAAAAGATCGTCGAAAAGATTAAGCCTCTTGATAATGAGAATCAATTCTATTTGTGTGAATAATTTTCCATTTGAGCGGTGCTCTGTATGCAAAAATTTCACAGCGACAAATCGTCACATTTAAATTTCGGCTACTATTAAAGTTTTTGTTAAGTATTGATCTATATCAACAGTTAATAGTTTATTAGGCGTAGGCTCTGACTAAAGTCTCAGTGAGGAGCGCATGACATGACCGAATCAAGCAAGCAACCGCAAACAATAGAAAAAACCTTAAGTTCGCGTTTTCCAACGGCTTATACCATCCTCTTTTTACTTATTATTTTTGTTGCGGCCTTAACCTGGATCATTCCAGCGGGTAAGTACGAGCGCGTGATGAGTGAAGAGGTGGGACGAGAAGTCGCAGTGCCTGGCACTTATCAAGTGGTTGAAGCGAAGCCGCAGGGCTTTGTTGATGTTATGTTGGCACCAACGGCTGGGTTTTATAACCCTGATAGCTATGTCGCCAATGCGGTTGACGTGGCTTTATTTGTTCTGTTTCTGGGTGGTTTTTTGGGTGTGATGAATGCCACGGGCGCGATTGATACCGGGATTCGTAGCGCGATGCGACGACTCGAGGGGCGTGAACTGTGGATGATCCCAATCTTGATGACGCTGTTTGCTTTTGGCGGTACCACTTACGGTATGGCGGAAGAAACCTTAGCGTTTTATGTCATTTTAATTCCAGTGATTATTTCCGCAGGCTATGACGCGGTTACCGGTGTAGCAATCGTGATGGTCGGTGCGGGTATTGGCGTACTCGGTTCAACCATTAACCCGTTTGCTACAGTGATTGCGGCAAATGCGGCCGGTATTCCGTTTACTGATGGCATGGGTTTACGCTTAATTCTGTTGATTGGCGGCCTGATTATCTGTGCTGTGTATGTGATGCGCTACGCTAAGCGAGTCAAGGAAGATCCTTCCCGCTCAGTGGTCGCTAAGCAGTGGGATGCGCACCGTGAGCATTTTTTACAAGCGCATGATACGAGCGTAGAAAAATCAACCCTGACCGGCATACAAAGCATTGTTTTAATTCTTTTCGCACTAACCTTCGGTGTGATGATTTGGGGTGTTTCATCGCAAGGCTGGTGGATGGCGCAAATGGGCGGCTTGTTTATGGGCGTGGCCATTCTGATTGGTGTGATTAGCCGTTTAGGCGAGAAAAAGTTAGCAGAAAGTTTTGTCGATGGCGCTCGTGAATTACTGGGTGTGGCGTTAGTGATCGGTTTGGCTCGCGGTATTGTGGTGATCATGGAGCAAGGCATGATTGCCGATACCATTTTGCACAGCGCCGAAACCACCTTGGGCGGTCTGCCTGAGTTGGCCTTTATTAACTTGATGTTTTGGATCGAAGTGGGCATGAGTTTCTTTGTGCCGTCCTCCTCAGGTCTTGCCGTGTTGTCGATGCCAATTTTGGCGCCTTTAGCCGACTTTGCACATGTTGATCGTGCTTTGGTGGTGACAGCTTTCCAATCCGCCAGTGGCTTAGTTAACCTGATTAACCCAACCTTCGCCGTGGTGCTGGGTGGTTTGGCGATTGGCCGTGTCTCATATGACCGATGGTTGGTGTTTATTTGGCCGCTGTTGTTGATGTTGACTGTATTTATTAGCGCGGTGCTTAGCATTGGCGCCTTACTGTAACGCGCTCATTTTGTATGTTTTGCGTTAAGGAGAGAAATAATGTCTGAATTAACTTTAGGTGTGCACTCAGAAACCGGAACGTTGCGTCAGGTGATTGTCTGCCGCCCAGGACTCGCGCATCGTCGCTTAACCCCCTCGAACTGCGACTCTTTATTGTTTGATGATGTGTTCTGGGTTAAGCAAGCGCAGAAAGACCACGATGTGTTCGTCAGCGTGATGCAGGCGCGTGGTATTGAGGTGCTCGATATTCATGATTTGTTGACGCAAACCTTAGATATTCCTGAGGCACGCAAGTGGATTCTTGATCAGCGTATTACTTGGAATGAAATTGGCGTCGGTATGGTCTCTGATCTGCGCGCTTGGATGGATGAGTTACCCGGTGAGAAGTTGGCTGAGTATTTGATTGGTGGCTTAGAAGTGGGTGATTTGCCTTTCGATCCGGTCAGTTTGTTTGGTAATCATCTCGGTCGTTACGGCTTTGTTTTGCCACCTTTGCCCAATTTTTTATTCACTCGTGATAATAGCGCTTGGATTTATGGCGGTGTAACGCTCAATCCGATGTATTGGAATGCACGCAAACCGGAAACGCTACTGACGGCTGGGGTCTATAAGTTCCATCCTAAGTTTGCTGGTAAAGTCGATGTGTTGTGGGGCGATCCACTGCAAAACTTTAGTTTAGCCACGCTGGAAGGTGGCGATATTATGCCGGTGGGCAATCGTACGGTATTAGTCGGCATGGGGGAGCGCAGCTCGCCGCAAGGGGTTGGGCAGTTGGCGCGTGCGTTATTTGCTAAAGGTACGGTTGACCGCGTGGTGGCCTGTCAAATACCTAGGTCGCGCTCGGCGATGCACCTTGATACTGTGTTTACCTTCTGTGGTGGCAATATTGTTACGGCCTTTACTGAAGTGGCCGATGAAATGCAGTGTTATGATTTACGCCCTGATGAGACGGGCAAGTCGCATGTGTTCCGTCATGATCCACGGCATATGTTTGATGTGGTCGCGGAGGTCTTAGGCTATGCCTCGCTAGAGGTGGTGCCAACCGGTGGTGGCAATCCGGCTGAGCGCGAGCGTGAGCAGTGGAATGACGGCAATAATGTCTTAGCTCTGAGTCCAGGTGTCGTGGTCGGTTATGATCGCAATGACGATACCAATGCGGCATTGATTGCAGCAGGAATTGAAGTGTTGTCAATTCCAGGCGCTGAATTAGGACGTGGACGTGGCGGCGGACGTTGCATGAGTTGCCCAACCGTGCGTGACCCCATTTAAAATTTAATTTAGCAGCTGCAATCTGTTGATGTAGCTGCTAACCAAGGAGCAGAGGTATGGCTTTTAACCTTAACAATCGTAACTTGTTAACGTTGCGTGATTACACTCCGCAAGAAATCGATTTTTTACTGAAACTGTCTGCAGATTTAAAAGCAGCTAAATATGCAGGCACTGAGCAGCCGTGCCTGCAGGGTAAAAATATTGCTCTGATTTTTGAAAAAGACTCAACGCGCACGCGTATCAGTTTTGAAGTGGCAGCGTTTGATCAAGGTGCGCGGGTCACCTATTTAGGCCCTACCGGTAACCATATTGGCCATAAAGAATCAGTCAAAGATACCGCGCGTGTATTGGGCCGTGTTTATGATGCAATTGAGTATCGCGGTTTTGGTCAAGCCATTGTTAATGAGCTGGCTGAGTACTCCGGTGTGCCGGTTTACAATGGTTTAACTGATGAGTTTCACCCGACGCAAATTCTCGCAGATTTGCTCACTATGCAAGAGCATGTTGATAAGCCACTGCACGAGATTGCTTTTGTGTTTATTGGTGATGCCTCAAATAATATGGGCGATAGCCTGCTTATTGGCGGTGCGCAAATGGGTATGGATGTACGCCTTTGTGCACCAAAAGCCTGTTGGCCGAGCGCAGCGATACAAGCTGATGCGCGTGCGATTGCTGAGCAAACAGGTGCACGGATTACCATTACTGAAGATATTGATAGCGCGGTGCAGGGCGTTGATTTTGTCTATACCGATGTTTGGGTGTCAATGGGTGAGCCGCAAGACAAGTGGGCTGAGCGTATTAAGTTACTGATGCCGTATCAAGTGAATGCGGGTTTGATGGCGAAGGCGGGCAATGCTCGGGTGAAGTTTATGCACTGCTTGCCGGCTTTTCATAATACTGACACGACAGTGGGTAAGGAAATTCAACAAGCCTTTGCTATTGATGCCATGGAGGTTACTGACGAGGTATTTGAGAGTCCTGCGTCGATCGTTTTTGATCAAGCAGAGAATCGCATGCATACCATTAAAGCGGTATTGGTCGCGACTTTAGGACGTTAATTATGTTGGTGGTGGCAGCGTTAGGTGGAAATGCTTTATTGCAGCGTGGCGAGCCGTTAACCGCGCAGGTACAGCGTGATAATGTCAAAGTTGCTGCATGTGCCTTGGCCGAGATTGTTCGCGCTGGGCATCAATTGGTGATCACTCATGGTAATGGGCCTCAAGTGGGTTTGTTGGCGTTGCAGGAGGCCGCGTATAACGCCGCCGAGAGCTTTCCGTTGGATGTGTTGGGTGCACAAACAGCGGGTATGATTGGTTATATGATTGAGCAGGAGCTGGAGAACGCCTTGCAGCACAGTTGTCCTGTGGTGACTGTGCTGACGCAGGTGGTGGTGGATCCTAAGGATCCTGCATTTGCTAAGCCGAGCAAGTTTATTGGTCCGGTGTATAGCCATGAGGAAGCGCAGCAGCGCGCTGAGCACGCTGGCTGGCAAATTGCGCCCGATGGCGATAAATGGCGTCGTGTGGTGGCTTCACCAAAACCCTTGGATATTCCTGATTTGCAGGTGATTCGTCTGCTGGTCGATAAGCATGTGGTGGTGGTGTGCAATGGTGGCGGCGGTATTCCGGTGGTGCGTTACGCGGATAACAGTCTGCTGGGTATTGAGGCGGTGATTGATAAAGATGCATCAAGTGCTTTGTTGGCGAAGCAGTTGGGCGCTGATGCATTGCTTTTGCTGACGGATGTTGATGCGGTTTATCAGGGTTTTGGTACGCCAGAGGCGCGGCCGTTGCGTGAGTTAACTGTGGCTGAAAGTTATGCGCTTAATTTGCCTGCTGGTTCTATGGGTCCAAAAATTAATGCGGCCTGTAGTTTTGTTGAGTCAGGTGGTTTTAGTGCGATTGGTCGTTTAGCTGATGCATTGGCGCTACTCTCGGGGCAAGCGGGTACACATCTTGTGGCTGAACGCCGCTAAGCTAAATTCTATGTTGTTTGAGTCTTCTGTATGCGCTGGCCATGCCTGCGGCCTGCAATAGTGCAAGCCCTGCAGATGACCAACGAGTGCTTTGGGGTGGGTGTGGTGAGCGAGCCAGGGATGGTGAGCGCCGGAGTTGAACCCTGGATGGGTTCATCGACGGATAAACACTTACCCCGAAGTACGACATGCACAGAGTTGGTGTTTTTAGCAGAGCAAAGTAGCAAGGACGATATGTAGATGCCGTACCTTGTTGATCTCGCTTTTCCCTCAACGGGTCATCCTGACCCGATTCGGGGCTACGCCATCCATGGCTCCGCTGGTCGCGACACCAACAAGATACTCGTTGATCAATGATGTTGTTTGCGAGTTTGGCGCATGACATTTTTAAAGTAACTGTTCTGCTGATTTGATCTCAATAGGGCAAACCCTACAGATGATCAATGAGTGCTTCGGGGTGGGTGTGGTGAGCGAGCCAGGGATGGTGAGCGCCGGAGTTGAACCCTGGATGGGTTCATCGACGGATAAACACTTACCCCGAAGTACGACATGCACAGAGTTGGTGTTTTTAGCAGAGCAAAGTAGCAAGGACGATATGTAGATGCCGTACCTTGTTGATCTCGCTTTTCCCTCAACGGGTCATCCTGACCCGATTCGGGGCTACGCCATCCATGGCTCCGCTGGTCGCGACACCAACAAGATACTCGTTGATCAATGATGTTGTTTGCGAGTTTGGCGCATGACATTTTTAAAGTAACTGTTCTGCTGATTTGATCTCAATAGGGCAAACCCTACAGATGATCAATGAGTGCTTTGGGGTGGGTGAGCGCCGGAGTTGAACCCTGGATGGGTTCATCGACGGATAAACACTTACCCCGAAGTACGATATGCACAGAGTTGGTGTTTTTAGCAGAGCAGAGTATCCAACATGACATGCACAGCGTTAGCCTCTCAAGTAAAGCGAACTATTTAGATACCCCGATGCATAACTCAGCACGTCAGCAGCGATGTGTTTTAAGCAAATGTCGAGATATACAACGCCTCAACTTTCGCGCGAGCCCACTCGGTTTTACGCAAAAATTTCAGTGATGACTTTTCTGATGGGTCGGTTTTAAAGCAGTTGACTGGTATCAGTTCGGCCAATTCATCCCAGCCATAGTGTGCGACTAAACGATTTAGAATCACCGCTAAGGTAATGCCATGTAGCGGGTCATGGGCGTGTGTGCTGGTCATGCTTAAATACTCTTTGCGCTGAAATGAGGGGCGGTTGTTGACGCTGCAGTATTTTGCAATAGCTGCTCAATTGCTGATTCAAGTTGTTGATAACGTGCTTGCCAAGAACCGTCGAGGGGCAAGACCGATTGCTGGTGCAGTTGCAGCCAGTCGGCCAGCGCTTGATGGAACTGTTGGCGCTCGGCGAGTTCAGGTTGGCAGCGCTGACCATCGGCTTGCCACGGTATCCCACTTGGGCTGAGCAAACCAATTAAGTCGTAATGCTGCGCCTTAAGTGCCGTTTCAATCCAAGCAGGACTGCGCCCAAACAAGGTTTCACTCCACAGTTTATTGCTTAACAAATGCGTATCAAGCAGCAATAAGTGTGGCTGTTGCGCACGAGCCGCGCGTTCGCGTTGCAGCTGTTGTTCGGCAATTGTACTGATATCAGCATACTGTGTATCACGCTGTGTTTGGTCAATGAAGGCCCTCACGTACTCACTGACCAGAGGGGCATTAAAACGTTTAGCTAAAGCTTGACTGAGCGTGCTTTTACCCGCTGACTCAGGCCCGGTTAAGACCACAACTTTCATGCTGTTTGCAGCATATTGCGACGCCACTCGAGCCAGCCATATACAGCCAGCCCCGTGAAGATGATATAGAGCACTGCGGTCAGATACAGTTCTGTGCTGATAAACATTCCGACATAAATAACATCGAGGACAATCCACAGTAACCAGCATTGCAGGCGCTTCTGCGCCATCCAATATTGTGCCACTAAACTAAAACCGGTCAGTGCCGCATCCAACCAAGGCAGGTTGGCGTTGGTGTATTGACTCATGGCAAAGCCGAGCAGCAGCGTGATACTGATGCCGACCAGTAGACCTTGGCTGATACCTGTTGTGTTGAGGCTGCTAACGGTACGGCCTTGTTGCTGTGCGCCACCGTGCAGCCATTGCCGCCAGCCGTATACTTGCAACACTACATAGATGATTTGCAAGAGCATCTCTGAATACAAACGCGCGTCGTAAAAGATCCAGATGTACAGCAAGACCATCAGTAAACCAATTGGCCAAGCAGCCGGTTTTTGCTGAGTCATCAAGTACACTGAGAGTGCACCTAAGCTGGCGGCGATCAGCTCGATCCAAGTCATCGAGAGCATGTGCGGGTCCAAGTAAATCGCTGATTAAAGTTGCGCATACTAACAGGCTGCTGGCAGAGATAAATATAAAGAGATTAAGTGATAACGCTTGCCCGCAGTGCGAATGCTGCTTGCAGGGTACATCTGCAGTTTATTCTTGGTTTCAGCCGTGTAAACTGCGCAGCTTAAAAGCAATGCGCAAGATAGCGTATTTAAATGATTTTTTGAACGGACTAGGGGGTTGTAATGAATGCGGTTGTTGTCGCAGTAGCATTAATGCTGGTGCTCAGTTTGCTCCGTGTGCACGTTGTTGTGTCACTGATTATTGGTGCCGTAGTGGGTGGCTTGCTGGGAGGGCTGGGTATTGAAAACACCTTGTCAGCTTTTAATAAAGGACTCGGTGGTGGTGCGACGGTTGCGTTGTCTTATGCGCTGTTGGGTGCGTTTGCCGTGGCAATCAGTAAGTCTGGGGTTGCCAATGCCTTAGCTGGAAAAATTCTTAAGATGGTGGGTCGCCAGCAAGATCAAGGCAGCGAAGTGGTTAAGTGGTTGTTGATTGCGGTGTTACTGGTTGCGGCGATTTCTTCGCAAAACATCTTGCCGATTCATATTGCCTTTATTCCGTTGCTGGTCCCGCCACTCCTCTATGTGATGGGCCGTTTGCAGTTGGATCGCCGTTTAGTTGCGTGCGTACTGACTTTTGGTTTGATCACCCCGTATATGTTTTTACCGGTGGGCTTTGGTGGTATTTTTCTCAAAGAAGTGCTCTTGGCTAACGTGGCTAAGGGCGGTGTGGATGTCACCGGTTTAAGCGTGATGCAAGCGATGATGATTCCTGCCGCCGGTATGCTCTTTGGTTTGCTGGTTGCAATCTTGTTCACTTACCGCAAAAAGCGTGTGTACCACCTGGTTGAAGAGGGTGAAGTCGGTTCCGCCAGCAGTGCGTACAGCCCGAAAAGCTTAATTGCCGCTGCTGTGGCGGTGATTGCTGCTTTTGTTGTGCAGTTGTGGCTTGACTCGATGATTATGGGTGCGCTGGTGGGTTTTGTGGTGTTTTCAGTCTCAGGTGTAGTGCGCTGGAAAGAGGCGGATGATTTGTTCACCGAAGGCATGAAAATGATGGCCATGATTGGCTTTATTATGATTGCTGCCTCGGGTTTTGCTGAGGTGATGCGTGAAACAGGCCAAATTCAAACCTTAGTTGATTCATCGGTGCACATTATTGGCGACAGCAAAGCAATGGGTGCGTTACTAATGCTGCTGGTCGGTTTATTGATCACCATGGGCATTGGTTCGTCGTTTTCTACTGTACCGATTATTGCGGCGATTTTTGTCCCGTTGGCCTTGCAGTTGGGTTTCAGTCCATTGGCGATTATTAGTATTGTCGGTACCGCTGGTGCGTTAGGTGATGCCGGTTCGCCCGCTTCGGATTCAACCCTTGGCCCAACCTCGGGTTTAAATATGGACGGTCAACACAGTCATATTTGGGATACAGTGGTTCCAACCTTTATTCACTATAACTTGCCGCTGCTGGCCTTTGGTTGGGCGGCGGCGATGCTGTTATGATGCAGTGAATGAGCACGTCGTTAACGGAGTAGGGCGCACATGTTGACCTCTTGGCGGATCAAGAACTTCAAAGCTTGGCAGGATTCTGGGTCAATAAAGCTGGCACCGCTTACCGTGATTTTTGGTGAGAACAGTGCAGGTAAAAGCAGTCTGGGTCAGTTGCTGCTGGCCCTTAAGCAAACGGCAGGCGCAGGTACAAAACAACAGTCGCTTGATTTTGGTGATGCGCAGAGCCTGATTGATTTAGGCTCTTTTGCGCAGAACCTGCATCAAGGACAGTTGGCTGAGCCTTTAGTGTTTGAATTGCAATGGCGTGTGCCGTCAGGATTCACGTTGACGGGGATTGCTCAGCAAGACGCTGTGTTGCTTGATCAGCTGCGTTTACAGGTCAGTGTGCTTGCTGACCAAACGCTGCAGCCCCGCGTGCAATCCATCTGCTATACCGCCTATCAACAGGGGCAAGAGCTGTTTGATGTCCGTTACGACAGTGCTGATGCCTCCAAACTACAGGTGCAGATCAAACAGCCTGAAATGCACAGTTACAGCATCACTGTAGCGGATGCCGTCAGCCCTAAGCAGTTTTATCAGTTGCCTGTAGGCAATGGTCTGGATGTGCAGTTTATCCACGCATTAGCGCAGCAAACACACAAGGTATTCGCTGATTTTCAGTCATTAGCAGCGTTACGCGCCGCGCCGCAGCGTTGTTACTCTTGGTCTGGTGAAATCCCCGCGGGTGTTGGTCGAACCGGTCAGTCAGCTGTTGCGGCGATCTTGGCGGCTACGGCGGAGCAACGTATGTTGCAATTTTCTGCGAAGCAGCCCGAGCTGCCTTTTGCACAAGGTATTGCTTATTGGCTACAGCAGATGGGTGTGGCGACGGAGTGTGCCGTGCGCTCAGTGCCTGACAGTAGCAATACGTATCAGTTGTTATTGAAAAGTCATGCCGATGCCTGTGAGGTGAACTTGGCTGATTTGGGTTTTGGCGTTTCACAACTGTTACCGGTGATTGTGCAGGCTTTTTATGCCCAGCCCAATTCTACTGTGTGGTTGGAGCAGCCTGAAATTCATCTGCATTCGCAGGTGCAAGCCGGTTTAGCCGATATGCTGATTGCAGCAATTCAAGCAAAAGAAGGCGATCAGGCGCGGAATGTACAAATCATTGTCGAGAGTCACTCCGAACACTTTCTAAATAGGTTACAAAGACGTATCGCAGAAGGGGTGATCAGTCATCACGATGTTGCTGTGTATTTTTGCAGTCTCGATGGCAAGCAAGCAAAAATTGAAGCATTAACAGTGGATACCTACGGTGAAATCGCCAATTGGCCTGATCACCTGTTTGGTGATGAAATGACTGATATTGCCGCCAGAGCGCTGGCCGCAGTGCAGCGTAAACGTCAGCACAACAACTAAGGCTGTGAGCATGCTTAAAGCAGTGATTGATACCAATGTGTTGCTGGTGGCGAATCAGCAGCATCCGGATATATCGATTGAGTGTGTGGCCCACTGCATTGAGCGTTTGCAGGCGATACAGAGTGCAGGCGTCGTGGTCATTGATGACAGTTTTATTATATTGAATGAGTACCAGCATAAAGCGCGGATCAATCCACCGCGCGGTGTCGGTGATGTGTTTTTAAAGTGGTTGTTACGCAACATAGGTAATCCTGCGCGGGTTGAAACAGTGGCTGTTACGCTAACCGATCTTGATGTTTATGCTGAGTTCCCCGATCAAGGGTTACAGCCTGAATTTGATCCACCTGATCGTATTTTTCCGGCGGTGGCCAACGCGCATCCCGATAAGCCAACCATTTGGCAAGCGGCAGATTGTAAATGGATTGATTGGTGGCCCAGGTTAGCTGAATACGGGGTCAAAGTAGAATTTTTGTGCGTTGCCGATGCGCAGCGCTTTTATAAAAATAAGTTTCCACGGCCGCGACATGCCCCTGTCCCTGCCATGCCGGAGAGTTAATAAATGTCTGATTTTTTTCGTTTTCCCCATACCCCGCATATTGCATGGCTGGGTGAGGGTATGCCGCGTGATGATAAAGTTCTTAATGACGCTGAAGTTGAGGCGATCTTGGCGCAGCCGTTACGCATTGAAGAGAAGCTTGATGGTGCCAACCTCGGCATCTCTATGCGCGAAAATGGTGAGTTGCGCGCGCAAAATCGTGGTCAATATTTATTAGAGCCTTTTGCCGGGCAGTTTTCCCGCTTGAATTCTTGGCTGGCTCAACACCGTTATGCGTTGTGTGATAGTTTACAAACTGACTGGGTCTTATTTGGCGAATGGTGCGCTGCGCGTCACTCACTGGATTACGATCATTTGCCCGATTGGTTTGTGGTATTTGATGTTTATGACCGTACGGAACAAAAGTTTTGGAGTTGTGAACGACGTAATGCCTTAGCCGCTAAGTTGGGGTTGGCTGTGGTACCCACCTTGTATCAAGGCGAGACCACGCTGGATGAGTTAAAAGCATTACTCAGCAGCGCGTGCAGTCACTACCGCCAAGGCACGCCGGAAGGTATTGTCATGCGCCATGACTCTGAACAGTGGTGTGAAGCGCGCGCAAAATTGGTGCGCGCTGACTTTGCTCAATCGATTGAAGATCATTGGCGCAGTCGAGCTATCGAATGGAACGATGTACGCCTGCCCACCGCAGAGGATTTTAAATAGGTCTAGGCTTCTCATAGGCTCATCAGTAGTAGAACGCAAAGGGTTGGTACGGCATGAGTGAGAGTAGAGAGCAAATGTCAAGGTCAGTCAGTGGGTTAGACGCTGCTGATCGCCCGCCTCAGGCCACGTTGCCTGTCGAAACCTGTGTCAGCGAGGGTCGGATCATCAAGATTCGTGGTGGGGTGGTCGACGTTTGCTTTACTGAGCATATTCCACGCATTCAAGATCTGCTCTACGCTGGCAAGCTCGCTCTGGAAGTCGCTTCCTTGCTTGATCACGGCACTGTACGTTGTATTGCTCTTGCGCCGGTGCGAGGTCTGGGTTTAGGCATGCCCGTGCGTGCAACGGGCGGGCCTATTCAAGTACCCGTCGGTGAGGCGGTGCTAGGGCGTATGCTCAATGTCTTTGGTGAGGCAATTGATGGTTTGCCTGCACCAACTGCCGCCGCTTTTCGTTCGATTCACCAAGCCCCTCCGCCACTAGAAGAGCGCGTGGTGCACAGCGCCATTCTCGAAACAGGAATTAAAGCCATTGATTTACTTTCGCCGATTGAACGCGGGGGGAAAACGGGACTGTTTGGTGGGGCTGGCGTGGGTAAAACGGTACTGATCACTGAACTGATTAATAACACGGCACAGCATTATAAAGGCGTCAGTTTGTTTTGCGGAATTGGTGAGCGTTCGCGTGAAGCTGAAGAGCTGTATCGTGAGATGGGCGAGGCCGGTGTGCGTGATAACACCGTGATGTTGTTTGGACAGATGAATGAAGCACCTGGTGTGCGTTTTCTTGTCGGGAAAACTGCGCTGACCATGGCCGAGTACTTCCGCGATGACTTGCAGCAAGATGTTCTCTTGTTGATTGATAACGTCTTTCGTTTTGTCCAAGCCGGTTCTGAAGTCTCAGGTTTGCTCGGACGCATGCCGTCTCGAGTCGGTTATCAACCTACTTTAGCCACTGAATTAGCCGCGTTACAAGAGCGGATTACTTCGACCCGAAAGGGGGCGATCACCTCCATTCAAGCGGTGTATGTCCCTGCAGATGACTTTACGGATCCGGCCGCGGCGCATATTTTCTCGCATCTATCGGCTTCGGTTGTTTTGTCGCGTAAGCGTGCCAGTGAGGGCTTGTATCCCGCGGTTGATCCCTTAGGCTCGACTTCGGTGATGTTGACACCGGCAGTGGTGGGGCAGCGTCATTACGATATTGCTCGCGCGGTACGGCGTACTTTGGCTGAATATGAAGAGCTGCGCGATATTATTGCTATGCTCGGTTTAGAAGAATTGTCTAGTTCTGATCGTGCTGTGGTTGCTCGTGCACGCCGTCTTGAACGCTTTTTAACTCAGCCATTCTTTTCTGCTGAGTCTTTTAGTGGTGCGGCGGGTCAGCGGGTTTCGGTCGCTGAGACCTTGTCCGGTTGCGAGAGAATCTTGCAGCAAAGCGAGTTTGACGATGACGAAATGGATTACTACATGATTGGCGCATTGCCAGAGCCGGAGCGCGCCGTATGAGTCAGGCGCAACTGATGCAAGTGAATCTGCGTTTGCCCACACGTTTGTTGTTTAGCTGTGCGGCTATAAAAGTGTTCGCTGAAGCAGAGAATGGAGCTTTTGCCATGTTGCCTAATCACACTGATTTTGTCACAGCGTTGCTTGCCTCAGTATTGGTGATTACCGATAGCGAGGGCGAAGAGCGGTTTTTTGGGATTGATCAAGGCTTGTTGGTTAAACGCGGACATCAAGTCGATATTGCTGTGCGGCGAGGTGTGCAAGGTGATGATTTAGCCCGCTTAAATGACACCATTCAAGCCACGTTTATTGAAGTGGATGAAGATGAGCGGGTGGCGCGTACCGCCCTATCAAAACTTGAGGCCGGGATTGTGCGTGGCTTTAGTGATTTGCGGAAACCGTTAACATGACTGAAAAAGATAATGCATCCGAAGCCATTCGCCGCCGTGCTCAGCGCATGCAACACATGCGTGATGAGCCAAAATACAGCCCATTAAATGGCCTCGGTGTGTTTGGTGTCATCGGCTGGTCGGTGGCCATACCTACAGTGGGTGGTGCTTTTTTAGGTCTGTGGTTAAATCGAGTGGCACCGCAAAGTTTCTCTTGGCCCATTGCTTTGATTTTAGGTGGTGTGGTGTTGGGTGCTATGGTTGCTTGGAGCTGGATTGATAAAACCCGTGACAAGTAACCCAGCGCTGGTGTTCAGTAAGGTAAAAGGGAGTGATTGAGTGATTGAAATAAACACCGGCGCCATATTGCTCGGTCTTGCTATCGGTTTGCCCATTAGTGTGCTGTTTTTTTGGGGTTTAAACTGGGCTATGCAGATGGCCTTAGCCTCGCTGCACCCAGGCCGCTTGCTGCTGCTGAGTTTTTTTATCCGCTTAGCGGTATTGTTAGGCATCGGATTTTCTTTAGCCGCGTTAACTCAGACGCTGTGGTCGTTAGCAGGCTACATGCTGGCGTTTTTGTTAATACGAATATGGGCTGTGTTGCGTGCAAAAATCAGCCTAGCACCCGATTCAGTAAAACAGGAGCGCGGATAAATGCAGCTCACTCCCGATCAAAGCATTGTCTTTAATATAGGCCACTGGGCGGTTAATGCCACCATCGTTAATACCTGGATTGTGATGGTGTTGTTGGTGGGTATTTCAATGCTGGTCACACATAATTTGCGTGCTGATAAAGCGCCTGGGCGCTGGCGCAGTGCTTTAGAATTGATTGTCACGATGATTCAAGGACAAATCGAAGAAGTCACTCGCAGTGGCGCGCGCCATGTCTTGTACTTTGCGGGGACTTTATTTTTATTTATCGCGGCCGCCAATATACTCACGGTGATTCCAGGCTTTGCCACGCCGACTTCGTCGCTGTCTACTACGGTTGCGTTGACTTTGTCTGTGCTGGTCGCGATTCCGTTGTTTGGTATTGCCAATGGTGGTGCGCGCCAGTATCTGCACAAATTTATTGAGCCATCGATAATTATGTTGCCGTTTAATATTATTGGCGAGTTTTCTCGAGGCGTGTCGCTGGCGATTCGTCTGTATGGCAATGTGATGAGCGGTGCAGTGATTGCTGTGATTTTGCTCAGTGTAGCACCGTTCTTTTTCCCTGTTGTGATGGATATGTTGGGCTTGTTAACAGGCCTTATCCAAGCTTATATCTTTGCTATTTTAGCCACTGTATATATTTCATCTGCTATGGCAGAACGCCCTCCTCGTAAGACTGAAAAGGATAAATAATCATGACCGATCCTACACTTATCGCAGTTATTTCTATTTTCACTGCCGGCATAACCGTAGCGTTTGGTTCGCTCGGTCCGTCCTTGGGTGAAGGGCGTGCGGCGGCGGCGGCGATTGCCGCAATTGCCCAGCAGCCTGATGCCGCACCGACCTTGTCGCGCACCTTGTTTGTCAGTTTGGCGATGATTGAGTCAACCGCGATTTATTGCTTTGTGGTGGCGATGATTCTTATTTTTGCTAACCCTTTTTGGGATGCTATGCAGGCGACAGCCGGAGCGTAAAGCCTTATGTCGATTGATTGGGTCACAGTGCTGGCGCAAATTGCGAACTTTTTGCTGTTGTTATGGCTGCTCAAGCGCTTTTTATATCGCCCTATTTTGGATGGTATTGATGCCCGTGAAGCCGAAATTGCTAAGCGTATGCACGATGCCGAACAAGCGCAGCAAGACGCTAAAATCGCACAAAGGCACTATATTGAACAACGCGCGCAGCTGGTTTCTGAGCAAGATACTTTGCTGGAAAAGGCACTGCAAGCAACGGAAGAACAGCGTGATGGTTTACTGGCTGACGCACGTGCCAAGTTACTGCAGGAACAACAAGATTGGCATAAGCATCTTGAGCATGAGCGGCAGGCTTTTAATCAACAGCTACAGCAGGCAGGCTCTGAAACCTTATTAAAACTGACGCGTAAAGCGCTGCATGATTTGGCCGATGCAAGCCTAGAAGATACGATTGTGCGCCATAGTGCTAAGCAGTTGCAGGCGATGACGGGTGAGTTGCAGCAAGCCGCGGGCGGTAAACAACAGGCGCAAGTGACGACACGTGATGCACTGTCTGCGGCAACTCAAGCGCTATTGCAATCCGAGGTGCAACAATGCTTGCCTGGTGTCACTTTAAGTTTTGTGACTGATCCGCAGCAGCCTCCCGGCTTGATGATGCAAGTGGGTGGCGCGCAAGTGGCATGGACCACGGACAGTTATCTCGATGAGTTGGCTGAGTTATTGACTCAGCATGCTTCAACCGCGGCGTCTGTACGATTAACCACTGATGGTCGCTAAGGGGGTTAAGGTGAGTGGGCTTAACGATACTTCTGAGCAGTCGCGTGTACAGCGTTTCGCGGTTTGGATCGACAGTCTGGTGAACAGTCCAGTGCCTGAACCGGTCTTAACAGAAACCGGTACGGTCACTGAAGTGGCGGATGGCGTGGCGATTGTTTCAGGTCTGGCACGTGCTTTAGCTGATGAGTTATTGGTGTTTGCCTGTGGTGTGCAAGGTATTGTTCTCGACTTGGAACCAGGCCGTTTAGGCGTTATTTTGCTGGGTCCATCTGAGCAGATCAGCTTAGGTGAAACGGTGTATCGCACCCGTAAAGTGGTGAGTGTTCCGGTTGGCAGTGCTTTGTTGGGACGCGTCGTTGATGCGATGGGCCGTGCGCGCGATAGCTTGGGGCCAATTACGGCCGTTGCTGAACATCCAGTTGAGGCGGAGGCTCCGAGTATTCTTAATCGCACGTCGATTTTTAGGCCCTTAGCCACAGGGCTTAAAGCCATTGATGCCGCGATTCCGGTTGGTTTAGGTCAGCGGGAGTTGATTATTGGCGATCGTCAAACCGGTAAAACCTCGATTGCCATTGATACCATGCTCAATCAAGCACGCTCTGATGTGCTGTGTATTTATTGTGCAATTGGCCAGCGCGGTGATGCCGTGGCGCGGGTGATTCGCGCATTAAAAGACGGCAATATGTTGCAACGCAGCATTGTTATGAGCGCTGGGGATGAAGAAGCCCCTGGGTTGTCGTATATCGCACCTTATGCGGCGATGACCATGGCGGAGTATTTTTCTGCGCAAGGGCAGGATGTGCTAATCATCTTTGATGACATGACGCACCATGCGCGCTCCTACCGTGAGTTGTCGCTGCTGTTACGTCGCCCTCCGGGGCGTGAAGCGTTTCCTGGGGATATTTTCTATGTGCATGCGCGTCTTTTAGAGCGCGCGGGGCAGTTTGGTCCTGATCTCGGTGGTGGCTCGATCACTGCTTTGCCGGTGGTGGAAACTCAGGCGGGTAACCTCTCTGCTTATATTCCGACCAATTTGATTTCGATTACCGATGGACAAATATATTTGTCCCCGCAGTTGGTGCGTAAAAATCAGTTTCCGGCGGTGGATTTAGGTTTATCTGTCTCTCGAGTGGGGAGTAAGGCGCAGAATCGTACTTTGCGTGGCGTCTCTGGTAACTTGCGCGTGACCCTTTCGCAATTTGAAGAACTGGAAGACTTTGCGCGTTTTGGCACGCGTCTTGATGATGCTACCCGTGCGCGTCTGGCGCGTGGTTCTGCAGTGCGTACCGCCTTACGTCAAGCTGAGCGTGATCCCATGTCTGCCTTAGAGCAGTTAGCTGTATTGGTTACGGCGATGGAGGGCATGTTTGATCAGTTTAACGAGCAGCAAATCAGCGTTGCGATGCGTTTAGTCCGTGATGCAGCCCAGCAAAAATTGGCGGTGATTGCGCAGCGCATTACGGATAACCAAACGCTACAGGATGTGGATCATGCGCTGATTATTGCGTGCGCGCGGACGGCGTTGACTGCGTTTGATACGCCGTCACTGGAGAGGCCTGGGTGAGCATGTAAATGGCACAAACCTTAGAGCATTTATCGCGTAAGAATGACACTCTAACCAGCATTAGGGGCATTGTGCATACGATGAAAACGTTGTCTGCGATTAATGCCGCACCCTATGAGCACGCCGCACAATCGATTGAGGCTTACCATAAAACGGTGTTGCAGGGCCTTGCTGCGTTTGTGTATCGCAGCGGTGGCGTCAGTGTCTTGACTGAAGCGGCTCAGCCCAAAACGCGTTTGCTGGTGGTATTTGGTTCAGATCATGGTCTGTGTGGTAACTATAATGAGCTGCTGGCGGATTCTGTGATTGAATACAGTAAGCGTCAACCGGTAGCTAAGCAGCATATCCTCTGTATTGGTTCGCGCATGGGTCATGCTTTACTGGAACAAGAATTGCCGCCTGATGTGGTTTTATTGCCCCCTGCTTCGGTGGACGGCGTGGGTCGCCTAGCCGGGGATATTGTAACGCGTATTGAACGCATGGGCCGTGGCCAGCCTTTAGCCAATCTAGCGGTAACCTTGGCTTTCACTCAACGTGCGGAACACGGTTATCAAACGTCTGCGCTTCACGCTTTATTGCCTGTGGATAAGGCCTTGTTGCAGCCTAAACAGCGTTGGCGCTCGCGTTCATTGCCTGATTACAGTATGCATGCTGAGGCGTTGCTGGCCTCGTTGGTACGCAATCATCTTTTTGCCAGTGTATTTCGTGCTTCTGCTGAAGCGCTGGTGACTGAGAATGCCACTCGCTTGGCTTTAATGCAGCAAGCTGAACAGTCAGTTGATGAACAGTTAGCCGCTGTAAAACAGGAACTCAGCAGCGTACGCCAAGATGAAATCACCAATGAATTGATGGATATTGTGATTGGGCATTTGGCTTAAAAGCTTTCTAGTGTGTACAGCACAGCACAGCGCAGGCAAATACCTGCAGTTCATTGCGTCTCACTGGCTTGTTCCGACGCGTCGCCTATGCTTCTGGAAAGCGCTGAATGCGCTCAGCAGCGCCTAGCCACACGAGATCAGTGGGCTAGGGCTGTAGAGTTAATATAGATTAAGCCAGCATTCCGCCATCAACGGTCAATGTTGTGCCTGTGGTGTAGCTTGATGCATCGCTGGCTAGGTAGAGTACTGCGCCGGCCATTTCGCTGGGATCGGCAACGCGTTTGAGTGGAATGATTTGCAGTGCTTGCTTAAGAATCGCTTCGTTGGAGGTCAGGGCTGAAGCAAATTTGGTGTCTGTTAAACCTGGTAGCAGCGCATTGCAGCGGATACCGAATGAGGCACAATCTTTCGCAAACGCTTTGGTCATGCTGATCACTGCGGCTTTGGTGACAGAGTAAATACCTTGCAGTGGCGCCGGCGAGACACCGTTGACTGAGGCCACATTAATGATACTGCCGCCGCCGTTTTCACGCATCAATTTGCCAGCCTCTACCGACATAAAGAAATAGCCACGAATATTGACATCCACGGTTTTCTGGAATGCGCCCAAATCGGTGTCTAAAATATTGCCGAAATGTGGGTTCGCTGCTGCATTATTGACCAGAATATCCAGACGACCAAACTGTTCACGAATTTGCGCAAATACGGCGCTGATTTGCTCCATTTCGCCAATGTGGCAGGCCATTACAGTGGCTTGGCCGCCGGCTGCAGTAATTGCCTCGGCAACGGCTTGGCAGCCTTCAATACGGCGGCTGGAGAGGATTACATGCGCGCCTTGTTGTGCTAATAGTTGCGCGATGGCGGCACCGATGCCGCGGCTGGCACCGGAGACAAAAGCAATTTTACCGTCGAGATCAAATAGAGTGGTTTTAGACATCATATTCTCCGTAGAAGTGGCGTTATAGCGTTGATTTTTTTATGACGTTAAGCGCCATGTGTTCTAACAAAGCATTGAGTTGCACAAAGGAGGCAAAACGTTGGTCTTTGGTTTGCCCGTGATAAAAACGGTAGTAGATTTGTTGGACAATACCTGCCAGACGGAATAAACCGTAGGTGTAGTAAAAGTCGAAGTTAGGAATCTCAATACCGGCTTGCTTCGCGTAATAATCGACAAACTCTTGACGGGTCAGCATGCCTGGGGCGTTGCTCGGTTGACGCCGCATCATTTGTACGGGAGGCGGATCACCGGCTTCAATCCAATAGGCGAGGGTGTTGCCTAAGTCCATCAGTGGGTCACCAATGGTGGTCATCTCCCAGTCCAATACACCAATGATTTGCATTGGGTTATCAGGATCAAGAATCACGTTATCAAAACGGTAGTCATTATGAATAATGGCTGGACGATGATGGTCTGCAGGCATTTTTTCATTGAGCCAGGCTTTAACATCCGTCCATAAGGGTGCATCAGGGGTCAGTGCTTTGTCGTAACGATCGCTCCAACCACTGATTTGTCGCTCGACATAACCGTCTGGTTTGCCCAGCTCGCCCAAACCGCAGGCCTCGTAGTCGACTTGGTGTAATTCCACCATTTTATCGATAAAACTTTCACAGAGTGCTTTGGTTTTTTCAGGGGTGAAGTTGAGTTCGCTAGGAATGTCGGAGCGCAAAATTGTGCCCTCAACGCGCTGCATTACGTAAAATTCATCGCCAATCACCGTTGGATCAGTGCAATGCACATAGGCTTTCGGGCAATAGGGAAAGCCTTCATTCAGGCGGTTAAGAATTAAAAACTCGCGACCCATATCGTGAGCAGATTTAGCTTTTTTACCCAGAGGCGGGCGGCGTAAAACCAAATCCTGTTCTGGGTAAGAAAGTAAATAAGTCAGGTTGGACGCACCACCTGGAAACTGGCGAATCTGTGGTTCGCCAGTTAAATAGGGTAAATGTGCTTTGAGATAGCGAGCAATCACAGAAGGATCGAGCTCCTCGCCCTCGCGCGCTTGGATTGTTTGGTCGGCAAGTGTCATATCTAGCCCTTATGCTTATAAAATGACTGGGTAGAGTGCAATGCCTTAATCTAATGGCCGACGTAATGATCCTCAAGCGTTATAAGCCAATTATCATTTTAAGTGTTGATGCTTTATTGATTTTTGTTATGAATAAGCTTAAGCCTGTAACTCTAACCAAATCGGTGCGTGGTCAGAAGGTTTTTCCATGCTGCGCAGTTGATAGTCAATGCCGGCATTGAGTAGGCGTGGTTTAAGGGCAGAGCTGACCATAATCAGATCAATGCGTAGACCGCGTTTAGGCTGGTCTTCAAACCCACGACTGCGGTAATCAAACCAGCTGAACTGATCATCCACAGCGGGATACAGATGACGAAAACTGTCTGTTAAGCCCCAGTCTTTAAGCTTTTGCAGCCATGCGCGTTCTTGTGGCTGAAAGCTGCATTTGCCTGTTTTTAGCCACCGCTTAGCATTCTGTTCGCCAATGCCGATATCGCAATCTTCAGGTGAGATATTAAAGTCTCCCATCACGACCAATGCGTCTTCTGGCTTGAAGCGGGTTTCTATTAATTGCTGTAAATCTGCATAGAACTTTACTTTGCCAGGGAATTTAGTGGGATGGCTGACGTTTTCTCCTTGTGGAAAATAGCCGTTCATCACCGTGACGGGGCGACCCTGGCTGTCAGCAAATACACCCCAAATAAAACGGCGCTGGGCATCGCCATCATCCTCTGGAAAGCCTTTGTGAATAGCCAAAGGTTGGCGGCGCGACAAAAGCGCTACCCCGTAGTGGCCTTTTTGCCCGTGATAGTGAACCTCGTAACCTAAATCGCGTATCATTTGTTCTGGAAACTGTTCATCAGCCACTTTGATTTCTTGTAAACCAATGACGTCAGGTTGATGCGTGGCAATTAATTCAGCCAATTGGTGTGGACGGGCGCGCAGACCATTGATGTTGAAAGAAATAAGTTTCATGGAAAGCCTTATAGGTTGACGGCAAAAAGTGTCGATCATGACAGGTTATGTTTAATATAACTAAATGCACGTGTTGCTGCGATTGCTGGTGGTCTTGATTTTATTGTGTTACTTCATCTTTTTAATAAAAACATTAAAATATTTATAGGCGTAAAGGCTGCATGCGGAAATTAAATTTACGACACTTGATCTTGCTCTTAACGGTCTCCACCGCTGTCTTGATTTTGGCCAATAGTTTTTATACCAGTCATCAAACGCAGCGTGCTTTGTTGATTGAGCAAACACTGGAAGCCAATCAAGCCTACGCCTCGAAAATGGCCAATAGTGTCGATGATTTTTTATTGGCGGCACAGCAGCAATTGGCTTTTGCTGCGCAAGATGTGCTTTTAGCCAATCATGATCCTAAACAGCTTGCGCATGTTACTGATCGATTACACCAGCAAACGGGCAGTTTTAACTCGGCATTAGTGGTTGACCAACAGGGTACAGTGGTCGCTGTTTCGCCTACAACAATAGGATTGTTAGGGCTGAAAATTCAGAGCCCAGGTTCTTTGCAAGCGCTACGCGAACGTAAGCCTTTGATCAGCAAACCCTATATTTCTTCGACCCATCGCTTATTGGTCTTTATTTCCCACCCGATAATAGATGCACAAGGCACCTACTTAGGTTTTGTCGGGGGGTCTATTTATTTACATGAAGAAAGTATTTTATATTCCCTTTTAGGGAAACACTATCATGCTGATGAGTCTTACATTTATGTGGTTGATCAAGACGCATACTTGATTTATCACCAAGATTCTGATCGAGTCGGTGAGTATGTGACAGGCAACCCAGTGATAGAGCAAGTTATTGCCGGTAAAGTCGGCCGCCAGCAGGTGGTTAACTCTAAAGGCGATGAGATGTTGGCCGGTTTTGCCTTTGTACCCAGCGCAGGTTGGGGGGTGGTGACTCAGCGTTCTTTGCTTGCAACCTTGGCTTCAATGGATCAGCAGATGTTATCTGTTGCTAAATATAGTTTCCCGTTTTTTGTGTTGATTATGTTTTTGGTATGGGTTGTCTCACGCTGGATTTCTCAACCGCTTTGGCAGTTGGCGCGCAGTGCTGAGGATTTAGATGAACCGGATGTCAATGCACAAATTACTAATATTTTCGTCTGGTATTTTGAAGCCTCGCAACTAAAACGGGCCATGTTACGTGGCTTGGCCGGGCTCAATAGAAAAATCGGCAAACTGAGTTTGGAAAATATTACTGATCCGCTGACCGGTTTGATGAATCGCCGTGGCATGCAAATAGCGCTGGATGAGTGGGAGCAGGAGCAACAAGGATTCTCCGTTATTATGGGTGATATTGATCATTTTAAACGCATCAATGATGAATTCGGCCATGATGTCGGTGATGAGGTTTTACAGTTTATTGCTCAACATATGAGTGAGTCATCGCGTCCTGATGACCTGATCTGTCGTGTTGGGGGTGAAGAATTTGTGGTGTTATTGCCAAAAGTAGATATCACTATTGCGTATAAAGCCGCTGAACGCTTACGTCAGCGTATCGCCAGCAATATTTGCCCGAGTGTTGGTCTGCCGATTACCATGTCGTTTGGGGTCGCCAGTTGGCTAGGCGGGGATGTCAGTATTGCGGATGTGATGAAAGATGCTGATCTTGCGCTTTATAGTGCAAAGAAAGCTGGGCGTAACCGCGTATCTGAAAGACACGCGGCATGCCCATAACTGCCCGTGACATGTTTGCGCGCGGGCCTCAGTTGCCCGCCATGATGCGATGCCATGTTTGTTAAGTTTCTGCGCTTAATCGGCACCTTGGTCGTCTGCGGATTGCTCGTATTGCACGGGCTATCAGCCTCTGCAGCAGGCCGTATTGAGGTGCAAGTCACCCCTAAGAGCACAGTACTCAAGAAGAATATTGAAGCGTATATCGCTCATCTTGCGCAAGGTGATCTTAAGTCGCTGCAGGCCGCTAAACGTACCGTACAACAACAAACTCGGCTCGCCAGCCAAGCCCTTGGTTACTATCAGACACACATTGTGCTGCGTATCAGTGAGGGTGAAGAACCCGTGTTACATGTTGAGGTTGAGCGTGGTGATCCGGTTCTTCTACGTACTGTGACGATTAAAGTGGCGGGTGAGGCGGCTGCGTTGCCAGCCTTCGCTATACCCGATGATAAGCGTCTTAAGGTCGGTGCGCGGCTGGATCACAGTGCGTATGATGATATGAAAAGCCAGTTGCAAAACCATGCGCTGCGCTTCGGCTTCTTTGCAGCGCACTTTACGCAAAGTGAATTATTAATTGATCCGCAAATCGGTGCGGCTGATATCACTTTACTGTTTGATAGTGGGCCACGTTACCGCTTAGGTAAAGTTCATTTTTCTAACCATGCAAAAATTGATCAGGCGCTGCTCGAGCGCTTGTTACCTTTTACCCCGGGTACGCCATACAACTCCGCTCTGGTTGCAAAGCTCAGCCAAAACTTACAGTCTTCGGGTTATTTTGAGCAGGTGCGCGTGGATGCAGTAGGTACAGCGCAGGGACCTTTAGATATTCCGGTTGAAGTCAGCCTCGAAGCGATCAAACCGCGCACCGTGAGTTTAGGTATAGGTTTTTCTACTGATGTGGGGCCTCGCGGACGTTTTGATTGGGAACGGCATCGGGTTAACTCATATGGTCATAAACTCGGCTTTGACAGTGAAATATCCAAGCCGCGGCAAAACGTTTCAACCTGGTATCAAGTGCCTTTGCAAGCCCCTCTCACTGATTACCTGCGTTTTTCTACGGGCTATCAGCGTGAAGAATTGATTGATACGGACAGCCGCTTAATTAACATTGGTGTGCAGTGGCATGCGCGCTTGCCCAGTGAGTGGCTACGCGTAGTATCTCTGCGCTGGGAGCAAGAAGATTATGACTTTGGCCAAGATAGCAGCGAAGGGCGGAGCAGTTTTCTAATGCCGGGTGTGGGTTATTCTGTGCTGCGTAGCGATTCGCCTGTCGACCCTAGCCAAGGTTACCGTTTGCAGTGGGATGTGCGTGGCGCTAAGCAGGGTATTTTAGCGGATGCGGACGTGTTGCATGTCTCTGCGTTAGGACGTGGCGTATTTACCGTGGCAGAGAAGCACCGTTTTCTTGGGCGTGCGCAAGTCGGGGCAATCGGTACCAATAACTATTCTGAGGTACCGCCATCGCTACGCTTTTTTGCTGGTGGTGATCAAAGTGTACGAGGCTATGATTATCAGACACTGTCACCGCGCGATGACCAAGGTAACCGTGAAGGTGGGCGCTATATGTTTGCCGGCAGTCTTGAATATCAATATAGCATTGCCGAGCGTTGGCGGGTTGCGGCGTTTGTGGATCAAGGCAATGCGTTCAACTCACTGGGCGATAAAATGAACACGGGTGCCGGTTTTGGTCTGCGCTGGGTCTCGCCGGTGGGGCCGTTGCGGCTGGATTTGGCCCATGCTTTTGATGAGGGCAAAGGTTGGCGTATTCACTTCTCGATGGGGCCTGAGTTATGAGCCGCCGCTCTTTACGCATGGTCCTGAGTGTTCTGCTGCTAATTGTCGTACTGCTAGGCTTGAGCATGGGGTTATTGGCAACCCAAACGGGCAGTCGTTGGTTGCTTAATCAAGTGCCTGGGGTAAGCGTGGATGGCCTGCAAGGTGCGTTACTCAGCGAATGGCGCGCAGAGCAGCTGCAATGGCAACAAGAGGATCTGTTGGTGCGACTCAATGATGTGCATGTGCAGCTGAGTCCGATGTGTTTACTGCGCGGCGCTGTCTGTTTAGATGTGTTAGAAGTTGCCCGCTTAGAGCTTGATTTACCAACAGCACACACACCGGCTGAGCCGCCAGCCGCGATTGAATTGCCGAGTTTACAGCTGCCATTGGCGCTTGACATTAAACGCGTGCAGATTGATGCGTTTGTTCTCAATGGTCAGTTACTTCTGAGCGATGCTGGCTTACGTGCAAGCTGGCTGGACGATGCTATTCATATCCGTGCGCTTGTTTTAAAACATCAAGACTATGCGCTGCAAGCTCAAGGTAAGATTATTCCGCAAGCCAATTGGTCAGTGGATTTAAACGTCAGCGCGCATCTACCGATGCCTAATGCCTCGGCGCTGGATCTCCAAGCACAGTTGACTGGTCGCTTGGAGTCGTTAAGTTTAAGCGCTACAAGCACAGGTTATATTGCGGCAACCCTGGATGGCCAGGTGCACGTATTGGATGCTGATGTGCCTGCGCAGCTATTACTCAAGGTGGCGAATTTTAAAGCAACGCCAGATTTGCCAGAGAGTTTAGCATTGGCTGATCTGGTGATTCAGTTAGACGGTGATCTGAAAAAAGGCTATCAAGTTGCGGGTCTTGCTCAGTTGCCCAATACGCCAGAACAGATGCGCTTGACCGCTGCCGCGCAAGTGAAAACCAGTGGTGTAGTGTTGCGTGCGTTGCGTTTGAGTGCCGGCGATGAAGCCTTTGTTGGGTTAGAGGGCAGTGTCGATTGGCAGGGTGAATTGAGCGCTGAGGCGCAGCTGCAGTGGCAATATTTCCCGTGGCATCATTTGCTTGGGCACGACGATCTTTCCGTACAGTTGCGCACTTTAACCGGCCAAGTGAGTTATCGCGCCGGTGATTATCAGGGGGCTCTCAAGGGCGATTTAACCGGGCCGGCAGGGGCTTTTACTTTAAATACAGTCTTTGATGGCAATCTTCAGCAGGTGCAGCTGAATGAATTATCCGTTGCGGCAGGGCAAGGCCGCTTACAGGGTTCGGCAACAGTCGCTTTTGCTGAGGGTGTTGACTGGTTGGCTGATATTGAAGTCAGTAAGCTTAATCCTGCGTACTGGCTAGAAGAGTTGCCGGGAGAGTTGGCCGGCAAAATACACAGTCAAGGTTCTCTGCGTGATGAGCAGTTGCAAGTGGATGCGAGCATAGACTTAAACGGTAAGCTACGAGGTTCATTGGCGCAGCTGGCTATAGAGCTGCAGGGTTCGCAGCAGTCGACAGCGATGCCTGCCTGGCAGCTCAAGAGAGCCGATATTCGTTTAGGTGACAACCGTATTTATGGCACCGCACAGGTCGATCAGGCGCTGATCGCTCAGCTACACATTGAATTGCCTCGCCTGGTTCAGTTGTGGCCGGGGTTGGCGGGTAAAGCTAGCGGTGCAGTTCGCGTTTCTGGCAGTTTAGCTGAGCCATTAGCTGTGGTGCAGTTGCAGGGCAGTGGGATTGCTTATCAAGGCAATCGGGTCGGTAAGGTAAATCTGCAGGGTGAGTTATTAGCCAAGCAGCACGCACAACTGGGATTGGATGCTGAGCGTATTTGGCTGGGTGATAATGAGTTGGGTGTATTGCATATTGATGGTCAAGGTACTTTCAAAACGCACAGCGCTCAGTTGTCTTTAGTCGGGCCTTTGTTGGATACGCAACTTAAACTGAGCGGTGCTTTTCATGAGGGTGATTGGCTGGGACAACTCCAACAGTTGCTGTTAAGCAGTCACCAGCAAAACTGGAGCTTAGAAAAATCCACTCAAATGGCTTATCGAAAAAATGGTGAGCTGACGGTGGCTGCGCACTGCTTGAGAGATGCTCAGGCCAGCCTCTGTGCCGGTGAACAGCGTTTATTGCCAGAGAGCAAAATTGATTACCACTTGCTGAAATTTCCGCTAGCGACTCTGCAACCTTGGCTGCCAGAGGATGCGCAGATTGAGGGGCAGGTTGATGGTGACTTTCAGCTTGAGCTGCTGGATAAAGGCCCTCTAGGAAAGATTACACTGGACGCAGGACAAGGCCAGTTACGCGTTAAAAATAACGAAGAATGGCAAACCTTTGCGTGGCAAACCCTGCAGGTTAGCAGTGATTTAACCGCGCAAAACATTGTCTCGAAGCTGCAGTTACAAGGCGTCGATAGCGGTCAGTTGGAACTGCTTGCTGAAATTGACCCGCGTTCTGCAGATAAAGATTTACGCGGACATTTCTTAATAAAAGACGTTGATTTATCAGTCTTGCGTCCCTTTATTGCTCAAGTAGAAACCGTCGAGGGTGTGCTTGAAGGACGTGGCACCTTAGGCGGTACTTTGTTGGCACCCTACCTGACAGGTTTTGTGCAGGTGCGTGATGCTCAGTTAAGTGGTGGCGAATTACCGGTGCCGTTTGAGCAGTTGCAGATGCGTGCCGATATTAAGGGTGAACAGCTGCAATTACAGGGTGGCTGGCGTAGTGGTGAAAACGGCTCAGGTACTATTGAGGGTCGCCTGCAGTGGGCGCAACAATTACTGCTGGATGTTGATATCAAGGGGCAGCAGTTGCCGCTGCAAGTAGAGCCTTATGCCAATATTGAAGTTGCTCCTGATTTGCACGTCAGCCTAAAAAATCAACGCTTGTTTATCTCTGGTGAAGTGGCGGTGCCCAAAGGCACCATTACAATTCCCCAGCTGCCTGAACAAGCGGTGCGCATTTCTTCTGATGCACGTGTGATTGGTCAGGCTGAGCCCGAGGCGGGTTTGCAAGTGGCGATGGATATCACCTTGAATGTTGGCGCTGAGCGTTTGCGCTTCTCTGGCTTTGGCTTGAGCGCCGATCTAAAAGGGCGGCTGCAAGTGGGTGATAATTTAGCCGGTCGTGGCATGCTGGAACTCCTTAATGGTCGTTATCGTGCCTATGGTCAGCGTTTAGAGTTGCGCCGTGCACGCTTACTGTTTGCGGGTCCTTTAAGTCAACCATTCTTGGATATCGAAGCGGTACGGGTGACGGGTGATGTAACGGCGGGTTTACGTTTAACTGGGCCTGCAGCGCAGCCGCGTAGCGAGATCTTTGCAACGCCAGCAATGAGTCAAGAGCAAGCATTGTCTTGGTTGCTCTTGGGGCGAGCACTGCAAGGTGGGGCTGAAGATGGCAATGTCATGGCGCAAGCGGCCTTGGCTTTAGGTTTAATGGGCACCGCACCGATCACCAATAAACTGGCGGAAGTCTTTGGCGTGCAGGATTTTTTGTTGGAAAGTGAAGGCAATGGTTTAACCTCTAGTGTGGTGGCCAGTGGCCGTATCAGCGAACGTATCAGTGTGCGCTACGGGGTGGGAGTGTTCGAGCCTGCTAGCGCTTTAACGCTACGTTATGAGCTGACTAAACGGCTATATTTGGAGGCGGCTAGTGGCTTAGCTAACTCATTGGATTTGTTCTATAAACGTAACTTCTGAAATGCTTTAGTGGTTGTTGAGTCGCGGTTAAAGCACTGTGTGCGGGGCATTAAATTAGGTTGGGCTTGGCTTGTGTGCTACACTACGTGCATCGAAGTCACCCAAAAGTGGTTTATGTTTACCTTGCGTTTTAGTTTCACTCCTTTCTTGATGCTCTATCTCTTTGAGAAATACTGGCGCGGCAGCCTGTAGCTGGTTTATTTCTCACATCTCACGATGTCTTAATCAATTTTAATAAAAGAGTCACTTAAGTTGTTTAAAACTTAAGCGGACAACTGTATCTAGAAATTATGGACGCTCTAAAAGAGCTGCTGCTGATAAGTCAACTGATTCAATGACTTAAGTGCTTTTTCAGAGAATCCCTAAGGGGTTTCAAAATGTATTACTGGTTTATGTTGGCTTTAGCCGTTGTTGCTGAGGTGTTAAGCACAGTAGGTATGAAGTACGCTGCAACCAATTCGCCGATCTTTGGTTATTTGTTGATGGCGTTAATGATTTCTTTGTCGTTTTATGCGTTTTCCCGTGCGGTCATGCACATTCCTTTGGCGGTTTCTTATGCTATTTGGGAAGGCCTGGGGTTGTTTCTAATTGGTATCGCTGGAGTGGTGTTATTTGGCGAGTATCTGTCGTTAGGTGAGATGTTTGCTATTGCCTTAATGCTGGTGGGTTTATTGCTTGTCACTTTTGATAAAGGTAAAGCCGCTGAAACAGATGAAAAGTCACCCGTTGTGCAGAAAATCAATAGAAAGCCTGTGCAAACGGCACGTATGCAAAATGTAGCGCGTACTCAAGCTAAACCTTTGCGTATCACAACATTAGGTGAGGTAGCACTATGATAGTCCCTGTCTCTTTATTGATCGGTTCAGTGTCCTTGGATTTATTAGCCTGTTATTGCGTGAAACGTTCTAAAGGCTTTCAAAAAGTCGTTTGGGGTTTAGCAGGTTTGTTGGCAATTATCAGTGCCTTTGTTTTATTAAGCTTTGTGGTTCGTGATATCCCATTGGGTATTGCCTATTCAGTTTGGGGTGGTCTGGGTGTGTTAGGTACGGTGCTGCTGGATCGCATGCTGTTTAACTCGCGCTTAGGCAAACAAGGCATGATCGGCGTGGCCTGTATCGTCGCCGGTATTGTTGCAATGCAAATCTAAACGTTGCGGCTATTCAGTCATAACACAAAACAGCTGTATCTCTATAAAGCGGCAAGCGCTTGCCGCTTTTCTATTTTTGGACATAATTCGTCCGTTCTCTATTGCTTTTAGTTGGCACACTC
Source organism: Pseudomonas sp. (assembly GCA_034006605.1). Taxonomy (GTDB): domain Bacteria; phylum Pseudomonadota; class Gammaproteobacteria; order Pseudomonadales; family Pseudomonadaceae; genus Denitrificimonas. Next base: position 29,498 of record JAVESM010000006.1, on the reverse strand, counting down.
TTTGCTTTAATCCTCATACATAGCTACGGGCGTCAATTGCCCATCGCGGAGGATTTACCATGGATAAGATGCTTTATATCTCCATGACTGGCGCAAGCCATAATACAAAAGCCTTACAAGCACATGCCAATAATTTGGCCAACGTCTCGACTAGCGGTTTTAAGCGTGACTTCGACCAAGCCCGCTCGATGCCTGTGTTTGGTGATGGTCTGCCGGCTCGTGTGTATGCGATGAGTGAGCGTCCAGGCACAGATTTTACCTCAGGCTCATTACAAGAAACGGGTCGTGACCTTGATGTCGCAGCAACAGGTGATGCCTGGTTGGCTGTGCAAGCAGCGGATGGCAGTGAAGCTTACGTGCGTACTGGCAGTTTGCAAATTGACGCTTTAGGCATGTTGCGTACTGCGTCCGGTTTGCCGGTGCTGGGTAATGCCGGCCCCATTGCTGTACCACCTGAGCAAAAAGTTGAAATTGGTCAAGACGGCACGATCAGTATTCGCGCATTAGGTGAAGCGCCCAGCGTTATGGCTGAAGTGGACCGCTTAAAGCTGGTACTGCCTGATCCTAAACAGTTAGAGAAGGGTGTGGATGGTTTAGTGCGTGCGCGTGACGGTCTGCCATTTGCAGCAGATGCTAATGCGCGAGTGGTTTCCGGCTTCACCGAAGCCAGCAACGTCAATGCCGTAGAAGAAATGACGGCGATGCTGTCTTTGTCACGTCAATTTGAACTGCATGTGAAAATGATGCGCACTGCCGAGGACAATTCGTCTGCAGTGGCACGCGTTATGCAGTTAACTTAGTTATTAGTCAATTAGGTATTGCAGCGTCATAAAGTCGGCGCTCGAGGAGAACGATCATGCTTCCAGCACTTTGGGTCGCTAAAACAGGTTTATCCGCACAGGATATGAACCTCACAACGATTTCGAATAACTTAGCCAACGTATCCACTACAGGCTTTAAGCGTGATCGTGCCGAGTTTGAAGACTTGCTCTACCAAATCCGTCGCCAGCCGGGTGGGCAATCGAGTCAAGACAGCGAATTACCGAGCGGTTTGCAGTTGGGTACGGGTGTGCGCATCGTGGGTACGCAAAAAATCTTTACCGCGGGCAGTCTGCAAACCACTGAGCAACCGTTAGATATGGCGATTAATGGTCGTGGTTTTTTCCAAGTATTAATGCCCGATGGTACGGTTTCATACACTCGTGATGGTAGCTTTCACCTCAGTTCAGATGGACAAGTGGTGACCTCTAATGGTTTTGCCTTGGAACCTGCGATTGTTTTGCCACCAGAAGTGCGCACCTTTACCGTCGGTGAAGACGGTACTGCCACAGTGACCACGGCCGGCAACCCGCAAGCGCAAATTGTTGGCAATATTCAAATTAGCGACTTTGTTAACTCTGCGGGTTTGGAAGCGATTGGTAGCAACCTGTTTTTAGAAACAGCCGCCAGTGGCGCACCGCAAAATGGTACGCCAGGCCTGAATGGTCTTGGTACTGTGCTGCAGAATACCTTGGAAAACTCTAACGTCAGTGTGGTTGAAGAGTTGGTGAATATGATCACCACCCAGCGCGCCTATGAAATGAATTCAAAAGTTATTTCGACTGCGGATCAAATGCTGTCCTTTATTACTCAGCAGCTTTAAGACAGTGATGGGGAGTGATCTGATGAAACGTTCATTGATGCTGGTCAGTATGGTTTGTGCAACGGCCTTGGTCGGTTGCATGCAAGTACCACCAAAACCGAATGATCCTTATTATGCGCCAGTGCTGCCACGTACTCCGCTGCCTGCCACGCAAACCAATGGCTCTATTTATCAAGCGGACTTTGACACGAACTACTTTACTGACCGTAAAGCTTTTCGTGTGGGCGACATTATAACCATCAGCTTAAATGAGCGCACTCAAGCCAGTAAAAATGCCAGCTCACAGATCGACAAAGACAGCAGTGTGGATATTGGCGTGCCGAATCTTTTTGGCATGGCAATGGCGCCGAAAAATCCGTTGGCAGGCCTTAGCGCGCTAGGACTGACCAACGATAATTTAAGTTTAGAGGCCGGTTACGACGCTACGCGTTCTACGAGCGGCTCAGGGCAAACCGGTCAAAGCAATAGTTTGTCGGGTTCAATTACCGTGACTGTTGCTGAAGTCTTCCCTAATGGCGTGCTGGCTGTACGCGGTGAAAAATGGTTGACGCTGAATACCGGGGATGAGTTGGTGCGTATTTCTGGCATTGTTCGCGCTGACGATATCAGCACCGATAACATGGTTGACTCCACACGCATTGCTGATGCACGGATCACCTACTCAGGCACGGGTGCGTTTGCTAATGCCAGTCAACCGGGTTGGTTGGATCGCTTCTTTCTGAGCCCAATGTGGCCCTTTTAAAGGTAGGACAGATTATGCCTAAGTATTTTATTGCCTGCCTTGCAACGCTATTTTTTAGTGGCTTAGCTCAAGCCGAGCGCCTAAAAGATTTGGCCAGTATTCAAGGTGTGCGCAGTAACCAACTGATTGGTTATGGCTTGGTGGTTGGCCTGAGCGGCAGCGGTGACCAAACCACGCAAACGCCTTTTACTGTGCAAACTTTCAACAACATGCTCGCGCAGTTCGGTATTAAAGTGCCAGCAGGTGGCAATGTACAGTTGAAAAACGTTGCGGCGGTGTCTATTCATGCCGATCTACCTGCGTTTGCCCGCCCAGGACAAACCATTGATATTACTGTTTCTTCAATTGGTAATGCGAAAAGTTTACGTGGTGGCAGTTTGTTGATGACGCCATTAAAAGGGATTGACGGTAATGTCTATGCGATTGCGCAAGGTAATTTAGTGGTGGGTGGTTTTGATGCCAGTGGTGCTGATGGTTCGCGCATCACCGTCAATGTTCCGTCAGCGGGCCGCATTCCATCGGGTGCAACGGTTGAGCGTGCGGTGCCAAGTGGCTTTAATCAAGGCGATTACTTGACCTTGAATTTAAATCGTCCAGATTTTACTACCGCTAAAAATATCGTTGATAAGCTCAACGATATGCTTGGCCCAAGAGTGGCGCAAGCGGTCGATGCTGGCTCGATTCGTGTATCCGCACCGATTGATCCAAGCCAGCGCGTCGATTACTTGTCGATTATTGAAAACATAGATATTCAAGCCGGCCAAGCCGTGGCCAAAGTCATTATTAATGCACGTACCGGCACCATCGTGATCGGTCAAAATGTACGTGTACAACCTGCCGCAGTAACGCACGGTAGTTTAACGGTAGTGATTACTGAAGATCCGATTGTCAGTCAGCCAGAAGCTTTTTCACAAGGGCAAACAGCGGTTGTACCTCGCTCTAAAGTCAATGCAGAACAAGAAGCCAAGCCGATGTTTAAGTTTGGCCCAGGGACTACTCTGGATGAGATTGTTCGTGCGGTGAATCAAGTGGGTGCCTCTCCCTCTGACTTGATGGCGATTCTTGAAGCACTCAAGCAAGCAGGCGCGCTACAAGCCGACCTGATTGTGATTTGAGGATAGTCTTATGAATTTGCACAGCAGCAGCGTAGCCGATAGCGGCGCTTATACTGACTTAAACCGTCTAAACCAACTTAAAGTGGGTGAAGGTCGTGACAGTGAAGCCAATATTCGTAAAGTCGCGCAAGAATTTGAGTCATTATTTCTGGGTGAAATGATGAAAGCGATGCGTGCGGCAGGTGATGTGTTGGCGGATGACAACTTCATGAATACCAACGAAAGCAAAACCTACCGTGATATGTATGATCAGCAGTTGTCCGTGACGTTATCGCAAGGTAAAGGCATGGGGATGGCGGATGTTTTGACGCGTCAGCTATCGCAAGCACCGCAGCCTAGCACTGCCAATCCCTTTACTCAGGAAGCGGTTGCGCCGGTGACTGCTGCAGAAACACCAGCAGCGGCACCATTGATCAATGCATTGCAGCCACAAATAAATCCTGTTGCTGCTGATCGTCAGCGCGATGACACCGCATTACTCAATCTGCGTCGTTTAGCTTTGCCGGCGACTGCTGCAGGTCGTTCATTGGCTGGAATTGGTGCGGCGGCGCCAGAGGCTTTGCACAATGGCTTAGCGCAACGCTCCAATGAAGTGCCTCAAAACTGGCACGCCGCACGCAGTTATCCAGCACCACGTGAGCAGGTTTTAGAGGTCACAGGGCAAGCCATTGCAAAGGCAACGGCAGAGGACTTAAGCCGTAAAACCTTTGCCTCGCCGGAAGAGTTTGTTGCCACCATGATGCCGATGGCAGAGCAAGCAGCGAAAAAACTCGGTGTTGATCCGCGCTATTTAGTGGCACAGGCCGCTTTAGAAACGGGCTGGGGAAAATCAATTATCCGTGGTGATGGTGTTAGCAGTCACAACTTATTTGGTATTAAAGCGCATGGTTGGGACGGTTCGTCAGCAAAAGTGACCACCTCTGAATTTGTCCAAGGCGTTAAAGTTAAAGAGAACGCTGAATTTCGGAGCTATGACTCATTTGAGCAGAGCTTCAACGATTACGTGGGTTTTTTGCAAAGTAATGGCCGTTATAGTCAAGCGCTGCAGTCCACGGCTGACCCTGAGCGTTTTGTCAGTGAATTGCAGCAGGCGGGTTATGCCACAGATCCAAATTATGCAAAAAAGATTTCACAGATTGCACAGAAATTGCATACCTATCAACAAGTGGCGAATGTTGAGATGCCACGTACTAATGTGCGGGCTTGAGGTGAGAAATGGCTGACTTATTAAACATTGGATTATCTGGATTAAGTGCCGCAAAAACCAATTTAACGGTGACTGGGCACAATATTACCAACGTCAATACGCCAGGCTATACTCGGCAAGATACGGTGCAGGTCACGCGTTCGCCGCAGTTTACCGGTGCCGGTTATATTGGCTCAGGCACCAGCCTGACGGATATCCGTCGCAGCTATAACGAATTTCTAACCACACAGTTACGCTCAAGCACGGCACTGAACAGCGATGTTCAGGCCTATAAAAGCCAAATTGAACAGCTGGATGGTTTGTTAGCCGGTACGACAACCGGCGTCACACCATCATTGCAAGCACTGTTCTCATCGCTACAAACCGCAGCAGAAGACCCCGCCAATATTCCGGCGCGTCAGCTCGTCTTAGCCGAGGCCGAGGGCTTAAGTCGCCGTTTTAATAATATTTACGACAATATAAGCTCGCAAAATAGTTTTATTAATAAGCAATTGGTGAGCACCACGGATCAAATTAATCGTTTGGCGCAAACCGTGGGTAGTCTCAATATCGAGATTGCTAATGCCGGTACTAATGCTCAGCAGCCTAATGATTTATTGGATGCGCGCGATGAAGCTGTCCGTCAATTGTCCACCTATATTGGTGTGACAGTGGTCGTGCAAGATGACAACAGCTTTAACCTCTCAATTGGTAGCGGTCAGCCATTAGTGGTGGGTGGTACCGTGAATCAGCTGGAAGCTGTCCCTGGGCGCGGTGATCCGGATAAGTTTGAGATTGATTTTATCAGTGGTAATTCACGGCAAAATATCACGGGCAGCATCAGTGGTGGTGAAGTCGGTGGTTTGCTGCGTTATCGTGACGAAGTACTCGACCCTACCTTGAATGCTTTAGGTCGTTTAGCCTTGACTATTAATTCCGAAATCAATAGTCAGCTCGGTCAAGGTTTAGACCTGAAAGGGCAGGTGGGTGCTGATTTATTCAATGCTATCAACGACCCTAAGCTGACCGCTTTACGTGTTCGTCCAATGGCCGATAATGTCAGTAATGTTAGTGCTGACATGATGATTACCAATACCCAGTTACTGACCACCAGTGATTACCAACTGGATTTTGACGGAACCAACTACAGCGCGCGACGTTTAAGTGACGGTGCGGCAATGAGCGTGACTATTGGGGCGGGTGGCGAGCTGAACTTCGCTGACAGTGCCGGCCGTGACCAAGGCTTTACCTTGCAGATGACGGGTACGCCAGCGGCCGGTGATCGTTTTGTGCTGGAGCCCACTCGCCGTGGTGCAACAGATATTTCTGTGGTGCTTGATCAGCCCGATCAGTTAGCTTTTGCTGCACCTTTTAAAGCCGGCGCAGAGTTACAGAATATAGGCAATGGCACGATTGGTCAGCCTTCTGTTGAAATGGTGCTCAATCCAGCTAATCTGCCTCAAGCCAACTTTGTCGCGGATGATTTAAGTCTTGATCACCTTAAAGCCGTTGGCGATATTGGCTTACATTACGATGATGCCTCCGGCTCGATGGTATTTGATACGCCATTACCTGCGGGAGTGAGTATCACGACGATTCCTGTTGAAGGTCAGCCAGCACCAGGTGTTATTACTGGCTTGCCGATCACATCAGGGCAAACCAACCAACTGAGCTATGCTATTGAAGTTGATATAGCCGGTGTGCGGCAAAGTTTTACCATCAATCAAACCATCAGTGGCCGCCCGCAAGATGGTGATCAGTTTACGGTTAGCTTTAACCAAAACGGCGTATCAGATAACCGTAATGCATTAAAGCTCGCTGATTTGCAGAATAAACAAGTGGTTGGTGTGGATGCCAATATCACAGATATTAGCACTGGCGTCAGTTTTACTGATGGTTATGGTGACATGGTTGAGCGGGTTGGTACGTTAACGGCGCAAGCACGGCAAGATGATGTCGCAACGAGTGCGATCCTTAAACAGTCCACCGATAATCGTGATTCTTTATCTGCGGTTAACCTCGATGAAGAAGCGGCAAATTTGATTAAGTTTGAACAGTACTACAATGCCTCCGCACAGATTATTCAAGTTGCGCGAACCTTGTTCGATACACTCATTAGTACATTTAGATAAGCGTTGCCTGCACTGTTGTACAGGCAAAAAGATCAGGAGTTAAGCCATGCGTATTTCTAGCTTACAAGCATTTAACAATGGCGTGCAGGGATTGCAGCGTAACTATGCCGAGACGATTCGCACCCAAGAGCAAATTGCCTCTGGCAATCGTATTTTAACGCCTGCCGATGATCCGGTGGCTTCGGTGCGCTTAATGCAGCTTGAGCAGCAGCAGAATATGCTTGGCCAATATAAAGACAATTTGACTGCTGCCAATAACAGTTTAGTGCAAGAAGAGTCTACCTTGAACTCAGTCAATACCATCATGCAACGGGTGCGTGAGCTAGCAGTGCAAGCTGGTAATGGTGCGCTGAGTCAAAGTGACCGCCAATCAATTGCATCCGAGCTGCAAGAGCGTGAGGACGAACTGCTGGGCTTGATGAACACAAAAAATGCGCGCGGCGAATACTTATTTGCTGGCTTCCAGGGCAAGACTCAGCCTTTTGTGCGTCAAGCCGATGGTAGTTTTTCTTACGAGGGTGATGAAGGCCAACGTAATCTGCAAATTGGTAGCTCGTTGAATGTAGCGATCAGCGATAACGGTAAAAAAGTCTTCCAGAACGTGACCAATGCGGCACGCTTAGATACCACTCTCACGGCAACTGCAGGTTCTAGCTTGGCTGTTTCAGCACCACTGGTGCAGGATGAAGTCGCCTTTTCTGGTAGTCCAGCCTTTCCTGCTGGAGGTGTGACCATCCGTTTTGGTGATCCAGCTGCAGTGCCAGCCGGTGATCCAAAAAGCTACGAAGTGTTTGCCAGTCCCTACACTACGGGTGATATCGCTTTACAAAGTGGCAGTATGGATGACGACGACAGTCGCCAAGATTCATTGGTTTTTCGCGGCGTTGTCGTGCAGTTTGACGGGGTTCCTGCGGGTGGTGAAAGTATCAGTATTACTGCTGATCCGACGCGTGAGAAGCAAGGTGTACTGGATACAATTTATCAGTTACGCATGGCTTTGGAAGAAAATCCTGATAGCCCTGAAGGCAATCGTGCCACTCGCGATGCGGTGGCTGCAGCACTGACTAATATTGATCATGCGATGGTGACTATTGATAGTACGCGAGGCAATATTGGTGCGAGGATGAACGTTATCGAAACCACCCTGACCGATAACGAAAATGTCACTTTAATCAACAAAACCGTACAAGCTGAACTGCGCGAAGTCGATTACCCTGAAGCCTTATCTAAACTTGCTTTCCAAAGCGTTGTTCTGGAAGCGGCACAGCAGAGCTTTGTGAAGATCAGTCAGCTGAATTTGTTTGATAAATTGCGTTAAGGAAATGCTGAATAAATCAACAAATGTCATTGCGAACGAAGTGAAGCAATCTGATTAGCTTTGTGTATCAACGAGTTAGAGATTGCCGTGTCGCTTTGCTCCTCGCCATGACCGAATTAATCAGGGCTTCCTTAATAGTATCGAGTGTATTTCTAAGTCGTTGTTTTGATGAGAATTTAGGAGGCTAAAGTACAGTGAGAATAAACAGCCTTAAAAGGCTTTAAAAAAGATTAAAGTTATTTGTGACACAGACGATACATATAGTGAATGCGAAATAACTGGGTCACTTAGAGCTACACAACCCAAGGCTCGCACCCAGTTAGATTTTTGATTATAGCCCATTGGAGGCATATACCATGGCACTTACAGTTAATACAAACATTGCGTCCCTTAACACTCAGCGCAACTTAAGCTCGTCTTCCAATGCGCTGGCCACCTCATTACAGCGTTTATCAACCGGTTCACGCATAAACTCTGCAAAAGACGATGCGGCGGGTCTGCAAATTTCCAACCGTTTAACCAGCCAGATTAACGGTTTGGGCGTAGCGGTACGTAACGCTAACGACGGTATCTCGTTAGCGCAAACAGCTGAAGGTGCATTGCAACAGTCAACTAACATTCTGCAGCGTATGCGTGACTTGTCACTGCAGTCAGCTAACGGCTCTAACTCAACGACTGAGCGCCAAGCGTTGAATCAAGAAGTTGGGCAGCTGAAAGAAGAGTTAAACCGTATCGCTGATACCACTACCTTTGGTGGCCAGAAACTATTAAATGGTGACTTTGGTACTAAGTTATTTCAAGTCGGCGCTCAGGCTAATGAAACGATTGGTGTTTCAATTAACTCTGCTTCTGCTCGTGAGGTAGGTGCTAATCGTCAAGATTTAGCGGGAAATACACTAGGTGTTATTACTGCTGCTGCTACTGATGCAGGAGCTACTGTTGCAAGTGCCGGCTTAACTATCACAGGTAGCGCTGGAACTGCAGTGACAGGTGTGATAGCTGCAGGATCAGCAGCAGCAGCAGCAGCTTCAATAAATCTTGTTACTGGTAAAACTGGTGTGTCAGCAGATGCTAGATCAGGTGTTGAGCTATCAGGCTTGAGTGCGGCAGGAACTGTCTCGTTTAGCCTTGCAGGCGATGGAGGATCTACAAATACAGCTGCAGTAAGTGCTGTGATTGCAGATCCTAGTGATATGCGAGCGTTAGCAACCGCGATTAATGCGCAAAGTGCAAAAACAGGTATCTCTGCTACTCTGACTAGTAACAACTCTAAGCTTGAGTTGATTAATGAAAAGGGTGAGGATATTGTTTTTAGTGGTTTCAATCATAGCGGTGCTAGTGGTGAAACTCTTACTCTAAATAAGCTTGATTATGACGGTAATGTTGATTCAGCTGTTACAGATAATCTTGTCCAAGGAGGTGATGTAACCGCGCGTGTAACAGGAAGTATTCGCATGGATAGCAGCAGTGCTTTTCAGATTACCGCTGCAGATGCAACTTTGGCCACTACTGGTTCTACACTATCGACACTTGCAGCAGTTGAAGACGTAAATATTAGCACTGCTTCAGGTGCACAGAATGCTATTTCAGTGATTGATGCAGCGATTGCTGGAATTGACTCTAATCGTGCAGCGCTCGGTGCGGTGCAGAATCGCTTTGAGAACACCATCTCTAACTTACAAAGCATCGGTGAAAACGTTTCCGCGGCTCGTGGTCGTATTCAAGACACTGACTTCGCTGCAGAAACTGCGAATCTGAGTAAAAACCAGATTCTGCAACAGGCGGGTACCGCGATCCTTGCGCAGGCCAACCAGTTGCCGCAAGCAGTGCTTAGCTTGTTAGGCTAATGAACAGTCGTTAGTGGCATACTCAGGGGGCAGTGTTTAACACTGACCCCTGTTTTGGCTTGTAATGAGGTGAAGTATGGATATTAAAACAGAGTACCGCTTGCCTCCCGCAATCACCGTTGGCGACGTTAAAGTACCAGCGCAAACAGTGGGCAATAAAGTTCCGTTAAACGAGAAAACTACAGCGTTGCAAGCAGCGACTAAGCCTGAGAATGATGTTGCACCGCTGGACACAGCAGTAAAAGATGCGAAAGCAGAGCGAGATACGCTAGAAACAGCGGTCTCCAATCTGCAAGATTTTACTCAAAATATTCAACGCAATTTAAATTTCTCGATCAACGAAAGCACTGGGCGTACTGTGGTTGAAGTGACAGATCGAGTCTCAGGTGAGGTCATTCGTCAGTTACCTACTGAAGAAGCGCTACGTTTGGCCGAAAGCTTAGATGAGATGCGTAGCTTGTTATTTACTGCGCAGGCATAATATGAGTATCCGCATACGCGGAGATTTTAAAACTTAGGGCATGGCTCTAAGTTAGTTAGAGCGGCCTTTAAGGCTAGACTCGACATATATTAAACACCAGAAACTGGTGAAGGTGGTTAGCATGGCAGGTATTACAGGCATTGGCTCCGGCCTTGATATTAACAACATCGTTAAAGTAATGGTTGAGGCGGAAACGGCTCCCAAAGCTGCGCAGTTGTCTCGCCTTGAAAAAACCACCACCACCAAGATTTCAGCATTGGGCAGTTTAAAAGGTGCGTTAAGTAATTTTCAAACCACCATGAAAGACTTAAATAAAATGTCTTTGTTTGAAAATCGCACCGCTGTTTCTTCGAATACCAGCGCCTTAACGGCGAGCGCCAGTAAAACAGCCCTATCAGGCAGCTACAGTGTTGCTGTGCAGCAATTGGCTAGCAGCAGTAAAGTGGCAACCGCTGCATTAGCTAAAGACTTTTCCGCAGATGCTGCAGGTACTTTGACAGTCAGCTTAGGTAGCGACGATGAGAGTCCAGTTACTGTCAATGTTGAAAATGGTGCTTCTTTAATTGAAATCCGTGATGCATTAAATGCACAGCTTAAAGATAAAGGTATCAGCGCTAACATCGTTAATAATCCAAGTACTAAGCAGCCTCAATTAGTCTTGAGTGCTGAAGCAACCGGTGACGGTAAGGATATTTCGATAGTAGGTGCGGGTGGCAATCTTAGTGATTTAAATATCGATGGTGCAAGCGCACCTACAATAGGTGTCGGTGGATATTTAGAGAAAGCTAGTAATGCGAAATTTACCATTGATGGCCTAACGCTAGAAAGTGCCAGCAATACCATTGATGATGCTATCCCCGATGTCAGTTTTACTTTAAAAGGTAAAACAGAAGAAAATAAACCACTTACGGTCACTGTAGGTCAAGATAACTCTGGGGTTAAATCACAACTGCAAAAGTTTGTTGATTCTTATAATGAGCTGATCAAAGTCACCAGTGAGTTAACCGGTGTCACCAAAGTTGGTGATGATAAAGCGCCAGTCGTCGGTGGCTTGGTGGGTGACTCAACAGTGCGTACCTTGCTTAGCGGCATGCGTAATGAGTTAACCAATGCTTCAGGTGTTGAAGGTTTACAGGTGCTGGCTGATTTAGGTATTACCACACAGAAAGATGGCACACTGAAAATTGACGATGAAAAGCTTGGTAAAGCGTTAGAAAGTAACTTTGACGCGGTCGCTCAGTTTGTCGCTGGTGACAATGGCTTAATGACACGTATGGATAAACGTATCAGTGGCTATGTTGAAACCGGTGGCGTTCTAGAGCAGCGTATTAAAGGTTTAACCGAGACTAACTCAGGCATTGATACGCAACGTGAAACACTTATTCGTCGTGCTGGCGCGATTGAAGCTCGCTTGTTCAAACAATTTAATGCAATGGATGCGCTGGTAAGTCAGTTAAATAACACCAGTGCTAGCTTGCTGCAGTCTTTAGAAAACTTACCCGGATTCGTTCGTAAGGATAAATAACCAATGAGTAAACCTATGCAAACTTATAACTCTGTAGCAGCGGGTCAAGATTTAACCCCATATCAAGCGGTAGAACTGTTGCTTGACGGTGCTTTGGCAAGTATCTCTACTGCCATTATTGCTCAGCAGGAAAATAATCCTTCCCAGCGTGGTGAGGCGGTAGGTACTACGCTAACTATTATTGGTTTACTGCAAGACAGTTTGGATAAAAGCTTAGGCGGCGAACTCGCTGAAAATCTTGATGCTTTATATGATTACATGACTCGCCGCTTAGCAGGTGTGGCTGTCGATAAAACAGCACACAGCTTAGAAGAAGTGCAAAGCATCGTTTTACAGCTGCGTGAAGGCTGGTCACAGATTGATCCTGCGCAAGAACCAAAAGAATTGTAAGAAAAAGCTAAAGAAACCGCGGTCGTTGGCGATATAGGTATTAGTAGAAACGCTTATGGAGCACGATGTTATGAATGCAATGACCGCTATGCGTCAGTACCAGTCAGTCAATAATCAAGCGCAAGCGATTGAGGCCAGCCCGCATCGTCTTATTCAAATGTTGATGGAAGGTGGTTTAACCCGTTTGGCTCAAGCACGTGGCGCTATGGAGCGTGATCAAACGGCTCTTAAAGGTGAATTAGTCAGCAAGGCCATCGCTATTGTGGGTGGTTTGCGTCAAGGTCTAAACGTAGAGCAAGGCGGTGAGTTGGCGGTCAATTTAGATAATCTATACGCCTACATGACCACTCGTTTAATGGAAGCCAACCTAAAAAATGATCCAGCGATTTTAGAAGAAGTCGCAGGTTTATTGCGCGAAGTAAAAACCGGTTGGGATGCTATTGCGGCATAAGCAGCGTAGACAAGAGGCAAGTAGCATGAGCACAAGCACTGTTGAGCAGCTTCAAAGTACCAGTACGGCGTTGCGTGATGCGCTGGCACAGCAAGACTGGCAGGCGGTTGGTGAGTTAGATTTACAGTGTCGTCAGGCGGTTGATTGCGCGATGGCTGATCCTCATCAACAAACCGATGAGTTACGTGCCCGCATGCAAGAGTTGTTGGATTTATACCGTGAATTAGTCAGTGTTTGTCACGCCGAGCAACAACGTATTGCGGGTGAGTTACGGCAGATCAATCAGTCTAAACAAAGTGCAAAAGTGTACCAAATGTTCGGTTGATGTATAGCATATCTAAAAACCCCAAGAGCAATTTGCCTTGGGGTTTTTTCGTTATGGTCTGTTAAGTATTTTCATGACATATTAAAAAGAATGCGTCATAAAATTGACAATATGGATTTTTTTTACTTTACTAGTGGCAGTTTGCCGTTATGCCAAGTTGGCGTCCTTTATCTTTTGAGTTTAAGTAGTCCTTATGTGGCGAGAAACGAAAATCCTGCTGATCCATGATCAGGCTGAGCAGCGTAAAGAATTTGCCAATATCCTTACCTTTTTGGATGAAAGTTATCTGACCTGTGAAAGCACAGGCTGGCGCACTGCCGTGGCAGAGCTAAACTCCAGTCGTGGTGTGTTGTGTGTGCTGGTCGGTGGTATCAATAAGTCAGCCCGTTTGCTTCAAGTGATTAAAGAGTTGTCTGAGTGGGATGAGTTTATGCCCATTGTTCTGCTTGAGGATGATGAATCACCTGAGTTGCCTAGTGATGTACAGGCCGCGGTGCTGACGCGATTAGAAATGCCTGCGAGTTACACTAAATTATTGGATATTCTGCACCGCGCTCAGGTGTACCGTGAGATTTATGATCAGGCGGCTGAGCGTCGCACCCAGCGCGAGCCTAATTTGTTTCGCAGCTTAGTCGGGGCCAGTCGCTGTATTCAACATGTTCGACAAATGATGCAGCAGGTGGCGGATACGGAAGCCAGTGTGCTGATTCTGGGTGAATCAGGGACCGGTAAAGAAGTGATTGCGCGCAATTTGCATTACAACTCCAAGCGCCGTGATGGGCCTTTTGTGCCGATCAACTGTGGTGCAATTCCGGCTGAACTACTAGAAAGTGAGTTGTTTGGCCATGAGAAAGGCGCTTTCACTGGTGCTATCAGTGCGCGTGCGGGACGTTTTGAATTGGCTAAGGGCGGTACGCTGTTTCTTGATGAAGTGGGCGATATGCCGTTGACCATGCAGGTTAAATTATTGCGCGTTTTACAAGAGCGTATTTTTGAGCGCATCGGTGGGAATAGTTCGTTAACGGCGGATGTGCGAATCATTGCGGCGACCCATAAAAATCTTGAGGACATGATTGAGGTGGGTAGTTTTCGTGAAGACTTATTTTATCGCTTAAACGTGTTTCCCATTGAAATGCCACCGCTGCGTGAGCGCACTGAAGATATTCCATTGCTGATTAATGAGCTGGTCTCGCGTATGGAACATGAGAAGCGTGGTTCGGTGCGTTTTAATGCAGAGGCTATTATGTCGCTGTGTCAGCACAGCTGGCCGGGCAATGTGCGTGAGTTAGCCAATTTGGTCGAGCGCATGGCAATCATGTATCCGCACGGTGTGGTGGGTATCAGTGAGCTGCCTAAGAAGTTTCGCTACATTGAAGAAGAAGATGGTATTCAAGAGTTACGCGAAGAACTCAGCGAGCGTGCGGCGTTGTTAGCGCCAGCGGTTGAAGCGCCGATGAGCCCTAATCAATTGCCCTCTGAAGGTTTAGATTTGCGTGAGTACTTAGCCGAGCTTGAGCAGGATCTTATTCAGCAAGCGCTTGACGAAGAAGACGGTGTGGTGGCGCGTGCTGCAGAACGTTTAAATATTCGTCGCACCACCTTGGTCGAAAAAATGCGTAAATATGGCATGGGGCGTAAAGAAGAGGATTAAGTCTGCGCGTCGCGCTCACTTTCTTTACAATGCCGCTCTTTATTGATGAATGGAGCGGCGCCCATGCAGCAGCATCCAGCTGAAGACTCACCTTTAGGTAAAAGCAGTGCGTATCTGAGTCAATATGATGCCAGCTTATTGTTTGGTATTGCGCGCGCGAAAAAATGGCGAGAGCTCGGCTTTAATGCAGATAATTTGCCCTATGTTGGTGCTGATATCTGGAATTGTTATGAGTTGTCATGGCTGCTGCCTTCAGGTAAACCTGTGGTAGCGATAGGACAGTTTAGTGTGCCCGCTGATTCGCCGAATATCATTGAGTCAAAATCTTTTAAGTTGTATTTAAATTCCTTTAATCAAAGTGTATTTGCCTGTTTTGCTGATGTACAAGCGCGATTAACGGCTGACTTGTCAGTCGTGGCTGGAGCGTTTGTACAGGTGGCGCTGAAAACACTAGATAATGCGGTCATAGAAGGCCTCCATACGCCACAGGGTGTTTGCATTGATGACCTGGACATTAAGATCAATCATTACGAGCATCCCTCAGTGCAGATGTTATCTTGCCGCACTGAGCGCGTTGAGGAACGGCTCTATAGCCACCTGCTTAAATCCAATTGTCCGGTTACTGGGCAGCCTGACTGGGGTACGGTACAGGTGCATTACCGTGGGCAGGTCATTGAGCACGCCAGTTTGTTGGCCTATCTGATCAGTTTTCGTCAACATCAAGACTTTCATGAGCAGTGTGTTGAACGGATTTTTTTAGATTTGCAGCAGCTGCTTAAACCTGATTTTTTAAGTGTTTATGCGCGTTATGTGCGTCGCGGTGGCTTGGATATCAATCCATATCGCAGTACAGAGCAGACCGAGATGCCCAATCTGCGTCTGGCACGTCAGTAGTTTGAGTGGGTGAGATTTAAGAAAAGGCTGCCCGAACTGTGGGAGGGGATTTATTCCCGATGCAGGCCAGCCTGTAGCAACCTGCGAGATACTCCGTTCAAACACATGCTTTTCAGAAGCATCTCGAGAATAAACTCTCTCCTACAAAAGACGCAGCCTGTTACAGCTTGCTCGATTTACCTGCTTTTGCGCGCTCAGCCTGCCATTCTTCATGGCTTTGTGCCGCTTCGCTTGCCTCAACACGCTTAAGAATTGTGAAGTAGTCTTGCTTAGACGGGTGTGCCATAACGGTGTTGCGTGAGTTGGCTTGCACCACATACACCGTTTGTACATTTTGATGATCAAAGGCGCGCCATTGCGCAGCATCTTTAAGCAACGTGTAGTCATGGCCTTCCAGTGCTTTAATCACTGCTTCACTGTTTGTAGTCTTAGCGCGCGTTACGGCATCGGCCCATTGTTTGACAACCGTGTAAGCAGAAGCAGCTGCACTGGGCGGATAGAGGTCATATGCTTTATTAAAGTTTTCGACGAAAGCTAAGCCATCTTTTGAGTTTTCCAGCTCTGGTGCACGCCATAACCAATGCTCGGTGCCTATTACACCAGACATAAGGCCCGGGCCTGCTTGCTCAATTGCTGATTGAGTCAAGTTGGGTGCAACAATCTGTACTTTCTTGGTCAGCCCCATGGTTTCAGCTGTACGCATTGCACGAACTAAGTCATGTCCATAGAGTACCAGTACAACTATATCAGCACCGCTGTCTTGTGCCTGTTTAAGCGATGCGTTGTGATCTGACTGTTTTGCGGTGGGGAAGGGCAATAATACGCCTTTGTGTTTGGCTGTATCGGTTGTATAAGTGTTTTCCCGTAACGCTTGTTCTGAGCTGTGGCCCCAAGTGTAATCTGCGGTCACATAAAAATAGGTTTTATCTGGAAATTTTTCTGATAAGTATTTGCCCAGCGCACGGCCTGTCATGGTAGCGCTGGTGCTTTCGCGAAAGACATAACGGTGGCCGTTCTTGCCGGTAACATCGTTTGAGTAACCGATGGTGGCAAAGTAGAGGGTGTTCAGTTGGCGTGCACGTTCACTGGCCGCAATCGCAACCGCACTCGATACGCTACCAAATAGCATCACTGCACCTTCTGCAACCAACTTCTCTACGTTGCGTGTTGCTTTTTCTGGACGTGAGGCAGTATCACGAGTTAATAGCTTCAGCGGCTGACCGAGCAGGCCTCCCTGCGCGTTGATTTCATCAATCGCTAATAAGGTGCCGCGCATTTGTGCTAAGCCTTCTTCCTTATAGTGCCCTGAGCGAGGATAGTTGAGGCCAATAAGTATAGGATCAGCAGCCAGTGCAGAAACAGTCGTAGCGACCCATAAGGTCAGAGCGGTAAGCATACGAATCACGTAGATCTCCTTATCTTGGAGCAAGAAGGATTGAGTAAAGGGTGACTGTGCAGTGATACCTCATTATAAGGTACTGTATTTTAGTCGTAGTTATTTTATGGGTATTACTCTTTTTGTTGTTATTTGACTTGATAGTCTAAATAAATTAAAGCATGCGGGTTTTGACACCCAGCAATACTAACCATAAATTCACTTGTTGTTTATGGTTTTTCTCAATTATTTCAGGATCTAAATCGACGAACAGCTGCTGCGCGAGGGGCAGTTGCGCTAATGCTTGCTGACGGTCGGCCTGTTGCATCGCTTCGGCGATTTGTACCACTTGATAGAGTTGTGATGATGGCTCGCTTAGCGGTTGTGCACTGCTACAACGATAGCGCGCGCAGTCGACTAAGTGACTGGGTTGTTTCCAGACGGTCAGTAAAACTGTGCCGATTTGTGCAGACAGTTGTTCGCAAAGCATATTTAAATCTTCTGGCTGGCGTGATATTTGCGGCCAGTTTTCTAACTCCGCAAGGAGTGGCAGGCTACCAATATCTTGGAAAAGACCACCCAGTAATGCCTCGTCGGCATTGAGTCCAGGAACAGAGCTGCTGAGGCAAGCAGACCAAGCGGCGCGGACTAAAGAAGCATTCCAGCGTGCGCGAAACATCTTTTGTAAGGGTAATTCTTTACTGATAAATAAATTGCGAACTGAGAAGCTCAATACTAAATTACTCAGCTTGTCGGTACCTAAGCGGGCGAGCACATCACGTAATGAGCGACAGGGGCGCGCACTTCTTAATAAAGGACTGTCGGCAAACTGCATTAAGTAGGCGGCCAGTGGCGGATCGCTATTGATCACACGGCTGATATGCGCTAGCGAAGCATCTGGATCTCTTAATAAACTGCGAATACGTAAGGCATTTTCTGGCATCTGCGGCGTTTTTGCAGTGCCTTTTAAAAAAGCGCTCAATAATGAGTAATGCAGTGCTTGCGGGGTTGAGTTTTGTGTTGTG
Source organism: Pseudomonas sp. (assembly GCA_034006605.1). Classification (GTDB taxonomy): domain Bacteria; phylum Pseudomonadota; class Gammaproteobacteria; order Pseudomonadales; family Pseudomonadaceae; genus Denitrificimonas. The sequence continues at coordinate 11,399 of JAVESM010000006.1, read as the reverse complement.
CGGCTGTCACTCATTGACAAGTTATCCTAGCTTTCTTAGGGTGCTGATTTTTTATATGCATAGCAGGCTTACATTATGACGCAGTATAACCGCATTAAGCTGGAAAAAAGTTGGAAGGACGCGTTATCTGCCGAGTTTGAACAGCCTTATATGCAGCAATTGGCTGATTTTCTTCGCGAGGAGAAACAACAAGGTAAAGTTGTATATCCGCCAGGACCATTGATTTTCAATGCGCTCAACTTAACCCCGCTGCCTGAGGTTAAAGTAGTGATCTTGGGTCAGGATCCTTATCATGGTCCGGGGCAGGCGAACGGTTTGAGTTTTTCGGTGCCGGAAGGCGTCCCGATACCGCCTTCATTGCTAAATATTTATAAAGAATTACAGCGGGATTTGAATATTCCGATCGCCAAGCATGGTTGTTTGCAGAGTTGGGCACAACAAGGTGTTTTGTTGCTTAATACAACCTTAACTGTTGAACAAGCTCAGGCCGGTGCGCATGCCAAAGCCGGTTGGCAACGTTTTACCGATCATATTATTGACTGTGTCAGTAAACAGCAGGCGCATGTGGTGTTTATGTTGTGGGGCGCACATGCGCGCAGTAAAAGTGAGCGTATTGATGCCAGTAAACACTTACTGTTAACCTCAGTGCATCCATCACCTTTATCGGCCTATCGTGGTTTTTTAGGCAACGGTCATTTCAGTCAGTGTAATAAGTTTTTGCAGCGCACTGGGCAAACCCCAATTGACTGGCGGTTGCCAGAGATCAGTGCTACTGAGTCGACAGCGTTTGCCCTGCAGAGTGCTCGTTAGGGCATTTTCTGACGGGTTAATTGCGCCAGTAAGCGTTCAATCGCTGCATCGAGTTCATCCATCGCCGGTTCAATTGTGGCTGCATTGTTTTTAATTAATGTCTCGCAGGTTTTACAAATCGAGCGCAACTGTGGTACCCCGCAGTATTGGGTGGCGCCATGAATGCGATGGATACGTTCGAGCAATGCGCTACGGTTGCGCTGGGCGCGGGCTTGTTGCAAGTACACTCGATCGCTGGGTAATGAGTTGGCGAGTAAGGTTAATAACTCGCTGGCTAAAGATTCTTTACCATTGGAGAGCGCACGGCCCTCTTGCTGATCAATAATGGCGAGTGATTGGTATTGCAGTTGCTCTTCAGGCGGCTGATCGGACTCTTTTTGGCTGTTTATAAAGATTCCTGTCCATTTAGCGATGGATCGAGCAAGTGACTGCTCACTGATAGGCTTACTCAGGCAGTCATCTAAGCCGGACTGTTTAAAAAGATACGCTTCATGCGGCAGTGCGTGCGCAGTCACAGCAATGATAGGTGTGGCTTCCAGTTGTTGATTGCGTTCCCAAAGACGCATTTCTTCAGTGCATTGCTGGCCACTCATACTGGGCATTTGAATATCCATAAAGACAATATCAAAGTGTTCTTGTTGAAACAGTGCCAATGCGCTGTGGCCGTTATCGGCCTCGCTGACATACGCGCCCATATCGGTGAGTAAGGTTTTGATTAGAAGTAAGTTCGCGGGATTATCATCGACACATAGTGCATGTAAAACATCTTGGCTCGGTGCGGGCAGTGGTTGCTGTGCCGTACTGGTTTTAATGCAGAGTAGGTCGTTAACGGCATGCTGCAAACGGCGATGACAGGCCGGCTTACTTAACATTTGTGCGCAAAAGGGTTGGTCTAGATTGTTTTGCAGAAGCGTAAAGTCACTGGTACTGCAGAGCAGGAGAGCGTTGCATTGCAACTGCTGCAGTTGGCTGAGGGTATTTTTTAATGCTTGCAGTGAGTGCTGCTGAGTATTAACACCCAGTACGGCAAGATGATAAGGCACGTCTGTGCTGGCAGCCTCTCGTACCTGTGCGAGGAGATCCTCCAAGCTGTTTAGACTGCTTACTTGTAAACCGCAGTCTTCTAGTTGGTGGGCAATGGCTTGTTGAGCCAGCGGGTGGGGCTCGTGTAATACGGCACGATGGGTGAGTGGTTTGGGCTCGGTGACGGTAAAATCACTGCTATACGGTTTAGCTAAGCGCAAACTGAACCAGAATTCAGAGCCTTCTCCTGGACTGCTGTTGACGCCAATCTCTCCGCCCATGTGTTCAACGAGACGTTTGGAAATGGCTAAGCCCAATCCTGTGCCACCTGTTTGCCGGTTCAGTGAATGATCGAGCTGGCTAAAGGCTTGAAATAGTGAATTTTGCTCAACGTCATGCATACCAATGCCGGTGTCTTGCACGCTAATACGCAGCTGGGCAAACTCAGCGTTTTCATCGTCCAGCATGGTACGCACTACGACACTGCCTTGGCGGGTGAACTTAATTGCATTACCAATCAGATTGGTGAGGATTTGTTTAATCCTCTGCGCATCGCCCGTTAAGGTGCGCGGCGTGTCGCGATAAACCAAGCTGATCAGCTCCAGCTGTTTTTGATGGGCGGCGGGGGCGAGTAGAGTCAGTGTGTCTTGAATTAAATCGCGCAGATAGAAAGGCGCGTGATCCAAGACGAGTTTGCCGGCTTCAATTTTTGAGAAATCTAAGATCTCATTAATGATATTGAGCAGACTTTCTGATGAATTAATGATGGTGTTGAGGTAGTCCTCTTGGCGAATGGTTAGATCACTTTTTTTCAATAACTGGGTGAAACCAATAATCCCGTTGAGTGGAGTGCGAATCTCATGGCTCATGTTAGCTAAAAATTCTGATTTAATTCGGCTGGCTTCAATGGCTTCTTTGCGAGCTAAATCCAGTTCAATATTTTGGATCTCGATGGTTTCCATATTGTGGCGTGCATCATCGAGCGCCTGATCGATATTGCTTTGCAGTTCTTCTTGCGCTTGCTGCATGGATTGCGCCATCAAGTTAATGCCGTTCACCAGCTCATCCAGTTCGTGGCTGCCGGGTGAGTCTAAGCGAGTATCTAAATGCCCATCACGAATACGGGCCACACCGCGTTTAATGTTGTCCAGTGGAATATTAATCGTTCGGCTCAATCGTAATGCCAATAGCGCGGTAATCAGCAAACCAAAAGCAATAAAAATAGCACTGACAAAAACGCTGCGATAACCCTCTAATAAGCTTGCGTGATGAGATAATTCTAGACTGATCCAGCCTGTCGGGGATGACGCAGGGACAGGCTGTTTTTTACCATCGAGTGCTGGCAGTGATAGAGAGTAAAGCGGCAAGGTGAGCTGTGAGCTGGCACCATCACTATGGATACTCAGTTGCTGGATATCGCTATAAACTTGCTGACGCATGGTTGGGCCGCTATGCACCAAAACGTGGTTTGGTGCGGCAATAAAGCGAATAGCACGCACATCTCTAAGTTCAAGCGCATCTTGTGCAATACGTGTGAGTTGCTCAATATTACCGGTTTGTAACGGTTGCTTGCTGACTAATGACAGCTGGTTAAGCACCAGTTCGCCGCGCTGTAACAGCTGTTGCTGGAGATCATTGAGCTGCGCGTAGCTAAACCAAGTGCCTAATGCCGCGGCAAACACCCCTGAAGGCACCAATGTCAGCAGTAAAACGCGTCCTTTAATGCCAAGGTTGGTCAGCATGCTTTGATTCTCCACGCAATAAAAACAGATAGCAGATCGAAAATAGTGTTGTTTTATAACCTAGGGTTATAAATTGATACGTTCCTGAGTTATGGACTCTTCGCATTTGGCGCTATCATAGGCTTCTTTTTATTTTGATGCCGCTGCTTATCATGACCGTTCACTATCCAACTTTGGCCGACTGCATCGGCAATACTCCGCTTATTCGTTTACAGCGCTTGGCTGGCGAAACTTCCAATACGTTATTGGTCAAGCTTGAAGGCAATAATCCAGCAGGTTCGGTCAAAGACCGTCCCGCGCTAGCGATGATTGAGCACGCTGAACGCAGTGGTCGTATTCGACCGGGTGATGCGCTGATTGAGGCGACGTCAGGCAATACAGGTATTGCTTTGGCGATGGTCGCTGCGATCAAAGGTTATCGGATGCTGTTGATTATGCCAGATAACTCAACGGCCGAGCGTAAGGCCGCGATGACCGCTTATGGCGCTGAGCTGATTTTAGTGAATTCGATGGAGGCTGCGCGTGACTTGGCTCTAGAGATGCAAGCACAAGGTCAGGGTATCGTCTTGGATCAGTTTTCCAATCAAGACAATCCCTCCGCGCATTACAGCAGCACTGGACCTGAGATTTGGCAGCAAACGCAAGGACAGGTGACTCACTTTATTAGCTCGATGGGCACTACCGGCACTATTATGGGGGTCTCACGCTACTTAAAAGAACAGAATGCCGAGGTGCAAGTTATTGGTTTGCAGCCGAAAGAAGGCGCGACCATTCCGGGTATTCGTCGTTGGCCAGAGGCGTATTTGCCAAGTATTTTTGATCCTCTTCGTGTCGATCAAGTGGTTGATATGAGCCAGCAAGAGGCTGAAAATTGCATGCGTCGCTTAGCCCGTGAAGAAGGTATTTTCTGCGGTGTTTCTTCGGGGGGCGCGGTGGCGGCCATGCTGCAGATTGCCAAAACCGTGGAAAACGCGGTGTTAGTTGCCATTATTTGCGATCGTGGTGATCGCTACCTATCCAGCGGTATTTATGCACCGGAGTCAATATGAGTCGCCCTAAAGCACCGAAAACCTTACGCTTTCAACCTGCAGGTGGTGAGCGTAGTACGTTGCCAGTGGGCAAAAAACAAGTGCTCAATATTGAGCGTCTAGCCCATGATGGCCGTGGTATCGCTTTCCTGGAAGGACGCACTTGGTTTGTCAGTGGTGCGTTACCTGGCGAGCAGGTGCAGGCACAGGTGTTGTCGGCGCGCAGTAAAGTGGTTGAAGCGCAAGTGGTGGTGGTTCAAACCAGTAGTCCAGAGCGCATCAGCCCCGAGTGTCAGTGGGCGGGGCAGTGTGGTGGTTGCACATTGCAGCATGTCAGCCATGCTCAGCAAATCACCCTTAAACACGACAACCTTGTTGAGCAACTGAATCGTGAAGGAATCACCCCCGTTGAATGGGCTGAGCCATTAGTGGGGCCTGCTTTTGCCTACCGTCGCCGCACCCGTGTTTCAGTGCGTTATGAGGCTAAACAAAAACATGTTGAGGTGGGTTTTCGAGGCTTAGCCAGCACGGCGATTGTCGAAGTGCAAGCGTGCATTATTTTAGTCGATGATTTACAACCCCTGTTTGCTGGTTTATCGGAGTTGTTTAATAGATTTAAGCAGCCGCAAGCGTTAGGTCACGTTGAATTATTCAGTGGTAACACTAATGCATTGTTACTGCGTCATACCCAAGCCTTACATGCAGATGATCTGCAGCAATTACGTGATTATTGTGCAGGGCATCATAGCCAACTGTGGTTGCAAGGCATTGGTGAGCCGCAGCCCGATCAAATAGGGCAGGCGCTCAGTTATGCGCTGCCGCAATTTGGCTTAGAGATTGCCTATCAACCGGGTGATTTCGTTCAGGTCAATGCGCAAATGAATGAGGCGATGATTGCACAAGCCCTCGATTGGTTGGCGCCACAGGCTGATGAACGTGTGTTGGATTTGTTTTGTGGTTTAGGTAATTTTGCTTTGCCATTGGCGCAAAAAGTTGAACAAGTGATTGCGGTTGAGGGTGTAGAGTCGATGTTGCTGCGTGCGCGCGAAAATGCAGCTGGGCATCAATTAAACAATGTGCACTTTTTCCACTCTGATTTGTCTACCTCGCTGCGTGATAAAGAGTGGTCGCGGCAAACATTTGCAGCGGCTTTATTAGATCCGCCACGTGAGGGCGCGCAGGCGGTGGTGACCGATTTAGCAAAAATGAAAGTGCCACGTATTTTGTATGTGTCATGTAATCCGGCCACTTTAGCGCGCGATGCAGCCGTATTGCTTGCGCGTGGTTACCGCTTAAAGAAAGCGTGTGTGCTGGATATGTTTGCGCAAACAGGGCACACCGAAGCGATGGCCTTGTTTGTAAAGAAATAAGCGGTCTACTCGGTAGTCGATGGGGTTAGAGAGTCTTTGGCTCGAAGGATTGGTAATGGTACAAGTCAGAACAGAACAGCCGATTAGTCAGGATGGCAGTATTGATTTGCCCAGTTGGGTTGCACAAATTGTCGCGATTGATCCACTCCTTAATGCGGAAGGCTTGTTAAGTGCTTGTGAGTTTGCTCGCGAAGCAGAGAAGAAAGCTCAAGCTGCACACAATATCTGGGCAGAAGGGGCTTCCAGCTTACAAATTGGCTTAGAAATAACACAGATTTTAGTCGATCTCATGCTTGATCAAGAAACCTTGGTCGCGGCGATCCTGTATCGCACCGTGCGGGAAGGCAAAGCGTCACTCAGTGAGGTTGAAACACTGTTTGGTCCGGTGGTCAGTAAGTTGATTGATGGTGTGTTGCGTATGGCAGCGATCAGCGCCAGCGTTAATCCACGGCAAAGTGTGGTACTCAACTCGCAGGCGCAGGTGGATAATCTGCGTCGTATGCTGGTGGCGATGGTCGATGATGTGCGCGTCGCTTTGATCAAGCTGGCCGAGCGGACTTGTGCGATTCGTGCGGTTAAAAACGCCCCAGAACACAAACGTTATCGTGTTGCTCGTGAAGTCTTTGATATTTATGCACCGCTGGCACATCGACTCGGCATTGGTCATATCAAGTGGGAGCTGGAGGACTTGTCTTTCCGCTACCTTGAACCTGATCAATACAAACATATTGCTGGTTTGCTGCATGAGCGGCGTATCGATCGTGAGCAGTTTATTCGTACAGTTGAACAGCAACTGCGTGATGAGTTGAGCGATGCGAAGATTGAGGCAGACGTTAGTGGTCGGGTTAAACATATTTATTCGATCTGGCGCAAAATGCAGAAAAAAGGCCTGCAGTTTAGCGAGATTTACGATGTGCGCGCGGTGCGTATTTTAGTTCCGAAAGTGCGTGACTGTTATACCGCACTGGGCGTTGTGCATACCTTGTGGCGGCACATTGCCCGTGAGTTTGATGACTATATTGCCAATCCCAAAGAGAACGGCTATCGCTCGCTGCACACTGCAGTGATTGGCCCTGAGGGTAAGGTGTTGGAAGTACAAATCCGTACCCACGCAATGCATGAAGAAGCCGAACTTGGCGTATGCGCGCATTGGCGCTACAAAGGTACTGATGTTGATGCGCAGGCCGATCAGTATGAAGAAAAAATTGCTTGGCTTAGACAAGTACTCGAATGGCATGAAGAGCTGGGCGATATTGGTGGCCTAGCCGATCAGATTCGTGTTGATATTGAGCCTGATCGTGTTTATGTGTTTACCCCAGATGGTCATGCGATTGATTTGCCGCAGGGTTCGACACCATTGGATTTTGCTTATCGAGTGCATACTGAAATTGGGCATAACTGCCGTGGTGCTAAGGTTAATGGACGGATTGTACCACTCAACTACAGCCTAAAAACAGGTGAACAAGTTGAGATCATTACTGGCAAAAATGGCGCGCCAAGCCGTGATTGGCTGAACACTAACTTAGGCTATGTCAACACCACTCGGGCGCGCGCTAAAGTGGTGCACTGGTTTAAGTTGCAAGCCCGTGATCAAAATGTGCTTGCTGGTAAGCAGATGTTGGAACGCGAAATGGCGCGCTTGGCCATTGGCGCGGTGAACTACGAGCGTCTAGCAGAAAAATGTAATTTAAAAACCAGCGAGGATTTATTTGCTGCGCTCGGTGCAGGGGATGTGCGTTTAGCTTACGCTGTAGGACTGGCGCAGCAGCTGCTTGATCCGCATGAGCGTAATGTACAGCAACTGGATTTAATTCCACGCAAGCCCACTCAGCATTTGCCGGCACGTGATGAAATCCGTATTCATGGCGTTGGTAATCTGCTTACGCAAATGGCTGGTTGCTGTCAGCCTGTGCCGGGTGAGCCGATTGTTGGCTATATCACGATGGGGCGTGGTGTAACGATTCACCGCCAAGATTGTGCAATGGCCTTACAACTCGGAGCGCGCGAGCCTGAACGCATGATTCAAGTCGGCTGGGGCTCTGAACCTGTTAAAACGTATCCGGTTGATGTCTTGGTGCGTGCCTACGATCGCTCGGGCTTGCTCAGCGATATTTCTCAAGTGTTGCTCAATGAGAAAATGAACATTGTGTCGATGCAGACCAGCACCAGCAAAGAAGACAATACTGCGACCATGAATTTAACTGTGGAAGTACCGGGATTAGATGAGTTAGGTCGTTTATTAGGACGTATTTCGCAGCTGCCCAATATTATTGAGGTGCGTCGTCAGCGTCATTAGTCGCATCGTTGATTGTTTCTGCTGGGCCCGTTTTGATCGTTTGGTATGCGGCGTGGTCGCGGGTTGATTGGCCTTAATGCGTCGGTTTCGCTATTCTTGGCGCCCCATAACTATTTAGAAGGAAGTCATTGCATGTCAGATTTTCCAGCATGCCCTGTTTGTCAGGAAGAAATCACCTACCCAGATCGTGAGAATTATGTGTGCGCAAGCTGTGGTCATGAGTGGCCTATGAATGGCTCGGAAGTGGCTGATGACAGCGATGTAAAGGTAGTACGTGATGCGAATGGCACGCCTTTAGCCGATGGCGATACGGTTACTTTAATTAAAGATTTAAAAGTTAAAGGCAGCTCAACCGTGCTTAAAATGGGCACGCGAGTGACCAATATTCGTATCGTTGATGGTGATCATGATTTAGATTGCCGTGTTGATGGTATGAAAATCATGCTTAAATCTGAATTTATGAAGAAAGCCTAAAACGCCCGCTCAAGTTGCTGCTGTACTGATTTGAGTACGCCGCGTAGGTCGACGATGACCGCCATTTTTAAGTTTTTGTCGATCTGCGTTATTTTCATGGTGAATATTCTACTGCCGCCCATGTTGACACTATAAATTGTTGGCGGTCAGCAGTAGAATAACGCCTTTATTGCATAATTTTCGTGGAGTTGAAGGCATGTCAGACGTCAAGAAGGTGGTTCTCGCCTATTCCGGTGGCTTGGACACTTCGGTCATTCTTAAGTGGCTGCAAGATACGTACAACTGTGAAGTTGTTACTTTTACCGCCGACCTTGGTCAAGGTGAAGAAGTAGAACCTGCACGTGCTAAAGCACAAGCCCTCGGTGTTAAAGAAATCTACATTGACGATCTACGCGAAGAGTTTGTTCGTGACTTTGTCTTCCCGATGTTTCGTGCCAACACCATCTACGAAGGTGAGTACTTACTCGGTACTTCAATCGCGCGCCCTTTGATTGCTAAGCGCTTGATTGAAATTGCTAACGAAACCGGTGCTGATGCCATTTCTCACGGTGCAACCGGTAAAGGTAATGACCAAGTTCGTTTTGAACTGGGTGCTTATGCCCTTAAGCCAGGTGTAAAAGTGATTGCGCCTTGGCGTGAGTGGGATTTATTGTCGCGCGAAAAGCTGATGGATTACGCAGAAAAGCACAACATCCAAATTGAACGTCACGGTAAGAAAAAATCACCGTACTCAATGGACGCCAACTTACTGCACATCTCCTACGAAGGCGGTGTGTTGGAAGATACCTGGACTGAGCATGAAGAAGACATGTGGCGTTGGACCAAGTCGCTTGAAGAAGCGTCTGCAACCCCACAGTACATCGAGCTGACGTATCGTAAAGGTGATATCACCGCGATTGATGGCGTTGACATGTCACCAGCCACAGTCTTGGCTGAGCTGAACCGCATTGGTGGTGAGCACGGTATTGGCCGTGTTGATATCGTTGAAAACCGTTACGTGGGCATGAAAGCCCGTGGTTGCTACGAAACCCCAGGCGGCACCATCATGCTGCGCGCGCACCGTGCGATGGAGTCAATCACCCTCGACCGTGAAGTTGCTCACCTGAAAGATGAGTTGATGCCAAAGTATGCCTCGTTGATCTACAACGGCTACTGGTGGAGCCCAGAGCGCGCCATGCTGCAGCAGATGATTGATGCATCACAGGTGAACGTGAACGGTGTGGTGCGTTTGAAACTCTACAAAGGTAACGTTGTGGTTGTTGGTCGTAAATCAGATGATTCACTGTTTGATGCTGCGATTGCCACCTTTGAAGACGATGCTGGCGCTTACGATCAGGCCGATGCTGCAGGCTTCATCAAGCTCAACGCACTGCGCTTACGCATTGCCGCCACCAAAGGCCGCAAACTGCTGTAAGAAAAGAGATTCTGTTTTATCTCTAGTGTTAAAAAAGCCACCCTCGCGGTGGCTTTTTTTATGCGTTACATAAGCCAAATTTAATGGTTGAATTACAATTTTTATATGTATGCGCGTTTCTCTGCTGGCTAGTGCACGGTTTGCTCCTGTAATTAATATAAAATCATTTAAAAACAGTGGTTTGTGAAGTGAGCAAGGGCGATAGTGTGCACGGCCAAAGCAACATAGACGGCATGCTCGAATTGCTGCAAGTAGCTGTCTTGCTAAGGACGAGAAAGCTGCGTATAAACAATGTCTTACTGTTAAATTAACCAAGTAGGCTTGGCGGTGAAACGCGCATGCTTACTAATATAATTTTATGAGTAGTTCAATATGGACATCAAGTCTTTAGTAAGAAAAGCATTTTCAATTACGGTGCCATATAGCATGATGGTATTTGCTATTTCAGCAATATCTAGCACTCATGTGCAAACTTTCGATCAAGATGGTAATTTATCCGGCGCTATATCTGGGTTCAATGCAATTATTGAGTTAATTAACTCAAACGGAGTGCTTGCCTATCTTCAGTTTGTCGCCCCAAGTTTCGGCCTGTTTTTTCTATTTATTCTAGGGGCGTTGTTAATTCAAGGTGTAGTTTATGAACGCATCAAAAACTCATAACAAGACGCGGCAACTTGCCAATAAATTGGCTGGACTTCGCTTCGCTCGTCGTTGTGCTTGGCGTTAGGTGCGCATCACCCTCGCCACTAGCAGACATATCACGGATGCAATAACAAAATGAATGGAGAACAATAAATGAGTGAAAGAGAGTAAGCGTAACACCAACCACACCTAGCACAACTCAGATCAGCAGTTAGAGCGACTCGATGCTTAGCTAAGTTTAATGTTCCAAGGCGAAAGCGTATCGATGTCAGCAGCGCTGGTGTGCGGCAGCTGTTCGAACAACGCTTGAAGATATACCGCAGGCAGAAGATCGTTAGCTTTGGCGGTTTCAACAAGGCTGTAAAAAATAGCGCTGGCTTTGGCGCCGCTGCGGGTGTTAGAAAACAACCAGTTTTTACGGCCAATCACAAAAGGTTTGATCGCACGCTCAGCACGATTATTGTCAATGCTAGGTAAGCGTAACAACAACCCCACATAGCTAGCACCTTTTTCATGCCGTAAGTTACCCGTTTTAATAAACGAGGTGATCTATGAGCCGTAAATATCGCAATACAGCGCAGTGGTTGGAATTAATCGAAG
>JAVESM010000005.1:0-139862 GCA_034006605.1 Pseudomonas sp. | reverse complement strand
TTTCAGGGTCTGTACGAATTACGCGATGGTTGGATTAAGCTTCATCATTCTCAGTGAAACGCCCTGTGCGGAGCCGCATGCAGGGTGTTGTGGGGGCTGAGGGCTAGAAACCCTCGGCTACCCGATTGGTGAATCAACCTGCCGCCAGTGCCCTAGTTTATGATGTGTGCCTGCACCATCATGAAAAATATGATGGCAGCGGTTACCCGAAGAAACTCAAAGGCGAACAAATTAGCTTATTTGCGCGTATGGGAGCGGTCTGTGATGTATATGATGCAATCACCTCTGATCGGCCTTATAAAAAAGGCTGGGGTCCGGCCGACTCGTTACAGCGCATGGCGCAATGGCAGGGTCATTTTGATCCTAAAGTTTTTCAGGCTTTCGTACGTACAGTGGGTATTTATCCGGTCGGCTCGTTAGTCCGACTGAGCAGCGGCCGCTTAGGCGTTGTAATAGAACAGAATGATCAGTCCCTTTTGCAACCGAAAGTTAAAGTGTTTTTTTCAAGTAAATCTAAATTGCCCATTGAACAAAGTGTTATTGATTTAGCGAATGCGCATTGCCAAGAAACGATTGTCGCTCGTGAACAAATTGAAGATTGGGGCTTTCGTAATTTAGATGAACTGTGGCGCGAGGCATAATCGTTGAGGCGATTGAGAGACTGATTCAAGTGTTTAGATCGCGCCACCGGCCGAGTTATTTTATCGTGAGGAAACTATGCAACCTTTTGTAATTGCCCCGTCTATTTTATCCGCAGACTTTGCCCGCTTAGGTGAAGATGTTGAACGTGTGCTCGCTGCCGGTGCAGATACCGTGCACTTTGATGTGATGGATAACCATTACGTACCTAATTTGACTATTGGTCCGATGGTTTGCACCGCCTTGCGTAAATACGGGATTACAGCACCGATTGATGTGCACCTCATGGTTAAGCCTGTTGATCGCCTTATTGGTGATTTTATTGAAGCGGGTGCCAGTTATATTACTTTTCATCCTGAAGCGTCAGAGCATGTTGATCGCTCGTTGCAGTTGATTAAACAAGGAGGCTGCAAGGCAGGTTTAGTGTTTAATCCAGCGACACCTTTAGATGTACTCAAATACGTTTTAGATAAAGTCGATATGGTTTTGCTGATGAGCGTTAACCCCGGTTTTGGCGGGCAGTCATTTATTCCAAGGACCTTGGATAAGTTACGTGAAGCACGTGAGCTGATTGATGCCAGTGGTTTGCCAATTCGCTTGCAAGTGGATGGCGGCGTTAACGTGAAAAATATTAAAGAGATTGCCCTAGCGGGTGCTGATACTTTTGTTGCCGGTTCAGCTATCTTTAATGCGCCAGATTATGCACAAGTGATTTCTGCTATGCGTGCGGAATTGGCAGGTGTAAAGCAGTGAAAACCTTAACCGGTATATTGGCTGGGCAATTACCAAAATTGGTGATGTTCGACTTGGATGGCACCTTAATCGACTCCGTGCCTGACTTAGCGGCAGCTACGGATAAAATGTTGGTGCAATTAGGCCGTGCGCCTGCCGGTATGGAAAAAGTGCGTCACTGGGTCGGTAATGGTGCGCCTGTGTTAGTGCGCCGAGCTTTGGCTGATGATTTTGATCATCAGGCGATCAGTGCCGAGCAAGAAGCACAAGCTTTGGCTATTTTTATGCAGGTGTATGGTACCGGTGAAAGCTTGACCACGCTGTATCCAGGCTCGCTTGAGACGCTAAAGACTTTACAGGTACTGGGTATTAAACTGGCTTTGGTGACCAATAAACCAGAGAAATTTTTACCAGAATTGCTCGCTGAAACACACATGACTGACTTTTTTGACTGGATTGTCGGTGGCGATACCTTGCCGCAGAAAAAGCCTGATCCCGCAGGTCTGCTCTGGGTGATGCAGCAAGCAGGGGTGTCGGCTCAGCAATGCTTGTTTGTTGGTGATTCGCGTAATGATGTGCGGGCGGCGCAGGCTGCAGGCGTGGCCTGTGTCGCGGTGACCTACGGCTATAACTATGGTGAGCCGATTAGCGCGGATAATCCCACGCTGGTCGTAGATGATTTGCGCGAGCTGTTTATATAGATTCTGCCGCAGGAACCTGCTGCTTTCACTGCTGCCTTGCAGGTCGTATCATGCGCACTTGGAAATGAGCAATGTATCTATTTAGGGGTAAGTCGCTAGTGAACAATCCGATCAGCAATCAGCCGCCCACATCTGCAATACGATTAACCGAATACAGTCACGGTGCAGGCTGTGGTTGCAAAATATCTCCTAAAATACTCGATCGTATTCTGACCTCCAGTTTGACCTTACCTTCCGATGCCAATTTGCTGGTGGGTAACAGCAGCAAAGACGATGCTGCCGCGTATGACATTGGCAATGATCAAGTGATCCTCAGTACTACCGATTTTTTTATGCCGATTGCCGATGACCCATTTGATTTTGGTCGTATCGCGGCTACCAATGCCATCAGTGATATTTACGCCATGGGTGGCAGGCCTATTATGGCGATTGCGATCCTCGGCTGGCCGGTGAATGTACTGCCGCCTGAAGTTGCACAGCGGGTGATCGATGGTGGTCGGCAGGCGTGTGCCGAAGCAGGCATTATGTTGGCCGGTGGTCACAGTATTGACTCACCTGAGCCCATTTTTGGTTTGGCCGTAACCGGTATTGTGCATAAAGATCAGCTCAAGCAAAACAACACCGCCACGGCGGGTTGCCGACTGTATCTGACCAAGCCGCTTGGCGTTGGTATTTTAACCACGGCGCAAAAGCAGAAAAAATTACGTACTGAGCACCAGTTTTTAGCGCGCGATATTATGTGTCAGATGAATAAAGTAGGGGCGGAGGTTGCATGCTTGCCCGGTGTAGAAGCGATTACTGATGTCACCGGTTTTGGCTTAATGGGGCATTTATTGGAAGTCTGTGAAGGCAGTGGTGTCAATGCGGTATTGTATGAACAACATATCCCTTTGTTGCCACCGGTGCGTGATTATATTGCCCAAGGCTGTCTGCCGGGTGGCACCACGCGTAATTTTGAATCCTATGGTGAGAAGCTCGCGCCGTTAACCGACGAGCAGCGGGCCCTGTTCTGTGATCCGCAAACCAGTGGCGGCTTGCTCATTGCGGTGCAATTAGAGCATGCCGCCACGTTAGAGCAGGTGCTAACGGCGGCTGGTGTTTATGCGCACTGTATCGGTGAATTAATTGCCGCGCGCGATGATTACCGCATTGAGGTCCATTCGTGAGTCGAGCTGATACTGACGATTTTACCCAGCTGTTTTTAAACGATACACCGATGATGGATACTCGTGCGCCGCTGGAGTTTAATAAGGGGGCATTCCCATATACTGTCAGCCTGCCATTAATGACTGATGTTGAGCGTGCCAAGGTGGGCACCTGTTATAAGCAGCAAGGACAACAAGCAGCCATCGAGCTGGGTCATCAGCTGGTGGCTGGTGATACTAAACAGCAACGGTTGGAGCAATGGTTGGCCTTTGCGCACAATCATCCAGACGGCTACTTGTATTGTTTTCGTGGTGGTTTACGCAGCCAGATTGTCCAGCAGTGGATGAAAGAAGCCGGTTGTGATTATCCGCGTATAACGGGCGGCTACAAAGCCATGCGCCGTTTTTTAATTGATACACAAGAGCAGATTGTTGCTGACAGTCGTTTTTGTATTTTAGCCGGACATACCGGTTGTGCTAAAACAGATTTACTTAATAGCCTGACTAACAGTATTGATTTAGAGGGACTTGCGCATCACCGTGGTAGCTCTTTTGGTAAGCGCCCGGCCGGACAGCCCTCGCAAATTGATTTTGAAAATAAACTGGCGATTGCCTTGTTACGTCAGCACCACGCCCGCCCGATGCAGCGTATTTTGCTCGAAGACGAAAGCAGACTGATCGGGCGTAGTGCCATTCCTTTGTATCTACATCAGCGTATGGGTGTGTCCCCGCTGATTATTGTGATTGCAAGCTTAGAGCAGCGTGTAGAGCATAGTTTTCGTAATTATATTCTGGATAAATTACAGGAATGGCAGTCGGCGCTGGGCGAAGAGGCTGGTTTTATTGCCTTTAGTGATGACTTAAGTGATTCCTTGCGGAAAATACAAAAGCGTTTAGGTGGCGTCTTGTATCAGCATATTGACGGGCTGTTGCAGCAAGCGCTGATTGAGCATCGGCGCGGTGATAACAGTCTGCATCGCGAGTGGATTAAAATGATGTTAAGTGAGTATTACGACCCTATGTATGAATACCAGCTGTTGCATAAAAAAGGGGTCACAGAATTCAGTGGTAGTGCAGTAGCTGTGAGTGAGTATTTAATTCAATCAGCAGGCTTATCATTAGAAAAATGAGCTATCGTATTTTTTGGTTTGAGCGAGTCTGTGTAAAATAGTAAAAACTCGCATCTACAGGTTGCGCGTTAGCATGGCCTGCGCTAGTGTTATCGAATATTTCAGTCCACTCCAAGGGACCCGCTCGTGGTTGTTGATCGCAAACTATTGATAGGCACGTTACCAGCGGCATTTGGCCGTTGGCGTTGGCGCGTCTAAGTTTTATGCGTCGCCAGTTGGGCGGCATTGTTTGTGTTTTCTCCTTTTCCCTCTTGCCACGAGGCTGATATGACCCACGAAGAATTTTTGCATTTGGCTGCAGAAGGCTATAACCGTATTCCTTTGGCTCGCGAAATGCTGGCCGACTTTGATACACCTCTATCGATTTACTTAAAACTTGCTGATGCGCCGTACTCATACCTTTTAGAGTCTGTGCAAGGTGGTGAGAAGTGGGGGCGTTTCTCTATTATTGGCTTGCCCAGTCGTACGCGTTTGCGCGTTGATGGTAAGCGTGTGCGCGTGATCACTGATGAGCATGTGGTCGAGGATCTTCAGGTCGATGATCCGCTCGCTTTTGTCGAAGAATTTAAACAGCGTTATCACGTGCCAACGCTGCCAGGCTTACCACGCTTTAATGGTGGATTGGTGGGCTATTTCGGTTATGACAGCGTACGTTATGTTGAACCGCGTTTAGCCCATTGCCCTAATCCTGACCCGCTGGGTACACCAGATATTTTACTGTTGGTATCGGACGCGGTGGTGGTGTTTGATAATTTAGCTGGCAAGCTGCATATGATTGTCTTGGCTGATCCAAGTCAGCCTGATGCATATGCGCAAGGGTTGGTTGAGCTGGAGCTACTGAGCACGCAGCTACGTAAACCGCTGACTCCGCGCTTGGGTGTTGATCTCAGTGCGATCGACAGCCCGGAACCTGACTTTATTTCCAGCTTCAGTCGTCGCGATTACGAACAAGCTGTTTTGCAAATTAAAGACTATATCGTTGCTGGGGACTGCATGCAGGTGGTTATTTCACAGCGCATGTCTGTCCCTTTTAGCGCCGCTCCGATTGATCTCTACCGTGCTCTACGCTGCTTTAATCCAACGCCATATATGTACTTCTTTAACTTTTCTGAATTTCATGTGGTCGGTAGCTCACCTGAAGTGTTGGTACGGGTTGAAGATGGCTTGATCACGGTGCGTCCGATTGCCGGAACACGTCCGCGTGGTGCGACTGAAGAACAAGATATTGCCCTAGAGCATGAGTTGCTGGCTGATAAAAAAGAGTTGGCTGAGCATCTAATGCTGATCGATCTGGGCCGTAATGATGTCGGTCGAGTGGCACAAACGGGCAGCGTTAAGGTCACTGAGAAAATGATTATTGAGCGCTACTCCAACGTGATGCATATTGTTTCTAATGTCACTGGCCAGCTGCGCAGTGAGCTCAATTCGATGGATGCATTACGTGCAACTTTGCCCGCGGGCACCTTATCGGGCGCACCGAAAGTACGTGCTATGGAAATTATTGATCAGTTGGAACCGGTCAAGCGTGGAGTGTATGGCGGAGCCGTTGGTTATTGGGCGTGGAATGGTAATATGGACACTGCAATTGCGATTCGAACTGCGGTGATTAAGGACGGTCAATTACATGTCCAAGCAGGCGCTGGAATTGTTGCTGATTCACAGCCTGCCCTAGAATGGGAAGAAACACTTAACAAGCGGCGTGCAATGTTTAAGGCCGTAGCTTTAGCTGAAAAAAGTAAGCTCTAAGTGCACTGTGCATTTAACTATGTTTTAACTGTAAAGGTAGATCATCATGACTCATCGAATCAGAGTGGCCATTGCCGGTTATGGCAATTTAGGCCGTGGCGTTGAAGCTGCATTGGTACAAAATCCAGATATGCGTTTAGTTGGCGTGTTCAGCCGTCGCGACCCGGTTAGTGTGACGCTGCTTGATTGTGACGTACCAGTCTATGCCATGGCTGATATTGAGCAATACCAAGATGAGGTCGATGTGATGATCTTGTGTGGCGGCTCCAAGTCTGATTTGCCAGAGCAAGGCCCTTATTTGGCGCAGTTTTTCAATACCGTCGATAGTTTTGATACTCACGCTAAAGTACCTGAGTATTACGCGGCATTGGATCAGTCTGCACGTGATGCCGGTCGTGTAGCGCTGTTATCAGTGGGTTGGGATCCAGGTCTGTTTTCAATCAACCGTTTATTTGGCGAAGCTATCTTGCCAGAAGGCGAAACCTATACGTTTTGGGGTAAAGGCTTGAGCCAAGGGCACTCGGATGCTGTGCGCAGAATCTCCGGCGTTAAATCAGCGGTGCAATATACTTTGCCGTCTAAAGATGCAATTGCACGGGTACGTAATGGTGAGCAACCGCAACTGACGACTCGTGAAAAACACACCCGTGAGTGCTTTGTGGTGTTAGAAGACAACGCTGATGCCGATGGCGTACGTGACAGTATTGTGAGCATGCCAGACTATTTTGCTGATTATGATACGACAGTGAACTTTATTGATCAGGATACTTTCAATAAAGAGCATAGCCGTATGCCGCATGGTGGTTTTGTTATTCGCAGCGGCAATTCTGGTGTAGATAGCAAGCAAACAATTGAATACTCATTGGCGCTAGACAGTAACCCTGAGTTCACCGCCAGCGTACTGGTTGCGTATGCGCGTGCGGTGTATCGATTGGCGCGCGTCGGTGATATGGGGGCGAAAACTGTATTTGATGTCGCCCCAGGTTTGCTCTCGCCTAAAAGCCCCGCTCAGCTACGTAAAGAGCTGCTCTAAGTCTATTCAACTTGATCCCTTAATTGTCTAAGGACCACCTGACATGCTGCTAATGATCGATAATTACGACTCTTTTACTTGGAACCTGGTGCAGTATTTTGCTGAGCTGGGTGCCGAGGTCAAGGTGGTGCGTAATGATGAGTACACCGTGCCTGAATTATTGGCTATGCAGCCGGACCAAGTGGTGATTTCGCCTGGTCCTTGCACGCCTAACGAGGCGGGTGTGTCATTAGCAGCGATTAAGGCGTTTGCTGGTTTAGTACCTGTTCTAGGGGTGTGTTTAGGCCATCAGAGTATTGCTCAGGCATTTGGCGGAGAGGTCGTACGTGCGGCTCAGCCCATGCATGGTAAAACCAGTCTGGTTTATCACCATGATCAAGGGGTGTTTGCTGGCTTGAATAATCCGTTGACAGCCACGCGCTACCATTCTTTGGTCGTGGCGCCAGAAAGCTTACCATCCGACTTGACGGTAACGGCTTGGACGCAGACCGAACAAGGTGAGCTGGAGGCGATTATGGGACTACAACATCGCACTTTAAATATCGAAGGGGTGCAATTTCACCCTGAATCAATTTTGACTGAGCAAGGTCATGCCTTGTTGGCAAACTTTTTAAAACAAGCGGGAGGGCAGCGTTAATGGACATTAAAGAAGCGCTGAATCGAGCGGTGAGTCATTTAGACCTCAGCACAGCAGAGATGCAGTCTGTGATGCGACAAATCATGACCGGACAGTGTACGGATGCACAGATTGGCGCATTTTTAGTGGCGATGCGTATGAAAAGTGAAAGCATCGATGAAATAGTGGGTGCGGTGCAAGTGTTGCGTGAGTTAGCCGAGCCGGTGGTTATTTCTGGCGAGCATCTGGTCGATACTTGCGGTACTGGCGGCGATGGCATGAATATTTTTAATGTCTCAACCGCCGCTGCGTTTGTCGTGTCAGCAGCGGGTGGTCAAGTAGCAAAGCACGGTAATCGAGCGGTATCTGGTAAAAGTGGTAGTGCTGATTTGCTGGAAGCTGCGGGTGTATATTTGGATTTAACCCCTGAGCAAGTTACCCGTTGCATTGAAACCGTCGGTGTTGGTTTTATGTTTGCGCCTGCACATCATGGTGCGATGCGTCACGCCAGTGGTCCACGCCGTGAGTTAGGCTTGCGTACCCTCTTTAATATTCTTGGGCCGTTGAGCAATCCGGCGCAGGTGAAAAACCAAGTGATTGGTGTGTTCAGTAAACAGTTGTGTCGTCCGTTAGCGGAAGTGCTGTTGCGTTTAGGCAGTCAGCATGTGTTGGTGGTGCATGCACAAGACGGTATGGATGAAATCAGTTTAGGTGCTCCGACCTTTGTTGCTGAATTAAAAGATGGCGAAATCACTGAATACCGTATTCAGCCGGAAGATTTTGGTATCAATAGCCAATCGCTTATTGGCTTAGAGGTTGAAGATGCCGCGGCGTCCTACGCATTGATTCGGGATGCTTTAGGTAAACGTGAATTGCCTTCTGCGCATAAAGCAGCAGAAATGATTGCTCTCAATGCTGGCGCTGCTTTGTATGCAGCTGGTCTGGCCAGTACTTTGCAAGAAGGCGTGGCACGTGCGCATGACACGATTTATACCGGTCTAGCTCTAGAAAAATTATCTGAATTGATCGCGTTTACTTCGGTGTTTAAGCAGGAGGCTAATCGCGCATGAGTATGCCAAGTGTTTTAGAAAAAATTGTCGCACGTAAACATGAAGAAGTGGCGTTGCGCAAACAAATCGTCAGTTTAAGCGAACTGCATGCACAAGCGTTACAGGCTTCCGTGCCGCGAGGTTTTGCCCGTGCATTACAGCAGCAAGTGCAGAAGAAACTGCCTGCCGTGATTGCTGAAATCAAAAAGGCTTCACCGAGTAAGGGTGTGCTGCGTGAAGACTTTGTTCCAGAGTGGCTGGCGAAAAGTTACGCCCAAGGTGGTGCGACGTGTTTGTCGGTGCTGACCGATGTTGATTTCTTTCAAGGCGCCGATCGGTACTTGCAAGAAGCGCGTAACGCCTGTGCTCTGCCAGTGATTCGCAAAGACTTTATGGTTGATCCGTATCAAATTATCGAGGCTCGCGCACTCGGTGCTGATTGTGTGCTGTTGATTGCGGCCTGTTTAGATGACGGACAGCTGCTTGAGTTAGCCGCCGCCGCTAAAGACGTGGGTTTGGATATATTGGCTGAAGTGCATGATAGCGAAGAGCTTGATCGTGTATTGACTCATTTAGACACGCCGCTGGTGGGGATTAACAACCGCAACCTGCATACTTTTGAAGTATCACTAGAGACCACCTTAGAGTTACTTCCGCGCATTCCAGAAGGGCGCTTAGTGATTGCGGAAAGCGGCATTCTACAACGCACTGATGTTGAGCTGATGGAGATTAATAACGTACATGCGTTTTTAGTCGGTGAAGCATTTATGCGGGCCAATGATCCCGGTGCAGAGCTGAAGCGTTTATTTTTTCCTAAGTAAGCAGCACGCATTGAGCATTTATGTTGCTTGTATCTTTGGAAATTCTGGACATCATACGGCTTATGTGTGGATAAACCGTCAAGCGTCATTAGGTGCATGGTACAGCGCTGCAAACAATCTTCATGGTTATGCTGCCTCGTCAGTTGACGTGGCAGCATAACCCAGGAAAGAGGCGCACCCTCAACAGGCAGAATGGCTTATTGAGGGTGCCGAGGTACGCTAAACGCAGATGCTGATGGGCCGCGTGATGCACGTCAGCGCCGCCTTGCTACCTTAACCGCGCTGGATATTACGAATCAGATATGAGAAAGCACGGGCTAATTTTTTAGCGGCGTCTTGGTCGCGTACAATCGTCAGTATTGCGGTTTTCTTATCCTCGCCGAAAATCACGCAGCGAATGCCTTGCATCGGACAGGCATAGCTGACAAATGGATCAATGCCAAATACATTGATGCGATTGCTACGCACTTCCATTGTGTTCTTTTCACTACTACGAATTTCTTCGCGGATGATCAGTTCGCCTTGCTGTGCAATATTGACACTGTATAAAAAGTCTTGTGGATTGCTATAGCCTACTTGATAGCCAGCACGCAAAGCATGTTGTGTGAGTAAACTGTTGACCTCCGCTAATAACGCAGTTCGCTCATTGCTGGTTGCATGCTGCTGTTTAAGCTGGTTAAGGTAATTCACCTGCTCGCTGCTGTCTAAGGTTAGCGGTTCAGCCACGCTCAAGGGCGTGGCAAATATAAGGCTTAAGACCAACCAGCGTGCGGTACAAGCCGTTCTGAAAAAGTATTGAAACATATTTAAATTCCTAGTTTTATCTGTCTGCTACGTTAACTGAAAGATAGGCTATAAAGCTGTGATTAAGTTGCCAGAGTTTAACAAAATACGCTGTTGTGTTGAGCATTGCAGAGCAGTGAAAAAATCAGTCAATAAAGGATAATGTGTTGAATAAACCTTGGATTCTAGGGCTCACGGGTGGCATTGGTAGCGGTAAAAGTGCTGCTGCGGATACTTTCTCTGGGCTAGGTATTGAAACCATTGATGCCGACCATGCGGCGCGTTGGGTTGTCGAGCTGGGGCGGCCAGCCTTGGCTAAAATTGTTGATCGCTTTGGTGATGCCGTGCTGCTTGCTGATGGCCAGCTCAATCGGGCGGCTTTGCGTGAGCGTATTTTCGCCGAGCCTGCACAAAGACAGTGGCTGGAGGCTTTATTGCATCCGCTGATTCGTGAAGAAATCAGCCAGTTTCTAGCGGCGGCACAATCACCCTATGCTATTTTGGTTTCGCCATTGCTGATTGAGTCGGGTCAGTATAAAACGGTGCAGCGCGTATTGGTGGTTGATGTACCAAGCGAATTGCAGATCGCGCGTGCGCTGCAACGTGATCAAGTCTCAGAAACACAATTGCGCGCGATTATGCGTGCGCAGCTGGAGCGTGATCAGCGCTTAAAGTATGCCGACGATGTGCTGTGTAATGCCGCAGATAAAACCGCATTGCAGCGAGAAGTGTTACGTTTGCATGACTATTATTTAACTTTAAAAGGAGGTCAGTTATGACTTCAGTAACAACGGTGGCCTGTCCGACCTGTGAAAAACCGGTTGAATGGGGCGAACAAAGTCCCTCTCGTCCATTTTGTAGTGAGCGTTGCAAGTTAATTGATTTAGGCGCTTGGGCATCAGAAGAGCACGCTATTCCAGGTGAGCCGGATTTGGATGCTATGTTTGCTGATGAGTTTAATCACTAAGCGCTGCTTTGCATGAGAAGGCTTGCAGCGCTGCTTTTTAGATGTAAAAAGTTCTAAAAACAGACGAGCCTTATATAAATCGAGCTAACAACACCGTTGGTCAATAAGTGCTTCGGGGTTGGTGTGATGAGCGCGCTAGGGATGGCGCAGCGCCGGAGTTGAACCTTGGATGGGTTCATCGACGGATAAACACCAATTTCGAAGCACGGCATGCACCGCGCTCAGCGGTGATTCAAAATCATAGGCATCAGGGATTGTGTGCGTGTGGCGTACCGGGCACGTGCGGTTTTTCTCTCAATGCGCCTTCCTGGCGAAATTTGGGCGCTGCGCTTGCCACGGCGCCCGCACGGTACTCATTGAGGTTGTTTTCAAGTCTGTGACACGGCATATACCATGCTTACCAGCAAATCAAAAAACAATCAGCGCGCGGCAGACTTAGCCTCAGCGGGTGCGCCCATAAGGCGTAATAACACATTCAGCAGTAAGCCATACAGCGGAATAAACAGTAGCAAACTGATCAGTATTTTGACTGCATAATCAACCACAGCAATCTCAATCCAGTGCTCAGCCATAAAGGCGTTGCTGCTGTACCAAAAGGCAATTGCAAAAAAAACTGCAGTATCCAGTAAGTTGCCCAGTACCGTTGAAGCTGAGGGCGCAATCCACCATTGCTTTAAGCTGCGCAAGCGGTCAAACACTTGGATATCTGCCAATTGTCCTACTGCATAGGCCGCAAAACTGGCCAGCGAGATACGTAGCACAAAAGTATTCAACACCAGTAAAGCGCCGGCACCATGGAATGCGCCTTCTTGGAACAGTACTGAGACAATATAAGACACCAGTAATGCGGGCAGCATCACGTAGGCGATCACCCGTCTGGCCGGTTGTTTACCGAGTAAGCGTACGGTGAGGTCGGTGGCTAAGAAAATAAATGGAAAGCTAAATGCGCCCCAAGTGGTTTGCCAGCCAAACAGCTGCATGGGGAACTGCACTAAATAATTACTGGCGATGACAATAAAAATATGGAACGCAATGAGCGTTGCCACTGCCACACGCTGACGTGAGCCGGAGAGAATAAGCATTGAGCACCTTTTTGAATGGGGTGAGGGAACCATGGGCACCTAAACGAGGTGTTGCGAGCGCGCATTATACGCATAAACAATCGCGATATGTCGCTCAGTCAGTCTGCAACCAGCGGCTAGCAGTGAGGTATGTGGCGGGTGAGCTAGACGTGATGGCTATGAGATGTCGCGCCCTTGTCCTTGCTCCTCATAGGTGATGCCGTCACGAATATGGTACAAGCGCTTAAAGGTCGGAATAATTTTGTCATCGTGGGTGACCACAATCACTGCTGTTTTATAATCGCGGGCAATATCATTAAGGGTACGAATCACTGTCAGTGCGCGTACGCTGTCTAAAGCAGCCGTAGGCTCATCGGCTAAAATTACCGGCGGACGATTAATCAGGCCGCGCGCAATTGCAATGCGTTGCTGTTCACCGCCGGACAGGCGTGACGGTAACGCGTGAGCGCGATGCTCGACTTGCAAGACAGTTAATAACGCCAATGCTCTTTGACGTGCTTCTTTGTTGCTTTGACCGGCCAGCATCGGCAACAGCGCAACGTTATCTAGTGTGGTTAAAAAGGGAATTAAATACGGTGCTTGGAAGACAAAGCCAATTTTATCGCGACGCAATGCCCGTAAGTCTGAAATCTTCCAAGCATTGTCATAAATCAGCTGATCACCGAGGTACATCTGTCCCGTGCTGGGTTCGATAATGGCACCTAAGCATTTTAGTAGGGTGCTCTTTCCGGAGCCGGATGGGCCAATCAGTCCAACCACTTCCCCTGGTTCGACCTGCATATTCACTTGTTTCAGTGCATGCACAGCCGTATCACCGTGGCCAAACGATTTGCTCAACTCAGAAATTTTAATGCCATAAGATTGCATAGAGCTAACCTCCCACTGCATCGGCAGGGTTGACGCGTAAAGCGGCGTAAATCGCGACAAAACTGGCCAGTACACACATACATAGCACGGCGAGTAATCCAGTTATTGTGTCTTGGGTGATCAATAAAACATATTTAGGAAAGAACGGCGCCCATACGGTGGCGGCAATTTTACCCACCATGAAACCGATAATGCCTAAGGCTAACGCTTGCTGGATAATCATCGAGATAATACTTTTATTATGCGTGCCAATCAGCTTGAGTACCGCGATTTCACGAATCTTACCCATGGTGAGGGTGTAAATAATAAAGGCTACAATTGCCGCGCTCACCACCGCAAGAATCACTAAAAACATCAGAATTTGTCGTGCTGAGGTGGCGATTAACTTACCCACTAAGATCTGCTCCATTTGCTCGCGATCGTAGACTTGCAAGCGTAACCAGCGCCGCAGGTCTTCAGCGACTCGCTTAGGCTCGGCCTGTGCTTTGAGTTGCACCAGCACAGCATTTACTTGGGTATTACTTTCTTGCAGGTTTAGCACGGCATCCAATACGTCAGGGTTGCGCGGATTATTGAAGATGGGATTCTGGATAATGCGTCGGCGATTTTGGGCAATGGCATCGTTGCTTTTAAGAAACTGCGCTTGTTGTGCATCCAGTAACGGAATAAAAATCATTGGATCACCACTGGATGACACCATCCGCTGGGTTAAGCCGACGATAAGGTAGCGATTGCGACGGATTTGAATGTACTCGCCGAGCTTAAAACCGCTGGCAATATCTGCCACGGCTTCATAGTGATTTTTACTGACCTGTCTGCCGGCTAATAAAGTTAGTGGCCAACCTGCGGAACCGGGCCCTGTGTTAGCAATGCCGGTCACTAAAGCGCGGGTTTCTCCGCCTTGAGAAGACACTTGCATGGTTAAATAGGTGACATTAGAGGCATTGGCAACGCCGGATATATTGGCCACTGCGCGCCACGTGTCATCTGGCAAGTTGGAGGGTTCTGCATAAGGGCCAAGGGTGTCTTTTTGTACGACCCATAAATCAGCCGCGCTATTGTCCAGTAGCACTTGTGCATCATCGACCATGCCGCGATACACACCCGCCATGGTCAAGGTAACGCCAATCAGCAAGCCTAAGCCGACACCAGTAAAGACAAACTTGCCCCAAGCGTGGAGAATATCTCGGCCGGCTAGGCTGATCATGGTGTGTCGACCAGTTGTTGAACCGCTTTAACGCGGCTGTTCGCGGTTAAGGGTTTGCTGCTATATAGCACCACTTGCTGACCGACGCTGAGCCCTGAGAGTATTTGCACATTGCCCTCTAAATCACTGCGTCCAACCGTGATGGGCTGAAATACCGGCTGTTGATCGTCAAGCCGCCATACGCCGAGCTTCCCCTCTTGCCGAATGATGGCAGCGTTTTTGATTACGGGTGATTTTTCTAATTGTGGCAGTTGTACGGTCACTTCTGCCAGTTCACCAATGCTTGGAGCCGGCTTGGGTTGCTGGGTAAACATGACTTTGGCGCGGCGTTCTTCAGTGATCGCATCAGCCAGCCACTCTAGACGTATGACATAACCCTTATGGGGTTGTAATGCTTGTGAGCGTAAAATAATGTGTGCTGGTTGTTGTTCTGCGAGCAGCATTGAACCGGCTTGATCAAAGCGCACATCGACCCAGAGTTGTAACGGATCAATCAACTCAAACACGGTTTGTCCAGCCAGCACAGTCGCGCCTTGGTCAATATGTCGAGCGATAATTAAACCTGAGACCGGCGCGCGTAAATAGCGATCCTCGCGTAGCGCTTGTAGTGCAAGATGTTCAGCTTGCGCGCTGACTAACGCACTCGTGGCGCTGTGCATTTGGCTGCGCGCCAAGACCCATTCATGCTGTTTGGTTGCAGCGATTTCTTCGCTGACTGAGCGAGAAGGCAGTAGTTTTCGGTAACGTTCAGCTTGCTTGTTTGTGTAATTTAAATGCGCGTGCGCTTCACTGAGTTGGGCTTTATTACGCTCTACCAGTGCGGCTTGCGCATTGATTTTTTCATCAAGGTCGACCACGTCAATCATGCCAAGAATGTCTCCCGCTTCGACTTGAGCGCCCACATCAACATTTAACGTTGTAGCGCGTCCGACATTATTGCTGGCAATCCGGTAGGTGTAGCGTGCTTCAACTGTGCCTATACCAAATAAGGCCGGTTCGAGACGGTCTTCTTGCACCTCCGTTACGACAATCTTGATTTTTGCCAGCGGTCCTGAACTGAGCAGCACCCAGATAAAGGCAGCTGCTAGTAACGCCATAGTGGCAAATACGCCGAGCAGTTTTTTTTGCTTGAAAAATTCTAACATCACTGACGAGCCTCGATGGCGCGCGTATACAGCGCAAAGGTGTCTTGGGCCGCTTGCTGAATAGAGAAACCCGTGCCGAGTAAGGTGCTTTGCACCACTAAGCCTTGGATGCTGCCAATAAACAGTTGCGCGGCGGCGTCGATATTAAGTTTTGTATCGAATTCTTGGTTTTGTTTCCCTTGCTCCAATGTTTGTTGCAGGCGCTGGTGGTATTGGCTGAGTAACGCGCTGACCAGCTGTTTCGCCGCAGTGCTTTCTTTGCGCTGCAATTCGCTAAATAGAATGCGTGGCACGCCTGGGTGGTCACTGATAAATTGTATATGCGTCATAAATGCAGCGTGCAAAGCAGTCAGCGCAGTGTTTTGGCCTTGCAGCGCTTTGTCAATGCGCGTCAGTAAGCGCTTGGTGACCCAGTTGATGACGGACTCTAAGATGGCTTCTTTATTGGCAAAGTGTCTAAACAGCGAGCCTTGGGTCACGCTCATATGTTTTGCGATGGCTGCAGTGGTGATCTCGCTTGGGTTTTGTTCTGCTGCCAGTTCGATAACGGCCTCAACAGTAACGGCGCGCCGTTCATCTGCCGGTAAATATTTGCTTGGCTGTTGCATACCTATACTCAAAAAAGATAGTAATTGGTCACTATCTTTGCAGGTGCTTATATATTGTGCAATACGTGAGTCGAGTGGTTTTATTTAAAATTGATTAGGAATAGTTTTAACTGTTTTTATAGCTTTATAGCAGCCATTAAGACTTATGGTTTATGCCGTGCCTCTGCGTTGCTGAGGCCTTGCACTGCGTCTAGGGTCGTTTACACGGCCTTATTTAAAAATTACGAGGGTAATTGTATGAGAAAGCATTCATTAACAAGGGTCACAGTAGGCTTAAGTGTGGCGCTATTGTTGAGTTTAGTGACGATGCCGAGTATGGCCGAACAGCATGATCATCATGATGTTTCGGGGCTGGAGTTGCAGCTTAATGCAGGCCAGAAGTGGCAAACCGATGCGCCTTTACGCCAAGCTATGAGTAATATTGGCCAGACGATCAATACAGCGTTAGACGATATTCATAATAATCAGCTGGATGCGGCGGGTTATGCAGCGATTGCCGAGCACGTGAACCAGCAAGTCGCCTATATGATTGAGAATTGCCAGTTAGACGCGCAAGCTGACGCACAGCTGCATATTGTGCTTGCTCGCTTAATCGACAGTGCGCAGCGTATGCAAAAGCACAGTGATGTGAAAGAGAAACGTCAAGGCGCTGTCCAGCTGCTTGGTGCACTGAATAACTATGCGACGTATTTCAATGATGAGGATTTCGTCAAGCCAGTGCATTAATGCAAGGTGTTAAATTGAGCTGTGGCTTATGGGTTTAAGCCACAGTTTTAAGCAATGTTAGAGTTGTTCGTACAGTAAAGCGGCACTGATCAACACAAATACGCTGAAAACAATTTTCAATATATGTTGCGGCAAGCTGTGTGCGGCGCGAACTCCGTAACCCACCGTCAGTACACCGCCAATGGCCATGGCGATACCAGTGGTCCAATCGACTTGGCCGTGTACGCTGTAAGTGACTAAGGTCGCTGCGGTAGTGGGTACAGCAATCGCGAGCGATAAGCCTTGTGCGACGACTTGGCTGGCACCGAAAAACATGGTCAGGACCGGTGTGGCAATCACTGCGCTACCGACGCCAAACAATCCGCCGAGAAATCCAGAAACACTACCTAACCCTGCAAAGTAAGGCCATGGCAATAGACGTAAGCCGCTGCTGGCGCGTTTACCGAGCATTTGTAAAAGATTCCACACTGCAATGAAAAGCAGAAAGCTGATAAAAATTTCACGCATCGAGCGATGATCCAAATCAATCGCAATCAGCGCGCCAAACCATGACAAGGTAAAGGCGCAGACACCCAAAATGGCGGCGGTTTTCCAGTCGATTTTATTGCGCTGATTGTATTTGTAGATGCCAAGGACAATGTTGGGTACGACCATGGCCAGCGCGGTACCTTGCGCGAGTTGTTGATCCATACCGTACAGCAAGCTGAGTGTAGGAATTGCAAAGAGTCCGCCGCCGATGCCCAGCAGACCGCCAAATACACCGAGTAGACCACCAATTGCAATATTGATAATAAATTCGATCACGTTATGCAGTGCCTTTTAAAAAGAGCAGACAGAGGAGTATAAGGTGCCAAGCACGTGCAGGCTTGCAAATTACAGTCTTGCTTGTCTGCTGTATTGCGCGGAGTCATTGGCTGTTTGTTTTGACCTCGGTATCATGACAAACTGCTTGGCGTTTTGTATATCTGCTTTATTCTAATGGGGTGTTAACTTTTGCTTAACGCCTGAGGCACGACACATGCATTTTGATCTTGCTGATTTGCGCTTATTTATCAATATTTCAGAGACGCCGAGCATTACTCAAGGTGCGCGTAAATCGTTTATTTCTACTGCTGCAGCCAGTAATCGGATTAAAAAGCTGGAAGAACAGGTCGGGATTCGCTTGCTGTACCGTGATTCGCAAGGTGTTGAGCTGACCTCGGCGGGTACAACTTTACTCAAACATGCGCGGATTATTTTGCGCCAAGTGCAGCACTTGCAAAATGAGTTGTCAGAGTTTAGCGATCAACAAGTGGGGCATATTCGAATCTTTGCTAACACGACGGCTGTGACTGATTTTTTACCCGAAACCCTTGCGATCTTGATGGTGCAGCACCCGCAGCTCACCATTGATTTGCAAGAGCGCGTTAACCTTGAAATATTGCGCGGTGTCGCCGAAGGCGCCAGTGACATTGGTATCACCGCCGGTCCGATTAAGGCGCAAGGTCTGGAGGTGATTCCTTTCAGTACCGACCGCTTGGTATTGACCACCAATAGCGAGCATCCCTTGGCGCGTCTGCAGTCGATTCATTTAGAGGCGACGTTGGACTATCCACATATTTGCTTGCAAGAAGGTTCCAGCTTGTTACGCTTTTTAAAGGATCAGGTGGACCGTTTGCAGCGGGATATTAATGTGCGCATCCAAGTTTTCGGTTATGAATCAATGTGTCGAATGATTGAAGCCGGGGTTGGCATCGGTATTATGCCGGCATCCTCTGCTTTGCGGCACCAGCAAACCATGGATCTTAAAATCATTCAGTTGGATGAACCTTGGGCCTTACGTGAGCGTAGTATGATTGTCCGTGATTCACAGGCTCTACCTGAGTATGTGAAGACATTGATTAAATTATTGGTTAAATAGCAGCCTATGCACTCGGTAAAAGACGGTGTTAATCCTGTCGAGCGTGGTACAGATGCGAAAAAGAAACGCACGGCATCAGGCAAGCCACGCTGGCGGAATTTGTTGTGGTTGGCACTTTTTTTCCTAACCTTGCTCTGGCCGATTCAGCGCTTTGTAGAACGCTATTATTTAGAAGGTTTACAACGCAAAAATGGGCAAACCTTAGATTTATTTGTGGCTAACTTGTTGGGCACCTTGCAGCGCTATGAAGTGTTGCCGCAGATTTTAGGACGTTTACCTGATGTGCAGCAGGCTTTGCGGATGCCTTCAGATCAAAACGCATTGCTCAGAACCAATGAATTATTGCAACGTATACAGCAGCAAACCGCAGCTGATGTGATCTATCTGATGGATGCGCAAGGCTTAACGTTGGCTGCCTCAAACTGGAATGCTGAGCGCAGCTTCGTCGGTAATAATTTTGCTTTTCGTCCGTACTTTCATGGAGCTTTACAAGGTGATACGGGTGAGTTTTTTGGTTTAGGTAATATTTCGTTTAAACGGGGTTATTACTTTGGCAGCGCAGTTTATGCCGATGGGGTGGTGATTGGCGTGATTGTGGTCAAAGTGGACTTGGATTTTATCGAAACGCTGTGGGGGCAAACCCCTGAACAATTGTTGGTCACCGATAAACATGGTGTGGTTATTTTGACCTCCCATGCCAATTGGCGTTTCACCGCCACCCGTGAGTTGAGCGCACAAGAGCAACGGAGCGTGGCTGAGCACCAGCCGTATACGTCTATTTCCCCTGCGCGAATGAGTCTGCAACAACAAGATTGGCTGACCTTAGAGAAACGTTTAGATGAGATTGGTTGGCAGGTCAGTATTTTAACCCCGCGACGCTTAATCAATGAGCCGGTGAGTACCGCGATGGCGGTGGTAACAGCATCACTGTTGGCTGTGTTATTGATTCTAGGTTTACTGATGCAGCGACGACGGCATTACCTTGAGCGGATTGCGATGGGCACGCAAGCTAAGCGTGTTTTGGAAGAAAATGTGCGTACCCGTACACAAGATTTACAAACCCTCAATAGCCGTCTTAAACAAGAAGTTCTAGAGCGCGAAACAGCGCAACAAGAGTTGGTTAGAGCCCAAGATGAACTGGTTCAGGCAGGGAAATTATCTGCATTAGGCATTATGTCGGCCAGTATCAGTCATGAGCTGAACCAGCCTTTAGCGGCCATTCGTAGCTATACCGATAATGCAAAAATCCTGCTGGAACAGCAGCGTGTTGCTGAGGTACGTAACAATTTAGACTTGGTTGCACAGTTAACGGAACGTATGGCATCGATTATTAGTCATTTGCGTGCTTTTGCCCGTCGCGATCGTTTAGCGTCTGAGCATGTCGCATTGCAACCGGCGATTGATGATGCTTTAGCCCTCAGTGCAAACCGTCAGCGCAGCTTACATGTCAAAATTATTCGTGATATTCCTGACGCAACCTTATGGGTGGAGGCCGGTGAAACACGCTTACGGCAAGTACTGAGTAACTTGATCAGTAATGCTTTGGATGCACTGAGTGAAAAAGGTACGCCTCGCCACATTTGGCTCAACACTCAAGTGCGAGACGGTTGGGTGGTGCTGATTTTGCGTGATAATGGCCCAGGTTTTAGCTCGGAGGCATTGCAGCAAGCGAGTGAACCGTTTTTCACCACAAAAACCAGTGCGCGGGGCTTAGGGCTTGGTTTGGCTATTTGTGAAACGCTGATTAAAGCACTGAAAGGGCGCTTGCTGTTTGCCAATCACCCTGAAGGCGGTGCAGAAGTAACGTTATATTTACGTGAGATTCCATCAACGGTGAATTTACGCTCGAGCGAGGACCGCTTTACATGATGAAAATCAGTCATGAAACTGATGTGGTGTTATTGGATGATGATGTCCACTTACGCACTGCATTGTGCCAAACCTTTGATTTGGCGGGCTTGCGTGTGCAGGCATACGGTAGCGCACAAGGTATTTTACAAGCGTTACCCGTTGAATGGGCCGGCGTTTTAGTGACTGATATTCGTATGCCGGGCATGAATGGCCTTGAGCTGCTTGAGCAGCTGCGTCAGCAAGATGGGCAACTCCCCGTCTTACTGATTACTGGACATGGTGATGTGCCGTTGGCTGTACAAGCGATGCGCATTGGTGCGTATGATTTTCTACAAAAGCCTTTTGCCAGTGAGCTGTTGCTCGACAGCGTGCACCGTGCCTTGAAAGTACGGCGTTTGGTGTTGGAAAATCGTTCGCTGCGCTTGGCCTTAGCTGAACAACGCGTACTGGGTGAGCGCTTACTGGGGCATTCAACCTGTATCCAGCGTCTGCGTGAGCAGGTCAGTGCGCTCGCAACGATTCAGGCTGATGTGTTGATTTTAGGTGAAACCGGCAGTGGTAAAGAAGTGGTGGCGCGTGCGCTGCATGATTTGTCTTCGCGTTGCGCAGCACCCTTTGTCGCAATTAATGCCGGCGCGCTGGCTGAATCAGTGATTGAAAGCGAATTATTTGGTCATGAAAGCGGTGCTTTTACCGGTGCGCAAAAGCGTCGTATTGGCAAATTTGAATACGCTAATGGCGGTACGGTATTTCTTGATGAAATAGAAAGTATGAGCCTTGATGTGCAGGTTAAATTACTGCGTTTATTACAGGAACGTGTGGTTGAACGGGTCGGCTCGAATCAATTGATTCCTTTGGATATCCGCGTGATTGCGGCAACCAAAGAAGATCTATTAGGTGCTGCTGAGGCGGGCCGTTTCCGTGCTGATTTATATTATCGACTCAATGTTGCACAAATTAATATTCCAGCGTTACGTCAGCGCAGTGAGGATATTTTGCCGCTTTTCCAGCATTTTGTTAGCACGGCCAGTGAAAAATATAATGTTGCAGAGCCGTCACTGACCGCAGCCACACGAGCCTTGTTATTAGGGCATGAGTGGCCGGGTAATGTTCGCGAGTTACAAAACGCGGCTGAGCGTTTTGCCTTAGGGCTTGATTTAGCAATTAGCGAAACACCAAAAATCTTCCATGTGCCGGTGCATGGCTTGTCATTAAGTGAGCAGGTTGAAGCATTTGAGCGGGGTTTAATCGCCAGCGAACTGGGTAATCCGCACCAGTCGTTACGTGAGGTTGCAGAGGCCTTACAATTGCCGCGTAAAACATTGCACGATAAGTTACGTAAATATGATTTGAGTTTTTCCAGCCCTGGCGAAAATCCGCCATCTACTGAGTAGGCATGGCGAGAAATCGCCGAAACCTTTCTCAAGTATGTTTTCTCCTCTTTAATGCCGCTTTTTTATGTGATTTCTATCGACTTTGGTAGTAAAACTGCTGGGTCGGTATATAACTTGCGTAGTGTATGAGGCACATGATTTGACTCATGTCTAACAACAATAATGTCGCCCTGTGCGGCACTGCCTATTCAAAGTAAGAGGAAATTTTAATGCTTAAAATGACCGCTAAAGCACTGGTTTGTGCTGTTTCACTGGGATTGGCCGGCTTATCACAAGCTGCTGAGCCAATTGTTATCAAGTTTTCTCACGTAGTGGCTGAGCACACGCCGAAGGGACAGGGTGCGCTATTGTTTAAGAAACTTGCTGAAGAGCGTTTACCTGGCCAAGTTGAAGTTGAGGTGTACTCCAACTCGTCTTTGTTTGGTGACGGTAAAGAAATGGAAGCTTTATTGTTGGGTGATGTGCAATTAATTGCCCCTTCATTGGCTAAATTCGAGCATTACTCAAAACCCATCCAGATTTTTGATTTACCGTTCTTATTTGATGATATGGGGGCGGTTGATCGCTTTCAAAAAGGCCCTGTCGGTAAAGAGCTGTTAACCAGCATGGAAGATAAAGGTATTACTGGTTTAGGTTACTGGCACAATGGTTTGAAGCAGTTATCGGCGAACAAAGCACTGCGTACACCAAAAGATGCGCGTGGCTTGAAGTTCCGAG
The DNA here is from genome assembly GCA_034006605.1 of Pseudomonas sp. GTDB lineage: Bacteria > Pseudomonadota > Gammaproteobacteria > Pseudomonadales > Pseudomonadaceae > Denitrificimonas. Next base: position 117,003 of record JAVESM010000005.1, on the reverse strand, counting down.
TACAAGCCTCTGCTGTATTGGATGAGCAGTTTAAAGCTCTGCGTGCCAACCCGCGTAAAATGAGCTTTGCTGAAGTGTACCAAGGCCTGCAAACTGGCGTAGTGAATGGTGCTGAAAACCCATATTCCAATATCTACTCACAAAAAATGCACGAAGTGCAAAAGTACATCACTGAGTCTAACCACGGTTTACTCGACTATATGGTGATTACTAACACCCAGTTCTGGAATGGTTTGCCAGCTGATGTGCGTACTGAACTGGCTAAAATTATGGACGAGGTGACTGTTGAAGTGAACTTACGTGCTGAAGAGATTAATCAGCGTGATAAACAGTCAATTCTTGATAGCGGTAAAACCGAAATCATTACACTAACCAAAGAGCAGCGCAATCAGTGGCGTGAACAGGTCAAGCCTGTCTGGAAGATGTTTGAAGGTGAAATTGGCGCTGAGCGCATTAAAGCCGCAGAAGCCGCTAACCAGCAGTAATTAAGGATGTCGTTACGCAATCTTCAAGGTTGCGTAACGACCGGTTTAACATTGATTGGTCGCGTTTTAGTTTGGCTTTCCGTTTCGGGGGAATATTTATGAATGCTGTGCGCCTGATTTGGGATCGCTTTGAGGAAGGCTTTATTGTTTTCTTGCTAGCGGCAATGACGCTAGTGACCTTTGTTTATGTGATTTTGAATAACCTCTATACGTTTTTTTACCGTGTGGGTGAGTATTACGTAGAACGCTCTGAAGGCGTTTCTGAGTTTTTTTATGGCATTGGCGATGTGATTCTAGACATCGTGCAAGGTATGACTTGGAGTAACGCTTTAACTAAAGCCCTGTTTGCTTGGCTGATTTTCTTTGGCTTAGCGTACGGTGTGCGTATTGGTGGGCATATCGGTGTGGATGCCTTGGTTAAGTTAGCGTCACGTTCCATGCAGCGCATTATTGCGATCATCGCCTGCCTATTCTGTTTAGGTTATGCCGGATTATTAAGCGTGGCCAGTTTTGAGTGGATTGACACGCTTATGGGGGCTTCGATTGGCGCAGATGATTTAGCTCAGTTTGGCGTTAAACAATGGCATATTGGCGTGATCGTACCGATTGGCTTTACGATGGTGTTCATTCGTTTTGTTGAGATATTGGTGCGCCTTCTGCGTCATCAACAAGTGGGTTTGGGCTTGGCTGATGAGGCTGCTGATGCGATGAAGCTGTCTGAGACAGGGGAGTCTAAAAAATGACAATTCTGTTTCTGTTTTTAGCATTATTTGCGCTGATGTTTATTGGTGTACCCGTTGCCGCTTCGCTGGGTTTGGCCGGCTCTGTCACGATTATATTGTTCAGTCCGGACTCAGTGCGCTCATTGGCGATTAAACTGTTCGAGACCAGTGAGCACTACACACTACTGGCGATTCCCTTCTTCTTGCTGGCTGGCTCGTTTATGACGACTGGCGGTGTGGCGCGGCGGTTAATTGATTTTGCCAATGCAAGTGTGGGACATATTCGTGGTGGTTTAGCCATTGGCGCGGTATTGGCCTGTATGTTATTTGCGGCGTTGTCTGGCTCCAGCCCTGCGACGGTTGCTGCGGTCGGCTCAATTGCGATTGCTGGCATGGTACGCTCAGGTTACCCCCAGGCATTTGCTGCTGGGATTGTTACCAATGCGGGAACATTAGGTATCTTGATTCCGCCATCGGTGGTGATGGTTGTCTATGCCGCTGCGACTGAAACCTCAGTGGGTACCTTGTTTATGGCTGGGGTGGTACCTGGCGTTTTACTGGGCGTGGTGTTGATGGGGGCAATTTACATCATTGCCGTGAAGAAAAATTTACCTGCGTTACCACGTGCCACGCTTCGCGAATGGTTAAGTTCTGCACGCAAAGCTGTTTGGGGCTTGCTGTTGATGGTGATCATTTTGGGAGGGATTTACTCCGGGATGTTTACTCCGACAGAGGCAGCAGCGGTTGCGGCCGTGTATTCAGCTTTTATTGCGTTGTTTGTCTACAAAGATATGCACATCAAAGAAGCACCTAAGGTGATTTTAGAGTCAGCCAAGCTGACCATTATGCTGATGTTCATTATTGCCAACGCGATGTTGTTTGCACACGTTTTAACGACTGAACAAATTCCGCAACAAATCACGGCAATGGTGTTGGAAGCCGGATTGCAGCCATGGATGTTTTTATTGGTGGTCAATATTGTGTTGCTGATTGCTGGGGCATTTATGGAGCCATCGGCGATTATTTTGATCTTGGCACCAATCCTCTTCCCAATTGCTGTGCAGCTGGGGATTGATCCGATTCACCTCGGTATCATTATGGTGGTGAATATGGAAATTGGCTTAATCACACCGCCGGTGGGACTCAATTTGTTTGTCACCTCCGCTGTGACCGGTATGCCGTTGTCTGAAGTGATCAAGGCTGCGCTGCCGTGGCTGATGATCTTGCTGGGCTTCTTGCTGCTTGTCACTTATGTGCCAAGTATCTCGATGGGCTTACCAACTTTGCTGGGTATGTAAGCGCATCCGGTTGTTTGATTCGTCTGCGCTCATAAAACGGCTGACAGCATTGTGCTTCAGCCGTTTTTTATTGGATCAAGGGCAGCGTGGCTGAAGGCTTCTTCAGCACGCGGAGCATTAACTGGGGCGCTGGCGTCGATACTGTTCAGGTGTGCATTGTGCGTGGCGTTGGAACATGCTGATAAACGCGCTTGGGCTACTGTAACCTAAGTCAAAAGCGATTTCTTTTATGGATTGTTGCGTTTCGAGTCGTTCAATGGCGGCTAAGAAACGTAAGCGCTGGCGCCATTCGCCGAAGCTAATCCCAGTGTCACGGACAAACTGGCGAGCTAAGGTGCGCTCACTGACAAACACACGTTCGGCCCAGAGGGCGAGGGTGTCTGTGTTGCCTGGCTCGGCACGTAGGTTGTCAACCACAAAAGAGGTTTGCGTACTCCTGGGGTAGGGCAGGTAGCTGTGTGCAATGGCTGCGGCATGCAATTGATCAATTAATACTTCGCCTAAACGTTGGTCAGCAGCGCTCTGTGGAATCTGCACATCACGCTCAGCGAAGTTATTTAAAATGGCTTTTAAAATATCATTCATCGCCACGCTGCAAGGCTGCTCTGGTAAATCTGCACAGAGGGCAAGATCTAAATAGACCGAGCGATAGACAATGCTGTGACGATTGTAGGCGCTATGCATGGCATAAGGAGGGATCCAGACGGCATAGCTGGGCGGAGAAATAAAACGTTGCCCCTCAACCTCTAATTGCATGACACCATGTGCACTGTAATTGAGCTGCCCCCAAGCATGTACATGCGCGCGGGCATGACTTTGCGCATCGAACTCATCGTAGCGGAAGAATAACGGTGCAGGTAAAACATCGAACTGCGGGATGATCAGGTAGTTTTTAGGGTGTTGTTTCATCTATTGTCTGTGATCTGAGGTTGAATGACTGAAAATCAGTATAGTCCTTGATTCGGACAGGGTGATAATAACGTGCTAACCAATCAGGATGTTTAATGTGCAGTACGCTTTTCCATTGCTCGCGGTATTATTTTGGTCGGCCAATACGGTCGTGAATAAAATGACCGTTGGTGTGATTTTTCCTGCTGAGGTGGGCTTCTATCGCTGGCTGTTTGCAGGCGTATTATTTACCCCATTTATATTGCGTTCGGTTGTACGTAACTGGAGTCATATTCGTCCGCATCTTTTGAGAATTTTTGTGCTGGGTGTACTCGGTATGGTGATTTACCAAAGTCTTGCCTACTTTGCTGCGCCGAAAACCTCAGCGACGCATATGGGGATTATTTTATCGATGATGCCGATGATGTCGATGGGTATGGCCATTGTTGCATTGGGTCAGCGTTTAACCGTGGGTGCCTTGCTGGGCGCTGTGTGCTCATTTTTAGGCGTGCTACTGGTAGTCAGTCATGGTGATCTACGCAATCTAGCGCAACAGGGTATCAATATGGGTGATGCGATGATGTTGATTGCGACGCTTGCTTATGCACTTTACAGCACCTTGCTCAAGTATTGGCAGATGGAAATTCCTGCGTTGCAATTATTGTATTTGCAAATACTGGTGGCGATTGTCGTCTTGTTTCCGCTGTTTTACTTCTCGGAAAAAGCCGGTTTAAACAGTACAAATCTACCGTTGATTTTATTTGCCTGTGTGTTTGCTTCGATCGCCGCACCTCTGGCGTGGATGCGCGCGATTCGCTCATTAGGTCCGAGTCGTACCGCAGTGTTTTTCAACTTGATGCCTATTCTGACGATTATTATTGCGGCAGTGGTGCTGTCTGAGCGTTTGGCTTTGTATCATGCGCTTGGCGGTGGTTTGACTTTGTTTGGGGTGATTCTATCTGAGCGTTGGACGCGCCCAGTGATTCGCCGCAGAGCAACCCGCTGATGGGGCTTGTGCTTGCTGCATCCGACGATGCTTGCAGAAGTAGACATGGATTAGAGATTTTAAGGTTTTATCTGTTTTAAAAAAAACTATAAAATCTCTTGTAACCCTTGAATCATCTACTTTTTAAGTTGGTGGGCCCACACGGACTTGAACCGTGGACCAAGGGATTATGAGTCCCCTGCTCTAACCAACTGAGCTACAGGCCCTAATTGAAGCGGGTGATTATACCTGTGTGTTAGCAAGACGCAAACAAAAACCCCCGAATTATCGGGGGTTGTTGGTTTTACTCATCTAGGAATGAGCGCAAATGCTCACTGCGTGATGGGTGGCGCAGTTTGCGTAGCGCCTTGGCTTCGATTTGACGAATCCGCTCACGGGTTACATCAAACTGTTTGCCGACTTCTTCAAGAGTATGGTCAGTATTCATATCAATACCGAAGCGCATACGTAAAACCTTGGCTTCGCGTTCGGTGAGACCACCAAGTACGTCGCGTGTGGCTTCTTTGAGGCTCTCAACTGTGGCGATATCGATTGGCGACTGCATTGTCGAGTCTTCGATAAAATCCCCTAAATGCGAGTCTTCATCGTCACCGATGGGCGTCTCCATAGAGATCGGTTCTTTGGCAATCTTTAATACTTTGCGTACGCGATCTTCAGACATTTCCATGCGTTCGCCCAGTTCTTCAGGCGTCGGCTCGCGACCCATTTCCTGAAGCATTTGGCGAGAAATACGGTTGAGCTTATTAATCGTCTCAATCATATGCACAGGGATACGAATGGTGCGTGCTTGGTCAGCAATCGAGCGGGTAATGGCTTGACGAATCCACCAGGTTGCATAGGTTGAGAATTTATAGCCACGACGGTATTCAAATTTGTCGACGGCTTTCATCAAGCCAATGTTGCCTTCTTGAATTAAATCAAGGAACTGCAAACCACGGTTGGTATATTTTTTCGCAATAGAAATCACCAAGCGCAGGTTGGCTTCGACCATTTCTTTTTTAGCTCGACCAGCTTTTGCTTCACCAATCGACATGCGACGGTTGATGTCTTTGATCTCGGCGATGATTAAAGAAGTGGATGCTTCTAAATCAATTAAAATCTGCTGATTGCGCTGAATTTCTTCAATCAGGGGGACTAGTGCTGCAGCGTAACGTGCTTTACCTTCGCTGAGTTTGATCGCCCATTCTAGGTTGATTTCATTGCCAGGGAAGTGTTTGAGGAAGTCGGTACGTGGCATGCGTGCATCACGCACACACAGTTGCATGATGGCGCGCTCTTGCATGCGTACGCGCTGTAATGCGTCACGTACTTGCAGAACCAGTGCATCGTACTGCTTTGGCACCAGCTTAATTGGCATAAACAGTTCGGCCAGCTCTTGCTGTGCGGCAATCGCTTGTTTGCTGTTGCGCTTATGCTTGAGCAGAATCTTTTCGACTTTGGCCAGCTGTTCGGCTACGGCACCAAAGCGCTGTTTGGCAACTTCTGGATCAGGACCGCCGTCGCCAGCTTCTTCCTCGTCCTCGTCACTTTCTTCAGCTTCTTCTTCCTCATCGTCCTCGGCTGCTTTTTTAGCATCCGTTGCCGTGGTTTTCGCGGCTGGAGGAGCAGGTTGCTCGGTAATGCCGTCGTCAGGATCAATGTAACCGTTAAAAATATCGGTTAAGCGGGTGCCGTCAGTGATCGCGCGATCAAAGCTGGTGAGAATGCCAGCAACCGTTCCAGGGAAGTGAGCAATAGCGCCCATGACTTCGCGAATACCTTCTTCGATACGCTTGGCAATTTCAATTTCGCCTTCACGGGTCAAAAGCTCAACTGTGCCCATTTCTCGCATGTACATGCGCACTGGGTCAGTGGTACGGCCAATGTCAGTTTCCACCGCTGCTAAAGCAGCGGCGGCTTCTTCGGCGGCCGCTTCATCGGTATCAGCACCTGCCAAAAGTAGGGAATCAGCATCAGGTGCGGCTTCAGAGACATTTATTCCCATGTCATTGATCATGCGAATAATATCTTCGACCTGCTCTGGATCAGAAATATCTTCAGGAAGGTGGTCGTTAACCTCAGCGTAAGTCAGGTATCCCTGCTCTCGGCCAAGGGCGATGAGTTCTTTTAAACGAGATTGTTGTGCTTTTGCGGACATATCACCCTATCCATGAAAGGTCTGGGCCGAACGGCAGTAAAGCTGCATATTATACTGTACATAGCAGCTTAATTGCCAGTTTTGGCGGTACTTGGTGCATTGTTATGTTGTTCAAACAATGCACGCAAGTGTTGTTTTTCTTCGCTAGACAGTTCGTCAGCGCGCGCCTTGTTAAGTAGTTGCTCAATCAAGCGCTCGCGTTGACGGGATGCTAAACGAGTTATGGTGTCGAAAAATTGCTGTTCAAGGTTATCTGCATCAATTAACCATTCTTTTTCAGCCAATGCGCGTAAAAGCAGGCCTTGTTCGGTACCGTGCCATCGGGCAATCAATTGTAGTGGGCTGAGGTTGGGGCTTTTTTGCAGCGCTTCGAGCAATGAGACGAGCAGTTGCGCATAAAGGTCATCTTCTGCGGCAAGTTTGCTTGCGGTGTCAACTTTTAAAGCTAATTGTGGATGATGCAACAAGGTACGCAGAGCGGCCAAGTGCGGGGTTTCTACAGCGGCTTTGGCACGGTTTGATTGGCGTGCCGGGGCGCTTTTACGTGGCCGCAACTTGTCATTGTGGCTGGGGTTTTTAAACGACTGGACTGGTGTATGCATTGGCATATCAGGGTAGTCATTTGCGTGAAACTGGTTGTAAGAGTCAAAGTCTGCTGATTCGCGATCATAGTCACTCGTGGCGGGCCATGCTTGTGCTGGCGGCGAGCTACTGTCTGCGCTTGGCGTGTTGGAAAGACCGGTTATTTGAGTCAGCTTTTGCCGCATCAGTGCGCGTAAATTTGCACCAGGAATTTGTTCGATTAGCGGTGAGGCAAGGGTGGCCATATGCGCTTTGCCTTCCAGTGATTCAAGATTCACTTCTTCGGCTAGATGGGTGAAAAAATACGAGGTTAAGGGTACGGCTTGTTGAGTGATGCGTGCTTGAAAAGCATCTAGACCTTCACTGCGAATGAGGCTGTCAGGGTCTTCACCGTCAGGCACAAATAAGAAGCGTGCTTGTTGGCCGTCTTTCAGATTGCTCAGTGTCGCTTCGAGTGCGCGCCAAGCCGCTTTACGGCCTGCGTTATCGCCATCAAAGCAAAATAAGATATTGGGCACCACTCTAAATAAACGCTTAATGTGCTCTTCGCTGGTGGCAGTCCCGAGTGTGGCCACTGCGTTGCGTAAGCCTTGCTGAGCCAAAGCAATCACATCCATATAGCCTTCAACAACGATGATTTCATTGAGTTGGCGGTTGTGTTTGCGTGCTTCATAGAGGCCGTACAGTTCTTGACCTTTATGGAATACCGCAGTTTCTGGAGAGTTCAAATATTTAGGTTTGTCATCACCTAAAACACGTCCGCCAAAACCAATAATGCGTCCGCGCGAATCATGAATAGGAAAAATAATCCGATCACGGAAGCGATCATAGCGACGTTGATTCTCTGCATTTTCCACTAAGAGACCTGCATCAATCAGTGCTTTTTGCTGCAGGTTGTCGCCGCCTAAGTGCTTGCTCAGATTGTCCCAGCCTGGAGGGGCAAAACCCAGAGCAAAATCACGGGCAATAACTCCGGAGACGCCGCGTTGCTTAAGATAATTAACTGCCGCATCACGTTCTGGATGGCTTTTTAATGCGCCGCGGTAGTATTCGCTGGCTGCCGTCAGTAAAGCGTAAAGTGGTGAGTCGACCGGTTGGCGTGGCTTTTGTGGTGAGTTGCTGGTCTCGTATTCGACTTCAACACCGGCGCGTTTGGCCAGCTCTTCTACGGCTTCGGGAAAATCGAGGTGATCATGATCCATGATAAAACCGAGTGCATTGCCGCCTGCGCCACAGCCAAAGCAATAATAGAATTGCTTTTCTTGGTTGACAGAAAATGATGGGGTTTTTTCTTGATGGAAAGGGCAGCAGGCTGTGTAGTTCTTGCCGGATTTTTTTAATTGCACGCGCGAGCTGACCACTTCGACAATGTCGGTGCGGTTCAGTAAATCGTCAATAAAACCTTGCGCAATTAATCCAGCCATGACGCCTCTAAAATACTCAGTTCATGCAGCTGTCGCCCGGTTGGCAAGCGACTGCGTTTAAGTGCACATGTCTCTGTGACAGTTGACTGCTCTGCAAGTTTTACCGTGGTTAATGCAGGTGTGCCAAGATTGCTTTGGCTGAGCATCGTTGGCAATGGCTTGCGTTGCTTTACAGTTGTTTAGAGTAAGCAGTATGGCGCTGTTGAGCGGTTCTGGTAAAACGACAAAACCCGGACGAATCCGGGCTTTGCTAGCACTAAAACCTGTGAAACTTAATACAGGCGTTCGTGACGACGTTGTTCGCGTTGTACTTTTTTTGCATGACGCTTTACTGCAGCTGCGGCTTTACGCTTACGCTCAGCAGTAGGCTTTTCATAGAACTCGCGACTGCGTACATCAGCAAGAACACCGGCTTTTTCGCAGGAGCGCTTGAAGCGACGCAGAGCAACGTCAAATGGTTCGTTGTCTTTAAGTTTGACAGTTGGCATCCGATTCGTACCTTCATCAATGACCGGGTTGTTGATGTAAATTTTACTAAGTTAAGAGATAAAATAAACATCGGTTTTCAAGGGTTGCGGATATTACCTGCTTTTTTTAATAAAAGCAAAGGTGCTGCTATAAAAGCATAGAACATCGCAGCCAAGCCGCTTATGATGCGTGCATATTCTTATATTGTAAAGTTGGACGGGCAGATTAAATGCTGGTGTTGGGTCTAGAAACATCTTGCGATGAAACAGGTGTTGCGTTGTATGACAGCAAGCGTGGCTTGTTGGCGGATGCGTTGTTTAGTCAAATCGAGTTGCATCGCGTGTATGGTGGCGTGGTGCCGGAGCTGGCTTCGCGGGATCATATTAAGCGTATGTTGCCGTTGATTGAGCAGGTGTTGGCGGATGCGCAATGCGGTCCAGCTGATATTCAAGGTATTGCTTATACGGCAGGGCCGGGATTGGTGGGTGCTTTGTTGGTGGGCGCATCGTGTGCACAAGCGTTAGCCTTTGCTTGGGATATACCGTCCATTGGCGTGCATCATATGGAAGGCCATTTGTTGGCTCCAATGCTGGAAGACAATCCGCCACAGTTTCCGTTTGTTGCTTTGCTGGTATCAGGTGGGCACACCCAGTTGGTGCGTGTCGATGGGATTGGTGAGTATCGCTTGCTTGGTGAGTCGATTGATGACGCAGCAGGCGAAGCCTTTGATAAAACAGCCAAAATGATGGGCTTGAAGTATCCAGGCGGTCCTGAAATAGCCCGCGTCGCCGAGCAGGGGCAGTCTGGCCGTTTTGTTTTGCCTAAGCCGATGACGGATCGACCTGGCTTGCAATTTAGCTTTAGTGGTTTAAAAACTGCGACCCTGACTGCTTGGCACAAATGCATTGCCGCAGGCGATGCTGGCGAGCAGACTCGGGCTGACCTTGCGCATGCGTTCCAGGTGGCGGTTGTGTCAACGTTGACGATTAAATGCCAGCGAGCGCTTGAGCAAGAAAATTTAAAAACTTTAGTGATTGCCGGTGGTGTCAGCGCGAACCAAGCATTACGTCGCTCACTAGAAAAGATGCTGGCGAAGCGGCAAGGACAAGTATTTTACGCGCGTCCTGAATTCTGTACAGATAATGGAGCGATGATCGCTTATGCCGGTTGTCAGCGCTTATTGGCGGGGCAGCGAGAAGGCGATGCGATTCATGCGCGTGCACGTTGGCCGATGGAAGAGCTACCTGCGCTGATTTAAGTGATTAATCTTTAAAACTACGTTCATTTCCCGCTAGCAAGTCTTTTAGATTGCGGCGGTGACGCCAAACCAGTAGCAAGCTGAGGACGCTAACCGGCAATAAAGCGTGCGGTTGTTGCCAGGCCAGTAAAGGTAAGCATAAAGGTACGCAGGCTAAGGCTGCCAGTGAGCTGATGCGTGTCAGGCTAAATGTTAGCAACCAAGCGGCGAGTGCCAGCAGTGCTGCGGGCGGATATAGACCCAGTAGCATGCCTGCCGTTGTTGCCACGCCTTTGCCTCCGCGAAAGTTAAAATAAAGCGGATACAGATGGCCAATAACGGCTGATAAACCAATCCAAGCTTGTTGTTGTTTACTTAAATCTAGGGCATTGGCTAATAAAATTGGCAGTAACCCTTTGCTCAGATCGCCGAGCAGGGTCAGAATAGCCAGACGTTTACCCGCTGTACGTAACATATTTGTGGCTCCGGGATTACCAGAGCCTTGCGAGCGCGGGTCGCTATTGCCGTAATAACGGCTCAAAACAATGGCAAATGAAAAAGAGCCAATGAGATACGCGCACACCAGTAGTAACTCAAACATTTGCATGATCCAAGGCCAGCGAGTCTTGATTCTAACGAGGCAAGAGCAAAGTGGACACGGTATTTATCGAAAGTCTAGAAGTAGACACTGTTATTGGTGCTTATGACTGGGAGCGTACAATTCGCCAGAACCTGTTGGTGGATGTGCAGATGGGCTGGGATAATCGGCCTTGTGCCGCAGACGATGCACTGCATTTGGCTTTAGATTACGCCGCTGTTTCTGAACGCATTAGTGATTTTGCGCACAGTAGCAGCTTTGAGCTGGTAGAAACATTTGCTGAGCGATTAGCGGCCTTGCTAATGGCTGAATTTAATATTCCTTGGTTGCGCTTAAAAATTACTAAGCCGGGTGCGGTTGTCAGTGCGCGCGGTGTTGGGGTGGAGATTGAACGCGGATGTCGTTAACCGATGTGTATTTAGGTTTAGGCAGTAATATTGAGCGTGAAGCGCATCTGTGTGCAGGTCTTGATGCCTTAGTGGCGCTATTTGGTGACTTAGATTGCTCGCCTGTGTTTGAAAGTGAACCGGTGGGTATTCGCAGTGATTGTTTTTTGAATATGGTGGTGCATCTTAGAACCTGCATGTCATTGCAAGAACTGGATCAGCATCTTAAACATATTGAAGCGCTTAATGGTCGCTATGCAGTACCGCGCCAAGGTTTGCCGTTGGATATCGATGTATTGTTGTACGGCCAATTATCTGGTGTGTATGACAATATTAGCTTGCCTCGTGCTGAGATTTTAAATAACGCCTTTGTTTTATGGCCGCTGGCGTTGTTGGCTGGACAGGTGCAGCATCCTATTGCGCAGCGTAGCTTTGCGCAGTTGTGGCAGCAGGCACAGATTGATCAGGGTTTGTGGCCGGTCGCCTTGACTTGGCGCGGACAGCAGTTGACGCCTGCAAGCTTACTAAAAGCCAATGCAGGCTCGCGCAGAGCCATCATTTAAGAGTTGAGAGTACGCGAATCAATCAATCACCACTGGAGGTAATATGCGGGTTCTAGTATTAGGTGCTGGCGTAGTAGGCGTGACAACCGCCTATTATTTGGCAAGACAAGGTTACGAAGTGGTTGTGGTTGATCGACAGCCAAACGTTGCTGAAGAAACCAGTTTTGCCAATGCGGGGCAGGTTTCTCCGGGCATCGCTTCACCTTGGGCCGCACCAGGCATTCCGCTGAAAGCGATGAAATGGTTATTTCAACGCCACTCGCCTTTCTCTGTTCGTTTCACCTCTGACCCTCGCCAATACCAGTGGATGCTGCAGATGCTGCGTAATTGTCGCGCCGCACCATATGCCATCAACAAAGAGCGCATGGTGCGTATGGCTGAATACAGTCGCGATTGTTTAGATGCGCTGCGTGTTGAAACAGGTATTGAATATGAAGGGCGACAAAAAGGTACGACGCAGTTGTTTCGCACACAGCAGCAATTTGATAATGCTGCGCAAGATATTGCTGTGTTAGAGCGCAGTGGCGTGCCGTATTTACTCTTGGAATCTGCAGGTATTGCCAGTGTAGAGCCTGCTTTAGCCGCGGTGTCGGATACCCTTGTGGGCGCTTTGCATTTACCCAATGATCAGACCGGTGATTGCAATATGTTTACCCGGAATTTGGCGCGTATGGCGCAGGATCTCGGCGTTGAATTTCGTTTTGGCTGCACGGTACAGCATCTGCAAAATAGTGCAGATCAGATCACTGGTGTGCAGATCGATGATCAACTTGAAACAGCCGATTATTATGTGATGGCTATGGGCAGTTATTCCACAGATATGCTTGCGCCACTGGGTATTAAAATTCCAGTTTATCCTTTAAAAGGTTATTCGTTGACGGTGCCGATTACCGATCCGAGTATGGCGCCGCAATCAACAATTCTTGATGAAACCTATAAAGTAGCGATCACTCGTTTGGAGCAGCGCATTCGAGTCGCGGGTATGGCAGAAGTGGGAGGGTTTAATCTTGATCTTAACCCGCGTCGCCGAGAAACGCTTGAGTACGTGGCCAATTTACTCTACCCCGACGGTGGTGATCTTACGCAAGCAGAGTTCTGGACAGGTTTACGCCCAGCAACCCCAGATGGCACGCCTATCGTAGGGCAAACGGCATACCGTAATTTATTTTTAAATACGGGGCACGGCACTTTGGGCTGGACCATGTCGTGCGGTTCGGCGAGTTACTTGGCTGATATTATCAGTCAGAAAACTCCGCAGATTAGCACGGAAGGTTTGGATGTTTTTCGTTACAGCTAAGGCCGTTTAAGAACCTTAGTGCAGTAGCGAACACAGAGTGTCTAGAGCAAAACTATAGGTTTTGCGTCAATAGTTTCGGAGAGTGGCAGGTCATGCGTCCAGCACGCGCGGTAATTGATTTACAAGCATTGCGACATAACTATCAACTCGCTAAGCAGCTTAGTGCCGATAAAGCCCTGGCGGTGGTTAAAGCAGATGCTTATGGGCATGGTGCAGTCGCTTGTGCTCAGGCGTTAGCAGATTTAGCAGACGGCTTTGCCGTGGCGTGTCTGGAGGAAGCGCTTGAGTTACGTGCGGCCGGTATAGAGCAGCCGATTGTTTTACTTGAAGGATTTTTTAGTGCTGATGAGTTAGAGCTGATTGAGGCTAACGACTTATGGTGCGTTGTACATGCTGATTGGCAATTGACGATTATCGAGCAAGCACAGTTAACTCGGCCATTAACTGTATGGTTAAAAATGGATTCTGGCATGCACCGTGTTGGTTTCTTTGCGCATGAGTACCGTGCTGCTTGGCAGCGTTTGCAAGTCTGTAGCAATGTTGCTTCGATCGTACTGATGAGCCATTTTGCTCGTGCGGATGAGGTCGGCTGTTCGCGTACTGACGAGCAATATCAGTTGTTTTTAGCGGCAACTACTGGCATCAATGCGCCAATCAGCGTCTGTAATTCTCCGGCTCTAGTCGCTTGGCCGCAGATTCGTAGTGATTGGTCACGCCCTGGGATTATTTTATACGGCAGTCAGCCGGTAGCCAGTAGTGGGAAGCAGTTTTCACCGGTAATGAGCCTGCAGTCGAAAGTTATTGCCGTACGTGAGTTGCCGCCAGGTGAACCGGTTGGTTATGGTGCGCAGTTTGTGGCGAATCGAACGACTCGGGTGGGTATTGTGGCGATGGGTTATGCCGATGGTTATCCACGGCATGCCCCTACAGGTACGCCCGTTGCCGTGGGCGGTTGTGTTGTCCAGTTGCTTGGTCGGGTATCGATGGATATGTTGGCGATCGATTTGACGGATGTGCCGCAAGCCGGTGTGGGTTGTGATGTTGAGTTGTGGGGTAAAACAGTATCAGTGGATGAAGTGGCAGCACGTTCTGGGACCATTTCTTATCAGTTGCTGTGTAATGTAAAACGTGTACAGCGCGAATATTTGACATATTAATGCTGAAAAACCTTACATGCGACATGTTGTTCTGTTTGCGTGGGGGCGGGGAGTGGTTATACTGTGCGGAGCTCGCCATAGACCGAACGCGAGAATGAATTGTAATGATAATAGAGGGCGTACCGTGAACCTGATTAAAAAAATTCTGCTGGCTCAAACAACGGTTTTAGCCTTATGGGCAGCCAGTGCGCAAGCCACAACTGATGAAGACATTGCTCAACGCATCAAGCCAGTTGGTGAAGTTTGTGTGCAAGGCCAAGAATGTGCGAATACTAATGCTGCTGTTGCGGGTACTGATGCAGGTGCTGCGCCGGCTGCTTCTGCAGGTCGCAGTGGGGATGAAGTTTACAACAAATATTGTACTGTTTGCCATTCAACAGGTTTGATGGATGCACCTAAATCGGGTGATGCTGCAGTATGGCAAGCCCGTTCAGATGCTAAAGGTGGGCTTGACGGCCTTCTCAAAAATGCCATTAGCGGTATTAATGCAATGCCACCTAAAGGCACCTGTAGTGATTGTACTGATGACGAATTATTGGGTGCGATCAAGTTGATGTCTGGTTTGTAAATTACACTGTGTTTTTAAAAAACCGCCAGCTGGCGGTTTTTTATTGCTGAAGGAAAAGTAGAGCAATTCCTAGTCAGGCTATCTAAGGAGTATTAATTGTGCTGCAAAGTTACAGCAGTGGTTTATTGATTGCGTTGGGGCTCATTATGGCCATTGGTGCACAAAATGCATTTGTGCTGTCACAAGCGCTGCGCCGTGAGCATCATCTTTTGGTGGCGAGCTTGTGTGTGTTTTTTGATGTGTTGCTGGTGGCTTGTGGTGTGTTTGGTTTGGCAAAAATTTTAACCAGTAGCCTTACGTTACTTGCAATTGCTCGTTGGGGTGGTGTGCTGTTCTTGTCCTGCTATGGTGTGTTGGCTTTACGGCGTGCACTACGCAAACATGCATTAGATACGGTTTTAGTGCGTCCTGCACAGTCAGCGCGAGCCGTAACAATGACAACCTTAGCGGTTACTTTACTCAACCCGCATGTGTATTTAGATACCGTTTTATTGATTGGTGCTCTTGGTGCTCAGCAGGAGTCTCCGGCTGCCTATGTGGCGGGTTCAGCAACCGGTTCAGTGCTGTGGTTTTTTAGTTTAGCATTGGGTGCTGCAAAACTTGCCCCTTGGTTAGCTCGCCCGTTGACTTGGCGTGTGATTGATTTTTTAGTGGCGCTGATGATGTTTAGTGTGGCCGCGCAGTTAATTATTGGCGATTAAGACCTTATAGATACTGCGTGGATAAGCCGCCGTTGGGATGCTATGATAAGTGACTTAAAGCAAGTCGGAACTGCTGGCAATTGAATCAGCTGTCCGCTGAATAGGCTTGCTGATTGTGCCTCGTCTGATGTAACTGGAGAATAATCATGGCTTTTGAATTACCTGCACTTCCTTATGAAAAAAATGCACTAGAACCACATATCTCTGCAGAAACCCTAGATTTTCACCATGGCAAGCACCACAACGCCTATGTTGTGAATTTGAATAACTTGGTTCCAGGTACCGAGTTTGAAGGTAAAAGCTTAGAAGATATTATCAAAACTTCAAGCGGTGGCGTATTCAACAACGCGGCACAAGTATGGAACCACACGTTTTACTGGAACTGCTTGGCCGCTAACGCTGGTGGCGCACCAACGGGTGCTTTAGCTGATGCGATCAATGCAGCCTTTGGCTCGTTTGAGGCATTCAAAGAAGCGTTTACTAAAACTGCAATCGGTACATTCGGTTCAGGTTGGGCGTGGTTGGTTAAAAAATCTGACGGTTCTTTAGCACTAAGCAGCACCATTGGTGCAGGCTGCCCATTGACCACCAATGACACCGCTCTGCTGACTTGTGATGTTTGGGAGCATGCTTACTATATTGATTACCGTAATGCACGCCCTAAATACGTTGAAGCATTTTGGAATTTAGTCAACTGGGATTTCGTTGCGAAAAACTTCGCTAACTAAGTCCTTGCTGCGCTAAAAAAGCAGTTTCACTAAAGCCCTAAATCTTGGCAATACTAGGATCTAGGGCTTTTTTGTTTGTCCTTGTTTGTTTTTTGACAAGGCTTTTTTTTTATGGTTTATGGGGTATATATAAGTCGGTTTAAGGTATTATTTTGATGTCGCACAATTGCTATCAAAAATAAATCAAAGGCACATTGTTTGAATATAGAGCGCAAACACAGTTTATCTTTTAAATTACTACGCTGGGTGTTGAGCGCTGCGTTATTGGTAGGCTTTGCATTTAGTCTTACTCAGATTGCTTATGATGCGTTTATTACTCGACATCTCATTGAAAGTGATGCCGAGCGTATTTTGGCAATGTTTAAAGACCCATCGACTCAAGCACTCTACAGCCTTGACCAAAATATGGGCCAGCAAGTGGTCGTGGGTTTATTGAAGCACGAGGCTGTGCGTAGCGCTATGATTGGCAATGATGGTGAGCCCGTCTTAGCCCAAGGTTCTCGTGAATTACGTAAACTCTTCGGTCGTAACCTTACTGATATGGTCTTCTCGCAAGAGCGTGCATATCAAATCCCCCTTGTGAGCAGCACAAATCCTGATGAGCATTATGGTGATCTACGCATTGTTTTAGATACTGCTGTGTATGGTGAGCGCTTACTGACTAATGCTGTCGTGATCTTGGCCTCAGGGATCTTGCGGGCACTGGTTTTAGGTTTGGTGCTTTATCTTATTTACCATGCGTTATTGACCCGTCCGCTTGCAAAAATTATTCGTCATTTGGGGCGAATTAATCCTGACCGGCCAGGCGAGTATCAATTGCCGGTGCTGTCTGGACATGAAGATAATGAGCTTGGCGTGTGGACACGTAACGTTAACCAGTTACTTGCTTCAATTGAACGTAATACTGATTTGCGCAGGGAGGCTGAAGACAGTTTATTGTTGATGTCGCAAATTGATTTTCTGACCGGCTTACCTAATCGGCAGGAATTGCAGTTGCAATTGGATAAAATTATTGACGATGCGCGTGATAAGCAGCAAGGCGTTGCTGTCCTTTGCTTGGGACTCGATGACTTTAAGAACATTAACGAGCAGCATAATTATCAGATTGGTGATTGGTTGTTACAAGGTTTAGCTCAGCGTTTGCGTATCCATACGGGGCTTGATGGTTGTTTAGCGCGCCTGGGTGGTGATCAGTTTGTGATTGTGTTATCCGGTATTAAAGATCCAGAGCAGGCTGCCGCATTAGCACAAAATATTCTTGATAGCCTAAAAGAACCATTGGTTATGGCGCAATCATTCGGCCCTGAATTTTTATCGGTGCGTTTAAACGCTACGATTGGTATTACGTTATATCCAGACGATGGTGATAATACTGAGCTTTTACTGCAGCAAGCTGAACAAACCATGCAGCTGGCTAAAAGAGGTGCGCGCAATCGTTACCAGTTTTTTATTGCCAGTATTGATTTAGAAATGCGTAAGCGGCGTAGGCTCAAAAAGGAGCTTAAAGATGCGATCATCAATAATCAGTTGTACTTGGTATACCAACCGCAGATTAACTACTACACCAAGAAAATAATCGGTGTAGAGGCTTTATTGCGCTGGAATCACCCTGAGTTAGGCTTGATTCCTCCTGATGTATTTATTCCATTAGCAGAGCAAAGCAGCAATATTATTGAGATCGGGGAGTGGGTGTTAGATCAAGCCTGTCAGCAATTACGCAGCTGGATTGATGATGGGATGCATGATTTCAGAATGGCGGTTAACTTATCGGCGACTCAATTACACCATGCTGATTTGTTACGTCAGGTTAAAGAAAAACTTGCTATGTATGACTTACACCCGAGCAGCCTTGAGCTTGAAGTCACCGAAACAGGTTTGATGGAAGATATTAAGGCTGCGGCTAAAAATTTACGTGGTTTACGAGATATCGGCGTCTTGGTGGCAATTGACGACTTTGGTACAGGTTATTCATCGCTGAGCTATTTAAAAACCCTGTCGCTGGATAAGATCAAAATTGATAAGAGTTTTGTTCAAGACATGCTTGATAGTGAGGATAACGCTATCATTGTAAAAACCATTATCCAGCTGAGTAAAAGTTTAGGTATGCAGGTCATCGCCGAAGGGGTTGAAACGCTAGAGCAAGAACGGTTTATTATTGAGCTGGGCTGTGATGAGGGACAGGGCTATTTGTACGGCAAGCCGAGTATGGCTTCACAGGTAAGATTGCTTGTAAACAATGCTTAACTGTCTTTACCCCTGTTGGCTTAAAAAGTAAACCATGTTTGTAGCTTGGCAGAGACTGTTGTAAACCATTCAGGATCCTTTGTTTTAAGACTGTTTAAGTAATGGCTAGCCCCCAGTTGACGGACTTGTTGACCGATCCAGTGCGCACGTTGTTGAGTGGCTTGACTGGGTCTGCTGGCGCTGCGGGTGAGCGGGCTGGGTAGGATTGCGGCTAAGAGATAAGCTTGCTGATTGGTGAGGTACGCCGCTCCCGTGTTGAAGTAATATTGCGCGGCTGCCTGTGCACCAAAGATTCCGGGCCCCCATTCAGCACTGTTTAAATACACTTCAAGAATCCGCTCCTTGCTCCAGAGTATTTCAATCCATAAGGTAAACCATGCTTCAAGCGCTTTCCGTGGCCAGCTGCGTGATGACCAAAGAAATGTGTTCTTGGCCACTTGCTGTGAAATTGTACTCGCGCCTCGTATACTGTCGCTCTGTTGATTGTGAGCCAGTGCGGCACGAATTGCTGCGATATCAAAACCATAATGATTAGCAAACTGTTGGTCTTCTGCTGCGATAACGGCCATTTTTAAATGATCAGGTAGTGTCTGCCATGGCTGCCAAATACGCTCGATATTATAGCTTTGTCCAGATACTTGAGCTTCAAATTGCCTTTCTAGCATGAGCGCGCTGTAGGGTAAATTCACCCAGCGTAGAAGTAAGACGAATAGAATGCTAAGCGCCATCACAGCGAATAGTGTTATCAATAGAGTACGGAAAAGTTTGCGTAACATCGTTCTAGCCTGAAAAACTCAAAGAGTAGTATAACCAGTGTTTTAATTGTATGGAGAGTTCATCGTGCGCTATGGGATATTCATCGCAGCAATTTTAGGCGGGATAGCGGTATTGCTCGGAGCCTTTGCTGCACATGGTTTGAGAAGTACCCTCAGTGTTGAGTCTTTAGCTGTGTTACAGACGGGTGTGCAATATCAATTTATTCATGCATTGGCTTTATTGATGGTTGTGTTGTTAGGGCAAACCTATGCTTCACGGGCTTTATTATTTGCAGCAGTATTTTTTACTGTAGGTATTGTTTTATTTTCCGGTAGCTTATACGTGCTGGTGTTGACGTCACTTAAGCCTGGCTTAGTGACGCCTATCGGCGGTAGCTTGTTAGTGTTGGGTTGGTTAAGTTTGGCAAGCTCGGCTTGGCGTAAAGTGTAAATATTTGGTTATCGGGTAACGAACCCGCTAAAATAAAGCTCCTTCGGAACCTCACGGTTGTGTTATGCATATTCAGTTGAATGGAGAGGTCTGTGCATTAAGCGAATCGCTCAGTGTTGCAGGTTTACTTGAGCATCTGCAGATAGCAGGGCGCCGCGTTGCCGTCGAGTTAAACTTCGAAATTGTGCCACGCAGCTTATACGAAACAACGCTTCTTAAAGATGGCGATGCGCTTGAAATCGTACATGCGATTGGCGGTGGTTAGTTACGGCTGACTACTTTTTATTTATTAAGAGAGGTTTTAGATGAACTTTGCGCGTACAGACCATCCTTTTGTCATCGCTGGACAAACGTATTCATCACGTTTACTAGTGGGAACTGGTAAATATAAAGATCTGGAAGAAACTCGTTTAGCCATTGAAGCCTCTAGTGCCGAAATTGTGACTGTGGCGGTGCGTCGTACCAACATTGGTCAAAATAAAGATGAGCCAAACTTATTGGATGTGATCAGTCCTGATCGCTATACGATTTTACCTAACACAGCAGGTTGCTATGATGCAGAATCAGCGATTCGTACTTGCCGCCTAGCGCGCGAATTATTGGGTGGTCGCACACTGGTTAAATTAGAAATTTTGGCCGACCAAAAGACTTTATTCCCTAATGTTGTCGCAACGCTAAAAGCCGCTAGAGTACTGGTGGATGAAGGGTTTGATGTGATGGTTTATACCAGTGATGACCCGATTATTGCTCGTGAACTTGAAGCAATTGGGTGCGTGGCAGTAATGCCCTTGGCGGGGCTTATTGGAACAGGTTTAGGTATTTGTAATCCTTATAATCTGCGCATCATTTTAGAGGAAGCGAAAATTCCAGTATTAGTTGATGCTGGTGTGGGGACTGCCTCAGATGCCGCTATCGCGATGGAGATGGGCTGTGCTGCGGTATTAATGAACAGTGCGATTGCCAATGCGCAGCAACCGATTCTCATGGCACAAGCGATGCGCCATGCGGTTGAGGCGGGTCGTTTAGCCTATTTGGCCGGACGAATGCCGAAAAAATTGTATGCCAGTGCATCTTCTCCGCTTGATGGCATGATTGATTAAGTCGCATATTTAATTAAATGGTTGCGGGCTTTCTGCCCGCTGTCATTGCACTCATTTAGATAGGAATCCCATGACAGACGACCTCATCACAGGTGAAAAACTGCCTGTGCGCCGCCGTGAAATTAGAAGTTATGTAATGCGTGCTGGTCGTATGACTGACGGGCAACAGCGTGGTTTAGACGACGGTTGGCCGAAGTTTGGTTTATTGCTGGCGGATGGAATGCGGGAATTTGATCAAGTGTTTGCTCGTCAAGCACCACGTACCTTAGAAATTGGTTTTGGTATGGGGCAGTCATTACTGGAGATGGCAAAGGCCGCACCTGAGCAGGACTTTATTGGTATTGAAGTGCATCGCCCTGGCGTGGGTGCGTTGCTTAATAGCTTATTGACGGAGAATGTGAGTAACGTACGGGTGTACAGTTGTGATGCATTAGATGTGTTAAAAAACTGTGTAGCCGATGCCAGTCTAGATCGCTTAATGCTATTTTTCCCTGATCCTTGGCACAAGAGTCGTCACCACAAACGCCGAATTGTCCAGCCTGAGTTTGCGCAGTTGGTACGTAGCAAGCTGAAAGTGGGGGGCGTTTTTCACTTGGCTACAGATTGGGAGCAGTATGCTGAACATATGCTTGAGGTGCTTAATGTTGCGCCAGGTTTTCGGAACTTGTCTGAGGATCAAACTTGGGTGCCGCGCCCAAGTGAGCGTCCGGTGACTAAGTTTGAGCGCCGTGGTGAGCGTTTAGGGCATGGCGTATGGGATTTGAAGTTTACTCGTTTGGCAGATGAGCCTATAAACTGACCATAATAAATATTATGGTCTTTTTGCGTGCATACAAGTAGGATGAAAGTCACAATTATTATTATTATTATTATTATTATTATTATTATTATTATTATTATTATTATTATTATTACTGCTGGCATGGCTTATGGTTTCGATCAGTCGATCGATATCATGAATAGAATGTGCGGATCTGCACATGCAATAGGGGATTTTTATGATTAAGCCGCTCACGCTCTTGGTGCTTAGTGCACTTGCTTTAAATGCTTACGCTAAAGTGGATGCTGTACAAGCTGCACGCTTAGGACAAGACTTGACGCCTTTGGGTGCTGAACGCGCGGGGAATGCTGCAGGGACTATTCCGGCGTGGACGGGAGGCATAACAATTCCACCTGCAGGCTATCAGGCTGGTATGCATCATTTGGATCCGTACGCGACGGATGCACCTTTGTTTATTGTAAATAAACAAAATCTTGATCAGTACCGCGCGCAGTTGCCGATTGGTACACAGACCTTAATTGAGAATAATCCAGATTATTACTTGCGCGTTTTTCCGACTCGACGCAGCGCTTCAGCGCCAGAGCGTATTTATGCTGCGACGCGTATGAATGCACAGCATGCTGAATCGATTTCTGGCGGTAATGGTGTGCAAGGTGCTGTTGCGGGCATTCCCTTTCCTCTGCCGCAAAATGGTATTGAGGCAATCTGGAACCATATTATGCGTTACCGCGGAGAGCAAATGCACTCGGTGATGAATCATGCCGCGGTACTGAGTAGCGGTAACTACAGCCTGGTTAAGCGTGAGCGTGATTTATTCTTTGTGTATGGCCGCGAAGGCATGACCCCAAAAGAATTAGATAATACCTTGTTCTATTACAAGTATAACGTTGTCGCGCCTTCTAGTTTGTCTGGCTCTGCCTTAGTTGTACAAGAGACCTTGGATCAAGTTTTAGCGATTCGTAAAGCCTGGCGCTTCAGCCGAGGTGAGCGTCGTGTCCGCCGTTTACCAATGTTGGCCTATGAGTCTTTGCAGCCTGATACCAGTGGTATGGCGACTGCCGACGTAGTTGATGCCTATAACGGCGCTCCAGACCGTTATGAGTGGACGCTATCTGGCAAGCAAGAAATGCTGG
Organism: Pseudomonas sp.; assembly: GCA_034006605.1. Taxonomy (GTDB): domain Bacteria; phylum Pseudomonadota; class Gammaproteobacteria; order Pseudomonadales; family Pseudomonadaceae; genus Denitrificimonas. Next base: position 94,294 of record JAVESM010000005.1, on the reverse strand, counting down.
TGCCTTACAATAGTTATGCTGTGCACCAAAAAGGCATTGCATATGAAACCATTCTACAAAAGAAAACCGTCAACCCGGAATTACTGCGTTATGAGTTACACCGTGTTTGGGTAATTGAGGCTAACTTGCGTGTTGGCTATAGCCATCCTTATGCAAAACGACGCTTCTATCTTGATGAAGACAGCTGGCAAATTCTGGCGGTTGACTTGTATGACAAAAATGGCGAGTTAATTGGTCTGCAAGAAAGTCATCCAATTAATTATTATGACGTTCTAACATTTTTGAGCACGCTAGAAACAATCTACGACTTCAAAGATAGTCGCTATTTTGTTGATGGGTTAGACAATAACGAACCTATGTATGATTTTGATGCGAGATTGCATCCGCGTGATTTTACTCCGCAAGCACTGCGCCGCGAAGGCAGATAACGCTAACGAGCGATTCAAATAAAGCCGTCATACTTATTATGGCGGCTTTTTAGTTTCTATCCGCTAAAATCCCGATCAGAATAAAACTCATAAGCAGTACTGGTGACAGCGTGTAGTTGTTGAGATGAGCGAATGCGTTGCTTAATAAAGGGGTGAGGTAAACGATAGTTAGGCCATAGCCAACTGCGCAGACTAAAATAAAAATAAAAGTGCGTATGACAAAATTTAAATGACTAATCGAGCGTCTTACCCATGCATTGATTGCAGGGCCAAATAATACTAATGCGGTAGTCATAATGCCTAATGAAATATCACTCAGGTGTAAGCGAGTCCACTTGGATAAAGCAATAATCAAATTAATTAAAATGTCCATATAAGCTCTCGTTTATTTTTAGTGATCATGGGTCAAAAAAATTTGTAGTAAGTCATTTAAAAACAATTGCCCTTGCGCGCTGGCAGTTAAACGCGCGGGGTCGGCACTGAGTAAGCCGCGCAGGCGAGCTTGGCTTAGACCCTCCTGCAACGTCGCAATAGATAACCCTGTCCGCTGACTAAATAGTTTGAGCTCAACACCATCATTGAGACGTAAGGCGTTCATTAAAAACTCAAACGGCAAGTCTTCTGCCGCCAGGGTTGCACTGCCTGCTAAGAAAGGTTTATCAGGGTTGAGGTAGTCATTAGGCTGACGGGTCTTCCAAGTACGTTGAATACGCCCTTGAGGGTCGCTGAGCTTGCCGTGTGCGCCTGCACCAATGCCAATGAAATCACCGAATGACCAATAATTTATATTGTGCTGTGCAACGGCATTTGCGCGCGCATAAGCAGAGACTTCATATTGAATAAAACCATGCTGAGCCAGTAACGCTTGGCCAGCTTCTTGAATATCCCAGAGCACATCATCTTCGGGCAAGACGGGCGGTTTGCTCCAAAAGACCGTATTGGGCTCCATTGTCAGCTGATACCACGACAAATGAGTCGGTGCTAGGTCAATGGCTGTTTGTAAATCGGCCAATGCTTCTTCTGGTGACTGATCTGGCAAGCCGTGCATTAAGTCGAGATTGAAATTATCAAAACCGGCTTGGCGCGCCATTTTTACTGCAAGAATGGCTTCGCTCGCAGAGTGTATGCGACCTAAGGCTTGTAATTTGCTGTCTTGGAAGCTTTGGATGCCAATTGATAAGCGGTTAATGCCCAGTGCTCGGTAGGCAGCAAATTTTTCTTGTTCAAAGGTGCCAGGGTTGGCTTCAAGCGTAATTTCAATCGTCGGACTAAAACGGACTCGCTGTTCAATGCCCGCGAGTAGTGCTTGCAAGGCTTGCGCAGAAAATAAACTGGGTGTGCCGCCGCCAAAGAAAATAGACTCCAGCTGGCGATCATGGACATGCACTAAATCAAGATCTAAGTCAGCCAGTACTGCAGCAATATAGGCTTGTTCAGGCAGTTCTGGCGTAGCGGCGTGAGAGTTGAAATCACAGTAGGGGCATTTACGAATGCACCAGGGTATGTGCACATACAATGCCAGTGGTGGTAGTTTAAAACCATTTTCGAGTGAGCGTTGTACGCCTAAATCTGACGCAATCAAGCGCATAGAGACAGCTGTTGTTTAAGCCGTTGCATGGCCTGAGCGCGGTGGCTTAGCTGATTTTTTAGCGTGCTGGGCAATTCGGCGCTACTGCATTGCTGCTCGGTAACATAGAACAGTGGGTCGTAGCCAAAACCGTGTTCACCTTGCGCTGCATGCAGGATTTGTCCTTGCCAGCGCCCTTCACAGATAATGGGCAAGGGGTCATTAGCATGCTGCAATAAGGCTAATACACAAATAAACTGTGCGCCACGTTGCTCATCTGGTACTCCTTGCAGGGCGGCGATAAGCTTTTGATTATTACCGGCATCGCCACCTGTTTCACTGTAGCGTGCCGAGTAAATCCCAGGTGCGCCGTGTAAGTAATCGACGGTTAAGCCTGAGTCATCCGCTAAGGCCGGTAAACCAGACACTTGGCAGGCATAGCGTGCTTTTAAAATAGCATTTTCGATGAAAGTTAAGCCTGTTTCTTCGGGTTCAATAGCAGTGAACTCGCTGATTGGACGTATCACTATACTATCGCCTAATAAGGCTTGTAGCTCACGCAGTTTGCCGGCGTTATGGCTGGCGAGAACGAGTTCTTTCATAGGTCAGGAAACACTTCTTGAGTAAAGTTTAACAGATGAGTTTTACCCTCGCTGTCAGTCACTTGTAATTCAAAGCGCAAAATTTCTTGGCCTGTGATGGCAAATTGAGCTAAGTAATAGACTGCATCGCCTTCATCAACTTCTTTGAAGGTTAATGTTTCGCTTTGACTGAGTAGGTTCTTAAAACTGCCGGTGACGGCGCCTTTTTGTCCCTTACCCGCTTTTACCATTGACACATTCAGTACAGCTTGGTTTTTGCTGCGATTTAAACCCACCGCTTGTGCCGTGTCGGGTTGTAAAAAGGTTGAGTTGAAGATGTTGTAATGCACATCCAGCGCGCCATAGCTTTGTTTGCGTACAACATCGGCTTGCACGGTAAGCACCATGAAGAAACTCAAACACACTGCTAGTAAATAACGCATAGCGATAAACTCCTCAAGTTAACGAGCATTGGCCCCGGTGACACGGTAAATACCAATTTCACCGAATAAATTAGGCCACATACGGTTGCCAAAACTATGGCGGTGTTGACGATCGACAGCGAGACGGTCAAGTACGCTCATCTGCATGGCACTGCACAGCGCTTCGAAGTCAGCAAAGGTGCAGAAGTGAATATTAGGCGTGTTGTACCACGTGTAAGGTAAAAAATCCGAAACGGGCATACAGCCTTTATGCGCCAAATACCAACGGCAGCGCCAATGCGCGAAGTTTGGGAAAGTGATGATGCAGGTGCGGCCTACGCGGAGCATTTCTTGCAAAATTTTATCGGGATAGTGCACGACTTGCAGCGCTTGGGTCATTACGACAACGTCAAAACTATTGCTGGCAAAGTTGCCTAAGCCCAGGTCGAGATTTTGTTCGATGACATTGACGCCTTTGTCGATGCAGGCGGCAATGTTGTCCGCGTCAATTTCTAAGCCGTAACCAGTGACGTTCTTATTTTCTTGTAGCCAGGATAACAACTCGCCATTACCGCAGCCTAAGTCCAGCACACGGCTGTTTTCAGGGATCCATTGTTGAATGATGTCTAAGTCTGCTCTCATTATTGCCTCAAACGCTAATGCGGTTCATGTAACCGCTAAAAGCTTGCAGGTAGCGCGGAATCGGTATCAGGAACGCATCATGACCTTGTGGGGCATCAATCTCTAAGTACGACACGTTCTTTTTTGCATCCATCAGCGCGTCGACAATCTCTCGTGAACGCGCGGGAGAGAAGCGCCAGTCGGTGGTAAATGAAATCAAGTAAAAGTTGGCTTGAGCTTTGCTAAACGTGCGAGACAAATCGCCATCATGGGCGGCGGCAGGATCAAAATAGTCCAGTGCCTTGGTCATTAATAAGTACGTGTTGGCATCAAAACGAGTAGAAAACTCTTCTCCTTGATAGCGTAGGTAACTTTCAACTTGGAACTCAACACTGTGGAAGTCGTAGTTGAGGTGATCGGTTTTTAGTTCGCGGCCAAATTTTTGCCCCATGGCATCATCGGATAAATAAGTGATATGCCCAACCATGCGCGCCAGCATTAAGCCGCGCTTGGGAATCTGGCCTTCTTCAACAAAGTGTCCCGCATGGAACTCAGGATCCGTCAGAATTGCTTGGCGAGCCACTTCGTTAAAGGCAATATTCTGTGCCGATAAACGTGGTGCGGCGGCGATCGAGATGCAATGGCGGATGCGCTCAGGATAGCTGATTGACCATTGTAAGGCCTGCATTCCGCCTAGACTGCCACCGACAACCGCCGCCCATTGTTGGATACCGAGACGATCTGCCAAACGGGCTTGGCTGTGCACCCAGTCCTCGACAGTGACGACAGGAAAGTCTGCGCCATAAATACGTCCTGTAGCAGGGTTGCGGCTACTTGGGCCGGTGGAGCCGTGGCAGCCGCCTAGATTATTGAGACTAACGACGAAAAATTTATTGGTATCAATGGGTTTGCCAGGGCCAATGCAGCTATCCCACCAACCGGGTTTACGCTCATCGATGTGATGATAACCTGCCGCGTGATGCGTGCCGGATAATGCATGGCAAATTAATACAGCATTACTGGCCGTGGCGTTAAGCTCGCCATAGGTTTCATAAATCAGTTCGTAATGATTCAGGGTGCGGCTGCAGGCTAGGCTCAATGGTTCATCAAAATGAGCCACCTTAGGACTGACTAAACCGACTGAGTCTGTAGGGAAAACAGAAGACACGGCAACTCTCTCTAAAGTAAGAGATGCAGTCTAAAGAGCCTAGCCTGTCGCGGCAAGTCGTAAGCGCGATTCATCGATTTAATCTTTAACACTGACAGCCGTTAGTACGGGGGTGAGCTGTACAACCTTCGCTTGGCGGCGTTGCGGTGCGGGGCGACGAATAGTGCGCAGTATGTCATTGGCTTCTGCTAACTGTGCATGCAGCTCGCTGCTGAACTGGTTAAGCAGCTGATTGCGCTGCTGTTTGTTATGCACCGATTGTGTCAGCGCTTTGATACGTAAAATATGATTTTCAAGGAGTTGTTTTTGCTCAAGATTGTGTTGAATTAATGGTGTTAGCGCTTCGTTAGCCCAGCGGATGGTTGCACTACGCACATGGTTTTGCTGGGTAATCGCTTCCTGCACAAGCGTGGAAAAGAACCGCCGGCTGAGCTGATTTTGTTCTGTTAATAAAGTTTTAATGTTAAGGCGGAACTGATCGGCTTTCTTATGTAAATTATCTTGCTCAGTGCGGTAGCGTTGTAGATGTAGTTTGGGTGCTTCAACGCCGAGCGAGGGGTTGTCTGTATTGTGGCGTAGATAAATCGCACGCACCATTTTATCGGCCATATGTGCTTCGATTTCAAAAGCATGTAGATCGTTTTCTAGCGTTGTAAAAAAGTCAGTAATGGCTCGATTGATGCCCAGTGTTGTCCAGCTGGCAGCGAGTTGTTGTTGTGCCTTTAAAATGGTTTTTTGAAGCTGCTCTGGGTTGACGTAGGCGCATAGAATTTCGCCTTGACGATGTAATAAACGTTGATTGGTTTTTAAATTAAGTAAGCGGCGGTGATAGGTTTGGTGTTCGCTTTTTGCTTGCTCAAGTAAATTGCGTAGCACATGTGAATTACTGTGCTGCTGTTGGTTAAGTTGTTGCTGTTCGAGGTGCGCTATTTGTAAATGCTGACTGATTAATTGTTGGCTAGCGTTGAGTAAGGTAAACAGGGGTTGCACGACGCTACGTTCAATCAAATGTTCTTTTTGTGCGATGACATGTTCGCATAGAAAGTTTTCTAATGCCCCAATACGACTGCGCGCTAATAGCTCATGATCATTATGTACTTTGGCCTGCAAGGCGCTTTTTGCTGAGACCGGCAGGACATGGGATAGCGGTAGGTTCAGTTGCTTTGCAGTCTGTGCTTGGATGGTTTGAATGCCATGTTCGGCAAAGGTGTCGTGATTGAGGTTGTCCCACAACATATCGATTTTATTCAGTGCCGCAAATTGTATCGTCTGTTGTGCTGATGGCTGTGAGCTGACGTATTGTTGCCAAATTGCCATATCACTAGCAGTTACCCCTGTATCGGCTGACAATAAAAATAAAATGGCCTGCGCGTTAGGCAGCAAAGATAAAGTCAGTTCGGGCTCGCTGCCTAATGCATTTAAGCCGGGTGTGTCAATAATGCGTAATCCTTGATGCAGCAGCGGGTGATCAATGTTGATCAGCGCGTGTCGCCATGCCGGTATTAATACATAATCAGCCTGCTCCGCAGCTTCTAATGATTCAGGTAAAAACCCCAAGGCAATCGCCTCTTCGATGCTCACCGTTTTATTTTGTGCTACATGTGCGAAGGCTTTAATTAAGCTGTTGGCATCGGTAGGGTCGAGGGCAATATTGAACCAATACTGAGGCTCTTGCTTGAGCTGGGTTAAACTGCTGTCAAAATTACGTGTTTCGATCGGTAATAAGCGCAGCATATCGGGTGCTTGCTGACTCTCAAAAAAGATCTCCGTTGGGCACATGGTGGTGCGCCCTGCGCGCGAAGGCAGTAAACGTTGACCAAAATTGGAGAAAAACAAACTGTTGATCAGCTCTGTTTTGCCCCGTGAGTATTCACCAATAAACGCCAGAGTAATCTGATCAGAGCGGAGCATTTTAACGTTTTGCTCAAGTTGCGTGACCAGCTCAGGGGTGTCCAAGCGATTACGAGCCAGCCAGCTACGGTAGCGCATGATTTCTCGAATCAGCTCACGTTTCCATGTCACATACTCATCAATATGTTGGTGTAAGCGTTGCATGCTCATTGAATACCCCTGGTTAAGGCCGAGTAGGCTTAGGTGTCAGCATAGGCTGCCAGTAGTATGGCGTGAGCAGGCATATTGCAAAGCAAACTGCATCACAGAGGCTAAATTTTTTTCAGCACAGATGAGCGAATTCGGCCAACTCTGGAATATGTTTTGGCGCAGTAATGCGCACACGCTTTTGTCTGCTGAGTTCACCACTCTCAATCTTTACTGCATGTTTTGGTACAGCAAAGACCTCACTTAAAAAAGCAATCAGCTGGCTATTGGCTTTACCATCAACGGGTGGTGCATGTAGGCGTATTTTTATCCGCTCACCGTGTAGACTCGCAAACTCACTGCGTTTTGCGCCCGGCTGCACATGGCAAAAGAGCAGCAGGTCAGTGCTATCCCAGCGCGCATGAAGGGTCACAAAAACGGACTAATTAAGGCGCGTAATGGTCCGACCAAGCCAGTACTGGCGGCTACGTTGTTAATCACTAAGCGTTCCAGCAGGTTAATCGTAATAAATGCAAAAATAGGAGAGATGTCTAAGCCTCCTAGGTTGGGCAGTAAATTACGGATGGGTGCGAGTAGAGGCTCGCAAATTTGCTGGGTCAGTTGTGCGCCAGGGTTATGACTGCCAGGGGCAATCCACGATAAAATTACACTAATAATCAGGGCGAAGAAGAATATTTTCAGAACAAGACTGGCTACCGTAATGAGTGTCCATGCCAGTATTTGTGGCAGTAATTGCACAGCCGGTAAGCCAGCTAATGTCAGTAAGACAGTAATGAGTAAGAACTGCAGTACCAGCACCAGCACTAATCCAGCCAGATCAATGCCCGCGACGCTGGGAATGATACGGCGTAAAGGAGCCAGTAACGGTTGTGTGGCTTTAACCGTGAACTGGCACAGTGGATTATAAAAATCAGCACGCACCACTTGTAGGATAAACCGCAGTAAAGCAATCAGCAGATAAAGCTGACCTAAGGTTTGGATAATGTAGATAAATGCTTCGGTAAGTCCTGACATAAAACCCTCTTATTGACTCAGTTGTTGAGCGAGTTCTTGTGAGCGTAGTGCAGCACTATGCACCGCAGTCTCGACCAGTTCAAGAAAGCCGCCACTTTGGAATGCATGGATAGCGGCTTCTGTAGTGCCGTTTGGCGAGGTGACTTGTTGGCGTAATTGTGCCGCATCGAAAGAGCTTTGGCAGGCCATATTTGCTGCACCTTGCGCCGTATATGTTGCTAACTGTGCGGCAGTGTCTGCTGGCAATCCCAGTTTGATGCCTGCTTTGGTCATGGCTTCAATGAGCAGGAAAAAATAGGCAGGGCCGCTGCCAGAAACTGCAGTGACAGCATCGATTAAGCGTTCATCCGCTAACCATACGGCTAAGCCGACGGCGGACAGTAATTGTTGCGCTTGCGCGCGCTGCTCTTCTGTGACCTGTGCGTTGGCGTATAAGCCGCTGACTCCTTGCTGAATTAACGCTGGGGTATTGGGCATACAGCGCACAATTGCGCGGGGGCCGAGCCATTGGCTTAAACTGGCAATATTAACGCCGGCGGCAATGGAAATAATCAGCTGGTTAGCCGTCAAGTGCGAGGCCAGTTGCTCGCATACATCGCGCATGATTTGTGGCTTAACGGCTAGAACAATCACATCAGCGTCTACAATCGCTAGACTATTATCCGTGTAAGTGGCAACAGAAAACTCTGTTTGGATTTTTTGTAATTGTGCGGCGCCGGGATCGCTGGCACGCATCTGTTGGGCGGCGACGCCTTGTTTGCGTAAGCCGCCGATTAAACTGGCCGCCATATTGCCCGCACCAATAAAGGTAATCTGTGTATCGCTCACTGGTAAAACTCCTCTAACGACTGTGGGAGAGTTTGTCTCCCTGCGTTTAAGTTTGGTGTGTCATACGTAAAGAATGATGCAGATTGTGCTGCAATTCGCGAATTTGCGCAAAAGATTACCGTTGATCTTGGTAACCTACGGTAGGCTTTGAAGTTATTACTAAAGGTATACTTGCTTAGAAAGTATTGTAACAACCTAGTTGTGAGCGGCTTGGCAACCGTAACCTTTACATTATTCTCTGCTATCGTAGACATTATTTATGCCAGATGACGTCGTACAATAATAGAACGGTATTTTAATTGCTTGTTTGTGACTGGGGAATTCCATGGATATTACTGAACTGTTGGCTTTTAGTGCGAAACAAGGTGCATCGGATTTGCACTTATCATCAGGCCTGCCACCAATGATACGTGTGGATGGTGATGTGCGCCGAATTAACTTACCCGCCATGGAGCACAAGCAAGTTCACGCGCTGATTTATGACATTATGAACGATAAGCAGCGCAAGGATTATGAGGAGTTTTTAGAGACTGACTTCTCTTTTGAGGTGCCTGGGGTGGCGCGCTTTCGGGTTAACGCCTTTAACCAAAATCGTGGTGCAGCGGCTGTGTTTCGTACTATTCCCTCCAAAGTGCTTAGCATGGAGGATCTTGGCTTAGGTGAGGTGTTCCGAAATATTGCTGATGTGCCGCGCGGTTTAGTACTGGTAACAGGCCCTACCGGTTCGGGTAAGTCAACCACGCTTGCCGCTATGATGGACTATTTAAATAGCACCAAGTACCAGCACATTCTCACCGTTGAAGACCCGATTGAGTTTGTGCATGAATCGAAAAAAAGCTTGATTAACCAGCGTGAAGTGCACCGCGATACGCATGGCTTTAATGAGGCCTTGCGCTCAGCTTTGCGGGAAGATCCGGATATCATCTTGGTGGGTGAGTTGCGTGACTTGGAAACCATTCGTTTGGCGTTAACAGCGGCAGAAACGGGGCACTTAGTCTTTGGTACGTTGCACACCACTTCAGCAGCGAAAACGATTGACCGTGTGGTTGATGTGTTCCCCGCGCAAGAGAAATCCATGGTGCGCTCGATGTTATCAGAGTCCTTGCAGGCGGTGATCTCGCAAACGCTATTAAAGAAAATTGGTGGTGGTCGTGTGGCTGCGCATGAAATCATGCTTGGCACCCCTGCTATTCGTAACCTGATTCGTGAAGATAAAGTTGCGCAAATGTACTCCGCGATCCAGACCGGGGGTTCATTAGGTATGCAGACTTTAGATAGTTGCTTAAAAGGCTTGCTGGCGAAAGGCTTGATCGGTCGCGATAGTGCGCGTGAAAAAGCCAAAACCCCTGAAAACTTTTAAGCTTTTGTAGCTCACCTGTAACGGTGAAATAGGATATGCCATGGAATTTGACAAGCTTTTACGCTTAATGGTTGAGAAAGGTGGTTCCGACTTGTTTATTACAACAGGTGTGGCACCGTCCATGAAGATCAATGGTAAAATCATGCCGGTGACTAAGACGCCGTTATCACCTGAGATGACTCGTGAAATAGTGCTGGGCGTGATGAATGAGCAGCAGCGCCGTGATTTTGCAGAAAACCTCGAATGTAACTTTGCCATCAGTTCGCGTGGCATTGGCCGTTTTCGGGTCAGCGCATTTTATCAGCGTAACCTGATTGGGATGGTGCTGCGTCGCATCGAAACCAATATTCCCAGCTTGGATGATTTAAAACTCCCTGAGATTTTAAAAAAACTGGCGATGACCAAGCGTGGCCTCGTGTTGTTTGTGGGGGCGACGGGTACGGGTAAATCAACTTCGTTAGCGGCAATGGTTGGTCATCGTAATAAAAACAGTTCCGGTCATATTATTTCTATTGAAGACCCGATTGAGTTTATTCATCAACATAACAACTGCATTGTTACTCAGCGTGAAGTGGGTATTGATACTGAATCATTTGAAGTAGCGCTGAAGAACACCTTGCGGCAAGCGCCTGATGTGATTTTGATTGGTGAGGTGCGCAGCCGTGAAACCATGGATTATGCAGTGACCTTTGCGGAAACTGGACACCTGTGTCTCGCTACTCTGCACGCCAACAATGCCAACCAAGCATTGGATCGTATTATCAACTTCTTTCCCGCCGATCGTCAGCAGCAAGTGTGGATGGATTTGTCACTTAACTTGCGTGCCATTATTGCTCAACAGTTGGTGCCGACACCGGATGGTAAAGGCCGACGCGCGGTGATCGAGGTACTGATCAATACACCGCTAGCGGCTGACTTAATTCGTAAGGGGGAAGTGCACGAGTTAAAACCTTTGATGAAGCGCTCTACAGAATTGGGGATGCAAACTTTTGACCAAGCGCTGTATACGCTCTACTCGCAAGGTGAGATTACTTATGAAGACGCGTTGTCACATGCCGACTCATCCAATGATTTGCGCTTAATGATTAAACTGGGGGCAGAAGCCGGCGGTGATAGCTTTAGCAGTATGCCAACGGGATTGTCTCTGGAAATTAGTGATGAAAACTCTGAGCGACGACTGCGTTAATGCAATAAAGGAGACGTCTGTATGACCCAACAATTGCGCGTATGGGATGCTCCATTACGGATCTTTCATTGGTTATTGGTGTTAAGTGTATTCACCGCTTTGCTGACCGGTTGGGTTGGCGGTGGTTGGATTGATTGGCATGCGCGTGCAGGCTTATGCATTATTGGCTTGTTGAGTTTTCGTATCGTTTGGCTGTTAATGGGCTCGACCTATGCTCGCTTGTCTACCTTGCTGGCTTCACTGTTGGCGCTGCCGCAATATTTACGTGGCGAGTGGCGCCAGCTGGGACATAATCCCTTAGGTGTCTTGTCAGTTTTTGCGATGTTAGGGATGTTGAGCTGGCAAGCGGTGAGTGGTTTATTTAGCAATGATGACATTGCTTTTACTGGACCGCTGTACACATTCGTCAGCAGCAGTTTGAGTGGTGATTTAACCCGTCTACATAAACTCGGTATGTGGGTTATTATTGGTTTAATTATCGTGCATGTGCTGGCGATCATTGCGCATGCTGTGGTCAAAAAACATAACTTAGTTAAACCGATGCTCACGGGGCAGACTGAGCAACAATACCCTGAGCAGAAAGCCGCGCAAGGCGGGCATTGGCTGGCTTTCATCTGTGCTGTAACGATTGCTTTGGGTGCGGTTTATTTGGCTTCCGGTGAATGGCAAAGTAAACCGCCGCCAGCGCCTGCGGTTGCTCCCGCTTGGTAATGAGCGTTTAAGTAGAATAAAAAAGGTCGCCGTATAGGCGACCTTTTTTGCATAACACATCAACTAAATATTAAAGACTTAGTCGTTGCGGTATTTGTCGTGACAACCTTTGCAGCTGTCGCCGGTTGCTGCAAACGCTTTAGCAACGACTGCTTTGTCGCCTGTTGCAGCAGCTACAGCCAATTCGTTAGCGGCTTTATTGAACGCCATGCCAACTTTAGTAACGCCTTCACGATCAGTAAACATTTCAGGCTTTACGCGAGTTTTAGTGTCGCCAATGCTTTTTTCAGTACCTGGGCCAAACAACGCGCCCATGCCTGAATTTGCGGTTGCAGCGATGCTGTTCGCCGCAGCTTGCACTTGTGCTGGATCCCAAGCGACGCTTTCATCAATGGCCATGGCTTTGATTTTGCCCATGTTCCAGCTCATAAAGTTATAACCAGCTTTGCGATGCTGAATTTGATCTTCAGGATCAAGTTGCGCATTGGCGCTTAAACTGGTGGTTAAGAAAAGTGCAGCTAAGCTGCCAATCATCAGGTTTTTCATCAGGTCTTCTCCTTTGTAGCAACATATTCCTATGTATCATTTAGGTTGCTGCTGGGTAATGCAGTGAATGTTTCCACCGCCAAGTAAAATTTCTCGTCCAGGCACCATTACAATATCGCGATCAGGAAATATCTCCTGTAGCGTTTTTTCTGCAATGGCATCCATAGGGTCATTAAAACTCGGAGCAATAATAGCGCAATTAATGATTAAAAAGTTTATATAAGATCCTGCTAGACGAATGTCGGGGCTGCGTGGTTGTGATCCGGCTGCGATATCGACGCCCGCACATTCTTGTTCTGTCGCATATATTGGACTGGGTATCGGTATCTTATGCACTTTTAACCTGCGCCCTTGTGCATCTTTGCTACCGCTTAAAATGGCGAAAGCTGCGTGGCAGCGTGCATAGTTGGGATCATTTATATCATCGGTCCATGCCAAGATGACTTCGCCTGGGCGGGCAAAACAGCAAAAGTTATCAATATGCCCATCAGTTTCGTCGTTGTATAAGCCTTCTGGTAACCAGATGATAGTGCTGACATTCAGGTAATCGCGCAGGTATTGCTCAATGTCTACTTGGTTCAGGTGTGGGTTACGATTTTGGTTAAGCAAGCATTCTGCAGTGGTTAACAGCGAGCCCTCACCATCGACATGTATCGCACCACCTTCTAAAACGAAGTCAGCGGTGCGGTAGCGAGGCAAGTGTTCAATCGCCAGTACTTTGCTAGCCACTTGATCATCGCGTTGCCACGGCCAATATAAGCCGCTCTCAAGTCCACCCCAAGCATTAAAGGTCCAGTCGATACCGCGGGTTTGGCCTTGGTCATTGATCACAAAAGTCGGTCCAGTATCACGCATCCAAGCATCATCATTGCTGATCTCTAAGACACGAATGTTGGCATGCGCAAGGCGTGCTTGAGCATTGACATATTGTCCGGCACTCACGCCAATACTGACCTGCTGGTACTCGGCAATGGCTAACGCCACTTGGCAAAACGCTGCTTGCGCAGGTTTGCCACCCAAGCGCCAATTATCCGGGCGCTCTGGCCAAATCATCCAAGTTTGTTGCTGCGCTTCCCACTCGGCGGGCATGCGAAAACCATCCGCGCGAGGTGTGCTCAAATTATGGCGGGCTGACATTCTAAGATTCCAACTCGCCGTCGAGTGTCTTGAGTGCGCTATAAAGGTTTGGGCGACGATCACGGAATACGCCCCAAGCCGTACGCGTATGTTCAAGGCTGTCCAAATCAAAGCTGTGTACGGCAACGCCTTGGTCAGTTTGATTAAGCTCAGCCACTTTTTCACCAAACTGATCGGCAATAAAAGAAGAACCATAAAAGGTGATCTCATAGCCGTCTTGCTCTTCACTGCCGATCCGGTTTGAGGCGATCAGTGGTGTGAGGTTAGCGCCAGCATGACCTTGCTGCACTCGCTGCCAATGCGCCGATGAGTTGATTGTTGGATCATGCGGCTCGCTGCCGATTGCAGTGGGATAGAACAACAACTCTGCGCCTTGCAGCGCCATCGAGCGTGCACACTCAGGGAACCACTGATCCCAACAAATACCGACGCCAATTTTTGCATAGCGTGTTTGCCAGACTTTAAAGCCCGTATCACCAGGATTGAAGTAATACTTTTCATGATAACCAGGACCATCAGGGATGTGGCTTTTACGGTACACGCCGAGCAAGCTACCGTCGGCATCAATGATGGCGATGCTGTTAAAGCGTGCTTGACCGGCACGTTCAAAGAAACTAATCGGCAGAACGATATTGAGTTCTTTAGCGATTTTCTGGAAGTGTGCAATCGCGGGGTTGTCTTTAACTGTAGTCGCCAGTTGCAAATAGTCAGGATTCGGCTTTTTACAGAAGTAGGGTGTTTCAAACAACTCTTGTAATAAGATGATTTGCGCACCTTGCTTTGCCGCTTGGCGTACCAGTTGCTCGGCTTTAGCAATATTGGCGCTGACATCCCAAGAACAGCTCATTTGTGTAATGGCAACACTGACAATGCGTGACATAAAAGCACTCCAAGCGATGATAAAATAACAGGGTTCTAGGCTAACTGATTAGCGGATGCAACCCAAGTTCAACGGCTGATTTATCAGCCGTTGATCGTATCTTAATGGGTGAGTAAAGAGGTGCATGGCTGAATGTGATAGGTTATCGGTCGTACATTGCATATTATGTACACTTTTCAGTGATAAACGCACAATAAAAGCACTAAATATGCCGTTATATCTTGAGTCCTGCTGCAGACCTTGCCAGACTTCGCATGGCGTGGCGGTGATGCGTATTTAACTTGATTAACACTATGAACGAAAGGAGCTGTGCGCGTGAAAAAAACTAAGCAAATGTTATTGGCCGTCGCTGTAGGCGTGGCTGTTGTCGCTTCAGCTCAGGCTGAGCAGCGCGTGCTGAAAGTGTATCATTGGTCTGACTATGTCGCACCGAACACGATCAGTAACTTTGAGAAGCAAAGTGGCATTAAAGTGGTGTTTGATGTCTATGATAGCAACGAAGTGCTGGAAGCTAAATTGCTCTCTGGTGGTTCTGGCTACGATATCGTGGTGCCGTCGAATCCGTTCCTTGCCAAACAGATTAAAGCTGGGGTGTATCAAAAGCTCGATAAAGCGCAGTTACCGCAGTGGGATAATCTTAATAAAGACTTATTGCATACCTTAGAAGTCAGCGATCCAGGTAATCAGTACTCGATCCCCTATATGTGGGGTTCAATCGGTATGGGTTATAACGTTGATAAGGTCAAAGCAGCTTTGGGTGACCAGCCGATTGACTCTTGGGACATCATCTTTAAACCTGAAAATATCAGCAAGCTGCATGAATGCGGCGTGGCGTTATTAGACTCACCAACCGAAATCATTCCTGCGGCATTGCATTATTTAGGCTTACCCGCCGACAGTGAAAAGCAGGAAGACTTAAAACAAGCGGAAGCGTTACTGTTAAAGATTCGTCCGTATGTGACCTATTTCCATTCTTCAAAGTACATTTCAGACTTAGCCAGCGGCAATATTTGTATGGCGGTTGGTTACTCTGGTGACTTGTACCAAAGTAAAGCCCGTGCGGAAGAAGCTAAAAGTAAAGTCAAAATTGCCTATAAAATCCCTAAAGAAGGTGCGGGCACTTTCTTTGACATGGTCGCGATTCCAAGTGATTCCAAAAACGTCACTGAAGCCCATGAGTTTATTAACTACTTGCTGCAGCCACAAGTGATGGCAGATTTGACCGATTACTTACAGTTCCCTAACGCCAATGAGCAAGCCACTGCGTTAGTTGAAGAGTCTATTCGTACCGATCCAGGCATTTACCCGCCTGCTGAAGTGATGAGTAAACTTTATACGTTCCCTGATTTGCCTGCAAAAACTCAGCGTTTAATGACGCGCAGTTGGACCAAAATCAAGTCGGGCAAATAATTGCACAGCGTGCACGGGTGATCCGCCTCTAATGGTTTAGATGACCTGTGCATATTCTAACGCGTTCGATCATGGGTTGCTGAGAGCAGCCGGTTATTCACATTAGGAGGATGGGCTATTGCCTAGATTGATACACAGTGTTGTGTTGGCTATGACTGTCAACATGTTGATAAGTACAGCTGTTTTTGCTGAGTCTAAAGTGCACGTTTACAATTGGTCGGACTACATCAGTAAGCCGGTTCTTGAAACGTTTACTGCACAAACGCAAACACACGTAGTGTATGACGTGTTCGACTCCAATGAAGCATTGGAGGGTAAATTATTGGCAGGACGCAGTGGTTATGATGTGGTTGTGCCGTCGGATCATTTTTTAGCACGGCAAATCAGCGCCGGTGCGTTTGGGAAGCTTGATAGAAGCTTATTGCCTAATTGGGATAATTTAGATCCTCAGCTCATGCAGCAAGTCTCAGTCAATGATCCGGGTAATCAATATGCGGTGCCGTATCTATGGGGTACTAATGGTATTGGTTATAACATCGACAAAGTTAAAGAAGTGTTAGGTGTTGATACGATAGATTCTTGGGCGGTGTTATTTGAACCTGAGAATATGCAAAAGCTCAGTAGCTGTGGTGTGGCTTTTTTAGATTCAGCTGATGAAATGTTGCCGGCTATGCTGAACTATTTGGGCTTAGATCCCAACAGCCATAAGTCTGCTGACTATAAAAAAGCTGAAGAGAAACTCGCAAAAATCCGCCCCTATGTGACTTACTTTCATTCGTCAAAATATGTTGGTGATCTCGCCAATGGTAATATTTGTGTGGCTGCTGGCTTCTCTGGTGATGTTCTGCAAGCAGCTGATCGTGCCAATGATGCAGGTCAGGGCGTGCGCGTGGCATACAGTATTCCTAAGGAAGGTGGTAATCTATGGTTCGACATGTTGGCGATTCCTGCGGATGCTAAAAATGTCGAACAAGCGCACGCTTTTATCAATTACCTACTCGACCCAGCGGTTATTGCTCAGGTCAGTGATTATGTTGGTTATGCCAACCCCAATCGCTATGCTTATGAGTTGATGGATGAAGACGTACGTAATAACCCAGCCGTCTATCCAGAGCAGGCTGTCTTAGATAATTTATTTGTTTCTAAGCCGTTACCCAGCAACGTGCAGCGAATTAAAACTCGCAGCTGGACTCGCTTTAAATCTGGAAAATAATCATCTGTTACATTGTAAAGCTCAGCCTTTAGGCTGGGCTTTCTGCATTTGGAGAATCCTATGGCAATAGCCTCAGGCGCGTACAAGAAAGCACTTGCTAACTTGCAAAAGCCTAAAGACGTGTTAGTTAACATTGAACGCGTCACCAAGTACTTTGATGACACCCTCGCGGTGGATGAAGTCTCGCTGAAAATTAATAAAGGCGAGATTTTTGCTCTGTTGGGTGGTTCAGGTTCGGGGAAGTCGACATTGCTGCGCATGTTGGCTGGTTTTGAAACGCCGACTGAAGGCCGTATCTTGCTCGATGGTGTCGATATTACGCACATGCCACCTTATGAGCGTCCGATTAATATGATGTTCCAATCCTATGCGTTATTTCCGCATATGACCGTTGAGCAGAATATTGCGTTTGGTTTAAAGCAAGACAGCCTGAGCAAAGAAGAAGTTGCCCAGCGCGTTGAGGAAATGTTGAAACTGGTGCAGATGACGAAATATGCCAAGCGCAAACCGCATCAGTTATCCGGTGGTCAGCGTCAGCGTGTGGCTTTAGCCCGCTCACTGGCCAAGCGTCCTAAACTATTGCTGCTGGATGAGCCGATGGGCGCTTTGGATAAAAAGTTGCGCTCGCAAATGCAGTTGGAATTGGTGGAGATCATTGAGCGGGTGGGAGTGACCTGCGTAATGGTCACCCACGATCAAGAAGAAGCCATGACCATGGCGGAGCGCATCGCGATTATGCACCAAGGCTGGATTGCTCAAGTGGGTAGTCCGATGGACATTTATGAAACGCCAGCCAGCCGTTTAGTTTGTGAGTTTATTGGTAACGTCAATTTATTTGATGGCGAAATTATCACTGATGATTCCGACCATGTGGTGATTATCTGTCCTAAGCTCGAGCGTCCAATTTATATTGGCCATGGTATTACCAGCCTGGCTGAGAATAAGCGTGTAACTTTTGCTCTGCGCCCAGAGAAATTACTGCTGTGCAGCAATAAGCCTGATGATCTGGAACATGAAGACTACAACTGGGCTAAAGGCATTGTGCATGACATTGCTTATTTAGGCGGACATTCTGTGTATCACGTAGAGCTGGCTTCGGGCACGATTGTTCAGGCTTTTATTGCCAACTCTGAACGTAACGTCAAGCGTCCGACGTGGGATGATGAAGTGTATGTGCATTGGGTCGATGACAGTGGCGTGGTGTTCCAATCATGAGCGTCCGCGAAAAAATATTCGGGACGTTGCCTAAGGGTCGCCATGCCGTGATTGGCGTGCCGTTTCTTTGGATGCTGCTGTTTTTCCTGCTGCCCTTTGCCATTATTATCAAAATTAGTTTTGCAGAAGCGGATATCGCAATTCCGCCGTATACCAGTTTGACGGAGTGGGCAGATAGCCAGCTGACCGTTTTGCTAAACTTTGGTAACTACGTCTTACTCAGTGAAGATCAGCTCTATATTTCAGCGTACTTAGGTTCGTTAAAAATTGCTTTGGTCAGTACGGTGTTGTGCCTGTTAGTGGGTTATCCCATGGCCTATGCTATCGCCCGTTCAAGTAAACAGATGCAGCCTGTTTGGTTGTTACTGATTATGATGCCGACATGGACTGCATTGTTGATTCGCGTCTACGCTTGGATGGGTATTCTGAGCAATAACGGCTTACTTAATAATGCTTTGCTGTGGTTGGGGGTGATCAGTGAGCCACTGCAAATTCTGAACACTAACATCGCAGTGTATATTGGCATTGTTTACGCCTACTTGCCGTTTATGGTGTTGCCGTTATATGCCAATTTGGTTAAGCATGACGTGTCTTTGCTGGAAGCAGCGTCTGACTTGGGCGCTAAAGGCTATAGCGCCTTTTGGAAAATCACCGTGCCATTATCCAAAAGCGGTGTGATTGCCGGTTGTATGCTGGTGTTTATTCCAGTGGTGGGTGAGTTTGTGATTCCAGAGCTGCTTGGTGGCCCGGAAACGCTGATGATTGGTAAGGTGCTTTGGCAAGAGTTCTTTAATAATCGTGATTGGCCCGTGGCAGCATCGCTGGCGGTGATTATGCTGTTGCTGTTGATGATTCCGATTATTTTATTTAATCGTAACCAGGCCAGTGAGCTGGAGGGTAAAGCATGAAGCACTTTAGATTCTCACGCTTTATGCTGATTGCAGGCTTGTTGTTTATCTATCTGCCCATGCTGATCTTGGTCATTTACTCCTTTAATGCGTCACGTTTAGTGACGGTTTGGGGCGGCTGGTCAACCAAGTGGTATGCCGGCCTATTGGATAACACTCAGCTGATGAATGCAGTGCTGCGTTCATTGGAAATCGCCACGTATACCGCGATTGCGGCAACTGCGCTGGGTACTTTAGCGGCGCTGGTATTAACGCGGATTGGCCGTTTTCGTGGGCGCACGCTGTTTGGCGGTATGGTCACCGCACCTCTGGTCATGCCAGAAGTGATTACTGGTTTATCTTTGCTACTGTTGTTTGTAGCGATGGCGCAACTGATAGGCTGGCCAATGGAACGTGGTGTGATCACCATCTGGATCGCCCACACCACGTTCTGTACCGCCTATGTTTCGGTGGTGGTGTCGTCACGTTTGCGGGAAATTGATCGCTCTATGGAAGAAGCGGCGATGGATCTTGGAGCCAAGCCATGGAAAGTTTTTTTCCTGATTACCGTACCGATGATTGCACCATCTTTAGCCGCTGGGGCGATGATGTCTTTTGCGTTGTCATTGGATGACTTGGTCTTGGCCAGTTTTGTTTCAGGACCGGGTTCAACCACCTTGCCAATGGAAATCTTCTCTGCCGTGCGCATGGGGGTTAAGCCAGAAATCAATGCGGTTGCGAGTTTGATTTTGCTATTTATTTCCTTGGCCACTTTCTTGTTATGGTTCTTTACGCGTCGCGCAGAAAAAAATCGTAAGAAAGCCATGTTGCAGATTAAAGAGCAAGAACGCGCTAATCAGGCATAATTATTGTTTGATTAAAAACGGCGCAGCTTACATCAGTAGGCTGCGCCGTTTTTGTTGCTTGCTAACGATGTTGAGCTTGTCAGTCTATTGCCCTGGAGGTGTTTGTGCGCCAGCCGTGTTATCCAGCAAGCTGCTGGTGGCCGTTTGAATATAGGCATTGAGTTGCTTAAGCCATTGCGCATCCTCCGCCTGTTCTGTGGCTGGCGCACTCTGTGGATTGGCGCCTAATTGGTAGGTCCACATGCGTGCCTTGAGATCTTTGGGCTTAATTAAAATGCGCTCGCCTTTTATCAGTGCCACCGTTTGGTCGCTGCCTGAGGGTTTGATCATTGCAAAGCCTTGATCTTCTTTAGGTAAGGTCAGTAAATCGCGGCCCCAACATTGATGCTGCACTTTATCACCTAAGCGCCCCATGATGGTCGGCACCATATCCACTTGTGCGGCAACGGTCGTGTTTATTTTGCCCCATTTATCTTGAATGCCCGGTGCAATCAGCAACATCGGTACGTGAAAACGATTCAGATCCATTTCGGTCATTTGCTCGGGCGTCCCGAAGCCATGGTCGCCTAGCACCACAAATAGGGTGTCGTTGTACCAAGGTTGTTGTTTGGCTTTTTTGAAAAATTCGCCCAGTGCCCAGTCAGAATAGCGCATGGCGGTGAGGTGTAAATCTAAGCTTCCGTGTCCTGTTACTGGTTCGCTTGGCAGTATCTCGGGCAATGCGTACGGGGTGTGATTGGATAGGGTTTGTAGTAAGGCATAAAAGGGTTGGTTATCTTTGAGCATGTTCAATTCGAGAATGCTGCGTTCAAACATATCTTGATCAGATACGCCCCACGTAGGGTCTGCGACCAGCGGATTCACATAGTCGTTGCGACCAATAAAATGCGTCATACCTTGGTTACTAAAGAAGCCTTGTTGGTTATCCCAAGCAAAGTCGCCGTTATACACGTAAGCATCTTGAAAACCTCGCGCACTGAGTAGCTGCGGTAAGCCGGAAAACTGATGGACACCCTCAGGCGTTTGCATTAAGTATTCAAATGCGGGGAGATTGGGAAAGCAGGCCATGCTGGCGAACATCCCTTGGTGGGTGTGTGTACCGTTGGCAAAGAAGCGGGTGAATAACAAGCCTTCTTTACTTAACTTATCAAACTCTGGGGTGATGTGATCGTTACTGCCTAAGGCTCCAACATAACGTCCAGCGAAACTTTCCATCAGAATCACCACCACATTGTGCACCGGTAGCTGAGTGTCAGCCACCGGCGAGTAGATACGGCGAATTGCAGCGCTGTCTGCATCAGTCAGTTGATCATGTTGGGTGAGCACTAAGTCGCGGGTGATGGCCTGCGCTTCAGCGAGGGATAACGTCGATTTCCAGATATTATCGCGGTGTGCCGAGAAAGTCGTTTTGGCTGCGTTATATAAGCTCAAGACTGGGTTTAAACCCAAGTGATTAGCAAACATTGAATGGGTGGTATAGGCATCTCCCCAGCGCAGGGGTGGACCTTGACGCAAAGTACCGCGCGCAGCAATGACACACAGCACAAGGCAGATAGAGAACGTTACCGCTTGAGTGAGAACGTTGTAGTTTTTGCGAGTGATGCTGTATGCGCGGGTTTTTCGCTCCGTCCAAGAAAAGAGAAGAAACATCAGTAGCGTGCAAGCCAACCATGCGCTGAGCAAACTCACCACAGGAAAACCATGCCAGAGCATACTGAGGACGGTTGCTGGATCTTCATTCAGGTATTGAAAAACTAAACTGTTGAGGCGCTGATGAAACTCGCGATAAAAATCCAGTTCAATAATGCCCAGTAAAATGCTAATTGCCGCGCAGAGTGTCAGCCAAGCCACCAGCAAACGACGCTGATTCATTAGCCATGGGATCAAAATGCTCAGCACTAAAGGAATGCTCACATAAACCATTAACCGCAGGTCAAAGCGCAGGCCATTGCTAAAGGCTTGAACAAGGTCTGCTGTATGGGTGCTACCAAGCATTTCATGGTTGTAGGTCAGTAGTAGACCACGCAAAGCAGTCAATAAAACTAACCAGAGCAGCATGCTGATTGCAGTAAAAAGTAGGTGAGCGGTGAGGGTTATCTTTTGTTTGGGCGCGTAAGCAGTACTGGGAACCATGAGTAACGCCTATATGGAATGAATAGAAAAAAGAGGGGTGGCTCTGCACCGCGCAGCAAGAATTAGCTGAGCTTAGTGCGCAGCTTTGGATTTAGGTTGCAGTAGTGTTGTAAAAAATGCTGCCAATCAGCCTCCGGCATAGCACCACGGTGGCGGCCCAGTTGTTTGATGTCATGCAGCGCTGCTCTAGATGTAGGCCAACGACGCCGCGCTTTCTCTAGGTCGATGAAAGCCACTTCCGGTGCCTGCAGAGGTTGGCTCTTGATAAAAATATGTTTTGAGTAGCAGCAGCCGTGCTGCCAGCCACCGATGTGCATTCTATAAAAGCGATATGCAATCTGCTTTAACACCGCATCAACCACCGTACGATCCAGAGGTTGCGTGCGCTGCTGGCTATACCAATCGTCTAAACTGATAAAGCCCGTCAGTGCTTCGGTGATCAATAATGCATGCCAAGCTTGGTCTTTTTTTATTACGCCATAAAAGACCAGTTGTGGTGCGTGAGCACCTAAACGCTGTAACGCTTGGATGGCATTTTTTTCACGCAATACAGTGGGGTAGCCGAAGGGATGACGTAAAGAAAAAAACACATGGTTTATTTGACGTTTGCTGTACAGCCACGGCTCTTCAGGTGTCTTAGGTGCAAGCAGTTGTACGCCACTTTCACCACCACGACGTTGGTTGGGCTCTTCAACCCATTCGCCTGTGCGTGCCCACCATGTATTGAAGTCTGTTTCGTGAAGTTGTCCCGCGGCGTTCATAGCATACCTCTTATCAATTAATTGTTATTTTTATGTAAAACATAGACACGCCACATTGAATAACTGGGCAAAAAATCAAGATGGGCTTGGATGTTAAATCCAGACTGGATGAATTCCTGCTCGACTGTTTCTGTATTAATGACAAAGCGATTGCTGTTTTTATAGCATGGATCTTCTTGTAAACGTTGCTTCTCTAATGATTTACGGCGCCATGCCTTGTAATTACCATCTACCCACAGTGAAATAATCACGCTGTCGCGCGTGGTGCGATGAAATTCTTTGAGTAATGCTAAGCGGTGCTCGGGTTGTTCAATATGATGCAATAAGCGCATGCAGAAGATGCTATCGACTGAGTTATCTGGCAGGTCGATGGCAAAGGCTGAGGTTTGAAAGGTTCGCACCTTCTCGCTGATCTGTGCGGGCTGTGAAAGTATTGCAGTGTTGAGCATGTCGGCAGAGTTGTCAGCGGCCAAAATAATTCGATTGGGTTGCTCGGCTAACGTTGACCAAAAACGGCCCGCGCCGCAGGGTAAGTCTAAAACCAAATTAGGTTCGCCGGCTAATGCCAACGCGCGTCGAGCCAACTGCTGATCGCGGTAATGGGATAGTTTACGGGCTAAGCCGGTTTGATGTTTTTCCAAGTATTGCTGTGCATGCGCTTGATCGTATTTGTCTGAAAAAGCCAATTGAATAGGTGCTTTAAGCATTGCAGTCGTTCCGTGTTGATAAGGAATATTGCATAGCTTAGAAAAGACAGCATCAAGCGGATGTTAAAGTCATGTGAAAAATATGTGAGTTGTTAGTGTTTTTCTGTGTGAGGTTTTTTTGGATTTAAAAACACATGGAAACAACTGCCGTGAGGGTGGCGTGTGCCGACCTGGATAGACCAGCCTTGGTGGATGCAAATACGTCGTACCAAGGATAAGCCAAGCCCCAAACCTTCGCCGCGAGCGTTTTGTCCTCGAGTAAACGGTTGAAAAATACTCTCTTGGAAATCTTCGGGGATGCCAATGCCTGTGTCTTCTACAGTAAAGTGATCGGCATACAACGTTAATGTAACCTCACCTTGCTCTGTGTAGTGTAAGGCATTGCGTAGTAGATTCGAGAGCACGGTACGCAGAAAGGTTGCATTGTATAAGACTTGGTTTGGTGCTTGTTTGGTATACAACTGAAAGCACATCTGCTTTTCGGCAAATAAAGGTGCCCAAAGCTCTACTTGTGCGTCAGCGATTGTCTGTAGTGTTGCTTGCCCGCCTAAAAAAGCTTCTTCAGGCTTACTGCGTGCGAGAATTAGAAAGGTTTGTACGAGGTCGTGCATCTCTTCGCTCGCGCGCTGAATGCGTTGTAAGTGGGTGTTTTCTTTCTCTGATCGGTTCGTTTCAGCGAGCAGTTCGCAGGAGCTGGCAATGATCATCAAGGGTGTGCGTAACTCATGACTGACATCGCTGGTGAACAGTTTTTCGCGCTCTAAACTGTTGCGTAATTTACTTAAGGTGCTATCAAAAGCTGCCGCGAGATGGCCAATTTCATCATCAGCATATTCTGGTGCTAAAGGTGGTGCTAGAGGTAACAGTTGATCGCGGTGCTGCACTTGTTGCGCTAGACGACTGACAGGCTGCATGATTTTTCGCGCCATTAAACGACCTAAACCCCATGCTCCAACAATACTCAAGAGAAAACCAGCGAGAACAACGTTAAATAGAGCTTGTTCGCGTTGTTCAAACTCATGTTGTTCTTGCACCAGTACATAACGTACACCGTTAATATCTTGCATATAGACATAAAAAGCTTCGTCGCCGTCGACGACTTCGGCAAAACCTGGCGCTTGGCGATCAAACTGTTTGGGAATAGCAAACGCGTCGAGATTACTGGCATAAAAATGAGTTTCTGGATCTAAGCGTGGGGCGCGACCATTGCGTAAGTCTTCATGGACAACAACGTACAGCTGGCGATCGAGTTCTTGTGACACTAAGTGTTCCTCGACGAAATGCGCGATGGCCACAATGCCCCATGAAAAAGTACCGCTGACCAATAATGTCATTAAGGTGAAAGCGATAATAATTCGACGTTCTAGAGGTTGCTTATTGTTCATGATGTATATCCGCTAAACGAAAGCCAACACCGTGCATGGTATGCAGAAGGTGGGTTGCAAAGGGTTTATCAATGGTTTGTCGTAACTGGTGGATATGACTGCGCAAGCTGTCACTGTCAGGGATATCGTCGCCCCAGAGTGCTTCTTCGAGGGTCTCGCGGCGTACCACAGCAGGGCTGCGCTGCATTAAAATCGCCAGTAATTTTAGCCCGATAGGGTTGAGTTTGAGGGCGCGACCTGCGCGGCTGACCTCTAATGTGTCCAGATTGTAGTGCAAATCAGCGACTTCAAGCACTCGCGTATTGGCGCCTAGGCTGCGCCGTAAAACAGCTTGAATACGGGCGACCAACTCGGATAAAGCAAAGGGTTTAATAAGGTAATCATCCGCGCCATAGTGCAGCCCTTTAAGGCGATCATCCAGTGCATCGCGTGCAGTCAACATGATAATGGGTGTATTAACGCCTGCTTCTTGGCGTAGTTTTTGACAGACCTGATAGCCGTCCATGCCGGGTAGCATAATATCTAAAACAATTAAGTCGTAAGGTTGGGTGAGCGCCAGATGCATGCCGCTGAGACCGTCCTGTGCGCAGTCAACGATAAAACCTTTGAGTTCTAGGTAATCCAAAATATTGGCAAGAATATCTCGGTTGTCTTCGATCACTAAAATGCGCATAGACACTCGCTTGAAAAATGGCGTATTTAACAGTTTCTTCACATTCGGTTAACAGCTGCCTCACAATCTATTCAGCACACTGCAGCCTCATTGTTCTAACTGAGAGCTGTCTTATGTTACTGCTTAAACTTACTCGCTGGCGCTATTTAGCGATGATTATTATTGCATGGTTGACAGTGTTTACCGTGACCCGTGTGATCTTATTAGAGGCTAGCTTTTCTGCTGCCAGCATCAATATGGGGCAAATATTTTTATTATTCGCTGAAGGCCTGATCTATGACTTGGGCTTTTTAGGCTTTGCCAGCTTGCCTTTAGTCTTGTATTTAACCTTATGTCCGCAGTGGTTGTGGTCGCAACGCTGGCATCAGTTTTTCTTGCGCCTATTGTTTGCATTTAGCCTGTTTGTGATGCTGTTTACCGCAGTCGCTGAATGGTTGTTTTGGGATGAGTTTGCCGTGCGTTTCAATTTTATTGCAGTTGACTATTTGGTGTATTCCAAAGAAGTGATCGACAATATTTTAGAGTCGTATCCAGTGTATCCATTACTGGCCGGTTTAGCATTGGCGTCGATAGTGCTGACTGTCCTGCTCAATAAACCATTAAAGCGTGCTTTAAGCGTGCCGCCGAGTCGCTTGGCTTCCCGAGTGTACGGTGCGGCATTTTTCGTGGCTGTGGCGGCTGTTGCTGGGCTGCTGCTCAGTCAGGACTTTCCTCGTGGCGCGGGTGGCAATAGTTATCAGCGTGAGCTGGCGGGTAATGGTCCTTACCAGTTTTTTGCTGCTTTTCGTAATAATGAATTGGATTATCCGTCTTTTTACGCCACCTTAAATGAGCATCAAGTTGGTGCCTTGCTGCGTCAGGAAGTACAGGAAAGTCATGCGCGCTTTGTCAGCGATAACCCGTTAGATATTCGCCGTGAGATCACCTATGCGGGTGCGCCGCGTCCTTTAAATGTGGTTTTAGTGACCATTGAAAGTTTGTCGGCTAAATATTTAGGCAGCTTTGGTGACCCGCGAGGATTGACGCCAAACTTAGATCAACTGCGCCGTGAAAGCCTCGCGTTTACCCATCTCTATGCCACGGGTACGCGTACCGATCGAGGTCTGGAGGCCATCACTTTATCGGTGCCGCCGACGCCAGGTCGTTCTTTGGTTAAACGTATTGGTCGCGAGAGTGGTTTTGCCAGCTTGGGCCAACAACTCCATGCGCAAGGCTACGACAGTGTGTTTGTCTATGGTGGCCGTGGTTACTTCGACAATATGAATGCGTTTTTTTCAGGCAATGGCTATCGTATTGTTGACCAAAGCAGCGTGCCAGATAGCGAAATGCACTTTACCAATGCATGGGGAATGGCTGA
Organism: Pseudomonas sp.; assembly: GCA_034006605.1. Classification (GTDB taxonomy): domain Bacteria; phylum Pseudomonadota; class Gammaproteobacteria; order Pseudomonadales; family Pseudomonadaceae; genus Denitrificimonas. The sequence continues at coordinate 67,180 of JAVESM010000005.1, read as the reverse complement.
TGAAGATTTATATGCGCAAACGTTAAAAATTGCGGATGCGGATCATGCGCAAGGTAAGCCGTTCTTCCTGCAGTTAATGACCACCTCCAACCACCGTCCTTATACCTACCCTGATGGACGTATTGATATAGCCTCAGGTGAGGGGCGTGAAGGTGCAGTGAAGTACACTGACTATGCGATTGGTGAGTTTTTACGCCAAGCTCAGCAGAAACCTTGGTTTGCCCAAACGTTATTTGTTTTCGTGGCTGACCATACTGCCGGTAGTGCAGGCAAAGAAGATTTACCTGTAAGCAGCTACCATATTCCAATGTTTATCTATGCGCCGCATTACCTTGTACCGCGTGAAGTGGATACTTTGGTCAGTCAAATTGATATTGCGCCAACGCTGCTTGGGTTGCTTAATCAATCCTATGTCAGCACCTTTTTTGGTCGTGACGTGTTACGTCCTGAAGCCGCTTTGCGAGGTCGCGCGCTCCTGGGTAACTACCAGCACTTAGGTCTGTTTGATGGCGAAGACTTAGCTATCCTTAGTCCTCGTAAGGTTTTACGCCGTCATGATGATGCATTAGGTGTCAGTCATGAGCGGCGCACCGATAAAAACAGTGAGCTGCTGCAGCGTGATATTGCCTATTACCAAGGTGCGAGTCATGCCATTACTCAAGGGCTTTTGAAGTGGCAAGGCAGTGCGGCGCTTGAAAAACCTGTCTTAGCTGATAGGCAGGGACAGCATTGATATGGCCACTGTATTACTACAACCTTTTAACTTTAAGTATGCGTTAGGCATCCCTTTGCTGGTGATGGCAGGTTTATTGGTGTTTGAACCCAGTGCGCTTGATTTGGGTTTGGCTCGGATGATGTATGAGCCCAGCAGTGGCTTTATTGGTGCGAAAAGCTTCTTTCTAGAAGATGTGTTACATGATCGGGCTAAGCAAGCGGTGATTGTGTTTGCTGTTCTGGCTATTGTTGGTTTTGCCCTGAGTTTTGTTTGGCAACGGCTGCATATATGGCGTACTCGGCTTGGCTATTTGGTTTTAGCTTTAGCGGTATCAACCGCCTTAGTTACGCCAGTGAAAAAACTCACGGCGGTGCAATGCCCGTGGAGCTTGCAAGCATTTGGTGGCCAAGAAGTGTATTCCGGCTTGTTGGAACCTCGTCCAGCAACAGCTAAACCAGGCCGCTGCTGGCCTGGTGGGCATGCTTCAGCAGGTTTCTCATTGATGGCTTTATTTTTCGCTTTGCGCGATATAAGACCTCGAACAGCTCGAGCGTGCCTGGTCTTTGCCATCACCTTAGGCTCCGTTTTCTCTCTGGGACGCATGCTGCAAGGTGCGCATTTCTTTTCACATAATCTGTGGACGTTTTTATTTGATTGGCTGATCTGCACGCTGTGCTATTGGCTGTTGTTATATCGAAAAAACAGCGCCATAAACCCTGCTTCCGTAGCGGAGATCACCTCATGAGACGTTACCGTTATACCTTGTTTGCGCTCGCTATAGCGTTGCTTGGCACGGGTGTTTTACTAAAAAGTACGTTGCTTCGATCGTCTGTAACACCACTTGCAACGCTCAATAGTATAGAGCCACGCCCTGCACGTTGGGCTCAATCAGTGGATGCGAGTTATCACCTCTATAAAATGGATGCCTTGCTTTACCGCAGCGCGCTACCTCGTGCCAAAGATCAACAATGGTTGCAAGAGCATGGTGTACAGACAGTGATTAATTTTTATCAGAAACCTGACAGCGCTTGGCTGCACGATCAGAGCATTCAGCAAGTGCACATTCCGCTACGCACCGACCGTATTGATGATGTTGATGTACTGCGAGTCCTGCGCAGCATTGCCAGCGCTCAGCAACAAGGCAAAGTATTGATACATTGCAAGCATGGGCAAAATCGCACAGGGCTGATTGCGGCGATGTATCGCATTGTCTTTGAGGGCTGGAGTAAAGCGGATGCGCTGCTTGAAATGCAGCAAGGCTATGGCGGTACGCCGCGCATGGATGATGCTACAGGTTATCTGGAAAAGGTGGATGTGGCAGCGATTGAACACGCATTAGCAAGCGGCGCATGCAGTACCCAATCATTCGCTTGGTGTCAGATGGCGCAGTGGTTTTCAGGGCCGGCGCATAGGGTCTTGAGTGGTGCTGAACAATCTCGCTCTGCTTGGGTAGGCGATGAGTCGAATGCAGTGATTCGAGCAGGAATTTAGTTAAACGTCACGCTAAGTGATGAGCTTAGTGTGACGTTATTTGGCTTTATTGTGGTAGCAAACGTAAGGTGCTTTGCGTGTATTGCTGAATGTCTTCATCAGCAAGGTGCTGTTGAAAGTATTGGCCTTGCATATACGCTTGGGCTTGATCGGCGTAGTGACTGTCGAAACGTACGCCGCTTTGACCGACAGGGTTCACGCCCAGTGACTTTTCTGGCGCGGCAAAGTCGATAATTCGACGCGTTGATGGGCCATAGGCAACCGCCCAAGGTGCAGTGCCGTACTCGCTGGATAAGTTGTTGGGTACTTCGTGGCCACCGGGCGCGGCAAAGCTACCGACATTAAGTAAGCTGTCTAACGGTGATTGTTTGCCCAACGGATGTGTGTGGGTCAATGTGTGGGCTTTACCCCATAGCCAGTCTTTTGGGTCGGGACCAAACGTCGTGCGTAAATGCAGGAGTGTGGCTTGCCAGGCTTGTGCTACGACTTGCTGGCGGGTCTTTTTTTTATTACTGGCATGATCATTCCACCAGGATGATTGCGAATCTGCAGCCAAGAGAGGCAGTGCACTATCGATAATGCGGGTATGCAACAGGTTGTTAAAAATAACTTCGCCCAGCTCGTCCAACATGGCCGCTTGCAATAGCTGATAAGTGAACTCAGTAAATACCGTTGGTAGGTAGCTGTTGATTGGGTAGTCACCCTGCCACGCGTTGAGCTGTGCGATGAGTTTTTGCTCTTCAGTGCCGCGTGCGCTGGCTTGCAAGTCGTCCATGAGGGGATGAAGTAAACGCTGCGCATAGCCATTGCGGTTATCGAGTTGCATGGCTTGGCTGTTTTGCGTATCCCATTGCGTGTCTGTTTGGTTCAGTTGTTCGATCAAGCGCGCGCCGCGATCTGCCAAGTTGTAGTAGCCCGGTAGAGGCACGTTGTTGGGTGAGGCGGGAAGAAAATTGGCCGACACAATGTAACCGTGTGCGGGGTTTTCATCGTGCGGGTTGTCGCTGAAAGGATAAAAGCCATATTTTTTACTGGCAGCCGATTGGCTGTCTAAAATAAATGAAGGTTGTGCGCTTTTATCGCGAATCGGCATTTTTGCTGCCGCCCACCAAGCAATATCACCTTGGGCACTGGCCCAGACGATGTTGAGCCCCGGTGCATGTATTTTACTGGCCGCTTGACGTGCTTTATCGAGGCTGTTGGCACGATTGAGTTCATAGAACGCTTCTAAAATGGGGTTTTCTGTTTCTAAAAACGCCCACCACATGGCAATGGGTGTGTCGCCGGTTGGGTCATTTAGCACATCATTGATAATGGGCCCGTAGGCGGAGTGATGCAGGATTAACTGTTGGGGTTCTTGATCTTTAATGGCAATCCATTGTGTTTGACTGTCGAGGGTTTGCCATTGGCCATTCTGCCAAACTTGTTGTGGGTCTTTAGGGTTGGTTTTTAACGTAATTAAGTCCAAATCATCATTCTGAAACATGGTGACTGACCAGCCAAACTGATGATTGTGACCCAAGAGTGCAAAGGGGTTTAGCGCTTGGAAATGACCGTATAGCTCGAAGTTAGGGGCTTGTACGTGCGCTTCGTACCACACTGCTGGGACTGAGAAATTAATATGTGGGTCCCCTGCTAGCAGCGGTTTGCCGCTCTTGGTCTTGCTGCCATCAAGCACCCATGCATTGCTGCCTTCAAACTGTGGTAAACCTGCCGCAAACAAAGCCTCTTGGCTGAGTTGTGCCAGACTGTGCAAATGTGTCCAGTCCGTATTTGTCAGTGCTTGTTGTGGTATTGATGGTAAAGCACCCGTGCTGGGGTTTGTTAGGTCAAATATATCTAAATAATCTGCCCCGAGTTCTTGGCGAATATAGCTTAGGGTCGGCTCGGTACGAAAAGCAGCGGCAAAGCTGTAGGCTAAATAGCCAGCAATACTCATGGTGTCTTCCATGGTAAAGGGGCGTGGCGTTATCCCAAGTAAGTCAAACTCAAGTGGTGTAGCACCTTGTCCTTGGTATTGATTAATACCGTCTAAGTAAGCCAGTAAAGCTTGGCTAGGCGCACTGTTTTGATCGACTGTTTGGACATATTTTTGCGCATGTTCATACAAACGTAAGGTGCGGAATAAACGATCCAGCTTGATGGTCTTGGCACCGAGGATCTCTGACAGCTCACCGCGTGCTAAGCGGCGCATGATTTCCATCTGAAAAAGGCGATCTTGAGCGTGTACATAACCTAGTGCACGATAAGCATCCAATTCATTTTGTGCGTGTATATGTGGTACGCCGCGCTCGTCATAGCGCACATCCACCGCCTCAGTAAGCTGCGCTAATTGTAAATGGCCGCTGCGTTGTGGAAGTTTGTCTTGGATGTACCACGTGGTAGCTAATGCGCCACAACCCAGTAATACAATACAAAAAATAAGAAAGCGTTTCATCATGATTAAACCTGTATCAAAACCTAAATATATTGAAGCATACCTGCGTTGAATATGGCATAAGGCTGCCTTATTTGACTGCGGCGCGAAAAGTACTAACTCAAAGCGGTTAAACCTGTCCTTTTGTAAACTTAAGTTGTCTGTGAATGAGCCGATAAAGAGCGTAAGGAGAATGAGTCTTTGAAATGCTCGACTTATCGTCTGTAAAGCCGCAAGATTATGAAAATATAAAATTTTTTGGCGTCACATCACACTCGTGAAGCCAGTAAAAAATAACAAGAAACACTTGGGGGAATTGCTTTGAAGATTCTACTGTATCCAGCGATCAAGCTGATGAATCGCTTAAGTTTTGGCATGAAGTTTAGCCTAATCAGCGCATTATTTTTTTTACCGATGCTGGTGACAAATTTTTACTTGGTACGAGGTTCATACCAAGATTTTATCCACACCCAGTCTGAAATTAATGGCTTACAACTGCTCGACGCAAGTTTAAAGACAACAGTACAGCTTGAGGATTGGCATGACCTGTTGCGTATCAATGCGGTGATTGGTCAAGGCGGTGCTACCGGTGATTTAGAACAACGTATTGAACGCTTGCAGCAGCAGATCTCTGCTCAATGGCAATCTTTAGAACTCCTGCAAGGCGATGAAGCGCAGCGCGCTGATTTTTCCACAAAACGTGATCAATTGTTAGAACGTCTTACTGCGATTAGCAGTGAAGCCTCTTTGCAAAATAGAGCTGTCTTAGCGGATGAATTGCTGGCCAGTGGCGTGCTATTTAATCGCTTTATCGCCAGTCAAACCGGTTTAAGCCAAGATACACAACTAGACGTTCGCCAGCTGGTTGCTTTGATCACTGATGTGACGCCTGATGTGACGCACAGTCTCGGTGAAGGGCGTGCAGTTGCCAGTCTGTCTATGGCGCTAGGTTATTTGGACTCAGCCAATAGTAACCGCTTAGATGATTTGCAGTTGGGTCTTGAAAAACTCAATGCTGAATATGATATGAAATTAAAAGAAGCGTTAGCAGGCAGTGCTGCAGCGTTCCAAGCCTTGAATGGTTTTGCCACTGAAAGCCGTGCAACACTGTTGGAGGGGCTGCGCTTATTTGAAAACGAAGTGATTATGGCGGGCTCTTTAGACCAGCCTTGGAATGAGCTGTATCAAAAGACCTCTGATTTAATCAATAAAACGCATCTGTTAAACAAGCAAACAGTCAGTTATTTAGATGTTTTATTGGGTGAACGCTTAATCAGTTACCGTTTGCAGATGATGTTGCTGGTGGGTGCATTAGCAGCCGTATTTTTGCTGATTGGTTATTTATATAGCGCTTTTTATATGTCTACACGCTCGAGTTTACGTAGCCTTGGGCGGGTAATGGATAAAGTTGCTGCAGGCGACCTGACCGCACATTTTAAAGTACAAAGCAGTGATGAACTGGGTGATTTGGGCGGTGCGTTTAACCAAACAGTGCAACGTATTCATGCTTTGCTTGGGCAGGTGAGTGGCACTGTGCAAGACGTTGAGGGGCAAGCAACACGGGTTGAGCGTGTGTCTGCACAAAGCAGTGAAGCTGTTGCTCAGCAGCGTGCGCAAATAGAGCAAGTGGCGACAGCCATGAATGAAATGTCCGCGACCTCACAAGAAGTGGCGAATAGTGCGGCGGCTGCGGTCAGTAATGCGCAAAGCGTGAATGATGAAACAGTCACTGGGCGCGCCCGCGTCGAGCAACAAGTCAGTAGTATCCAAAAGCTGGCGCAAGAAATAGACACTTCCGTGGTGGTGATTAATCAACTGGCAGCAAACAGTAAGTCTATCGGCCAAGTCCTGGATGTGATTAAAGGCATTGCCGAGCAAACGAACTTATTGGCATTGAATGCGGCGATTGAGGCTGCACGGGCTGGCGAGCAAGGGCGCGGTTTTGCGGTGGTGGCTGATGAGGTGCGCAACTTGGCGCGACGCACGCAACAGTCCACTGAAGAAATTGAGCAGATGATTAGTCAGCTACACGGTGGTGTTAGCTCAGCTGTTAAAGCGATGAATGCCAGTCATTTGATGGCGGATGAGACGGTTGCACAGTCTGTGGATGTGCAAAGTGCCTTAGAAAATATTCTTGCTGCGGTGGGGATGATTGTTGATCAAGTGCAACAAATTGCTGCCGCGGCTGAGCAGCAAACGGCAGTGGCCCACGATATTGATCAGAATATTGTGCAGATTAATCAAACCGGTGAGTTGACGGCTGAAGGTGCGGATGAAACCGCGCAGGCCAGCCAAGATATGAGTGTGCAGGTTGAGCATCTGAAAACCTTGATCAGCGCCTTTAAGATGTAAGGTCTGAGTGAGTCGGTATTATATTGTCCAGTTAAACAGGCGCTGCACATTGTTGGTGGTATGAGCAGCAAATGTTGCGCTGGGCATACCGCGGATGTGTGCCAGATGCTGGCAAATCTGCGGTAATTGTTCTGGACTATTGCGTTGCCCGGCAAGCCATACTGGCGGCATATCAGGGCTGTCGGTTTCTAACGCAATGCTATCGAGCGGCAGGCGTTTTAATAGGTCTTGCAGACGCGTGGCGCGCGGCCAAGTGGCTGCGCCGCCAAAACCTAGTAAAAAGCCTAGCTTGATGTACTCCAATGCTTCTTCATAACTACCAGAAAACGCATGGATAATGCCGGCCCGTGGCAGCTTGGCCTTTTTTAAGATGGCAGTGACCTGTGCGTTGGCGCGGCGTGAATGAATGATGACGGGTAAGTTAAACTCAGCCGCTATGGTTACTTGTTGTGCGAATAAGTGGGTTTGTTGCTTGGGATCGAGCTCTTTTAAGAAAAAATCTAAACCGATTTCACCCACCGCGCAAAGCTTTGGGTGTTGCTGATAGATGTTCAGCTGCTCGGTTAGCGCCTGAAGGTCATCGTCTTGATGTTCCGCCAGAAAGTAAGGATGCAAGCCAAGCGCGGCATACAAACTCGCGGTCTGCTCTACCGTTTTCCACAGGCGTGGCCAATGTTGGCGAGTGACGCCCACCACAATCATTTTCTCTACGCCCAAGGCTTGACTGCGGGCAATGACCGCCTCACGGTCATGTTCAAAAGCAGGGAAGTCCAGATGGCAGTGGCTGTCAATCAGTGGCATACGCAGCTCCAACAAAAAAGCGAAAGATACACTTTCGCTTTTAGGATGACATAGGCGTGGGCTCGTGTCGCTCCACCATGCTTACTTAGTGGTGCTCGCGTGTGGTTAAGAACTTAATGTCGGGCCAGCGTTCTTCCATTAAGCTTAAGTTCACTCGGGTTGGCGCAAGATAGGTGAGGTGACCGCCACCATCAATGGACAAATTGTCATGCGCTTTATCTTTAAACTCTTGCAGTTTTTTCTTGTTGTCACACTCAATCCAGCGCGCTGACCAAACGTTAATCGCTTCGTAAATGCACTCTACTTTGTACTCTTCTTTGAGGCGGCTGGCGACCACATCAAACTGCAGCACACCAATCGCCCCAAGAATGATGTCGTTGTTGCGTTCAGGGAAGAAGACTTGGGTTGCACCTTCTTCGGCCAACTCTTGCAGGCCTTGACGCAGTTGTTTAGCGCGCAATGGATCAGATAGACGGACACGCCGGAATAATTCTGGGGCAAAGTGCGGCACACCGGTAAAGGACAGATTTTCACCGTCGGTAAAGGTGTCCCCGATTTGAATGGTGCCGTGGTTATGCAGACCAATAATATCGCCGGCAAAGGCTTCGTCTAGACGTTCCCGTTCGCTAGAGAAAAAGGTCAGGGCATCGGCAATTTTGATGTCTTTGTTAATCCGCGCATGACGCATTTTCATGCCTTGTTCGTATTTACCTGAGCACACCCGCATAAAAGCAATACGGTCACGGTGACGCGGGTCCATATTGGCCTGAATCTTAAAGATAAAGCCGCTGAACTGTTTTTCGCTGGGCAGTACTTCACGCTCATTGGCCATGCGCGGCTGCGGTGCTGGTGCCCAATCGACAAACGCATCAAGCACATGGTCAACCCCAAAGTTGCCCAGCGCAGTACCAAAAAATACCGGGGTCATCCGGCCCTTAAGGAATTCTGCATGATCAAATTGATGGCAAGCACCTTGAACCAACTCAAGCTCTTCTACAAAGTTGTCGTATAAATCACCCAGATGTGCGCGTGCTTCTGCACTATCGAGGTGTTGAATGATTTTTACATCCGTGCGTTCATGGCCGTGGCCGGCGGAGTAAACATAAATAATATCTTCAGTGAGGTGATAGACCCCTTTAAATTCACGGTAGCAGCCAATCGGCCAAGTGATCGGTGCCGCTTTAATATTGAGTACTGCTTCGATTTCATCCAGCAGCTCAATGGGGTCGCGAATATCACGGTCCATTTTGTTGATAAAGCTGATAATCGGTGTATCACGTAGACGACAGACATTCATTAAAGCAATGGTCCGCGGCTCAACCCCTTTACCACCGTCAATCATCATCAGCGCACTGTCGACCGCAGTTAGAGTGCGGTAGGTGTCTTCTGAGAAATCTTCGTGACCTGGGGTGTCGAGCAGGTTGACCATATGCTTGCGGTAAGGGAATTGCATCACCGAGGTGGTAATCGAAATACCGCGTTGTTGTTCCATAGCCATCCAGTCAGAGGTGGCATGACGGTCCGATTTACGTGACTTAACCGTACCGGCTACAGAAATAGCTTTTCCCATCAGCAACAAGCGTTCGGTAATGGTGGTTTTACCGGCATCCGGGTGAGAAATAATAGCGAACGTACGACGTTTCGCAACTTCGGCAGCCTGTTTGCTCATGCGGATAGCGCCTCAAAGACAAGGGTTCAAAAAATAGCCGGTAATTATAGCGGACTTGCAAGCTAAGGTGTAAATGCTAGAGCGCAGAATAGCTTTAGCGCAGAATAGCTGGGGTTTACGTCTTTAGACTAAGGCGTATGACACCTCAGTCGAGAGCATGCAAATCAGCCACTTCGCACTTTAAATTTTGTTCCTATTTATAAGCTGTGCACGTACTGTCGTTGCTTAAACCGGCCGGTATACCTGTGACCTCGCAAACCTTGGCGCCCACTCGCGCGAGCGCATAGCGATATTGTTCATTAAAGGGATAGCAGCAAGAAATCCGCAGGGCGTTACTAAAGCGCCCGCTGGGTGAATACAGTGAGCCTGGCGTTAAACAGATTTTTTCTTCTAGCATCAAATGGTGTAAAAGCACGGTATCAATTTTGCCAGGTAGTTCGACCCAAAACACAAAACCGCCGGCAGGTTTGGTCGCCCGCGTGCCTTGCGGGAAGTGCTCAGCAATCAGTGCTTGTGCTTGATTCATGTTCGCAGCATAGCGTTTGCGTAACTTACGCAAATGGTGGTCATAGCCACCTGTTTTTAGAAATGCCGCGATGGTTTCACATAATAGTTGCGACTCAGTGACTGAGAGCATGCTTTTAAGTTGCTGTACTGACTGGGCAAACTGCCCAGCTTGAATCCAGCCAATCCTAAAATCAGGCGCCAGTGTTTTAGTAAAACTTGAGCAAAACATTACCCAACCTCCTTTATCAAAGGACTTAACCGCAGGTAAAATTTTGCTAAATTGCAGTTCGTTATAGAGGCCGTCCTCAATTAACGGCACTTGGTAGTGATTGACCAATTGTGCTAAACGTTTTTTCGCCGCCAGTGGCATGCTGCAACCTAAAGGGTTGTGCAAATTAGGCATACAAATAATGGCGTTGAGTTGTTTTTGCTCAAGGAGCATTTCGAGCGCCTCAATCGATAGACCCGTTTCAGAATGGGTGGGAATCTCAATGATTTTCAGATTAAGACTGGATAAAATGGGGATTAAATAAAAGTAGGTGGGCGACTCTAACCCGACTGTGTCGCCTGGTTGAGTGACTGCGCGCAATGCCAACTGAAGTGCTTCGACACAACCATGAGTGATGGTGATGTCAGCAGGGTCACTGACAATACCTAAATCCAGCATACGTCGGGCAATTTGCTGGCGCAGATTGAGACTGCCTGGCGGCAAGGCATAGTTACCAATCAGTTGTGGTTCGTGACGAATAATATGCGAGAGGATTTTACCTAAACGCTCGCGTGGATAGAAATCTGAGTCTGTCGGGCAAGCCAGTGAAATATTCACATACTCAGGGTTTTGCTGCGCGGCAAATGTTGTTTCAATCAGCTTAAGTAAATCAGCACTGGGTTGCGCATGGACGCTACTGGTGTCTAGGGTGTGCTGGAGTTTTGGCAGCTGGTTGCGGATATAAAAACCGGATTTTGGACGTGCTTCTAATAAGCCTTGATCTTCTAAATGACGATAGGTCGCGATGACGGTGTTGATGCTTAGTTCATAGGTTTTAGCTGTGCGTCGTACTGATGGAAAACGGCTGCCTGAACAGAATGAGCCTTTCTTAATGGCAGCGCTGAGGGTCTCACTGAGTTGCAAGTACAAAGGTTTTTGATTGGTATTCAGTGATTCAGACACAGTTCGATCCTATTTGATGGGTACAGTTTTCTATAGATGCTTCTGTACCTATAACAATAGCTTGTTGCTGAATCTGTATCCATAAGCCGCACTGATTTAAACTAGTGTTTCTTATGTCGCGTTGTTTAGAGATTTTGCATGATCACCTTGGCGTTAATCAGTTATATCTTTGTTATGTCGGTGACTCCTGGCCCCAATAATTTATTACTGGCGTCTTCTGGAGTTAATTTTGGTTTTAAACGTACTTTACCGATGAGTTTGGGGATTAGCTTAGGCAGTGGTGTACAGTGTTTTATCGCCCTAGAGACCTTTAGTTTTTTAATGCAATGGGTTGAGGTGATTCGCTTACCGATTGCATTACTGGGTTGTCTTTATTTACTGTGGCTATCGTGGATGCTCTATAAAGCCTCGACCCCCGACAAGGCAGTGCGTGCTCAGCCACTGACTTTTTGGCATATGTTTTTCTTTCAGTGGGTCAACCCAAAGGCATGGTTAATGGCAATTAATGTTGCGGTATTATTTGGCGCAACAGAAGGCAATATTTTACTGTCGAATGTGCTGATTGCCGTGGTCAGCAGTGTGGTGAACTATCCTTGCATTACCCTGTGGGCAATACTTGGTGATCGCTTGCGTCAGGTGCTCCAGCGGCCACGTAGTTTATCCATCTTCAATACAGTTATGGCCGTGATGATGGCCGTCACCGCGATTTGGTTACTGGCCGATGAGGTGACTGCTGAAGCCATCAATTTATTCTAGAGTATTGTTGGTGATGCGCGCTACGCAGTCTTTTGCATATAAAGTAACCGTTTAACATAGAATATACAGCGCACCGTACGATGACTAGTAGTGGTCACTCCTAATATTTACAGAGATTCATATGGCTTGGTTTGATTGGTTTGAGCGGCGGATAAATCCTTATCCAGAGGCGTTACTGGCGCCGAAACGGCTGACTATTTTTCATTTTATTCAAGCTTGCACGCGTGGCGCAGGCCCTTGGTTGTTGGTGTTGGTGCTGTTGAACGCCGGTCTTGGTGTGTTTGAAGCGGTTTTGTTTCAAATGATGGGCTTAATTGTTGACTGGCTGGGTCAATATGGTCCTGAGCAGTTATGGGCAGAAAAACACACCCCTCTCTTGGCGATGTTGCTGCTGATTGTGCTCAGTCCGCTGTGGGTGCTAATGGCCAGTAATGTGCGTTTTCAAACGCTGCAGGGCGTATTGCCGATGCGTTTGCGCTGGCAGTTTCATCAGTTGCTCTTGAGTCAAAGCATGCAGTTTTACCAAGACGAATTTGCTGGACGGATTTCTGCCAAAGTGATGCAAACCGCCTTAGCGGTGCGCGACACTATTATGATTTGTGCTGAAATGCTGGTGTATGTGGTGATTTACTTCCTGACCACGGCCATTATTTTGCTGAGTTTTGATGCTTGGTTGCTGGTTCCTTTTGTTGCTTGGCTCGTGGTGTTCGTTGTGGTTTTGCGCATTTTTGTACCGCGTATGGCTGCGCTCGCTAGCACGCAGGCGGATGCGCGCTCATTAATGACGGGGCGCATTACCGATGCGTACTCAAACATTGCTACGGTGAAATTGTTCTCGCACGGAGGTCGCGAAGCGCGTTATGCCAAGCAAGCGATGCAGGAGTTTATGGGGACGGTGCATGCGCAGATGCGTTGGGTCACCTATATAGAGCTGATCAATCACACCCTGAATATGTTGTTGGTCGGCGGCACGGCGGCACTTAGTTTGTACTTATGGCAACAGGACCTCATTGGCGTTGGTGCGGTGGCTGCAGCGATTGCAATGGCATTACGTTTGATTGGCTTATCGCACTGGATTATGTGGGAAGCCACCATGCTGTTTGAAAACCTCGGCACGGTACAGGATGGGATGAATACCATAAGCACACCCGTCAAATTATTGGATGCGCCGGATGCTACGGAACTGCAAGTGCCACATGGTGAAATCGAGTTTAAACAGCTGGGCTTTCAGTATCTGGATGGTAAGCCGTTGATGAGCGACTTTAACTTGCATATTAAAGCGGGTGAGAAAATTGGTTTAGTCGGTCGCTCCGGTGCAGGTAAATCGACCTTAGTTAATGTTTTGCTGCGTTTTTATGATCTGAGCAGTGGTCAGGTGCTGATTGATGGGCAAGATATTGCCAAAGTCAGCCAACAGTCATTGCGTCAGCAGATTGGCATGGTTACGCAAGACACGTCCTTATTGCACCGTTCTGTACGCGATAATATTGTCTATGGTCGTCCTGATGCTACAGAAGAAGCGCTGCAGTTGGCGGTTGAACGTGCACAAGCGGCAGAGTTTATTCCGTCATTATCGGATGCAAAAGGGCGTACAGGTTTGGATGCCTATGTTGGTGACCGTGGGGTGAAACTTTCCGGTGGGCAGCGTCAGCGCATTGCTATCGCGCGGGTCATGCTTAAAGATGCGCCGATTTTATTATTGGATGAAGCCACCAGTGCCTTGGACTCAGAAGTGGAAGAGGCCATTCAAGAGAGCCTGTATGACTTGATGGCTGACAAAACTGTGATTGCGATTGCGCACCGTTTATCCACCATTGCTGCGATGGACCGTTTGGTGGTGATGGACAAAGGCCAGATTGTTGAAGTGGGCAGTCATCAAGAGCTCTTGGCGAAAAATGGCCTCTATGCACGTCTATGGAATCGCCAATCAGGTGGTTTTCTAGGGGGAGAATAATAGGGTGAGGCCGCTGTATTGGGCGGATGGCGACTGCGGTTACAATGATACATATCATGTAACCGCAGGGCGGTTATTCGACTTGCAGCGTGCCTGCTAAGTTAAACGGTTCGGCCAATTGCCGCCAATGTGTTTCACCTAAGGCCAACTCATCATCAGTCAGTAAGCAGCTGGCTAAATCGGCTTCGAGCTGATTAAAATTGATGTTTTGCCCAATAAATACCAGTTCTTGACGGCAGTCACCGGTGCTTTCATCCCATTTGCTTGCGATGGATTGTAAGCTGTCGGTATCTTGTGGCCAGTCTGCGCGCGGCACGCTTGCCCACCATTGACCCGCATAGCTGTAGCGCATCATGCCACCGGCTTGTGACCAGCTACCGACCAAGTTTGGGCAAGGTGCCAGCCAAAAATAGCCTTTGGAGCGCAATAAACGCCCATTGACCCACTCTTGATTTAGAAACTGATAAAAGCGCTCGGCATGTAATGGCCGGCGTGCCTGCCAAGCATGTGAGGCAATACCGTATTCTTCACTTTCCGGCACATGCTCACCGCGCATTTCTTTTAACCAACCGGGTGCTTGTGCGGCTTTATCAAAATTAAACGCGTGGGTATTGAGTACTTCGGCCAGTGGAATATCGCCCATGCGCATCGGCAAAATTTTAGCTTGAGTATTGAGTGAGCGCAAAATCGCTTCGAGCTCTTGATAGGCCACTTGGCTGATCAAATCGGTTTTGCTGACTAAAATCACATCGGCAAACTCAACCTGTTCAATCAGTAAGTCGGTGATGGCACGTTCGTCGTCTTCGGCAATATCGTTTTCGCGTTCGCCAATCCACTGTGCGGCGTGATAATCAGCTAAGAAATTCATACCATCCACCACGGTGACCATGGTATCGAGGCGAGTCAGATCCGCTAAGCTGTGACCGGCTTCATCGGTAAAAGTGAAGGTTTCCGCCACAGGTAAAGGTTCTGAAATACCAGTGGATTCAATCAGCAAGTAATCAAAGCGGTTTTGCTGAGCCAGCGCGGCAACTTCTTTGAGTAAGTCTTCACGTAAAGTGCAGCAGATACAGCCATTACTCATTTCAATTAACTGCTCTTCGGCACGGTTGAGCGTAACACCTTGTTGCGCTGCGTTACCGTCTATATTGATTTCACTCATATCGTTAACGATTACAGCTACGCGTAAGCCTTCGCGGTTTTTTAAAATATGATTGAGTAAGGTGGTTTTTCCTGCACCTAGAAAACCGGATAAAACAGTCACGGGAAGGGGGTGGTTCATGTTGCTCTCCTTGTGTTTAGGAATGCGTGTCAATGTTGTTTAGGCAGCTGTACGCAGTGGTTGGTTTAAAGTGATTGACCGCGAGTTGTTGTCTGTTGGATAGACGCGAGTGCGTCATGGGCATGCAGGCTTTCTAAGTGACGCACAGTGGCTGAAAAATTTGCATATTGCCCTGTTAATGCTTGTTGAAGTCGTCGCACAGCATCTTCAACAAACATTAAATTTTGGCCGTTAAGACGGGCAAACTCCTGTTCGTCAATGCGTTTGACGGCTGTTTGTAAGGGGGTTGCTAACGCTTGCTCGATATCATTTAGTAATTGCAGCAAGCCAAAGTGTGTTGAGTTTGTCGGCACTGACACACTGACTGTGGCTTGGCTGCGCTGGCTGTGTGGTGTGGCAAAGCTACCGTGCTGTTGTAACCAGTCGGCGACCTGTTGGACACCGCAGGTTTTTGTAGCGGTAAAATGAGTCAGGAAGTGTTCGGCTAAGAGTTGACGCGCCAAGGCGGCGGAGCAAGGACAGGTTGATGAGTATCCGACTTTAACTTCTGCTGTGAGCTGAAACCCTGCAGGCGATAATTGCGCATGCAGTTGCACAGGATAGCGTTTCCAGCCGCCGAGATCGTGACTGAGTAAGGCTGTGCGCTTGAGCAATAAATTGAAGTGCAAGATTAAGCGCGCCTGCGATGCCTGTGCTTCTTGTTGGCCAAGGATCGCTTCTTCCAAAATGGCTAATAATGCATCTGGGTTGAGAGGCTGTACAGATGTCAGTTTGTCGAGCAACTGATACAGACGAGACATGTGGATGCCTTTGCTTTTTGTGTTCGCCATATCCACCTGAAAGCATGCTTGAGTCGGCAGTGTGTTATGTGCCTCAGGCTGTTCCTCAGCAAACCATAGGGGTATGTCAATATTATCCATGCCGACCCAGTGGATTGGTGTGTGGATATGGGTTTGTGTGTTGAGGGAGATATCGGGGAGAGAACGAGTCATAGTGATTAAATACGCAGCAAAGAACGTTATACTATAACAATTTAAGGTTTGATAACAATGCTGACTTTGCTTGAGTGCCTGTGTGCGTTTGAATGCTAAACGCGCAACTTCCAGAGTGCCCTGTGAATGAACTTGACTTTTTTAAGCGCTTATATGCTGGCTATTGTGCTACTGATCGACACGCTTGGGCCTGTCGTCAGTTTTTAAATGTGAGTTGCTGTTCTTGGCATGGCTTACGCATTGCTTGACTGACAGATCTGGGTTGTAGCAACGAGCTTGTTGAGTGGACGTTGGGCTGATAAAAAACTCAGGATGTGCGCTCTATAAGTTGGTTTTATTTTATATGACCATATAGTTTTACGCGTATAATAATTGTCATATATCAAGTTAGTTGGCTGGCAGGCCAGCCAACTAACTGCGGACTGATGTCCACATTAACTTTGACTTTAACCGATAGATTTAAGGGATGCGCCATAGGTATGTGCGTATTTTCTGAGGGTTATCGGTTGGTTGGTTTTTAATGCGATGACCCGTTAAATAAATAAACTGCATGAATTCAGCACACTGTGTATGCATGCATATCCAAGGCGCCCGCTATGACAAAAATACGATCAATAACCCAGCGAGAGCACAAGTTTGCTGCTGATATAAAACTGATTTCTGCGACTGATTTACGCGGGGTGATTACCCACTGTAATGATGGATTTGAAAAAATCAGTGGCTTTTCACGTGCTGAACTGGTTGGCCAAAACCATAATATTGTGCGTCATCCTGATATGCCAAAAGAGGCATTTGAAGTGATGTGGCAGCACCTTAAAGCGGGTCGCCCATGGATGGGCTTGGTGAAAAATCGCTGCAAAAATGGCGATTATTACTGGGTCAGTGCCTATGTCACTCCAGTGACCGAGAACGGTGAAGTGGTTGGCTATGAGTCAGTACGCTCGTGTCCTGCTCGGATTGATATTGAGCGTGCACAAAAGCTTTATACGCGGATGAACCAGAAGCGTCGTCAATTACAAGTGCCGCGTTACTTAAAACAGTTGATGGTTGCTATTGGGTTTATTATCCCTGCATTAATTTTGGGTTATAGCGTGTCAGCTTTAGCCAGTAGCGTATGGCTGATTGTGGCGTTATTAGCGTTTGGTGGAATCCAGTATTTGCAATACAGGCATGACTTGCAGTTGCTCAGCAATGAGCTGCATGGCGTCTTTATGCACCCGTTGGCGGCGAGTACTTATACCAATCAGCACGGCATGATAGGCAATATCATGGTGGGGGTGATGAGTTTACGCGCGCATTTAGATGCGGTATTGACGCGCATTGAAGACGCTTCACGTCAGGTCACCGAGCAATCGCGACTGGGTTTATCCCTGACGGAGACTGCGCGTGAAGAGATGCTTAATCAAAGTCAGCAAACAGAACTGGTTGCCACGGCAATGAATGAGATGTCTTTAGCCATTCATGAGATTTCAGACAATGTACAAAAAACTGCCAGTCAAGCGGAGCATTCCAGTGATCTCGCTGGGCAGGGCGTTAAGATTGCGCAGATTACGCGTACATCCATTGAGCAGTTGCGCGGTACGGTGTTAGATATTGGCCAGTCAGTGCAGGGCTTGGCTGAGCAAACTGATGCGATTGCGCGGGCAGCGGCCTCGATTGAAAAAATATCTGATCAAACCAATTTATTGGCACTCAATGCGGCGATTGAGGCTGCGCGTGCCGGTGAACATGGCCGAGGTTTCTCTGTGGTAGCGGATGAAGTGCGTCTATTGGCCTCGAATACACGTGATTCAGCGAAGAATATCAGTCAGATCGTGGAAAGCCTGAGTGCGCAAGCAGTGACCTCAGTCAGCGTTGCTAAAGAGGGTGCTGCCGATGCAGAAATGGGCCTGCAACGGGTTGTGGAGTCGGAAAACATGCTGTCTGGCATTGTAGAAGCGGTCAGTAAAATCTCCGCGATGTCTGAGCAGATGGCGACGGCTGTTGAAGAACAAGCGATGGTCTCGCAAGAGGTGAATCGCCAAGTTGCTGAGATCTCTACGTTGTCAGAGCGTAGCTTGCAGCGCACCCAAGAAAGCGCGGCAAGTATTCGTAGTTCGCAGCGCGTCTCTGAACAACTCAATGAGTTGGTGAATCGTTTTCGGCCTTAATTGGCGCCGCCGCTCTGACGTGTTTGTACTCCGCGATCGCATGCAGAATGCTCCTCGATTTTAATAGAGTCGAGAGCATTCAGTTTTTATTGCTGCACCGTTAAATATGTTGAATTCTTATAACGAATTAATCTTAAAATGCTTTTTTTAAGGTTGCTATCCTCGAGTCATCGTCCTAAAGTGCGCGGCTAGAACGCTCATGCTGAAACGATCCATCCGGCTCAAGTACTGACGACGAGAGGTTGATAGCGCTTAACGCTATAAATCCTCGGCGACATGCCTTGGGAAGTAGGCGAACCAAAGTGGGGAAACGGATTCGGCGTTCTGTTTTAATCCCTTATTTTCTTGATTCTGCCATGACCCGGAGAGGAGTCCCGCTATGTCCATTAATGTGGAAGACTATTTCGCGCCTGAAACTTTTAAAAAAATGAAGGCGTTTGCTGATCAACATGAAACCCCGTTTGTGGTGATTGATACAGCAACCATCGCACGCGCTTACGATGAAATTGAAGAAAACTTTCCCTACGCAAAAATTTATTATGCGGTGAAAGCCAATCCTGCGGTAGAGATTACTGAGCTGCTAAAAAGCAAAGGTTCTAACTTTGATATTGCCTCGATCTATGAGCTCGATAAGGTGATGTCTTGTGGTGTTAAAGCTGAGCAAATCAGCTTTGGTAACACCATTAAAAAAGCCCGTGATGTACGTTACTTTTATGAGAAAGGTGTGCGTATGTTTGCCACTGACTCAGAAGCTGATCTACGTAATATTGCCAAAGCCGCTCCCGGTTCTAAGGTGTATGTGCGTATTCTTACTGAAAGCTCCGGCTCAGCAGACTGGCCCTTGTCGCGTAAGTTTGGTTGCCAAACGGATATGGCCATGGATCTATTGGTCCTTGCCCGTGACTTGGGCTTGGTGCCTTACGGCGTATCCTTTCACGTTGGCTCACAGCAGCGTGAAATTGGCGCTTGGGATGCGGCGATTGGTAAAGTTAAAATTATCTTCGAACGGTTACGTGAAGAAGATGGTATCCATTTGCAAATGATCAATATGGGCGGTGGTTTTCCAGCCAACTATTTGAACAGAACCAATACCTTGCAAGCGTATGCTGAAGAAATCGCCCGCTTCTTGAAAGAAGACTTTGGTGACGATTTGCCTGAAATTATTCTTGAGCCAGGCCGTTCGCTGATTGCTAACGCGGGTATTTTAGTCAGTGAAGTGGTGTTGGTATCACGTAAATCACGTACTGCGGTTGAGCGCTGGGTGTTTACCGATGTGGGTAAGTTTTCTGGTTTGATTGAAACCATGGATGAATCCATTAAGTTTCCGATCTGGACAGAAAAGCAAGGCGAGCTAGAAGACGTGGTGATTGCTGGGCCAACTTGTGACAGTGCCGATATCATGTATGAGAATTATAAGTACGGTTTACCATTGAATTTAGCCAGTAGTGATCGCTTATATTGGTTATCTACAGGTGCTTATACCACCAGTTACAGTGCGGTTGAATTTAACGGCTTTCCACCCTTGAAGTCGTATTACTTGTAAGTGTTACTGATAGACCATTAATTTATTGACATATATCAATAAATTAATGGTAATGCTAATCGTTATCATTTAGAGTTCGTCCTTCCATAAAAAGGAGGAACTCCCTTGCGTGCATCAATTATTTCTTCAAAAAAACAACCGCGCTCTTTATTGGTAACGGCGGTGGGTATTGCCATCGCGTCAGCCAGTCAATTAGCCGCGGCACAAGACCCCGCATCGTCCGTTGAGCTTGATTCGCAAACTGTTGTGGGTGAGCGTGCAACGTATAGAACGACGCATTCAGTCTCAGTTAAGAACACGGCGCCTCTGTTAGATATGCCGCAAACTATTCAAGTGATTCCGGCTGAGATTATTAAAGAACAGCAAGCGCTGAGTCTGCGGCAAGTATTAAGTAATGTCTCCGGAATTACCTTTAATGCGGGTGAAGGCGGTGGTGGTTCAGGTGATAGCATCAATATTCGTGGCTTTAGTGCCAATGCCAATATGCAAATTGATGGCTTACGTGACAGCACGCAAACCAACCGCACCGATACCTTTAATATTGAAGCCGTTGAAGTGATTAAAGGTCCCAACTCAGTGTTTGGTGGCAGTGGAACCACGGGAGGCAGTATTAATCAGGCCAGCAAAGCACCCAAGCAGCGTGAGTTTGTAGAGCTCGGTGCTTCTTTAGGGACTGACGGTTATCACCGTATGACGCTTGATGCCAATCAGCGTCTAGATGGCGTGGGTACGGACAGTGCGTTCCGTCTTAACTTAATGGCGCATGAAAATGATGTGCCGGGCCGTAATGATATTGATCGCCAGCGTTGGGGTATTGCGCCATCGGTGTTGTTTGGTTTAAGTGATGCGACGCGTTTAACGTTAAGTTACTTTCATCAAGTGGATGACAACTTGCCTGATTATGGTGTGCCGGCGCGCGATGGTGAGAAGTTGGCCGGTGTCAGTCGTGATGATTACTTTGGTTTCCGTAACTTTGATAAAGAAGACATTACTAGTGATGCGTTCACCGTTAAGTTTGAACATGACATTAATGATTCTTTGCAGCTACAAAACTTAACCCGCTACAGTCGTATTGATCGCGATACGGTGATTTCTGCCGCGCATGTCAATCTTGTCGGTGTCGCGCCAGGCCGTTATACGCCGGCAGGTCCGCAAGCTTATGGCCGTGATGTAGCGTCTAAGATGTGGATCAATCAACTGAGTTTGATTGGTGAGAATGATCTATTGGGCATGCAGCACAGCTGGGTTGCCGGTGGTGAAATCTCACGAGAAACCTATGAGCGTGAAGCCTATAACCATGCCTTCAGTTTTACCGGCATCGATTATGATTTATATAATCCTCCGGGCTATTACGCGGGCTCTGCACAGCGGACCTCTTTAGATAACACTGAGACACAGCTGACCAATAAAGCACTGTATGCCTTTGATACCATCAGCCTTGCACCACAATGGGATATCAATCTGGGTTTGCGTTATGACTGGCTCAATGGTGACTATGATAAAAGTACAGTCAGCACTGGCGCAACCGATAAATACAGCACTGACGATAAAAAACTCAGCGGCCGCGCGGGCTTGGTGTATAAACCTGCTGATAACGGCCGGATTTATGTGGCGTACGGTACTTCCTTTAACCCCTCAGCTGAGTTCTTAACCACTATGGGTTCTGGCGTCAGTGGTGCCACTGCCGATTTATCCTCAGAGAAAAATCGCACATTGGAGCTGGGTACTAAGTGGACCTTCTTTAATAGTGCCTTAGCGTTGGATGGGGCTATTTTTCGTGTTGAGAAAACCAATGCCCGCGAGCAGTTAGCCGATGGATCATATCGCTTAGCTGGCGAACAACGCGTGCAGGGCGTTGAGTTAGGCGCAACCGGTAAAGTCACCGATGATTGGAAAATCTACGCCAACTACACCTATTTGGATAGCGAAACGGTTAAATCCATTGATGCCAATACTGAGGGGCAGGCTTTAGCCAATACGCCGCCGCATTCCTTTAACTTGTGGAGCACCTATGATCTACCACAGGGTTGGCAAGTGGGTTATGGCAGTCGTTATGTCAGTCGGCGCAACGTGACTTCTTCTGATCAGGCTAAGCTGGCAGAGTACTGGGTGCATAATGCGCTAGTGGCCTATCAGGTCAATGATCAGTTTAATGTGCAGTTGAACCTGAATAACATTTTCGATAAAGACTATGTTGAGCGTGTTCGTCAGCGCACGGGGGCTGATTCGCGTTCATCTGCAGTTGAGTTTGGTGATGGTCGTCATTTGATTTTATCCACTACGTATACGTTCTAAGATGACACACCCCTGATGCATGGCGCAGAGGGGGTGTTTTTGAGATTAAGATTATGATGCTACATATCCCTAATGTATTGACGTCAGAGCAGGTGCAAGAATGTCGCCAGCTCTTTGCACAAGCGGCTTGGCACGATGGTAATGCCACGTCGGGTTTTCAGTCGGCGATGACAAAAAACAATCTGCAGTTAGCGCAAGACTCGACTACTGCGATCAACATTGGTGCGCTGATTGTGCAGGCCTTACACAACAATCCGCTGTTTGTTTCTGCTGCGTTGCCAGATACCATTTTTCCACCACTGTTTAACTGCTACCAAGTCGGACAAGGCTTTGGCATTCATGTCGATAATGCGATTCGCATTGATCGGCAAACCGGACAAAAAGTGCGTACGGATTTATCGGCGACTTTGTTTTTTAGCGAACCGGATGAATATGATGGCGGTGAACTGGTGGTGGAAGACACTTACGGCGCGCACAGCGTTAAGTTGCCGGCTGGCGATATGATTCTGTACCCATCGAGCAGCTTGCATCAGGTGCTGCCGATCACGCGCGGGCAACGAGTCTGTTCATTTTTTTGGCTGCAGAGTTTGATTCGTGAAGATGCGCAGCGCAGTTTGCTGTTTGATCTGGACACCAGTATTCAAGAAGTCAATCAAGCGCTCGGTGTCGGTCATGCCAGCAGTGTGCAGTTAACCGGCGTGTATCATAACTTGCTTAGACGCTGGGCGCGTTAAATCTATACTTCAATACAAATCAGTACGATAACGTCCTTGTTGCTGCAAGCTCTGCATCTGTTCTGCACCGAGCAACTGCGTCAGTGTTTGCAGTACACCTCGCCCCATTCCTTGCAAGCGGCCGCAGACATAAATCGTCGCACCTTGTTCGAGCCAGCTGATTAAACGCTGTTGCTGCTCAACTAGATAATCTTGTACATAGCGCGGTGCGTTTGCATCACGGGAAAACGCATAATCAAGATAAGTGAGGTGCTGATTGCGCTGCCACTGGCTTAATTCTTCAGGCAATAATCGATCGGTGCGCGGGCAGCGCTCGCCTAAAATCAGCCAGTTTTGACTGAACTTGGGCCGTTCGGCAAGGTGCGCTCTTAAGCCTGCCAAGCCGCTACCAGCGCCAATGAAAATAGCAGGTTTGTGTTGTTGTACAGCATGAAAGTTAGGCTTGGCACAGAGACTAAAGGCAATGCTGTCGTTAATTCTGAGCGTTTCACAGAGCCAGCCTGAGCATTGCCCCAGCTTGTGTTTAGCATCGTAGTTGAGGCGCACAATCAGCTCTAAATAACCGCTCGTAGCGCTCGAAGCAATAGAGTATTCGCGGGTGCTGAGTGCAGGATCATTCGAGGGGTGAACCCGCAACGTATCGCCTGCTTGCCAGTCGCAGTGTGCGGTTTGAAAGCGAAGTTTGTATAGGCCAGGGCTGTTGCTGTAAGGATTGAGATGCTGGCGATCGAGCAGGGCGGCATTAAACCAAGCGGGTTGGTATTGGCTCGGCTGAATAGTGTTGATGGCAAAGTGTTCAGCCATCTGTTGCTGCCAGTGAGCCAGCTGTTCTGCTTGCATATTATCCACTGTCATCAAGGGTAAGTTTAGTTTTGCGCCCTGTGCGACTAAGCGTGCTTGCAGTTGTTCGGCAAACTTACAAAAGTCTGGATAGCGGCGATCACCCAAACCGAGCACCTGAATATTAAGGTGTTGCAGATCACGATTTGCCGACAGACTCTTCAAGAATAGCCGTGCATGTTCAGGCGCTTCGCCCTCGCCGAAGGTGCTGACGATAAAGATGATCTGCGTGCTGTTTTGCAGTTGCGTGCTGCTGAGTTGCTCAAGAGGCAAACATTGCGTAGTACGACCTGCATTGATCAGCTGTTGATGGAGTTGTTGCGCGAGCTGTTGTGCGTTACCGCTTTGACTGGCCCAAACAATCAGTGCGTCAGATGTATTGTTAATCGCGGGTATTTTTGCGGCTTTATGGCGCCGCCATAGGCAAACGCAAAATCCGCTATAACTCAGCAGCAGACCAGCTGCAAGCAGCTGGCGTGAGGTGTCTTCGACCAGTGTTAGCATGTTTACTTAAAGGGCCAACACTTCAAGAGTGGCGCTGTAGCTGGCACGTTTCTCTGTGGCCGGTGATTGTGTGCTGCTAATCGCTTGCGTGCTCACAGCTTCGAGCCAGTACATGCCGGCGTGTGGCCAAGTAATAGAAAAAGCCCCGTTGTTATCGGTGCTCAGTACGATCTCGTTGAGGCTGTCGCGGTAGCGAATACCTTCAGCAATCACGGTGACTTTTAAATCTGCGGCGGGTTTGCCGTCGAGCAGAAAAGCAAAGCTCGCTGTTTCACCGGCAAAGAGGTCGTTAGGGTGAGTTTTTGCGACCAGCTCTAAACCTTGATGGGTCGGTTGAAGCACCTGTTCGCTGGGCTGACCTGACGTGATAAAGACTTCCATACGACTTGAATTGTCAGTGACCTTTAGTTTCTTGGCATTTTTAGGTACTTGTTTGGCAAAGTCTGCCGCCTTGCCTGACCAGCGACGCATCTCGCCATTTTCTTGGTAACGAGCAAAAAGGCCTTGGTTAGCAATCGCTAGCTTCCACGTACCTTTTTGGTCCAGTTGTACATCGAAGGTGCTGCGGTAACGACCGGTATTGCCAAAGAGTGGCTTGGCTAAGCTGCCGTCTGGGCGAATAATTTCCAATTGCGCTCGCGGGCGTGCTGGTGCAGGTTTTGCATCTTTGCCTGCTGGTGTTTGACCTGGGATGACCAGCGCTGCACCGACACCCTCAATTTGTAGCGGGAAATGCTCAAAATAGAAAATATCATTGGACACCGCCGCGTCAACGGTAATCCAAGGTTCGTCGCCTGATAGCACTGTCGCTGATGGCAACATCCACGCACGGTGGGCATTGGCGCTGAGCGGCAGGCAGATGGCTAGCGCCAGAGCGGTCCATTTAATCATGGGTTTCATCGTTAGATTTCCTTAAGGATTGAGGGTGAGGTTGATGGCGCCAAGTTCGCTGGAGCCTTGAGCTTTCACGGTGACTTTTTGCGTAGGTGGCCAGCTGAAAGGAATACGTACAATTTCACGTCCGCCGACTTCGCGTGCGGCTTCAACCAGTAACTGGTAATCGCCGGCGTTGAGTTGTTTGAGCGCCGAACTGTCACTATTAAAACTGATTGCATGAGCACCTACAGCACGGGTTGCGCCGCTGACACCATCGACGGGTAACGCTAGGCTGCGGCCACTGCGCCGCCACCATTGGCGCATATCCTTGAGCCATTTCTCGCCTTCGTTGTCTTTCATTTTCAAGTCATACCAGACATTTAAATTGGCAATGTGCTGGTTGTTTTGCTCAATCCACAGCGCGACGTACGGACGGTGATACTCAGCAACCTCAAGGCGAGGTATCTCAACTTCCACGGCGAGGTCAGCTGCGCTAACAGGGATGCAGGTGGCTAGCGCGCACGCGGCAAAGGCTTGTTTAAGCATGAAACGATCCTTTCTTAATGAATAAATAACAGCATGATGAGTAATGGAATCACCAAGCCTGCCAAGGTGACCGGCCAAGTGCTTGGGCGCATGTTTGTTTGCCGCGTCAGCAACCACAGCCCAGTGAAGCTAAACAGCACGCAGATACCGGCAAAAACATCGATAAACCAAGACCATGCAGTGCCAGTATTGCGGCCTTTATGTAGGTCATTAAAATAAGCAATCCAGCCTCGGTCAGTGCTTTCATACAGCAATTCGCCACTGTCTAAGTCAATGCTGAGCCAGCCATCACCGCCAGGACGGGGCAGGGCGATATACAACTCGTCTGCTGACCATTCAGCATCAGTCATTGATATGGGTTGATTCAGTTGTTGCTCAAACCAATGTTGAACAGCGCGAGGCACCTGTTGCTGAGGTGCCGCTCGATTAAGCTCAGTGAGTAGCGCTTCAGGCAAACTGGTTTCTAAGGTGATAATCGCTGCTTTGGCAGTAATTTGGCTGGCATGATTAAGGGTGATGCCGGTGACGGAAAATAGCAGCATGCCAGCTAAGCACAGTGCCGAGCTGATCCAGTGCCATTGCCGAAGAGTACCGAGCCAAACAGGAACAATCATAAGTAGACCTGATGCAAACACCACCAACGTATTGTGAGCGCTGGCGGTGTTTAAACGAGTGGAACGTTAGAACGCGTAGGTGGCTGACATCCACAGGCGACGGCCTTCTTCGATGGTGCCAGAAGAACCCGAGGTTGAGTGGGTGTAGTCTGTACCGTAAGCAGTTCCACTTGGTACACCGCTTTTGTATGTTGTATAAGCTTTGCCTTGGACAAAATCTTTATTTAGAAGGTTGTAGATGGTGGCATTTAAAGACAACTCGTCGGTTGCTTGATAGGAGCCACCGAGGTGAAACAAGGTGTAACCTTTCATGTTTTTACCGAGCGTGTCATAAATTGACTGGTTAGTTGTATTGCTACCAAGGTTCTCATATTTGTCGGTAAAGCGTGCGCGTTTGCCGCGATACTCACTTTTTAGCCACAGGTTAAGCTTGTCGGTTGTTGCCCAATTTAAGCTGGCGTTGGCTAAATGTTTTGGCGTGTTGGTGAGTGGTTCACCTTTATTTTGACCGCTTTTTTGCTCGCTGTCGGTAAAGGTATAGTTGGCGTTTACACTCCAAGCATCAGCAAATTGCCAGCGTCCAGCGAGCTCGAAACCTTGAGTGATCGCTTCATCAACGTTGACTTTTTGTGAGCACTCACCTCCTGAGTTGCTCGCGCAGAGTGGATCGACAACTGGGCTACCATCGGCGATTTTATCTTTAAATTTATTGTGGAAAACGGTGGCGTTTGCATTAAAACCAATGAGATTGTCAAAGTACACACCGAACTCAGTTGTAGTGCTGGTTTCTGGTTTTAAGCTCGGGTTACCGATAGTCGTAATTGTGCCTTGACCAGAAACACCATTAATACCGCTGTGTAGATCATTCAGGCTTGGTGTTTTATAACCTTTGCTGACGCCGCCTTTAAGGGTCCAGTTGTCAGTGGTCTGCCAAACCAAGTAAGCACGTGGACTGGTATGGCCGCCAAACGCTTGGTGGCGGTCATAACGTGCACCTAAAGTCAGGGCTAACGCTTCAGTCATGTGCCATTCATTTTCGGCAAAGACAGCAGCTGCCTCTTGCTTAAACTTCTTAGTGGCGATGCCGTCTTCCAATTCAGCATCCCAGTACTGGCCGCCAAGGGTGCTGACCGTATTGTCAGTAAGCGCTGTGACAAATTTAGTGTCGACAACTAGGTCAGTGGATTTTAAGGTGCGTTTATCGCCGCCAACAATGTCAGGAAAACCGACATAACCGGTGCCAATGGTGCCAGGAATGGTGCGACCAAAGGTTTCGGTGGTGTTATAGGTGATAGCGCTATCTAGCGTGCCTCGCTCAAAGCGTCCCGTATGAGTTAACGCGTATTGGGTACGTTGAAATTCAAGTTCATCGCTGTAACCGTTGGCTTTGCTTTGCTCGTTAACAGTGCAACCATCAACCGCATCACCGCCTTTTTTGCCATCTAACGTGCCTAACTGACAGTCATCGTTATTGTATGTTTGTCGACCTTTTTCAAAATCTAAAGCAAAGTCATGATTATCATGCGGGGTGAAGTTTAAGCGTGCACCGAGGTTGAAATTTTGCCCTTCAACTGGGGAAGGGCCTCTCTTGCTGACATGAATGCCGCTGCCATAGGTTAAATCTGATGCTTGGCGATCAAAGAAACTCCCGCGTACATTGAGGCCGAGTAAGCCGTCAACCAGAGGGCCGCTGCTATAAAAGCTGGTACTGCCGGTATCGCCGAAATCACGCTCTTCTTGATAGGTGTAATCAGCGCTGACGCTACCAGTCCACTGAGTGCCGACTTTCTTGGTAATGATATTAATGATACCGCCCATGGCATCCGAGCCATATAGCGTTGACATCGGGCCGCGAATCACTTCAATGCGTTCAATGGCTGACATCGGTGGCATAAAGCTGGTGGATGTTTCGCCAAACCCGTTCGGGGTGACGTTGCCTGCTGGATTTTGACGGCGGCCATCAATCAGAATCAATGTGTAATCGCTGGGCATGCCGCGCATACTGATATTTAAGCCGCCCGTTTTACCTGTGCCTTGTTTAATATCAATACCTTCCATGTCATCCAAGGCTTGGGCGAGGTTGCTGTAGCGTTTCTTTTGCAGATCGGAATTGCTCAGCACCGAAATACTGGCTGGCGCATCGGTGATTTTCTGCTCAAAACCTGAGGCGCTGACTACGGTTGAGCCAAGTTGTGCAGGTGACTGCTCGGCAAGCGCAAGATTGCTGGTGCTGAGAATAGAGCAGGCAAGAAACGAATAAGCAAATGGGATACGCATAGCAAACTCCAGATAAGAATGCCGCGCATGCTAACCATTCCTATCTTTAAAGTAAACAGTGATGCGAATTATTATTGTTTAGATTTGCTTGTGCTGGGTAGAGTATTACCTATCGATGACTATCACGAAGAACGTTTCGTTGTGAGTCCGTTTAATGAGCGAGCATGCCCGCATGGAGGTGTAACCATGCCCGCTACGAGACTAAGGCAGTACGATTTCAATCACCCCATCGGCAATGATGCTCACTTGGCTGCTACCGGCTTCAATTTCGGGTGCAGCCACTTGTTCCGACATGACTGATGACAGCATTTTTGCAGAACGAGCATACACCGGCGGGCGTGTAAAGCCGTTGCTGTTGAGGTTTAAATTCACCACTTTATAATGCGTGCTACCAAAGGCTTCGCTGACTAATTTTGCTCTGGCTTGGAACGCACTGATGGCGTCTTTAAGCAGTGCATCTTCACTGCTGATACGGGTTTTAGGTGCAATACTAAATTGCATATTGGCCATTTTTAGGGTTTTGAGAAGCTCGCCGGTCAATGCGGATAATTCGGAAAACTCCGTGCTTTCTAAACGAATTTCAGCACGTTCGCGCCAAGCGGTAATTTTCTGACCTTTACTGTCATGCACGGGATAGCTGCTGCGGTTACCCAGTTTAACGTTAATGTTTGACTGCTTGCGCGCTTTGTCTACTGCTGCATTAAGTGTTTTCGTTACGGTGCTAGCAAGACGGGCAGGATCAGCGTCTTGTTCTTCTGTATAGAGGGTGACTTGCATCTGATCGTGCGCGACTTCTTGACTGGCTTCTGCACGTAAGGAAATTTGATTATAAGACTGTTCTCCAGCAAATAGGGCTGTACTGGTTGCGAGACTGGTGATCAATAAAGCAATAGGGGTGGCGCGTAAAAACTGGATCATAATACCTCCATAGGCATCCGATGCATGAGATGTAAGAAAGACCGTAACGGTATGTTTAGGTTCCTTGGTGTTGTTTATGTGACCATGGGTCGCATCTTGCCGTGCGTTGCTGTTGGGCAGTTATACTTCTATCATGAATTAAGGAGAGATTATGCTGGCACCTACACAGTTATTGTCGGCCAGTCGCCAAAACTTATGGCGACTGACGTGGATTCGTCTTTTAGTTCTCGCCGCGCAGACCGGCACATTGGGTTTTACCTATTTAAGTGGCGTTGTCTCGTTAGCATGGTTGCAGTTGATTGTGCTATTGGCTCTATCGCTGAGTATGTGCGTGCTCACGGGCTTGCGTTTGCGTGGTAGTTGGCCGGTTACTGAGCTGGAGTTTGCGGCCCATTTGGCAATGGATTTATTTATTCATAGTGGCTTGCTGTATTACGTGGGCGGTTCAACCAATCCTTTTGTTGCCTATTATTTAGTGCCGTTGACCATTGCAGCGGCGACCTTACCTTGGTTGTACTCCATTGTTCTAAGTGGTTTGGCGCTAACCGGTTATACCGCCTTGCTGATTTGGTACCGCCCTTTACACTTACTTGGTGAGCAGTTGGGAGAGTTACTGATCACCTTGCACTTATTTGGCATGTGGCTGAATTTTGCTTTATCAGCGGCTTTTATTACTTTTTTTGTTTCTAAAATGTCCGAAGCAGTGCGAGAGCAAGATCAACTGCGTGCGGCACGGCGAGAGGACAGTATGCGTGATCAGCAATTGCTCGCTGTGGCAACACAAGCAGCTGGTGCTGCGCATGAGTTAGGTACCCCGTTGTCTACGATGAGTGTGCTGCTGACTGAATTACGCCGCGAACACCGTGGTCAGCCTGAGTTGCAAGATGATTTAACGGTACTGCAGGAGCAAGTGCGGTTGTGTAAAGGTACCTTGCAACAGTTGGTTCGTGCAGCGGAAGCGGATCGTCGCCAGGCGATCGAAGAGCAAACAGTGGTGCGCTGGTTAGAGAACGCGTTAAATCGTTGGCATTTGATGCGTCCGGAAGCAACTTATCGTTATCAGTTGGTCGGTCTCGGCGAGGCACCAACGTTGCTGCCACCTGTGGATTTGACCCAAGCTTTGCTCAACCTGTTAAATAACGCCGCAGATGCGCACCCTGAGAATTTAGTGGTGCGCTTGGATTGGGACGAGCAGTGGATTGTCATTACTATTCGAGATTATGGTGTGGGTGTGCCTTTGGCGATTGCCGAGCAGTTGGGTAAGCCGTTTTTTACGACTAAAGGTAAGGGCTTTGGTTTAGGGCTTTTCTTAAGCCAGATCAGTGTTATTCGTGTAGGTGGAACAGTAAAGTTGTATAACCAAGACGGCGGTGGAACTTTAACTGAGTTACGCTTACCACGAATGCATACATTGCTTTAAACGAGGAATTGTAAGTGACCGAAGAAAACTTATTTGAAGGTGAAGAGCAGCCACATTTATTGTTAGTGGATGATGATGAGACCTTTACGCGGGTGATGGCGCGCGCCATGTCGCGGCGAGGCTTGCGTGTATCGATCGCTCACTCTGCAGATGAAGGCTTAGCCTTAGCTAAGATTGATTTGCCGGACTATGCGGTGCTCGATTTGAAGATGGTTGGCGATTCGGGTCTGGTCTTGTTGCCTAAGTTGCTTGAGCTTGATGCAGAGATGAAAGTGCTGATTTTGACTGGCTATTCTAGCATCACCACGGCTGTTGAAGCGATTAAGCGCGGGGCTTGTAATTACTTATGTAAGCCGGCGGATGCGGATGATGTGTTGGCGGCGCTGCTGTCCGATCATGCCGATCTAGAGACTTTGGTGCCTGAGAACCCAATGTCAGTTGACCGTTTGCAATGGGAGCATATTCAGCGCGTGCTAGCCGAGCATGATGGCAATATTTCAGCGACAGCACGAGCGCTGGGTATGCATCGGCGTACCTTGCAGCGTAAATTACAGAAACGGCCAGTGCATCGCTAAAATAAAAAAACGTCTGGGCATTCCTACTCAGGCGTTTGCAGAGATATACAAAGAGGTTTAACGCGTACCAAATACCACCATGGTTTTGCCTTTAACATGCACGAGACCTTGCTCTTCTAAACTTTTTAGCACACGCCCGACCATTTCCCGTGAACAACCAACAATGCGGCCGATTTCTTGACGGGTAATTTTAATCTGCATGCCGTCTGGATGGGTCATAGCATCGGGCTGTTTGCATAAGTCTAATAATGTTCGGGCGACACGACCGGTGACATCTAAAAACGCTAAATCGCCTACTTTGCGGGTTGTATTGCGCAAACGATCGGCCATCTGATTGCTTAAGGTATACAGCATCTCGGGGTCTTGCTGAGTCAGTTCACGGAATTTTGCATAGCTGATTTCACCCACTTCACATTCGGTTTTTGCCCGCACCCAAGCACTGCGCTCTTGTTCATTATTTGCACAGCTAAATAAACCCATCTCACCAAAAAAGTCACCTTGATTTAAATAGGCAATAATCATCTCTTTACCATCATCATCCTCAATCAGAATGGTCACTGAGCCTTGCAGGATAAAGAATAATGATTCGCAGCGATCACCGGCGTAAATAATTGTGCTTTTGCTGGCGTAGCGGCGTTTGTGACAGTGGGCGAGAATTTTGTCGATGTTCTTGATTTTTGGTGTAAGCGTAATAGCAACCATGCGATAACCCCGAGTATGAATCAGTCCTTTAGAAAGCAAGACAAGATGTGTTTTTGTTATTCTGTAGAACGTGCCGCAAATATCATAAACATAAGCCCGCTTTATGCAAGGCCAATCGCGAGTTTTGATAACTGCCACGCCTTAATAAATTTTGTATGTTTTAACGCTGTGCCAGCCTTGGTTTGGCCTATGGTAAGCTAGCGGCTTTGCGTATTTGAGGAGTAAGCGTCATGCACGCACGGGTAAAGTGGATTGAGCAAGCCATGTTCTTAGCTGAGTCAGGCAGTGGTCATGCTGTAGTAATGGACGGCCCAGAACAGAGCGGAGGACGCAATATAGGTGTACGGCCGATGGAGATGCTGTTGATGGGCTTAGGTGGTTGCAGTAACTTTGACGTGGTCAGTATTTTGAAAAAGTCCCGTCAAAACGTGCAGGACTGTGAAGTGCGCATTGATGCTGAACGCGCGGATGTTGAGCCTAAAGTCTTCACTAAAATTGCTTTGCATTTTATTGTGAGTGGCACTGACCTGAAAGAATCCGTGGTCAAACGGGCGGTTGATTTGTCTGCGGAAAAATATTGTTCTGCATCGATTATGTTAGGCCGCGCCGGCGTTGAGATGACGCACAGTTTTGAAATTATTGAGTTGGCCTAGAGCGTAGGTCAGTATGCATTGATTTATTGTGGTTAAAAGCTGGCGTCCGCAGGTCTTGCTCTGCATAATGGCGCGCTCCTTTTTTACATGCCAAGTGGGCGTGTAAGGGAAACCAGAATCGCATTGCGAAGAGGTGAAAACTGCCCTACGCAGCTGTATTAATTGAAGGATGAATACAGTTGACCGGCGTGCATGATAACGCGGCTGCGCCGCACCAATGAAGAGAATCTAACGTTGACCAGTAAACTCAAGCTCCATGGGTTCAACAACCTCACCAAGACCTTGAGCTTCAACATTTATGACATCAGTTATGCGCGAACCATAGATGATCAGCAAGCTTACGTTGGCTATATCAACGAAGAATATGATGCTGAGCGTTTAACGCAAATACTGACAGATGTTGTCGACATCATCGGTGCTAATATTTTGAACATTGCTCGTCAAGACTATGAGCCGCAAGGCGCGAGTGTGACGATCCTGATTTCAGAAGAACCTGTGGAACCCACTGCTAGTCAGATTGAGGAGTCCCCCGGCCCGTTACCTGAAACAATTTTGGCACATTTGGATAAAAGTCATATTACTGTCCACACCTATCCAGAAATTCATCCGGTGGATGGCTTGGCGACTTTCCGTGTGGACATTGATGTCTCAACCTGCGGGGTGATTTCACCGCTTAAAGCGTTGAACTATCTGATTCACCAATTTGATTCTGACATTGTCACTATTGATTATCGTGTGCGTGGTTTTACCCGCGATATTGAAGGGCGCAAGCATTTTATTGATCACGAAATTAATTCGATTCAAAACTACCTGTCTGAAGATACACGTTCTGCTTATCAAATGACGGACGTAAATGTGTATCAAGAACATTTGTTCCATACTAAAATGTTGCTGAAGAACTTTGAGCTGGACGATTATTTGTTTGGCGATGCAACCCGTAGCTTATCGTATGAGCAACGCCGTGATGTAGAAGAGCGTTTGCGCCATGAAATGCTAGAAATTTTTTACGGTCGTAATATGCCGAAAAGCACTCGTTAATGATTAGAGTACGAAAAAAAGGCGTTGATACTCAGCGCCTTTTTTTTGCTAAGTGGTTGCCTCAGGATGAGCATGATTCTGCAATTAAATGCGGTAGGTACTGCCCGTCATCACTTTAGCCAGCATGCTCATACCGAACTTAACCGGCGCAGGGAATCTAAAACCGCCCGCATCCAGTGCGCTGGTGGCGTGCAGCTCTTCGTCGATGCGCATTTGCTCTAAAATTGCCCGCGACTTACGATCGGTTTCTGGGATCTGCTGTAAGTGTTCATCGAGATGCTTGCAGACCTGATCTTCAGTGGCAGCCACAAAACCTAAGCTAACTTTGTCGCTAATGGCACCGGCGGTTGCGCCAATGGCAAAAGACAAGCCATAAAACAGTGGGTTGAGCAAGCTGGGTTGACTGCCTAATTCACGAATGCGTTGCTCGCACCAGACCAAATGATCCACTTCTTCCTCAGCGGCATGTTCCATTTGCTCGCGCACGTGCGGCAAGCTGGCGGTCAGTGCTTGGCCTTGATACAGCGCTTGTGCGCAGACTTCTCCGGTGTGATTGATGCGCATCAAGCCTGCAATATGGCGGGTTTGTGTTTCATCTAAGGTGCTTTGTGGTTCTAATGTGGCAGGTGATGGGCGGCTGGCGTGACTGCTATTGGGAATCAAAGTGCGCATCGCCGCATCCGCCTGCAACAGTAAGCGGTCGATGGAAGAATAATGACGTTGAGAGGACATAGTAGACTCCTGTTAAATAGCCGTAGTAAGCGAGCAGCAATAAGATAAGCGCCTTAAATGCACCATTGGTACGGGTTTAACCTGGCGGCCAGCTCATTTGTCGTTGACCCAAGACATGCATATGGATGTGATAAACCGTTTGGCCGCCGAGCTGATTAGTGTTCATGACCACACGAAAACCGTCTGCGCAGCCTTGCTCTTGCGCTAAGCGCTGCGCGGTATAAAGTATGTGCCCCGCTAAAAAGGTATCTTCAGCGGTCAGCTCAGTCAGCGTGCTGATATGTTTTTTTGGGATCACCAAAAAATGTACTGGTGCTTGCCCAGCAATGTCGTGAAAGGCGACAACATGTTCATCTTCATATAACTTGCGCGCCGGAATCTCACCGGCAACAATTTTGCAAAACAAACAATCCATAACACGGGCCTCGGCTTGTTGTAAGATTCATCGAGTTTAGCTGGCTGCTCGTTCAATCGCCAGTGTTCGTAACGTTTTGATGGGTGGCAGCCGTTTGAAAAATGATCTTAAAGATTTACAGTTGGTGTTAGATGCACGTGTTCGCCTCATTGTGATTGAGTCATGGGACGAGCTACGAGTTTTGGAAACCTTAACCTCTCTGGCGGTGCAGCGCGGAATGAACCTGCGTGTTTGGTCAATCAGTGAAGGTTTGCAAGGTATGGCTTTTGGCGGTGAAATGCTGGAGGGCAGCAATGTTCCGGAGCAAGCGTTGCGCTTGGTTAAAGCTGATCCACAGACGGGTTTGTATGTGTTTTTTGATCTGCATGCCTTTCTGGAAAATGATGCGCTATTGATTCGTTTGGTCAAAGACATTGCGATGGCTGTCGGGCCGGGTAAGCCCACCCTTATTTTGGTATCGCATGCGTTAAAGCTACCGGCTGAAGTACAGCGTTATGCGGCACGCTTTAGTTTGTCGTTGCCCAGTGAAGATGAGTTGCTGGCCATTGTCCGTGAAGAGGCAGTGCGCTGGAGTGAAGTCAATCGCGGCTTACGTGTGCGTACCGATAATAGAACGCTGCAGCAAGTGGTGAAGAATTTACGCGGTTTAAGTCATGCTGATGCACGGTTATTGGCGCGCAGTTTGATCTGTGATGATGGTGCGATTACTCAAGAGGATTTGCCTGAGCTTAATAAGGCTAAATTCCAGTTGTTGGATCTGGATGGTGTGCTCGGTTACGAGGCCGACACGGCACGCTTTGCTGATGTGGGTGGTTTGCATCATTTAAAACAATGGTTGTCCGAGCGCCAAGCGGCGTTTATGGCAGGCACGGCCAGTGACCTACCCAAAGGTATGTTGTTATTGGGTGCGCAAGGCAGTGGTAAAAGTTTAGCGGCTAAAGCGGTTGCGGGTCTGTGGGGGCTGCCATTGCTGCGCTTGGATTTTGCCAGCCTATACAATAAGTATTTTGGTGAGACAGAACGTAATTTGCGTGAAGCATTACTGATGGCTGAGCGTATGTCGCCTTGTGTGCTATGGATGGATGAGATTGAGAAAGGCTTGGCTACCGGTGATATGGATAATGGCGTCAGCCAGCGGGTCCTCGGCACGCTGTTAACTTGGATGGCCGAGCGTAAAGCACCGGTGTTTGTTGTGGCAACGGCGAATGTCATCAAACGTTTACCACCCGAACTGATGCGTAAAGGGCGCTTTGATGAGATTTTCTTTGTTGATCTGCCTGCACTCGCGGTACGTGAAGATATTTTTAGAATCCATCTTGATAAACGTGAGCTGACCGCCGAGAATTTCGATTTGCCGGTATTGGCCGTAGCCAGTGATGGTTTTTCTGGTGCGGAAATTGAGCAAGCAGTGGTCTCCGCGCTGTATGCCGCGCAGGCGCGACAAGTACCCGTTGCACAAGGACTCATTCTTGAAGCGTTGCAGCGTACAGTGCCGTTATCTGTAGTGATGTCAGAAGACCTAACAGCACTGCGGCGTTGGGCCGCAGATAGAACTGTCCATGCGGGTTAAACCCATGCTGGCTTAGAGAATAGATAGGCTTGGCATGTGCTCCTCACTTCGAGCTGCGGATATTTTTCTTGTGCGACTAAAGACTGATGTGTATCTTGGTCACTTTTTCGGCTAAGCAAAGCCACAGAATTTAATCATGTAGCGTGCTCAGTTGAGAGGCTGCTGATCTTTTCTATGATAATAACGATGATATGAGGAGCACGACATGCGCGTGATTTTGTTAGGGGCGCCAGGTGCCGGAAAAGGTACACAGGCTGGTTTTATTACTAAAAAATTTGCGATCCCACAAATTTCTACCGGTGACATGCTGCGTGCAGCGGTTAAAGCAGAAAGCCCGTTGGGTTTAAAGGTTAAAAGTGTCATGGCAAGCGGTGGTTTGGTCTCAGATGACATCATTATCGATTTGATTAAAGAGCGTATTTTGGCGGATGACTGCGCTAATGGCTTTTTATTCGATGGCTTTCCGCGCACTATTCCTCAAGCAGAAGCACTACGTGATGCGGGTGTTGAAATTGATCACGTGCTTGAAATCGCTGTGGAAGATGAAGAAATCGTTGGTCGTATTGCTGGTCGTCGTATGCACCCAGCGTCAGGCCGCACTTATCACATTGAGCACAATCCGCCGAAAGTGGCGGGTAAAGACGATGAAACTGGCGAAGATTTAATTCAACGCGAAGACGATAAAGAAGAAACCGTACGTCATCGTTTGTCAGTGTATCATTCGCAAACCAAGCCTTTGATCGCTTTCTATCAGGATTTAGCCGCTGTCAATGGCACGCCAAAGTACAGCGCTATTGAAGGTGTGGGCTCTGTTGACCAGATCACCGCTAAGGTAATGGCTGCTCTCGCCTAAGCGTCTCTTAGGGAATACATTCGCTGTCGCAGTGAGCTTGCTTGGTGTCATAGCGAATGTATTTTTTGTTGTTCTGCATGCGTCATTCCCCCTCTTAGCTGTCGGCCTGATACAATTTCTTTTTTAATCAACGATGATAAATCATGACTACTTTACTGGCGCTGGATACGGCCACTGAAGCATGCTCTGTTGCGCTATTACACAACGGACAGGTCTTCAGCCGTTACGCGGTCATTCCTCGGTTACATGCACAACGTATTCTCCCTATGATCAGTGAAGTGTTGGCTGAGGCCGGTATTGCTAAGTCTGCGTTGGATGCGATTGCCTTTGGCCGTGGTCCTGGCGCTTTTACCGGTCTGCGCATTGCCGTTGGCGTGGTGCAAGGCTTGGCTTTTGCCTTAGAGCGTCCGGTGTTGCCAGTATCCAACTTAGCGGCAATTGCTCAGCGTGCGTGCCGTGAATACGGCGCGAAGCAGGTTGCGGTGGCGATTGATGCGCGTATGGATGAAGTCTATTGGGGTTGCTACAGCTTGGTCGACGGTGAAGTCTGTCTGCAAGGTGTTGAGGCTGTGTTAGCTCCAGAACGTGCCGAGTTACCTCGTAATGCAGAAGGTGAATGGTTTGCTGCGGGCACCGGCTGGCAAGCATATGCTGAGCGTATTGCTGTGCCTGTGTACGGTCAAGATGCACAGCTATTACCGCATGCCGAAGACATTTTGACTCTCGCGCAAGGTATGTGGCAGCGCGCTGAAGCGATTGGCGCGCAGGATGCTCAACCGATTTATTTGCGTGATCAAGTTGCTACGCCGAAACAGTCTTAATAAGATTGATCTGTTGCCTGCGTCTGGTTACAGTACCCGCCTACTTATAGGATCTTCATGCTATGCGTATTGACGGTTTATCACCCGCTTATGTGCCCAACAGAACCACGCGTCCTGATCTCAGTACGCAGATGGATGATGTTGTTCGCCAAGCGGAAAGTGGTATCCGTCAACAGCAGCCAAGTAATGCCTCTGATACATTACGTTTAGACACCTATCAAGCGGTACAGCGTCCTTCTGCACAAATGCAGATTCAGCAATATGAAGCACGCCAATCCTTAAATAACCCCGCACAACAGTACCAAGCCAGTAAAGCGTTAGCCAGTTACACGAATACGGCTACCTTTAGCAGTCAGGCAGAAGATGCTGCCAATGTGCTCGGACTTGATTTGTTCGCTTAATGTCAGAATCCACCCCAGTCATTTGTCCTTTAATACGCGTTGCGGCCATGACGATTGCCGATCAGGCGGCGGCGGAGCAGTGGGCGCATAATTTAGACTTGCCGCTGAGTGGTGAGGCGGAGTTTGCCTTGCAGGTCAGTGCCGATGGTTTGCAGTTGCAAGCGTTGAGTGATTCTGCGCCAGGGCCTTTACGTGTCGATTTTATTGACGGCGCACTGGCGCATCGTCGTCAGTTTGGCGGAGGCAGCGGTCAAATGATTGCCAAAGCCGTTGGCATTCAACCCGGGGTGCGTCCCACGGTTTTAGATGCAACGGCAGGGCTAGGGCGTGACGCCTTTGTTTTAGCTTGCTTGGGGTGTCAGGTGCATATGATTGAACGTCATCGCATTGTTGCTGCTTTACTTGCCGATGGTTTACGGCGTGCACGCTTGGATGCCGACGTGGCGGGCATTGTACAGCGCATGCCGCTGTTAGTTGGTGATGCGATTGCACTGATGGCCGCGTGGGCTGACGACGCACCGCAAGTGATTCATCTTGATCCGATGTTTCCCAGTCGCGATAAAAGCGCGTTGGTCAAAAAAGAAATGCGCTTGTTCAAACCCTTGGTCGGTGCTGATGATGATGCGCCAGACTTGCTGGCGGCGGCATTGGCTTTGGCTACGCACCGTGTTGTGGTGAAGCGTCCGCGTAAAGCCCCGGCTATTGTTGGTATACCGCCAACCTACAGTCTGGATGGTAAATCCAGTCGCTATGATATTTATGCTAAAAAAAGCTTAAAACCTTAATACTAAGCACAGTGCAGACATAAAAAAGCCCACAGAAAAATAATTTCCTGCGGGCTTTTTAATCACGCGCTAAAGCTTAGTTAACCAGTGTGCGCCACTCTGGATGATCTTCAGTTTCGCCAGTCACTAAATCAAAGTAGGCTTTTTGCAGTACTTCAGTGATTGGACCGCGACTACCAATGCCGATTTGACGGCCATCTACTTCGCGAATTGGCGTCACTTCAGCAGCTGTGCCGGTAAAGAATGCTTCGTCAGCGATATACACTTCATCACGGGTAATGCGTTTTTCTACGATTTCGATACCGCGTGCTTTAGCTAGAGTCAAAATGGTATTACGAGTAATACCATTGAGGCAGGCCGTCACTTCTGGCGTATAGATAACGCCATTTTTAACGATAAAGATATTTTCCCCCGAGCCTTCAGCCACATAGCCTTCTGGATCCAGAAGCAATGCTTCGTCAGCACCGCCAGAGACGGCTTCTTGCAATGCTAGCATCGAATTCACATAGGCCCCGCTGGATTTTGCGCGGGTCATGGTGATGTTAACGTGATGACGGGTGAACGAACTGGTGCGAATTTTGATGCCTGTTTTCAAGGCTTCATCACCCATGTACGCACCCCAGTGCCACGCTGCAACAATCACGTGTACTTTAAGGTTGTCAGCGCGGATACCCATGCCTTCTGATCCGTAGAACGCTAAAGGACGGATATAGGCGCTATCGAGCTTGTTGTCACGCACTGAGGCAATGATCGCTTGGTTGATCTCTTCTTTAGTAAAAGGAATCTTCATGCTCATGATATGAGCGGATTCAAACAGGCGGTCAGTGTGTGCTTGCAAGCGGAAAATTGCGGTACCTTTCGAGGTTTTGTAGGCGCGAACGCCTTCAAATACACCCATGCCGTAGTGTAATGAGTGAGTCAGAACGTGGGTGGTTGCGTTACGCCATTCAACCATTTCACCGTCATACCAAATAACACCATCACGATCAGCCATCGACATTTTTACGTGCTCCTGAAAATAATATTTAAAAATCGGTTACAGATAACTCAAGCCCAGTTCTTGCCAGACGCCCATTACTGCGTGACGCTCAGCTGCAAATAAATGGCCTTCAACCACGCCTTGCTGCTTTTGCAGGGCCAGACGGTGGGCCGCAGCACGATAGGCTTTGTAAGCCTCCTGCAAGATACGGACATGATCCGTACTGAGCAGATTTTCTGCGCCGAGACCGTCAAGAATACGGATGTTGTCGGTATAGGTGACC
Source organism: Pseudomonas sp. (assembly GCA_034006605.1). GTDB lineage: Bacteria > Pseudomonadota > Gammaproteobacteria > Pseudomonadales > Pseudomonadaceae > Denitrificimonas. Next base: position 26,550 of record JAVESM010000005.1, on the reverse strand, counting down.
AATTGTGGATATTGCCATGACCAAGCAAGGACGGCATATTGCACCATAAATTCGATGTCAACGATACCTCCCGCATCCTGCTTTAGATCAAATCGTACGTCACTATTGAAGGCATTTTGGCCTAAACCGCCTAAAGTGATTTGAGTGCCGTGATTATGCCGCATTTTTGTGCGCATTTCGCTGACTTCTTCTCGTAATACCGGCAAGCTGCGTTGACGCCCTAAAACACTCAATCTCACTTGGTCAAATTGCTTGGTTAAGGCTGCGCTACCGACTAATACGCGTGCGCGAACCAGCGCTTGATGCTCCCAAGTCCAGGCTTGTTCTTCTTGATAGCGGGAGAATGCGCTCAGCGAGCTGGCGAGCAAACCTGAGTCGCCGCTCGGCCTTAAACGCATGTCAACATCATAAAGACCACCCGCGGTGGTGCGTGTGGTGAGCATGGAAATAATACGTTGCCCTAATCGTGTATAAAATTGTGCACCATCAACAGGACGCAGACCATCGGTCTCTGCCAAGGGGTCGCAGTTGTAAATAAACACCAAGTCCAGATCAGAACCATGGCCCAATTCAATTCCGCCCAATTTGCCGTAACCCACCACGATGAAATCCAGTTCGCTGCGGCTGCCATCCATGCGTTGTGGCATACCATGCTTGCGTACCATCTCATGCCACATTAAATGAACAACTTGCTCAAGAATTGCTTCGGCGAGCCAGGTCAAGTAATCACTGACTTTCATCAGCGGTAAGGTGCCCGCTACTTCTGAAGCCGCAACCCGTAAGCGGTGCGCCAGTTTAAAGTGGCGTAGTGCGTTCATGTGCTGCTCAATATCTTCTTCGGGAATGCGTAATAAATGTTCGCGCAATTCAGCCGTGAGTTCTGGCGCTAAAGGCGGGCAATATAAGCGGCCTTCATTGAGTAACTCATCGAGAAGCGCGGGGAAGCGGGTCAATTGCTCAGCAATCCAAGGGCTGGCGGCGCATAGATTGATCACGCCTAATAATGCCCCTGGGTTTTCTGTCAGTAACACTAAATATGCGGAGCGGCGAGCGACGGCTTCAATCAGCGGTAGCACGCGCTCTAGCACCAAGTCTGGATTGTCGTGCTCAACTGCTTGCGATAAGAAACGTGGCATAAAAGCATCCAGGCGCTCACGTCCCAGTCGTTGCATGGCGCGGACTTGACTGCTATCGCGTAATTGTACAATCCGTTGCCACGCCGCGTGACTGTCTTGATAGCCGGCCTCTGTCAGTTGCTGATAAATACTTTCCACGGCAATGCTGTCTTTCCAGACGGGCAACCATTCACCGCCGATGCAGTCATCCTCATCTTCGTCGGGGTCAGCGATGATGTCACGGAAATGATGCTCGATGCGTTTGCGCCAATACATCAACTGCCCGAAAAAAGTTGACCAGTCATTGAAGCCCATCATAAACGCAATGCGTGCTTGTTCTTGTTCTGTGTCTGGTAGGCTTTGCGTTTGCAAATCTCCTACTGCTTGTAGTGCATGTTCGGTATAGCGCAAGAAACGATAGGCATCTTTTAGTTCGGTGACATCCGCTGAAGGCATATAGCCTTGCGCAGCGAGGGTGTCTAAAATGTTTAACAAAGGCCGCTGCTGCAAACTTAAATCACGTCCGCCATGAATCAGCTGGAAGGCTTGGGCAATAAACTCAACTTCACGAATACCACCAGAGCCAAGCTTGATATTGTCGTCCATATCTTTACGGCGAACTTCTTGTTGAATCAGTTGCTTCATCGAACGTAACGCTTCAATTGCCGAGAAGTCCAAATAACGGCGATAAACAAAGGGTCGCAAAATGCGTAATAAGCTGGCACCGGCATTTTGATCGCCCGCCACCACACGCGCCTTAATCATCGCGTAGCGTTCCCAGTCACGGCCTTGGTTTTGGTAATACTGCTCAATTGCGGTGAAGCTGTACACCAGTGGCCCGCTAGCACCATAGGGGCGCAGGCGCATATCAACACGAAAGGCAAAGCCGTCGACGGTGATGGTGTCCAAGGCTTTAATCAGCTTTTGGCCCAGCCGAGTAAAGAATTCTTGGTTGTCGAGGCTGCGTTTCGCGCCTTCGGTTTCACCCCCTTCTGGATAGGTGAAAATCAAATCCACATCAGAGGATAAGTTCAGCTCATAAGCACCCAGCTTACCCATGCCGAGAATCACTAACTGTTGTGGGTGCTTACTGTAACGTCCGATCGGGGTGCCAAACTGTTGGCAGTGTTGTTGATACAGCCAGTGGTAGGCTAGATCGATACAGGCGTCAGCCATCGCGGAGAGGTCTCGGCAGGTTTCACTGAGTTCGGCTTGACGGATCAGGTCTCGCCAAATAATCCGGACTTGTTGACGATTACGGTATTGGCGTAAGTGCAGTAATACACTGGCTTCATCGGTGCAGTTAAGCAAACGCTCACTGAGTTGATAGCGAATCTCTCCGGGTACCAGAGTGCGGTCGAGTTGTCCTGAGGCAACCAGATCAATGAGCATTTGAGGGTCACGAATTGCTTGGCTTAGGAAAAAATCGCTGAGTGTGCAGACACGAATAAAGGCTTGGTAACGGCTATCAGGCCATAACGGGTTGCTAATTTGCTGTTCCTGCAGTGCATGCGCCCATTCGCGCTGTGCTTTTTGCTGTAAAAACAGTAAGCCGGAGGGGATTGTATCCAAGAGGAGAGGTGTCATGCGGAGTCCTGCACAATGTGGCGCGATGGTTGTCGATAAAGATACCTTAAATTTACCAGGCATGCCGCGCTTAAGGAAAACACTTGGCCAAAAGATGTAATGGATAAAAGCTGACTTGTGCGTCATTTTGTAGTAAAACTACAAGAACAAAAAATAAGATGACTTTGCTGTGCCATGGGCTGACTGTTCACAAGACATAAAGCACGTAGAGGTCCATCATCAATAGACCCTTAGTTCGGGAGTGAAACATGCAAGATCTTGATCCGGTAGAAACCCAAGAGTGGCTGGATGCTTTGGAATCTGTCCAAGCGCACGAAGGCGAAGAACGCGTTCATTATATTTTATCGCGTTTAGGTGAGCTGGCCAGCCGTAGCGGTACACGTTTGCCTCATGCGATTACCACGCCGTATCGAAATACCATTCCAGTTACGCACGAGGCTTTGATGCCCGGTGACTTATTTATGGAACGGCGTATCCGCTCTTTGGTGCGTTGGAACGCTTTAGCGATGGTCATGCGCGCTAACCAAGCGGATCCCGACTTAGGTGGCCATATTGCCACTTTTGCCTCGAGTGCCACGTTGTATGACATCGGTTTTAATTATTTCTTCAAAGCACCAACCGAAGAGCATGGTGGTGACTTAATTTATTTCCAAGGACATGCTTCGCCAGGTGTGTATGCGCGTTCTTTTTTAGAAGGCCGGATCAGCGAAGAGCAGTTGGATAATTTCCGTCGTGAAACCGATGGCAACGGCTTGTCGTCTTACCCGCACCCCTGGTTGATGCCGGACTTTTGGCAATTCCCAACCGTATCAATGGGTTTAGGCCCGATTCAAGCGATTTACCAAGCGCGCTTTATGAAATACCTCGAGCACCGTGGCTTTATTCAGCCGGGTAAGCAAAAAATCTGGTGTTTCTTAGGCGATGGTGAAACTGATGAGCCTGAATCATTGGGCGCTATCTCTCTGGCGGGTCGTGAAAAACTAGATAACCTGATTTTCGTGATCAACTGTAACTTGCAGCGTTTAGATGGCCCGGTGCGCGGTAATGGCAAAATCATTCAAGAGCTGGAAGGCAACTTCCGCGGCGCTGAATGGAACGTGATTAAAGTGCTATGGGGCCGTTTATGGGATCCATTGTTTGCCAAAGATACTGAAGGCGTGATGCAGAAGCGCATGGATGAAGCGCTTGATGGAGATTATCAAAACTATAAAGCCAATGATGGCGCCTTTGTCCGTAAAGATTTTTTTGGTGCTGATCCGCGCTTAGCCGAAATGGTGTCTGATCTTTCTGATGATGAAGTGTGGAAGCTCAATCGTGGCGGCCATGATCCGTTTAAAGTGTATGCCGCTTACCATGCTGCGGTGAACCATAAAGGTCAGCCGACGGTGATTTTGGCAAAAACCATTAAAGGCTATGGTACGGGTACCGGTGAAGCGCAAAATATTGCGCACAACGTTAAGAAAGTTGATCTGGCCAGTCTTAAAGGCTTTAGAGACCGTTTTGATATTCCAGTGAGCGATGATAATTTAGAAAGCTTGCCATTTTATCGTCCCGCAGAAAACAGCCCAGAAATCCGTTACCTAAAAGAAAGTCGTGAAAAACTGGGTGGTTTTGTCCCGCAGCGGCGGATGAAAAGCATGAGTATTCCGACGCCATCGCTGGAAACTTTAAAGTCTATTTTGGACGGTAGTGGTGATCGTGAAGTCTCCACAACCATGGTGTTTGTGCGCATTCTTGCACAATTACTTAAAGATAAAGATCTGGGTAGTCGTATCGTGCCGATCGTGCCGGATGAGGCACGTACTTTCGGCATGGAAGGGATGTTCCGTCAGTTGGGTATTTACTCCGCAGTGGGTCAGCTCTATCAGCCGGTCGATCATGGTCAGGTGATGTACTACAAAGAGGATAAAAAGGGCCAGATCCTCGAAGAGGGTATTACCGAGGCTGGGGCAATGTCGGCATGGATTGCTGCGGCGACCGCCTACAGTAACCATAACCAGCCAATGCTACCCTTCTATGCGTTTTACTCGATGTTTGGTTTCCAGCGTATTGGTGATTTAGCTTGGGCATCGGGCGATATTCGTGCCCGTGGCTTCTTAATGGGCGGGACTGCCGGACGCACTACGCTAAATGGTGAGGGCTTACAGCATCAAGATGGGCACAGTCATATTCTGGCTGGCACCATCCCGAACTGTCATACCTATGATCCAGCCTACGGTTACGAAATGGCGGTGATTATTCGTGAAGGTATTCATCAAATGCTTGAGCTGCAAAAAGATCGTTACTACTACATCACTATGATGAACGAAGCTTACGAGCAGCCAGCGATGCCTGAGCGCGAAGGGGTTGAAGACGACATTATTCGTGGTATGTATTTGCTTGAAGAGGACAAACGCAGCAGCGACTTGCATGTGCAATTGCTGGGTAGTGGCACGATTCTGCGTGAAGTGCGCGAAGCGGCAAAAATTTTGCGTGAGGCGTTTGGTGTTGGTGCTGATGTGTGGAGCGTAACCAGTTTCAACGAATTGCGTCGCGATGGTTTAGATGCCGAACGTTGGAATCGTTTACATCCGCGTGAAACAGCACGTATGGCTCACATTGAAAGTTGTTTACATGAGCGGCGTGGTCCTGTCGTTGCTTCAACCGATTATATGAAACTGTATGCCGAGCAGGTACGCCAATGGGTGCCGCAAGCGCAATATAAAGTGCTGGGTACTGATGGTTTTGGCCGCAGTGATTCACGCAAAAAACTGCGTCATTTCTTTGAAGTGGATCGCCACTGGGTCGTATTGGCTGCGTTAGAGGGTTTAGTCGCAGAAGGGCAATTGGATGTGCAAGTGCTGCTCGATGCTATGAATACATTTGCTATTGATGCAAATAAACCTAACCCACTGGACTGCTGAGGAGCGCTACGATGAGTGAGTTAATTCGCGTACCTGACATCGGCACCGGTGAGGGTGAGGTCATTGAGTTATTTGTAAAAGTGGGCGATCGCATTGAAGCGGAGCAAAGCTTGCTAACGCTTGAGTCTGACAAAGCCAGTATGGAAATTCCGGCACCGAAAGCTGGGGTTATTAAAAGTTTAGCCGTCAAGCTGGGTGATCGACTTAAAGAGGGCGATGATTTACTTGAGCTTGAGGTGGATGACGCACCTGTTGAGAAATCTGAGCCTGTTGTTACGGTGGCTACAGAACCTGCTGTTCCTGCCGCTAATGCTAAGACAGCACCCAGTGTTGCCGAGGTGGCTGCAGAAAATGTCATTGAAGAAATTCATGTGCCTGATATTGGCTCGTCGGGTAAAGCTCGGGTGATTGAGTTGTTGGTTGCGGTGGGCGAGCAGATCAGCGAAGAACAGTCACTGTTAACGCTGGAGTCTGATAAGGCCAGTATGGAAATTCCGTCGCCAGTGAGTGGCGAAGTGGTTGAGGTACTGGTGCGTTTGGATGCGGAAGTCGGTACGGGTGACTTAATCTTTAAGGTTAAAGTTGCACAATCGTCAGTTCATTCAGCGCCTGCAGCGGACGTTTCTGTTGCAGCGCCTGTTACCGCTGTACCTAAGCCTAGTGCTGCAGTGTCAGTTGCACCAGAAACCGCTCCCAGTCCTGAAAAACGCAAAACTACGGCGGTGCATGCTGGTCCTGCAGTACGTAAGTTGGCCCGTGAGTTTGGTGTGGATCTGAGTGTGCTCACAGCCAGTGGTCCGCATCAGCGTCTGCTCAAAGAAGACATTCATAACTATGTGCAAGCAGCGTTAAGCAAGCAGACGAGTGGTTCTAACGAGCAAGGCAGTGGCATACCGCCGATTCCAGAAGTGGACTTTTCACGCTTTGGTGAAATAGAAGAAGTCGCAATGACCCGCTTGCAGCAAGTGGGAGCCATGAACTTGCACCGTAGCTGGCTGAATGTGCCGCATGTCACTCAGTTTGAATCCGCGGATATTACTGAGCTGGAGCTGTTCCGTGTTGGCCAAAAAGCGGTAGCAGAAAAAGCTGGAGTCAAGCTGACAATCCTGCCGTTCTTACTCAAAGCTTGTGCGCATCTGCTGCAAGAAATGCCTGATTTCAACAGTTCTTTAGCGCCAAGTGGCAAGGTGTTGATCCGCAAGAAGTATGTGCATTTAGGCTTTGCAGTGGATACGCCAGAAGGACTGTTGGTGCCGGTGATTCGTGATGTTGATCAGAAGAGCCTGCTGCAACTGTCTGCGGAAGCGGCTGAGTTGGCGGATAAAGCACGTAATAAGAAACTTAGTGCAGAGCAAATGCAAGGTGCCTGCTTTACTATTTCTAGCTTAGGGCATATTGGTGGCACGGGCTTTACTCCGATTGTGAATGCGCCTGAAGTGGCCATTTTAGGTGTTTCGCGTGCGACCATGCAGCCGGTGTGGAATGGTCAAGCGTTTGATCCGCGTTTAATGCTGCCATTGTCGCTGTCGTATGATCATCGTGTTATCAATGGTGCTGCTGCTGCGCATTTCACTCGACGTCTGAGTGAGTTATTAGCAGAAATACGCAGTTTACTGTTGTAGACACCGAGTCAGTGAGTTAACACCCCGTGCAGGTTTAAACTTGTCGGGGTGTTTTGCATTATTGTTTGAGAAAAGCGGATTGTCGCCATGCTTCATAGACTGCAATCGCGACTGTATTGGATAAGTTTAAACTGCGTGAACCCTCGCGCATCGGTAAGCGCACTAATTGCTCTGCGGGTATGCTGTTGCGAATATCCTCTGGTAGCCCACGAGTTTCTGGGCCAAAAATAAACGCATCACCATCTTGATAAGCCACTTCAGCATAGTTGTAGGTTGCTTTAGTGCTAAAAGCAAATAAGCGCGGCTGCTGTAAAATGCTTAAACATTCTTGTAAGTTAGCGTGGCGCTGCACATGAGCAAACTCTTGGTAGTCGAGCCCCGCACGCCGCAAACGCTTATCATCAAAAGCAAAGCCAAGAGGTTCAATTAAATGTAAGCTGCAACCTACATTCGCGCATAAGCGGATAATATTACCAGTATTAGGCGGGATTTCTGGTTCAAAGAGAATGACGTGAAACATGCTTGATCCTGACAATAAAATAGACGCCAATTCTACATGGGAAGCGCTACCAAGGCGGCAGTTACTGCTGAAGTTTTTAGCCAGCTTGGTGCTCTTTGGGTTTTTAGTGGGCTTGATGCTTGGGCAGCTGTTACAACCGAATAAGCCTATTATGCCCTCTAATACAGTTGAACAATTGCTAACTTATGCTGATGGCTTAAGCGTATGCTTGCGCGAGCCTGGGCAAGTGCAGGCCAGTCATGTGCAAGGCACTTATCAAGTATGGTTTGCGGATACCGCTGGTCGCGAGGCCCGTGGTGTACTCGTGCTGGCCAATGGCGAGCGCATTACTTGGCGATTGACGCCACATGGACGTCATATGCAAGTGGTTTTTATTGGGTTGCAACCGCTCATCGGCCAGTGGCATGTGCGTGTGACTCCAGAGCATTGGTGCGCGGAGGTGCAAATCAACTCGCTAGCACAGGTTGCGCCGCTGTAGCGATAACCCTTATTTAGCTAAATACTGTACGGGTTAAGTATTTTTCAGGCGACGCAGGTTGCCAATGACTGACTCAAGCGCGCGGTCAAATAATAAAGCGTTATCGAGCAAAGTTACTGAGTTGTTTTTAAACTCAGCAGCGAGTCCCATGCGATTTTTCTCTAAAACTTTAACGCCGCTACGGTTAACAAAAATATAGCGCCCTGTGGATTTGATAATTGCGACTAATTTGCAGCGCAGCTTGCGTTGGTCGTCTTGAGTAAACTCAATCCAACTACCGGTGTGTAAACTGTCTACTTGGAGCAAAGCAGGATCATCATCATCCAAGATAATTTTATTAGGTGCGTGGTCGACTGTTTCGGGTTGTTGTAAAACAATTTCTGCTTGTACTTCAACCATGACTGCCGCTTCAGGCTGTTCCTGGCGTGCGGCTTTATGCAGCTCGACTGGAAGCTCATCAAGGGTCATTTCAGTTGTATGGGTCGTCTCGGCAATAAACTCATCCGATAAATTCTCTATAGAAGAGGCAACTGTGGCTGATTGTCGCTTATAGCGCTGGAATGCTTGCACATGCAGAGCTTCCAGACGGTTAAAGAAGTCATTGGCTATGAAGGGGTCAATCGCCGCGTGGGAAAAACCGTTGCGTAACTGACGTAACAAGATTGGCACCAGCTGCAGTAGTTTTAAACGCGCTTGCGCGTCTTCGTGCGGTTCAATACTCCAGATTAAATCATCCATGGTGGCAACGTTATCGCGCCACTCGCTAGAGTCATTACCGTTTTTAAGATAGGTCAGTAGTAGCACCTTGCTCCACGCTTCTTGCAGCAGTTGCACCACCACTTCAGGTAGCGTCTTGCCGAGTAGTCGAGTATTAAGTTCTTGCTCAACTTGTAAACGTGCTGCTTCGGCACGTGCACGACCTTCTTCGGCGTCACGCGTGCGCTGCTCTAATAATTCGCTACGGCGTCGTTCACTGCCGCTGAAAGCAACAAAATCTGCAAGTAATTCATTGAAGATATTAGGGTCGTCAGTGAAGTCGGTTAAGGTGCGTTGCACAATGCTTTCAATTTTTTGGTAAAGATTATCGCGTCGCTCGCTGTCTTGTTCGCTCCAGCCTAGCGCTGCAGAGGCAATTTCATTGAGCAGACGACGGGCTGGATGGCTACCGCGATTGAAGAAGGTTTTATCCAGCACTGCGACTTTAAGCAAAGGGATTTGCAAACGTGCAATCAACGCTTTGAGCGAGTCAGGAATGTTGCGATCATCTAAAATAAATTCAAACAGCATGGCAACAAGATTGATGACGTCATCATCGACTTGACCGACCACACGCGTGTCTTTGCTCTTGGCGGTGGCGCGGGTGAGCAGCTTATCCAGCTGTTCGCGCAAGTTGTGATCTTGTATCGATTGGTCGGGAGAGTGTTGCTGCATATGCGAGAGCAAACGCATTAGATCGTTGCTGGAGATCGGTACGGCATCATCGGGTACTTGTCGTACAGGTAATGCGTTGCCGCGCAGTTGCGCAAGCATGCTCTGCAACTCGCTAAAGGCGACTTGTAATTCTGCAGAGCTCGCCGCAGTAGCTGGGCTTGCAGTCTCGCTCGCTGCCGTGTCGGAGGGCGTGATATTTACCGGCGTGTTACGTTTTGGCGAGGCTGCAACAGTAGACTTCAAGCTGGGTAAAATATTTGCGTTAATTAAAATTTCATTGGCTTTCTGATAGAGCGTATCGAGCTCGCTAAGCACATGCTTTTCGAACAGTTTTAAAATAATCAGCTTGATATTGATTGAAAAATTAATGCTGTTGCAGCTTTTTATAAAAATCTCAGACAGTACGCGGGGACCAAGCGGATTACTCTCCTCGGTGATTTTGCGGCTCAGTTCATGATTAAAGCGGGCGGTTAGATGTTGGAGGGCCAGCTCATCGCGACGCTTTACTTTTGCCACCATACTGTCAATTGCGACTGATTCTTCAAGCGCATCATTTTGAATGAGAGATAAGGATTCAAAAGAGTAGCTGTCAAGTGTCGGTGCAGCACCGATAAGGTGTTGATTGAGGCTCGCAAAAGACTCAAGTAGTTGCTGTAAAAAACTGCTCTCAATGTTTTTACGCTTTAAACGTAAATCACGCATGGCTTCGAAGAGGGTGTTCTGCTCGCTATTGCTGATCGCACGATCAGCCATCTCAAATAGCGAGTCGTCTGCATTAGCAAAGAGCTCTTGAATATTGCTTTTGATGAGCGCAGCAGCTGTATTGCGCACATGAGTCAGGGTGACAGGTAATTTACCTGTTGCTGCAGAAGAACGCTTGTCTTGCGCAGCAAATGGCAGAACATTGGCGTCATTCTTCATTAAAAAGGGCTCCCAGTAGCAGAACTTTAGACTCAATTAAATATAAGGATGTCATAGATCTATGAGAGTTAGGTGATCAGAAAGTTTATGATCACGATTATAGGTACTTATGCGCTAGAGCCAAGGATTATCTACTCGGGCTTTGACTTGAATCACAGATGGCCTTGCGCTTTAAAAACCTCTAGCGAGTTTATAGGGTCTAATTACTAATATCTTGCTAAGTCTTTATACTGGATGCAATTTATTAAGGAGCAGAGCATGGCCAATATTTTACTTGAGCAGTTGACGGCAGAAATTGAAGCCAATGTGCGTACTGCACTTCTGGAAGATGTTGGATCGGGCGATATCACTGCCCGCCTGATTCCTGCCGATCAAGACGCCAGCGCTAAGGTCATTACCCGTGAGAATGCCGTCATCAGTGGTGTAGCTTGGGTCAATGAAGTGTTTCGTCAAGTGGATAGCCGTGTAGAGGTACGCTGGCTGGTTGCTGATGGCCAGCGTGTGCAAGCCAATGATGTACTGTTTGAACTGAAGGGTAAGGCCTGCGCGTTACTGACTGGTGAGCGTGCTGCATTAAACTTCTTGCAAACCTTGTCAGCGGTCGCCACGCGCTGCCAGTATTTTGCCGATAAGTGTGTCGGCACTACAGTAAAACTGCTGGATACGCGTAAAACTTTGCCAGGCTTACGTCTGGCGCAAAAGTATGCGGTCACTTGCGGCGGTTGTCATAACCATCGTCTGGGTTTGTACGATGCCTTCTTAATCAAAGAAAATCACATCACTGCCTGTGGTGGTGTGGCGGCTACCGTGCAAGCTGCGCATCGTATCGCTCCGGGTAAACCGGTTGAAGTTGAAGTCGAGAATCTAGATGAACTACGAGAAGCGCTGGCCGCAGGTGCAGATATTATTATGTTGGATGAGTTAAGTCTTGAAGATATGCGTATCGCGGTGCAACTGAATGACTCACAGGCAAAGTTAGAGGCTTCCGGTGGCGTGAATGAGCAGACCATTCGCGGCATTGCAGAAACTGGAGTGGATTATATTTCTTTAGGTACGTTAACCAAGGATGTTCAAGCAGTCGATTTGTCGATGCGTTTAAGCTTGTAAGAGTGGTTTAAGCACATCAGGCTTATCACTGATTGAGAGGCCGACTGCAAAAGCAGTCAGCCGTAATGGTTACCGGCGACGCAAGTTGGCTTCGATCGCTTTATCAATATCTGGTGGTAAGAAATCGTTGTCGGGGTTGTAGTCTGGATTTAAATAGATTGATAGCGCTTGCAAGTTGTCCGGGCTTAACGTGCCAGCTGTTTGCTGTAAGCGGAGGTTGTTTAGAATGTAGTCATAGCGGGCGTTATTGTAGTTGCGCACGGCGGCATATAAATAACGTTGTGCATCCAACACATCAACGATATTACGCGTACCCACATCGTAGCCAATCTCAGTGGCTTCTACAGCGCTCTGGCTGGAAATAATGGCCTGCTTAAGTGCTTGAACTTGTTCCACATCGGTATTTACCGCACGGTGGAAGTTCCGCGCATCTTGCACCGTTTTGCGACGTAAGCTTTCACGCATTTGCTCGGCTTGATCTAAACGATAAACGCCCTCGCGTACTTGTGAACTGGTCATGCCTCCGGTGTATAACGGGATATTGAGCTGTAAGCTGATGCTGCCTTGTTCTGCTTGGCCGTTATACCGAGGTACTCCAGGATAATTGGAATTGACAAAGCTTAGGCTATCGTTATCACCTTTTTGGTATTGAGCAATGGCGTCGAGGGTAGGTGCGTGTCCTGATTTGCGCTGTTTTACGCTGTCTTGTGCGGCTTGTACGGCGAAGTTGATCGCTTGTAAATCAAGGTTTTGCTCTGTAGCAGTATTCACCCAAGCACTGGCATCGTTAGGTGTTGGCGCTAGAATTGGTAAGCTGTGTTTAACCCCTTCAAGTGCCATCAAGTCGACATTGGTCAGAGTGCTGACTGCTTGAAAAGCGTCACTGACCATGCGTTCTGCAACCATACGATTGGCGCGAGCGGCATCAAAGGCTGCTTGTGCTTGTAGAACATCGGTTTTATCAGATAAACCTACATCAAAGCGTTCATTGGCTAGATCGAACTGGCGTTTAAACGCAGCCTCCTCCGCGCGGCTAGCGGCGAGGTTGTCTTGTGCACGTAGCACGGCAAAATACACTTCCGAGCTTTGTAGAATCAGGCCTTGCTCAATGGCAGACAACGCTAAGGCTGCTTGCTCGTTACTGGATTGCGCTGCTTGTAATTGGTACCAGCGATCGAGCCGGAACAACGGTTGACTTAAGCTTGCTTGATAGGCTAAGCCGCTGCGTGATGAGGTCTTCGAACCCGTCGATGTGTCGACCGTGCTACGGCTTGCTGTATTGCTAGCGCCAGCTCCAATCTGCGGCAGTAACCCAGCGCGCGCTTGTGGTACACGCTCACTTTGCGCTTTATAGTCAGCATGTGCTGCGGCTAAATCTGCATTGTTATCAACTGCGAGTTGATACACTTCAAGCAGGTTAACTTTGTTTTGGGTGTTTGGCGCTGCATAGGCTGCCGATCCCAAAACTGTAGCTATAGCAAATGTAAGCGACAGTGCACGCATCATTAATATCCTGAGTTTTGCAAAGAGAAATCTGCTTAAGGCTACGGCTGATCAGGAATACGGTCAAGCACGCTTTAATATTGTTTAAGGTGCTTGCACAGCCTAGCGTTTGCTCGTGTGTGCTTGCGATCCATACTGAGCAGTGCGTAAACTGACAACTGTTTCTTGTCGGGGTGCTCTGAATGGAGCTGAGATCGGTTAAACCGGATCCCGTTGAACCTGATCGAGTTAATGCTCGCGTAGGGAACAAGATAAGTTTACCGCAAGGTAGACCTGCCTTTGTCCGTTGGTTCCCCGACACCGTCATTGTGTTTTTTGGAGAACCAACAGAATGAGTCAAACCCCGTCGCAACATCTAAGTGATACGGCTCAAGTCGATGTTCAATCGATTCAGCCTTTCCCTAACTCGCGCAAAATTTACGTGCAAGGTTCGCGTCCCGATATTCTTGTGCCGATGCGAGAAATCAGTCTGACCCCGACAGAAACAGATACGGGTGTTGAAGAAAACGCGCCTGTCTTTGTCTATGACACTTCCGGCCCTTATAGTGATCCGAGTATTCAAATTGATGTGCGCAAAGGCTTAGCCGATGTGCGTAGTTGCTGGATTGAAGAGCGCGCTGATACTGAGATTCTTAGCGGCCTAAGCTCCAGTTTTGGCCAAGAGCGCTTGCATGACCGTCATCTCAGTAAAATGCGCTTTGCTTCGGTTCGTAATCCGCGTCGCGCTATAGTAGGTAAAAACGTCACGCAAATGCACTATGCGCGTCAAGGCATCATTACGCCTGAGATGGAATATGTGGCCATCCGTGAAAACCTTAAGCTAGAAAAAGCGCGTGAGACTGGCCTGTTGGCGAGTCAGCATCTTGGGCACAGCTTCGGTGCCAGTATTCCCAAAGAAATTACTCCCGAATTTGTGCGTTCCGAAATTGCCCGCGGTCGTGCAATTATCCCCGCCAATATTAACCATACTGAACTTGAACCGATGATTTTAGGTCGTAACTTCTTGGTGAAAATTAACGGCAATATTGGTAACAGTGCGCTGGGCTCATCGATTGAAGAAGAAGTGGCCAAGCTGACGTGGGGTGTTCGCTGGGGTTCAGACACCATTATGGATCTGTCCACCGGTAAAAATATTCATGAAACTCGTGAATGGATTATTCGTAATTCGCCAGTGCCAGTTGGTACGGTACCCATTTACCAAGCGCTGGAAAAAGTCGACGGTATCGCTGAAAATCTGACGTGGGAATTATTCCGCGACACCTTAATTGAGCAGGCGGAACAGGGTGTTGACTATTTTACCATTCACGCAGGTGTGTTGCTGCGCTATGTGCCGCTCACCGCGAAACGCATGACCGGTATTGTCTCGCGCGGGGGGTCGATTATGGCGAAATGGTGTTTAGCTCACCATCAAGAAAACTTTCTTTACACTCACTTTGAAGAGATCTGCGAGATCATGAAGGCCTATGATGTCAGTTTCTCGCTAGGTGATGGTTTGCGGCCTGGCTCGATCGCTGATGCGAATGATGCCGCGCAATTTGCAGAGCTGGAAACCTTAGGTGAGCTGAGCAAAATTGCTTGGATGCATGATGTGCAATGCTTCATTGAAGGCCCTGGTCATGTGCCGATGCATATGATTAAAGAGAATATGGACAAACAACTTGAGTGTTGTGATGAGGCGCCGTTCTATACGCTTGGTCCATTAACCACTGATATTGCGCCGGGGTACGATCACATTACCTCTGGGATTGGTGCGGCGATGATTGCTTGGTATGGCTGCGCAATGCTGTGTTATGTCACGCCAAAAGAGCATTTGGGCCTGCCCAATAAAGATGATGTGAAAACAGGGATTATCACCTACAAGATTGCCGCGCATGCAGCCGACTTGGCTAAAGGGCATCCGGGCGCGCAATTGCGTGATGATGCGTTGAGCAAGGCACGTTTTGAGTTTCGCTGGGAAGATCAGTTTAACTTAGCTCTCGATCCTGATACGGCACGTTCTTACCATGATGAAACGTTGCCCAAAGAGTCTGCGAAAGTGGCGCATTTCTGCTCGATGTGTGGGCCTAAGTTCTGTTCAATGAAAATCAGCCAAGAAGTACGTCAGTATGCCAAAGAAAACGGCTTAACTGACGCGCAAAAAGCCATTGAAGCTGGCTTTAAACAGCAAGCCGAACGTTTTCGCGAGGAAGGCTCGATTATCTATAAGCAGGTTTAAACACTTCGGTGGTATAAAAGACGGCCTTAGTGGCCGTTTTTTGTGGGAGGACAAATGATTGAACGAGTTATGACGCGAGCAGAGGATGTTGTGGTTGAGCAACGTGAGCACTGTTTTAAAGGCTTTTATCGGTTAGATCGAGTTCATTTGAAACATCGCTTATTCGCAGGGATGATGGGTCCAACCATTATTCGTGAGTTGTTTGTTCGTCCCAATGCTGTTTGTGTGCTGCCCTATGATCCGCAAAACGATACGGTTGTCTTCGTTGAACAGTTTCGTATTGGCGCTTTAGATAAAAGCCCTGAGCCGTGGCTGCTGGAAATTGTTGCGGGTTTAATCGATACCGCTGAGCAACCGCAAGAGGTCGCCCGCCGTGAAGCGCGAGAGGAGGCTAATTTAGAACTGCAGGAGTTATTGCCGGTGACGACCTATTATCCTTCTCCGGGCGCATCGGATGAGCGTGTGTATTTATATATTGGCCGTTGTACTACGGCCGACGCTGGAGGGGTGTTTGGTCTAGCTGAAGAGGGCGAAGATATTCGTGTGCATGTTTGGTCGTTAGATAAAGCATTGCAAGCGGTGCAGGATGGCCGCATTGATAATGCTGCCAGTATTATTGCCTTGCAGTGGTTAGCGTTAAATAAGCAGGCAGTGCAAGCAAAGTGGTTGGTCTCCTAAGGCAGCTCTTAGCTGCGCCGTATCTAGCGCAGCTAAGAGGACTCACCGCTTATAAACCAGGTAAACGCTTACGGATCTGGCCAATTAACGTATCTAAGGTTGCCGCATCGTGGGTATCAATACGGTAGCTCTGTGCTGCCTCGGAAGCACTCAGTGGCTCCAGATTTGCGCGTTGCGCTAAAATTACCTCAGCAGTTGCATCAGAAGGGTCTAGGTTTTCTGTTTGACGTTGTTTAAGCCAAGTGGCTACCACTTCATCGGGTGCTTGGCAGTCGAGGATTAAAAACGGCGTACCGGTACTTTCGGCGATTAACCAAGCATCATGCCGCTGCTCTCTTTTCAAGTAGGTTGCATCAATCACCACTGGAAAGCCTGCTTGCAGTGCGTCAGCGGCGAGCGCATGTAAGCGCTGATAGGTGGCTGCACTGGCATTAGGGTTGTAAATACCACCGCCTAAAGTGTTTTGTTGTTCGCTATCTTGCTCGCCAAATAGGCGCTTGCGTTCAACGTCAGAACGGAAACGTAATGCACCTAAAGCCTCGACCAGCCGCATCGCGACTGAGCTTTTACCCACTGCAGAAATGCCATGGGTGATGGCCAATAAACGCGAGGGGATGGCGCTATAGCTTTCAGCAAGGTTCGCGTAACTACGGTATTGGCGAAGAATGACAGCCCGTTGTACGGGATCGGTTTCTTGATCAAGGCGGAATAGATTCACTTTGCCGCGAACCATAGCCCGATAGGCTTTGTAGAAATTGATCAGTGGCATGGCTTGGTAATCGCCAGTCAGCTCTAACCAGCCATTAACAAAGCGACGTGCCAAAGGTTTTAAACCTCGGTCTTCCAGATCCATGGCAAGGAATGCAGCATCGGAAGCCACGTCAATGAGGCGAAATGGTTCGTTAAATTCAATGCAGTCAAACAACACCACTTCATCGTCTAGCAAGGTTGCGTTGCCAAGGTGGATGTCTCCATGACACTCGCGAATTGAACCATTATGGCGACGCAGCTCTAATAGGGGGAGTAAGCGGGTAAAACCGTCTTCTGCCCAAGCTTCTAGCGCATCCAATTGCTGTAAGTCAGTTGGTTCACTGAGTAATGGGCGGATTTGCTCAAAGTTTTGTCGAATAGGTGCCATAATTGCATATGGATCACCGAGTGGGTGTTCGGCTGGAACGCGAGGTGCTTCATCGTGGAAACGGGCAATTTGTTTCGCCAGCGCGTCAATATGGGTCTCGCTCAATTCGCCACGTTTTTGCATGTCACCCAGTAGTTGGGTTTGTGGAAATTGGCGCATTTTAACAGCGTACTCAATGGCTGGACCCTCACCATTGATTTGCGGTGCTTCAATTGATCCGGTAATCGCTACTACTTCGAGGTAGAGTCCGTCCGTTAAACGCTGATTTAAACGTACTTCTTCAGTGCAGAAGTGTTGGCGAGCAGCTATATCAGTAAAGTCTAAAAAGCCAAAGTTGACGGCTTTTTTAATTTTATACGCATAAGGTCCCGTTAGTATGACCCAAGAGATATGCGTTTCGATGACCTGAAAATCGTCCACTGGGTGCGGGTAGATCGCAGGGTTTTGTAAGGCGGCAATCAGGGCTTGAGTCACAGGTGATCCTTGAGAGTAATAAAATAATGCCTGCATTATGGCAACTGTGGGCGACTGTGCAAACTATAACAACATGCATTTTGAACTGAAACAAAACAGGTATAATTAGCAGCATGACTAAAAAACCATCTTCTCGCTCTTCTAAAAAGACTGCAAAGCAGCGTAAAGCAAAGACTTCAAACCGCTGGTTAGGTCTATTTGTTAAGCTGTCTATTGTCGGTATTGTTGTGCTTGCTGGCGTTCTTGTTTATCTCGATGCGGTGGTGCAAGAGAAATTTTCCGGTAAGCGCTGGACCGTTCCTGCCAAAGTATATGCGCGGCCTTTGGAATTATTTGCGGGTCAAAAGCTCACTAAGCAAGATTTTCTTACTGAATTAAATGCTCTCGGTTATCGTAATGAGTCATCTGCTAGCAGTTCTGGTGCTGTGTCGGTTAATGGTAATACGGTTGATCTGCACACTAGAGGTTTTCAGTTTTATGAGGGGGCTGAACCGGCGCAAGCGATTCGAGTGCGTTTTGCGGGCAGTAGTGTTGCCAGTTTAGCCCGAGGTAATGGCGGCTCTCTTGCGGTGGCCCGCCTTGAGCCTTTGTTGGTTGGTGGTTTATACCCTGCGCATCAAGAAGACCGGATTTTAATCCGTTTGGATCAAGTGCCTGACCTACTGCCACAAGCGTTGATTGCCGTAGAAGATCGTGAATTTTATACGCATTATGGGGTGTCGCTGAAGTCCATCGCGCGTGCTATATGGGTGAATACGTCCTCGGGTTCTTTGCGTCAAGGTGGCAGTACCTTGACTCAGCAGTTGGTTAAAAACTTCTTTCTCACCAATGAGCGCACTTTAACGCGTAAGGTGACTGAAGCCTTGATGTCGCTACTGCTTGAGCTGCATTACAGTAAACAGGATATTTTAGAGGCTTATCTTAATGAGGTTTTCCTCGGTCAAGATGGCCAGCGCGCGGTGCATGGTTTTGGCTTGGCCAGTCAGTATTTCTTTAGTCAACCATTGGCTGAACTGAAACTGCATCAAGTGGCTCTGTTGGTTGGGATGGTGAAAGGGCCGTCTTACTATAATCCGCGCCGCCAGCCGGAGCGCGCTCTGGATCGCCGTAACTTAGTGATTGATTTGTTAGTCGAGCAAGGAATGGTTGACGCTGAACAAGCAGCGCAAGCTAAACAGCGTCCCTTAGGTATCACTAAACGTGGCAGTCTAGCCAATACCACCTACCCAGGGTTTGTCGATTTAGTAAAGCGTCAACTGCGTGAAGACTACCGTGATCAAGACTTAACAGAAGAAGGGTTGCGTATTTTTACCAGCTTTGATCCGATTTTACAGCGTAAAGCGGAGGCGGCGCTGGCACAAACCTACAAGCAACTGGCCGGTCGTAAAGATATTGATGAAGTTGAATCGGCGATGGTGGTTAGCAATCCTGAAACAGGTGAAGTGTTGGCACTGTTAGGCAGTCGCTTGCCGCGCTATGCGGGCTTCAATCGTGCTTTAGATGCGGTGCGGCCAATTGGTTCTCTAGTCAAGCCTGCTGTCTATCTCACTGCTTTGGAACAGCCAAGTCAGTACACCTTGACCAGTTATATTCAAGATGAGTCTTTTTCAGTTAAAAGTCAGCGTGGCAAAGTGTGGACGCCGCAAAATTATGATCGTAAAGAACATGGCACGGTATTTTTATATCAAGGGCTAGCGCAGTCGTACAACTTATCAACCGCTAAGTTAGGCTTAGAACTGGGTGTGCCGCGTGTGTTGAAAACAGTTCAAAAGTTAGGCGTTGAGCGTGAATGGCCCGCCTACCCGTCAATGCTCTTGGGGGCAGGTAGCTTGAGTCCAGTTGAAGTGGCGGGTATGTACCAAACCATTGCTAACGGTGGCTTTAATACGCCGCTGCGCGCTATCCGTAGTGTGCTAACTGCAGAAGGCGAGCCATTAGGGCGTTATCCGTATACGGTTGAGCAGCGCTTTGATGCGGGGGCAATTTATTTGACCCAAGAGGCGATGCGTCGTGTGATGACGGAAGGGACTGGACGCTCGGTGTATAACCGTGTGCCTTCTACTGTTGTTTTGGCCGGGAAAACGGGTACCAGTAATGACTCGCGCGACAGTTGGTTTGCAGGATTTGGTCAGGATTTGTTAGCTGTGGTGTGGATGGGACGTGATGATAACGGCCAAACGCCGTTAACCGGCGCAAGCGGCGCGCTGCAAGTTTGGGCAAACTTTATGCAGACAGCAGCTCCCAGTTCCTTGACTATGTCGCCACCAGACAATGTGGTGATGGCGTGGGTTGATGCCTATTCTGGTCTAGGCAGTGCTAAGGGCTGTCCGGGAGCGGTGCAAATGCCTTATATTCGAGGCAGTGAACCATTAGAGGGTGACTCTTGCGATGAGCCGACCTATTTGCCTGCGCCCGTAGAGTCCGTGAAAAGCTGGATTCGTAGTTGGTTAAATTAATAGTTATGAGGAATTAACGTGAGTAAGCATGCAGTCATTTTAATTGCACTGGCAACTGTGTTGGCCGGTTGTGCAAGCTCTCAACATAGAGCAATACCTGTCGTGGAAAATGGTGTTCCGTTGAGCCCTGGTGCGATGCGTGACAGCCGTGTACGTCAATCTTCAGATGCCGCACAGCCTACGCAATCCAATGGTGTCATAGTGATGCCGCAAGGTGACAGTGAGGCGGTACAAACTTATGCGGCACCGAGTGCGCCGATAGGTGGTATTCAAATTTATAATAACGATTCTGTTAATCAAACCGCTGACTCGACTGCTCCATCGGTATCTATGCCAATTGGTAACCAAGCGCGTTTATCTGCTGACGAACAATTGGATGGGCCTGTCTTGGCGCTGTTAACCGCGGCTCAGCAGCAGCAAACCAATGGTGATTTTAATGGAGCATCCTCAAGTCTTGAGCGTGCTCAGCGTATTGCGCCGAGGGAGCCGCAAGTACTTTACCGCTTAGCAGAAGTGCGTTTAGCGCAAGGTGATGCCGCGCAGGCTGAACAGTTAGCACAGCGAGGCTTGAGTTATAGTAATGGTCGCCCAACGTTGCAGGCGGGTTTATGGGAATTGATTGCTCGCGCTCGTACCCAGCAAGGCAATACCGCGGGTGCACAAGAAGCGCAGCGTCGTGCAAGGGTTGATTTGTAATGGAAGTAGACATTAAGGCCTGTCTGATGATGTTGCTGGCAGATTTAGAGTATGAATTACAGGAGCTTGGATGGTGGCAGCAACACGTACCCCCTCTCCAGTCGCTGCAAAGTGAGCAACCATTTTGCGTGGACACATTGGAGTTTGCGCAATGGCTACAATGGGTGTTTGTGCCGCGTATGCGGAGTATTTTAATTTCAGATGATCCTCTGCCCAGTCAGTGCGGTATTCATCAGATGGCAGAGGTTGTTTACCGAGAGCGGCTTAGCTTGGTGACGGGGTTGCTCGGTTGCTTAAAGCAAATTGATGCGACGATTACCACGCCGCATGCAATTCACTGATGTATTACTGACGGTTTGTTGCGCGGTTATTTAATTGTGCTGCAGCGTTCACTAATAGCTTTTTTTATTTCAGCGATGCGTGCTTGGCGTTCTTCTTCGCTGAGTCGTGTGGGTTTACCATCTACGTCCGATAACACTCTAGGGTTGTTTACGAGCTGAGCGAGATTGTTACGAATTTTGCTGCAATACTTTTTCAGCTCTGCTTCTTCCTCAAGAACTTTCTTGCGAACATCACGGTCAATCTCTGCTTGTGTTTTGGCGCTGGCTTGAGCTTCTTCGGCAGACGTTTGCGCTGCAGTTTTTTCCGGTACTTTAGGTTGGAATGAGTTGGTATTGATGCTTTTAGCTTTCTGGTTTACTGGCGGCTCTGCACTAAAGTGAGTGACGCCCTGTGCATCGACCCACTTGTAAACGGGAGCCGCAAGCAGTGCTGAGCTAAATAGTAATAAAAGACTGGCTGTAGTGATTACGCGTCGCATGCGAGATCCTTAATAAGTATGTGAACAAGAAATTCAACGTATTATGATAATACTTTAACTCAATATAGCCAAAAAACCTGCAAAGCAAGCTAGTGGTTGCGCACAAGCTCAATAAATACTTATGATTACTAGTAAATAAGCTAAGAAATGAGAGAAATATCTCGTAGTGCTTGACTTGCGACGGCTGAATCCGAACAATTCACCGTTTACTGTAATGTATGCCTCAAAAAGGCTCTTACGGAATGAATTCATGAGGTGCGTACCCGTACCGCCCGCTATACCCGTATCGCGTTACCTCGCGCAGGGTGAGAAACCTCTAGACATTCGGGTTTCTCTATGCTGTTTAATTTAGTGGCAGGGTAGTCGGCAATCACCGTAGTCCATGCTACAAATGGCAGCAACCTACATTCAGATTGCCCTTGATGAAGGGCGGTACTCTGGCGTTTTAGAGGTGTTACTGTGGAACTTTTATCCGGCGCGGAAATGCTCGTTCGCTCATTGCGTGACGAGGGCGTTAAATATATTTATGGCTACCCAGGTGGTGCCGTACTGCATATCTATGATGCATTATTTAAAGAGCCTGCTCTGACGCATATTTTAGTGCGCCATGAGCAAGCTGCAACGCACATGGCTGATGGCTATGCGCGTGCGACTGGTAAAGCAGGCGTGGTGCTAGTGACTTCAGGTCCTGGTGCAACCAATGCGATAACCGGAATTGCTACGGCCTTTATGGATTCGATTCCAATGGTCGTTATTTCAGGTCAGGTGCCGAGTGATATGGTCGGTACTGATGCCTTCCAAGAAACCGATATGATCGGTATCTCGCGACCTATCGTGAAACACAGTTTTATTATTAAGCACCCTTCAGAGATTCCTGAGGTTGTTAAAAAAGCTTTCTATTTAGCTGAGTCGGGTCGACCAGGTCCGGTGGTTATTGATGTCCCTAAGGATATGACTAACCCCATCGATAAGTTTGAGTACAGCTACCCTAAAAAAGCTAAGTTGCGCTCCTATGCGCCGGCGACTCGTGGCCACTCGGGACAAATTCGTAAAGCGGCTGAGATGCTACTCGCGGCTAAGCGTCCGATTGTCTACGCAGGTGGTGGGGTTGTTTTAGGTGGCGCGTCGGCGCAGCTTACTGAAATGGCTAAGCTGCTTAATGTCCCAGTGACCAATACCTTAATGGGGCTAGGTTGCTTTCCAGGCGATGATCGCCAGTTTGTTGGTATGCTGGGTATGCATGGTAGTTATACGGCCAATTTAACCATGCATCACTGTGATGTGTTGTTGGCAGTCGGTGCTCGCTTTGATGATCGCGTTATTAATGGCGCAGCTAAGTTTTGTCCTAACGCAAAAATCATCCACATTGATATTGATCCCGCGTCGATTTCCAAAACCATTAAAGCTGACATTCCAATTGTTGGACCGGTTGATAGCGTGCTCGCTGATATGCTTGCGGCGCTAAAAGATATTGGCACCCAGCCAAATCCAGATATTGTTGCTAGCTGGTGGAAGCAAATTGATGAGTGGCGCGGTAACGGTAAAATGTTCCCGTATGATAGCGGTGACGGCAGTATCATTAAGCCGCAAACAGTAATTGAAACCTTATCTGAAGTGACTGCAGGTAATGCGTTTATTACCTCAGACGTTGGTCAGCATCAAATGTTTGCTGCGCAATACTATCGCTTCAATAAGCCTAATCGCTGGATTAACTCGGGCGGTTTGGGCACGATGGGCTTTGGTTTTCCTGCTGCAATGGGTGTCAAACTGAGCTTTCCTGATGATGACGTTGCGTGCGTTACCGGTGAAGGCAGTATTCAGATGAATATTCAAGAACTTTCAACCTGTCTGCAATACGATTTGCCGGTTAAGATTATTAACTTGAACAATGGTGCACTAGGTATGGTTCGCCAGTGGCAGGATATGGTCTACAACAGTCGTTATTCGCATTCTTATATGGAGTCATTGCCTGACTTTATTAAGTTAGCTGAGGCTTATGGTCATGTTGGTATGCGCATTACTGACTTGAAAGATTTGAAGCCAAAAATGGAAGAAGCGTTTGCGATGAAGAATCGTCTCGTATTCTTAGATATTCAAGTGGATACCAGTGAGCACGTGTACCCGATGCAGATTCGTGATGGCGCGATGCGCGATATGTGGCTCAGCAAAACGGAGCGGACATAATCATGAGACATATCATTTCTCTGTTGATGGAAAATGAGCCAGGCGCATTGTCACGTGTGATTGGTCTGTTCTCTCAGCGTAACTACAATATTGAAAGTCTGACTGTGGCAGCAACAGAAGATCCAACGCTGTCGCGTTTGACATTGACTACGATTGGTAAGGAAGAGGTGATTGAGCAAATCACTAAAAATTTAAATAAGCTTATTGAAGTGGTTAAGTTGGTTGACCTGTCAGAAAGCGCGCACATTGAGCGTGAGCTGATGCTGGTTAAAATTAAAGCGAGCGGTGCTCAGCGTGCTGAAATTAAACGTACGGCTGATATTTTCAGGGGACAAATTGTTGATGTTTCGCCGAGTCTGTATACCGTGCAGCTGACTGGAACGACTGATAAGTTGGATAGCTTTATTCATGCTATAGGTCCGGCCTCTATCTTAGAAGTTGTGCGCAGCGGTGTAACCGGTATAGCGCGTGGCGATAAAGTTTTAAGCCTTTGAATAAACCTGAAGAGCAGAGGCTCTTCAATACTAGGAGAATTTTATGAAAGTTTACTACGATAAAGATTGTGATCTGTCTATTATCAAAGGCAAGAAAGTCGCCATTATTGGTTATGGCTCTCAGGGTCATGCGCATGCATGTAATCTGAAGGATTCCGGCGTCGATGTGACTGTTGGTTTGCGTGCAGGTTCTTCTTCAATTGCTAAGGCTGAAACGCATGGTTTAAAAGTTTCAGATGTTGCCTCTGCTGTTAAAGCCGCTGACATTGTTATGGTTCTGACGCCTGACGAGTTCCAGGGACAGCTGTACAAGGAAGAGCTTGAGCCAAATCTGAAAAAGGGCGCAACCTTAGCCTTTGCTCACGGTTTTGCTGTTCATTACAATCAGGTAACGCCACGTGCTGACCTTGACGTGATTATGATCGCACCAAAAGCGCCAGGTCATACTGTACGTTCAGAGTTTGTTAAAGGTGGTGGTATTCCGGATCTTATCGCTATTTACCAAGATGCTTCAGGTAATGCGAAAAACGTTGCTCTGTCTTACGCGAGCGGTGTGGGTGGTGGACGTACTGGTATTATTGAAACAACATTTAAAGACGAAACAGAGACTGACTTGTTCGGTGAGCAAGCTGTTCTGTGTGGTGGTACTGTTGAGCTGGTTAAAGCAGGTTTTGACGTGTTGGTTGAAGCAGGTTACGCGCCAGAAATGGCTTACTTCGAGTGCTTGCACGAGTTGAAGTTGATTGTGGATCTTATGTTTGAGGGTGGTATCGCGAACATGAACTACTCAATCTCTAACAACGCCGAGTATGGTGAGTACGTTACTGGCCCTGAAGTGATTAATGATGAGTCGCGCGCTGCAATGCGCAACGCTCTGAAACGTATTCAAAATGGTGAGTATGCGAAAATGTTCATCACGGAAGGTGCGACTAATTATCCGTCAATGACAGCATACCGTCGCAACAATGCTGCACACGGCATTGAAGTGGTTGGTGAGAAACTGCGCTCTATGATGCCGTGGATTTCTGCTAACAAAATTGTTGATAAGTCAAAAAACTGATTTGCTTACAATTGAAAAACGCGGCTAAGGCCGCGTTTTTCGTTTCTAGTGCTTATATAGTATAAAATGACAGCATTGCCGCTTGGCGTATTACCTAGAGAAGCTTAAGGAAGTTTATGAGTCAGCGTCCTGAAGAAAACGATAGTTCATCATCTATCGAGAGTTTGTTGCTTATAGATGAGCATATCGAGGAAGGTCACGATAGCGAAGGTCGAAAAGTCAGGCATAAAGGTATCTATTTGCTGCCTAACTTATTTACCACGGCTAATCTGTTCGCGGGTTTTTATTCCATCATGTGTGCGATTGGTGGTAATTTCTATGTTGCTGCCGCTACGGTTTTCGTAGCGATGGTGCTGGATGGTTTAGATGGGCGTGTAGCTCGTATGACCAATACGCAAAGTGCCTTTGGTGCGGAATATGATTCTTTGTCAGATATGGTTGCGTTCGGTTTGGCGCCGGCAATTCTGGCTTATCAGTGGGCGCTATCGGAGCTGGGTAATGTCGGGCTTACCGTTGCTTTTATTTATGTGGCGTGTGCAGCGTTACGCTTGGCGCGCTTTAATACGCAGATAGGTGTGGTCGATAAGCGCTGGTTTATTGGCTTAGCAAGTCCGGCGGCGGCTGGGGTTGTTGCGGGTACTGTATGGGCTCTTAGTGATAATGGTGTTGGTGCTGTAGATCTGCCTGTTATCGTGATTGTTCTATTTGCAGTGCTTGTGGCGCTAGCTGGTATGTTTATGGTGAGTAATATTAAGTACTACAGCTTTAAGGATCTAGACCTTAAGGGCCGCGTGCCTTTTGTTGCGATACTGGTTGTGGTTTTAGCGTTTGCTGTGGTTTTTAGTGATCCTCCGCGCATTTTGCTTTTAATGTTCTTGGTCTATGCAGCATCGGGCCCAGTGCAGTACGTTTTGCGCTTGCGTAAGCGTCATAATAAAAAATCAAAATCCGAGTCGCTTTAAAGCTATTTTGCATTTCTCTTGCATTAGCGGTTGACAGGCTGTGGCTCTGCTGTAGAATGCGCACCTCGTTAGGCGAACAGAGCAACACAGCTTAACGTAAGAGTTTGATTCTTAAGGAAATAACTTAAAAATCTACTTGACAGTAACACGGGCTGCTGTAGAATGTGCGGCCTGCCAACGAGGAGC
>JAVESM010000046.1:0-6827 GCA_034006605.1 Pseudomonas sp. | reverse complement strand
TAAGAAAATGGCTGGTGTAGCCCCAGTTAATATAGAAGCAGCAAATTGATGAAAAACGCTTAGGGTGGGTCAAATTTAGATTGCCGATTTAAGCGGTAAGTGGGTCAGTTTTCAGTTGCCGTTGACACTGGCCAGCGCTTTGGTAAAGCTGTGCACTTAAGGTGTAGGTACGTCCTCTACCGGTGCCATGCGACTCCAGTAATCCTATTTCAACCAGCTTCTCTAAAGTGGCGCGCAAATTAGTTTCAGTCTTTTGCACAGACTCAACAAAGTCAGCTGTAGTTAAGCGGCGCTCTTCTCGCAAGCGTGACAAGATGATCAGTGAGTCAATTGGTAATCCGCCCAATTTATCCTCATGCTCGACTACCATTTTCAGAAACTCTAAATCAGGGGCTGCATTGGATAAGCTCAGACTGACTGTATAGCTGTTAGACAACGAGTAATCGGGTGCTGGGCGGCCATAGCGCAGCATGCCTTCAAAAATACGGTCGATACCACGTCCCGTCCTTTCTGCTAAACCAATGCGTTTAATAATGTCAGCTAACAATGGATTACGTGAACGTGGCGATACCACTAGCAAGTTCGTCAGATTCACCCCATCAATAAACCCACCTGGGCTGCTGATGTTAAGACCATCATCATCCAGCTTTACGTGAACTGCACCAAGCATGCTGTAATCACGGTGTACCAGTGCATTTACAAAGGCTTCACGAAAACCACGGCGATCATAATTAGGTACAGGGACACGGAACAAACCAACCTGGATCTCTTCTTCAATAATCCAAGGTCTGAACTGTAAATCCACCTCCTCAAAGGTCTCAAGCAGCGGCTTACGGTAAAACTCATTGACTTGGACATCTGTGCCACGTAACACCTGAAACGCCACCTCGTAGCTTGGTAGGTGCTGACGCAGTAATGACTCAGTACCGAGCAGCAATAGCCCTTCAGCTTTACCACAGGCAGTCTTACAGTGCCTCAACTAGCGTTATCTATACTGCAAACAATATCATAAACATCTTTGCACGAAGACTTGCCGTGTAGTGGTCATGTAAAACTGGCTCACTACTTAAGTGAATAACAGTAACCACTTTGCCATTTTCTAATCACAGCTTACCGTTTCTGCACTAGCCTGACTCGCTAGAAGTGACCGTGGTAACGCACAAACGGCAATAATTATTTTTCTCATAGTAAACATCCCTTTCATTGGTAAATACGACACTTCAAAGTGCCAAGCAGAGCATAACGTGAAAGCTATGACTGAACAATTTGAGAGCACTATTGACGAGAAAGTCATACAGTTCTGTTTGTTTCTACAAGCTCAATCCCATAAGGCTCTCAGGTCGTGTTTAAAGACGTGCCGAGCCACTGCAACGCACACGTCAGCATGTGCATGCCAAAACCACTCAAACTGCACCGTAGACGCTACTGATAGCACCTACAGCACAGGTCATGCTCAGCCCATTAAACGTATCAATATTGAAGTCAATGAACTGAGTCGTTCTTAGGGATTGCTAGCTTCTACTTCCTCCGAAGCGCTGCCTGTGTCCCGTCACCTTGGTTGCCGCCTTAGCAAGGTAACTAGCACGATAAAAAAACTTATCCTGGCTATCAAGATCATCCGCTCTGATTTTGTAAATAGCGTTTCTAGGAACTTCAGCCAAGCCTATAGCGTCCTCATCAGCAATACCTAAAGCGCTGGCCCAGGCTTCTGAAATCCGGTTAAACAGGTTATCTTTACCCCGCTCATATTTACCTAACGAGTTGAAAGCGTCTCGATTGAGAAAGATGACAAAATGATAATGAGGGTTACCTTTCTGACCAATCTCTCGTCCCCATACGTATCTAACACTCGTTTGATGAACTCTGTACTCAGCACGCCTGCCCGCTCTGATACGAGCATGTTGAATCTTAGATTTGAGTGATGAAATAAAACGGTCTATCAATCTTGCTTCTGGTAGCGTTTTAAAGCCCAGTGGATATCTTAAATCAATCCGCACCGCAAAGGTTCTAGGATGCTCTGCAAGGGATGCATGCATAACGTCAATAATCCTGTTTAATCCTCTTTTTATAAACGGACCTTTATCTTGCATAACTGGATAGCCTTCATAGGTACTGCCATATACAAGTGTGTCACGGGTCTTATAAGTCATTACGGTTACCTTCGATGTAGGTAGCCATGCGTTGCCTGTCCGTATTACTCAATGTGTTTCAACTAGGCACAGAAATAGGTATCACTGGAGTATGGGTATCCAGTAACAGTCTGTGTGTAGTGAATGGAGAGTGTTAGTGAGTAACTAACTGATTCTTGTCATGTGTATCTATTGAGTGATTA
This sequence comes from Pseudomonas sp., assembly GCA_034006605.1. Lineage (GTDB taxonomy): Bacteria > Pseudomonadota > Gammaproteobacteria > Pseudomonadales > Pseudomonadaceae > Denitrificimonas. The sequence goes on along the minus strand of JAVESM010000046.1, from coordinate 4,495 downwards.
GACCTAATAAATATCTTAGATAATGAGTTCGTAAAGCATATTACTATAACCGACAAGAATACTATTTTGAGATGCTGGGGATCTCTGTGGTTTAGAAAATCTGATGGACAGGCTGGCAGGCTTTTTAGTTTAGATGGGGGTGCAGGTTTGGTCTGGTAAAAAAGCACTAGTCATTGCTTGATACTGTGCTTAAACGGCTGACTGACTGTCGCGCTGCTCGATCTTCGCGTTCATCCAATCCAGCACCTCCTCTTCGATCCAAGCTACACAATTACCACCCAAGCTAATCTGCTTTGGAAAGGTGCCCTCAGCGATGAATTTATAAATCGTGGATCTTGCTAGGGCTGTAACCCCCATTACGTCTTTGAGCTTTATAAACTTTGTCATTTTACACCTCGATGTGATTTGGTTCACACCAAGTGCGGGTTTGGTAAATATTAAATCAGTGACGATTTAAATCACGGAAGCACTAAGCCTTAATATGACTTCAGCCTCACCTACAAAACTGCAGCCCCATCACTCAACAAATTTTAAAGCAAGCGTCACCCATGCCTAACTCTCTTGAAACGTGAGGTACTTAGATCAACGCTACCTCTTCCGTCACACTATCTAACTTGTAGTAATAAATCACGATCGGCAGCAGCTTTAACACCTTCACATAGAAGCCCAGTCAACCAACCGTAAAGCAGGTCTGACTGTTGCATTCGCGTGAGTTGTTTTGCAGGGACTGTCCTAGATTAAATAAAGTCCAAACACTCCTGCCCACTAAGCCAGCTTGCAATGATGTATCCAAATTCATTACCCCAACCTGCTAAGTATAATCTCGCCCTGCCACTAGATGATCCAGCTCAGCTTTCTGACAACGCCCTTCGCATGTAGCACCAAAAAATTTCAGTGCCTAGTCGGTTTCACTACTGCCACGCTGTAAATATAAAAACACTACTTAAAGCCAGTAAAAACAGGACATATAATAATTCTCCATTGCTATATTTGCTGCTATATTTGCTGCTATATTGAATCAACAGGTAATCCCCCCAAAAAATAGCAGTGCTCTCAAGTCGAATTTTCCATAAGCTATACGCAAGGAGATTCTGCATGCAACGCAGTAACGCGCAGCGGTCAAAAATCACGATTTACCGATAGCCAAATCCTCTCAGTCTTAAAGCAAGCCGAAAATGGTGTGCCAGCTCCTGAACTGTGCCGGGAGCATGGGATGAGCAGCGCAACCTTTTACAAGTGGCGTACCAAGTTCGGCGGCATGGGTGCGTCAATGGTGACGCGTTTAAAGGAGCTTGAAGAGGAAAACCGCCGACTCAAGAAGATGTACGCTGAGGAGCGTTTGAAAGCTGAGATACTTAAAAAAGCCATCGAAAAAAAGTGGTAAAGCCGTCTCAGCCTCGTGAGATGGCACAGCGAACCGTGAGTGAAAAAGCAGTCAGCATACGTTTGGCATGCTTGGTTTTTAGCATCAGTGAAACCTGTTATCGCTATCAAACCAAACTCAGCCATCAAAACGCTGAAATTGCTGACTGGCTGATTCGTCTGACTCATAACCATAGAAACTGGGGGCTTGGATTGTGCTTTCTATACTTACGTAATGCTAAGAGCTTTCACTGGAACCACAAGCGTGTTTACCGCATCTATCGAGAGCTTGAGCTGAATCTGCGCATTAAACCTAGGAAACGCTTAGTGCGTGAGAAACCGGAGCCCCTAGCTGCCCCTGAAGCTATTAATGTCAACGGGGCAATGGACTTTATGCATGATCAGCTGAGTGACGGTCGCAATTATCGGCTTTTGAATATCACCGATGACTTTAATCGCGAAATCGAAGTCGATCTCTCACTACCGGCAGAGCGAGTGATCCGAACACTGGATCAAATTATTGAATGGCGCGGCAAACCACGCTTAATTCGCTGTGATAATGGACCCGAATATATCAGCGTAAAGCTTGGTGCCTGGACCGCTAGAAATGATATTAAGCTTAATTTTATTCAGCCTGGTAACCCGCAGCAGAATGCTTATATCGAACGCTACAATCGTACTGTGCGTTATGACTGGCTCGCCCAGTATTTATTTGAGAGCATTGCTGCTGTTCAAGATTATGCGACTCAATGGCTCTGGCACTACAATAAAGAACGACCTAATATGCGACTTGGTGGCATTATCCCTAAACAAAAATTGGCCATAGTGGCCTGATGTCTACTTCTTCTGATCCCTGTTATAAATGGGGGGATTACCAACAATTCATACAAGAACTACTGAAGCAATGACAGCTGAAATCAAACAAGAAATAGATGTGATTGGTAGGCGCAGCGAGCGTATTAGCAGCTCAGGACTGATCCAATTCTTGACTAAATTTTATCCTGAAAAACTCCCGCCAGAAGAGGCAACAGAGCTTGAGATGGCGCTTAACTCGCGTCTTGATCAGAAAAAAATCGATGAAATCGTAGCGCATACTGACTTAAGAAAGACTCAAAAAAGCACTGACTCTTACAGTCTGACCAACGAGTCACGCCCTGACAGAGAAAAATTCGAGGCTGTCACAAAAGTTTTTGATTTGCTCAAAGACTTTATAAATACAAAAATTAACAGCCCTACACTAATAGCTATTACACTTTACACTGATATTTTTGAAGCTAAAATAACTCATAATCCAAGAATCTTTAACATCTCTGAACACGAGCATGAAACCAATTATGGAATCGATTCCACTAATGTAAAGACGTTGAAACCATTCAAAGAAGCGCTACTTGAAATCAGCACAAAAGAACCACATTACTTCATAGAAAAATACATACACACTATCAGCCCAAGCGAGATCCAAGCACTCGAGAAATCAGAGTACAAACCTTACTCAGGCTTAGATAGAAAACTTACATTTATAATCAAAAACTTACCACGCTCAATGACAAACTGGATTGAACATATTTATGTCCTGCTTCAAGAAACACCTATTAATCGTGACTATGCAATTCTAATAATCATTGATCTTTACTACAAGAGCAGCCCTAATAAAGATGCAAAACAGCATATCGAAAATGCTCTAAATGATTGTAAAAGAGTCTTAAATTGGGATGTTAAAAACCTCAAAAAACACATAAAAAAATCAAATACTTTTTTTCAAACGGCTAATATAATTATAAAATCCAAGCTTGGTTTTCTTTCTAGAAACTTGCCAGACATACTCCTTCTTGAGGATTTAGCACATAGCCTTGATCTATACAGTGAGTACAAATACAACGCTGATAGAAGAAAACACGTTCTCGGTGCAATTGAAAAAGCATGGAAAGAGCATGAAAAACATAACCCGCGCAATCAGAAAAAATCTATACCTTACAAAAAAACTAGCCTCTGGGTTAGCAAGATATGCTATCAAACACTAGAAAGCCAAGAGTTTGGGAAAACCCAGCCTGACTCTATTAAACATGTAATGGAACGCTTTAATGCTAGCAAGCCAACACCCGCAAAGACAAAGTCACCACCCCCTCGCTTTTCCTTAGACAAATCTAAGAGAAAGCAATTAGGAGTAGTACTCGACATTGGAACAAAGAAGATAATAGCTGCTCTGGCAAAAAAGCTGAGCATGTATAACTATCAAATATTAGAGGCTGCAGTTGAATACTGCCTAACGCAGCAAGCCTCAAATAGCACCCAAAGACAACCAGTGAACTCCGAGCACTCATTCCCAGAACTTGATAAGCGCATAGCACATCCAAAAAACACAAAAAAAGCACTAGAAACCAGTGAACACCCGACTACAGATATAAAGTGCGACACGTCACTAAACTCTGCTGAATTACCATCGGAACAACCTATATCACCCTTAACGACAGCTCAAGAGCCAACCCAAGAACTTGAAAGATCTAACCATCCAAAGACAGCAAAGAAAAACAAGCGTAAAGCACGTATAAATTTAAATTCATCAGGTCGCAGAGGAAAAGGTCGCAAGCGTTAGAAAATACTAAAAGCCTCAGCAATTGAGAATGCTATATCACTACATAGTGAAGCGTAGACGTTTACGCAATGATTGATTTAGCAAACATCTGTTAACAAATGAAGGTTTGTTTATAAGAATCAAAAACAGGGTACAAATCCGGGTATGAAAATAAATAGAAGTCATGCAAAGCCAAGCTTTTCAATGGTTATAGATCATGACTTTCAACTTAACGTATAACTTCGCACTAAAATCTGCAATTCGGCATACAGTTTAACGACTGTATGCCGATAATGGTCTATGTCATCTATCGACACTGTTGATTACAAACGCCGTCGCACCATGCCTTATAGCCGTATAGCCGCCCATTAGCTACACAGCCTGCAGTAGGTACGCAGTAGTCTTGTAGTGGCTTTAAAATGGCTAAGCACTAAGTTTTCAGACAAAACTGTAACAAGACTGGATCATATGAAAAATATCAAGGTATCAATCAAGCTCGCTATTAGCATTAGTGCCATTTTACTACTCCTTATAATTTTAGCGGCAAACGGCCTCTACAAC
>JAVESM010000026.1:0-42888 GCA_034006605.1 Pseudomonas sp. | reverse complement strand
CTGCGAAATCCGACTGATTTGTGCATCCGGCTCGCGCTCACCCGTCCAGATTTTTTGCTCAGGGTTAAACCAGATCGTGCGCATCCCTACTTGCTGCGCACCAACAATATCATCCTGCGGGTGATCACCGACATGAATACTATGGGCAGGTTTCACTTGCGCGCGAGCCAAAGCCGCTAAAAACACCTGCGGTTCAGGCTTAGCCACACCCAGCATGTCTGCATTCAAGGCAAAGGAAAAATACCCGCCAAGCCCCACTCGACGCACATCAGCATTGCCATTACTCAGCGCCGCCAACATATAACGGTGGCGCAATTGCTCTAAAGTGGGCAAAACATCAGCAAACAATTCAACATTCTGCCGCGCGGCTAAAAACACCTGAAACGCTTGCTCAGCAATTTCTTGCGCCTCACGCTGGGCATAACCTGATTGCAACAATGCCCGCAACAACACTTGATAGCGCAACTCACTGACACGACGATCCAGTTCAGGCTGCTGCTGCACCACTTCGCTACGTAACTGCTGCATACGCAACGGAGTCAACACGTCTAAGCGCGAGGCATGACTCGCCAGCCACGCTCGCAAGGCATTATCAGCCGCGAGAATAACCGGTTTAACCGACCACAGGGTGTCATCTAAATCAAAGGTGATTAAACGAATACTCATTCGGTTGGTTTACGCCTCGCTCGAGGATGCGCTTGATCATAGACTTGCGCTAAATGTTGAAAATCCAGATGCGTATAAATCTGCGTGGTACTGATATCAGCATGTCCGAGCAGCTCTTGCACCGCACGTAGATCATGCGATGACTCCAACATATGACTGGCAAATGAATGCCTAAGCATGTGCGGATGTAAATGTTGGCCTAAATCACGCGCACCCGCTTGACGTACTCGCTCACGCACCAATTGCGGACTCATACGCCGGCCTCGCACACCAATAAACAATGCTTGATCCAGAGGGTTAATCTGCTCACGCAGCATAAGCCAATGCTGTACGGCGGTAATCGCTTTACTGCCCACCGGCAGCATGCGCTGCTTATTACCTTTACCAAGCACCAAGACCAAACCTTGCTGCAAATCGATATCAGCCAGGTTCAAGCCAACCAACTCTGATAAACGCAAACCTGAAGAGTACAGAAGCTCTAAAATGGCGTGATCACGGCAAGCAGCAAAATCATCGGCAACAGGGCTATCGAGCAACTGCTGGGCCCGATCGACATCCAACACCTTAGGCAGTTTGCGCGGTCCTTTAGGTGGGCGAATACCGGCTGCAGGGTCGTGCCGGCAAAAACCTTCGCGCAGCAAATAAGCATACAATCCGCGTGCAGCCGAGAGCAAACGAGCAATACTGCGCCCACTCAGGCCGCCTTGATGCAACACAGAGACCAGTTGTCGAATGTGTGCAGTTTGCAGATCGTGCCAAGCAGATAACTGCTGTTGCCCAGCAAAATCAAGGACCTTTAGCAGATCACTGCGGTAAGCACTCAATGTATGCGCCGAAACCTGCCGCTCAGCCTGTAGGTAATCGATATAAGCCGCTAATTGCACCTGCATGCAGTAACCTCATCTAACACTGAGTTACTTAACCGAGCGTAATGACGCCAACATAGACGGTAATAAGCGTGCCAGCACATCTGCTAAATAGCTTAAAAATAAGGTATCTACCGAGTTACTGTAATGCTGCTGATCCGCACTGCCTACCGCTAATACCCCGTGTACACCATCATAATCAAGCGCTACAACGGCAGCAGACTTGATCTTTGCTGACTGTTCTTTGCCAAATAAAAACTCTAACTCAGACGCTCGAAGCACACCACAGAGTGCTTTGCCACCCGCCAATAAACCGCCAATATGCTGTTGTGCTGATTTTAAAGTTTGGCTACGGCCCACACTGAGCTCGCCATCACTGAATAGAGTTAAACCCACAAAAGGCACCATAAAAGAATGACGTAAACTGTCATCAACGACACCAATTAAATCATCCAGCGTGTGTGCATCGAGCATTTCCAAAGTCAAACGCTTAGTTTTTTCAAACAAACGATCGTTATCACGCGCCACATCCATTAAATGCGCCAAACGATTACGCATATCAATATTGCGCTCACGTAATACAGCAACCTGACGCTCCACCAAGGAGATTGTACTACCGCGCATATGGGGAATGCGCAGCTGCGCCAGCAAGTCATCCTGATCAATGAAAAATGCTGGATTATCTTTTAAATAGGCAACCACCTGTTCTTCAGTGAGCGCAGCAAGCTGTTGTGGATTACTCATAGACGTATCTGCCCTTCATAAATGCGGGTTGCAGAACCCGTAAAATAAACATGCGACTGAGGCTCGGAACGATGCAGCCATGCTCTGGTCTTTCCACTGGCACACTCAACATGCACATGAGGCTTAACCCAACCTTGAGCAATCGCACACAGCGCAGCTGCACAAAAACTGTGTTGAAAGCTATCAACAGGACCTTGACCGAGCTGCCAAATAGCCATCTGCAGATTATTGGCATCTTGTACCTGCACCACACTGAGGCTGGTACGACGCGGCAGACACTGCTGCTGCTCTAAATAAGCAGCCAATTCAGCCAGCGGTGTCTGCGCTAAATCATTGACTCGCAGTACCGCATGTAAGCCATTCATCGACAGCATATTTAAGTTACGTTCCAACAACCATGGCGCAGCAGAATGCTGCTGGATAAAGCCATTGGGTAAAGCAATACGCTCAGCCATTACTTCAGGCGGGGCAATCGGCAGCGACACCGAACCATCTGCATGCACTTGTACATCCAGTACCGTATGGCGTAATTCAATACGCATTTGCGCTTTAGAAATCAAGCGTTTATCAGCAACGAGACGCGCTACACAGCACACATCACTGGCCAACCAGTCCACTTCAGCACCATCACTATCAAAAACACGGCAACTGAAATCGACATCCGGGTGCTGTGGCACCTCAATTAAAGCTAAACGTAAAAACCCAACGCCTTGGCGGCGATCACTCCATGTACGGATATGCTGCGGCTGAATATAAGCATGCTGGCTGATTAAATCGATCACCATCAGATCAGTCCCTAAGCCATGCATTTTGCTAAAACGCAGCAGCATACTATGACTCCGGCAGTAAGCTTTCGAGAGCGTATAGCTCTTCTACTGTCTCACGTCGACGCACTAAATAAGCCTGCTCACCATCGACCACCACTTCAGCGGCGCGACCACGGCTATTATAATTTGAACTCATGACAAAACCGTAAGCGCCTGCCGAACCCACCGCAAGTAAATCGCCTGCGGCTAAAGTCAACTCGCGTTCTTTGGCCAAGAAGTCTCCGGTTTCACACACAGGGCCCACAATGTCATAGCAGCGGGGCATGCCGATGCGCGGTTTTACCGCCTGAACATTCATCCACGCTTGATATAACGCCGGACGAATCAAATCGTTCATCGCCGCATCAACAATCGCAAAATCTTTATGCTCGGTGTGCTTTAAGTATTCGATCTGAGTCAGTAAGACACCCGCATTGGCGACAATATAACGACCGGGCTCAAACACTAATGCTAAATTACGCCCAGCTACACGCTCACGCACGGCAGCCATATACTCACCGGCACAAGGCGGCTGCTCATTTTGATAGCACACACCTAGACCGCCACCCAAATCCAAGTGACGAATTGTGATGCCATGCTTGGTTAAGCGATCAACCAGCAATAACACTCGATCGAGGGCATCTAAGAACGGCTCCAAAGTAGTTAACTGTGAGCCAATGTGGCAGTCAACGCCTTTGATTGCAATATTGCTAAGGATGGCCGCATGCAGGTAGACCGACTCGGCAATATTGATATCAATACCAAACTTATTGTCTTTTAAACCGGTAGAAATATAAGGATGGGTACCCGCATCCACGTCAGGATTGACCCGTAGTGATACCGGCGCGATAACACCGAGGTGCGCGGCAACCTCTTGCAGTCGATCAAGTTCATCTACCGATTCGATATTAAAGCAATGCACGCCGACTTCCAGGGCGCGCTGCATTTCTTCACGGGTCTTACCCACGCCAGAAAACACCATACGCTCAGGTAAACCGCCAGCGGCTAAGACGCGCTCCAATTCACCAATCGAAACAATGTCAAAACCAGCACCTAGGCGCGCAAGAATATTTAATACAGCAATATTCGAATTGGCTTTAACCGCAAAACAGACTAAGTGCTCAACACCTTGTAAGGCGTCAGCGTAACTGCGGTATTGCGCTTCAATATGCGCACGTGAATACACATAAGTCGGCGTACCGAATTGCTTGGCAACCGCCGACAACGCAACATTTTCTGCGTGCAGCTCACCTTCTTTATACGTAAATGCTTGCATGCTAATCCCCATTAGAGTTCATAACGGTCTTTACGGTGCTCATGAGCAGCTTTTTCATCATCAGGTTGATACAAGGGGCCTTTTTGACCACAAGCGGTTAAACCCATTAACATCATGGACAGTACGATAAATGGAAGCACAATACGCTTCATAGCAAACCCTTCGTCAAAACTAAGAATACGTTGAGTATACCGACCCCTCATAATATTGCCTATGCGCAGATCAACTCGCAGCACTAGGATACTCAAGAAAAGTCCGTATTATTGCAACCTTGCGGGTTCACGCTATTTTGCACACAGCCTGTTTAGCCATTAAAAATATAAAGGAGCTCGTCATGAGCCTGAGCGACAGCCAGTTCCACGACCTTGTTGATGCAACCCAGAGAAACCTCGAAGACATTATTGATGACAGCGATGTAGACATTGACATTGAAAACAGCGCAGGCATCCTGACCTTAACCTTTATCAACCAACAGCAACTCATCCTCAGTCGCCAAGAACCGCTGAAGCAGCTCTGGCTGGCTGACCGCAGCGGTGGTTTTCACTTCGATTTTGACAACCAAGATCAGCAATGGCGCTGCGATAGCAATCAGCAGACGTTAAGCGAAATGCTCAGTGAGATTCTTCTCACACATACGCAGCAAACCTTTGATTTAAGCAGTCTGTAACGCCGTCCGTTACTGACAATTTTCAATGCATGCTCTTGTTTATTTAAACAGCTGTGATACGTTGCATGCCTATGCTGTAAAAAATAAACAGTATTTCAAAACCTCGTCTTTCGGCGGGGTTTTGTCTTTTTTACTTGCGATTTAAAGCCTTAGGAGTGCAACAAATACCATGAGCAACAAACCCGCGATCACAGTCACTCGTTTAGATATGCAACGCTTGGAGCACATGCTCGACAATCTCGATGAATATGACGCAGCTGCAGAAGCTTTAGAAGCGGAACTTGGGCGCGCGAATGTTGTTGGTCATACCGAAATAGCCAACAACATTGTCACCATGAACTCAAAAGCGCACTGCTATGAAGAAAACAGTGCAACCGAGTATCGACTGACCTTAGTCTATCCAGAACAAGCTGGCGCTGAAGGTCATGTGTCCATTTTGGCGCCGATTGGTACGGCATTATTAGGCTTGAGCGTTGCTCAAACGATTGACTGGCAAACCCCAACAGGCAAAGCCCTCAAGCTCACTTTAAAGCACGTCGAGTATCAACCTGAAGCACAACAGCAATACACCCTATAAAAGCTCTCCCGGTGCAGTATCTGTATATTGTGTCGGGCCGATTTCTACAGTTTTTGTAGAGCCTCATTCAGGCGCTTCTCTAAAATTGTTTTACGCTGTAAAAAGTGCATGGTTTGTACACTGTCATGCGGCAATACTTTCGACAGGTCAATGTCCGTGATGTAGCACGGATAGCGTTCGGCGGTGCGACGCATCCCTAAGATATAGCGCGCCACATAATGATAAAGCTTCGCGCCGTACTCCAACTCAGAAAACTCTTGATGATTGCAATATAAGGTCTGCGTGCCATCTTCCTCATAAATCACCTGCACCGCATAAAAAGTATGTTCCAGTGTATTATCACGCCATTGACGACGCTCAAGCAGCTGTGGACTACCCGTGCCATCGGGGTAAATACGGTGATAGTTGATGCTCAGCGGAGCCACTGTCGGTTGCTCCGCTGTAAAGCTTTCTGTAATCGTTTGCCGATACAATAATGAACTTAAGAAACGCTGCAGCGGCATCAGCAGCGTTTGCTCATCAACAAAGGGCTGGCTATGCTGCCACAAACCATTGCGCTCATCTAACACATACAGCTGTGCTTGTTGAGCATGCACGCGATAAAAAACCTGCAGCGCATCGGCACGACCCACCGGTAAAATAAACTTTAATACATGCCCCTGCAAAGCATACTCATCAACCCGCCAACGAATATAGTGCGCCTGTTCTTGCGCCAAGTATTCGGTCAGCTCTGCAGCATCCGTAAAGGACATATATCCGGCCCGTCCAGCGCGCCATTCTAAAACATGATATTGCTGCTCTATTTGCAATAAATAACGACTGTCATGCGTCAAGTAAGCGCTAGAGAAAACCTGCTCAACCACCTGTTCCACCCGCTGGACAATCGATGCGGCACGGTTACGGCAAAAACAACTCACCTGAATCAGTGGCATCGCTGCGTGCCCTGCACTCTCATTGAGCAGCGTGGTTAAACATTGTAACAATGCGCTGGCACCGGTATAACGACTGACCAGCAACTCATTCCAGCTGTTTAAGGTGACCTGATCAATACTCAATACCAGGTTTTCCCGTAGCCCAGAGAAACCTAACGCATCCACCTGCTCACTGGCCATATGCACATTGGCTTGGCTATGCTTCGGTAGCGGATCAATACCCACATTAACCAATAACAACACTCTTTGCGGATAACTACTGGCCAATAACGTGTCTTCATCGACCGCTGCAAACGGCAAGCTCAGTGTCCGGCGCAGACTTTTTAAAATACCTTGAAGTTCAAGCTCACTCAGATCACTACCATGCGTAATCAATGACAGCCTTGAAGACTCATCAATGACGCCATTTAAATGAGCCCAAGCCAGCACTGACAGCAACTCTTTGGCGCGTTTCAAGGCTGAATGATCTTGCCACTCTTGACCTGTCAAGCTGCCACGAAACACACCCCAAGACGTCTGTTCAGACTCATCATTAACACATTGCACAAGGGTCAAAGTATCTTCTGATAAATCGGGAGCAATGCCTGGATTCAGATATTCAACCTTACCTGCTTTGCGCTCAAACGCTGCATATAAACGCCGCCCCAGCACGGCTAAATCGCGGGCATTAACCGCCTGCATCACCTGCATCTGCCGCGCTAACTGACTCAGAAAACGATAGCTGTACATCAATTCATTCACCAGCAAACGGCGCTCTTGCTGGGTTTGGGCTATTTTCCATTGATTACGGTAATCTAAATTTCTCAGCAGTGCTTCACTCCACCCCCAGCTCTGGGTGAGTTTTTCTAACAAAAGACGCTGCCAACTTTTTTCGCGATAGGTACGACTCTGTGTAAGGCGCTTACCGACCTTGAGATAAAAACAGCGGCGTACCAACTCTAAACGCTCAAGCTCATCGCGCTCAAGCAAGTAAGCTTCTAAGCGTCGATACAGCATGACATAGGCATCCACGTCATCACTATTTGTCTGATTGGCGTAAATCGCCCGTTTAAAACTTAAACTTAAACACTCCACATGAGGCAGCTCAGCCGCATACACTTCAATCAACAGCAGTTTCAGTAACGACTTATAGGGCGACTCAATCCCTTTATATAACTGCCACATACCCGCGCCAACAAACTCATTGGCAGGAATATGCGCTACACAGCCAAGATCAAGCACGTCTTCGCTGCGCACAAAACGTTTTGCTAATAAAATCTGGCAATACTCAGCGTAGCGATACTCTTCATGCGCCGGCACCCACCACCATAAAGGTGTGCGCCCTGCCAACCAAATCGCCGTACGATAAAATTCATCAAGCAGCAAATAGTGCTGGGTGGTACCGCAATCATCGAGAGACAATTGTTTTTCGTCACCACTGCCATGTGCAAACTGTTGCGGCTCAATTAAAAACAGATAAATTTTTGCACCCAAGCTGGCCGCCCACTCTTGCAGCAAGTCGCACTTTTTACGTAATGCTTGTAACTCGCGGACGGTTAAGTCAGCGCTATGACACAGCCAAAAATCCATATCGCTGTTTTCAGCATACGCAACAGAACCCAAACTGCCCATTAAGAACAGGCCATGTAAAGATTGCACAACTTGATAACCACGAGGGGGTTTATAGACAAAGGAGCGTGCCAAGCTTTGCGCGTCTTGAATCAGTTCTGCGCTTGGCTCGTAAGCACTTAAGCCAGAGGGTGTTGTGCCAGAGACATAACCTGGCAATAAAGGATGATTAACATGCAGTAATAAAGGCATCAATCGCAACACAAACTGCTGCCGCGTTGATTGTGTCAGATTCGCACGTAGCAAACGGTCACGATTGACGCTTAGAAATCGATTACGCAAACGGCTTAAATCTTTACGATCAATGCCATCCTCAATATCTAAGCATATCTCAACCATGACCGAGCAGGCTGTACTAGTCGGCAGCTAAAACAGTTAACACCGCTTGCGCATGTGCTGCTGTTTCAAGACCAAGACTGCTTAAGTAACCACCATCATCTTGACTGATTAAACCTTTTGCAAACAAACGCTGCGCAGCCGCAACACGTTCAGCACCAGCACTGTGATGCACTTTAATACCTTCTTGCGTGCTGTCCAAATTGTACAAGCATAAGACTTCCAGTTCCGCGACAATCTCAGGGGTCCAAGACATAATGTACTCCACCTATTTTTGGGTCATAAAGGGTTTGCATAGCAACTGTTGTGCAGTTTAAGGCGCATCAGGTAGCTGCGGTAATGCACGTAATGCACATTCATAAGCATCCATGTCAAAGGGCTGTTCAGCCTTTAACATTTCATTAATTTGCCAAGCTAAAACGTGTGCCATCATCTGCACAATGTCTTCGCGTGTATGTCCGACTAAAGTCAACTTATTGTATACAGCCTGAGCGGCTGGCGGTTGCTGTGCAGACAACTGATTTTCAATGGCCTCAAGCAGTCGCTCCTCAACAAACTGATCGTCAGCGTCATCGATCACATCATCTGCTTGCGCCGTACTCGCCTGCGCTGTCACGTTGCTCTTAGGGCTGTCATCGGCCAGCGTGCCTTGCTCATCCATCTGGCACAACGTGCAATCATCGGCATCACCTTGATTGGTTTCCACATAGCGCATCTTACGGCGGGCTGAAGAGCGGTCTGCCGATACTTTAAAACGTGCATCTCTCGGTTGATCAGTCACTCTGTTACCTCTCCGCACATCGTTTTATACAGATCATAAACCAGCCGTTATTTAACGGCTGCTCAATAAGTCTTTCCCACGCTGCACCGCAGCACGCACTTGTGCCGGAGCAGTACCACCAATATGGTTACGCGCATTCACCGAGCCGTCTAAGGTCAGCACGGCAAACACATCTTCACCAATCTGCGGACTGAACTGCTGCAGCTCAGCCAAACTCATTTGTGCTAAATCTTTACCTGTCTTCACACCATAACCCACCGCATGCCCGACAATTTCATGACAGTCACGAAACGGTAAACCTTTACCCACTAAGTAGTCAGCAAGATCTGTTGCGGTAGAGAAGCCTCGCAGCGCCGCTTCGCGCATCATCTCTTGCTTAGGCACAATTGCTGGCACCATATCGGCAAACGCACGCAAACTGTCGCGTAAAGTGTCTGCAGCATCAAAAAGCGGCTCTTTATCTTCTTGATTATCTTTGTTGTAAGCCAATGGTTGACCTTTCATCAACGTTAGCAAACCCATTAACGCACCAAATACACGGCCACTTTTACCACGTACCAGTTCGGGCACATCAGGGTTTTTCTTTTGCGGCATAATTGAGCTGCCCGTACAGAAACGATCAGGCAAATCAATAAACTGAAATTGCGCAGAGGTCCATAATACCAACTCTTCAGAAAAGCGTGATAAATGCATCATCGCGATACTGGCAGCCGCACAAAACTCAATGGCAAAATCACGATCGGAAACACCATCGAGTGAGTTACCTGAAATGGCTTCAAAACCGAGCAGTTCACAGGTCATCGCGCGATCAATTGGATACGTTGTGCCTGCTAATGCAGCGCTACCCAAAGGCATGCGATTGGTACGCTTACGGCAATCCACTAAACGTTCATAATCGCGCGCGAGCATTTCAAACCAGGCCATCATATGGTGACCAAAGGTCACTGGCTGTGCGGTTTGCAGGTGAGTAAAGCCTGGCATAATAGTGTCTGCATGCGCTTGTGCTAAGCCCAGCAAACCTTCTTGTAAACGTGTGAGCTGAGCTAAAATCAGATCAATTTCGTCACGCAGCCACAAACGAATATCGGTAGCCACCTGGTCATTACGACTGCGCCCCGTATGCAGCTTTTTCCCAACCATACCGACCTGCTGGGTGAGGCGTGCTTCAATGTTCATGTGCACATCTTCAAGTTCTGTGCTCCATACGAACTGACCGCTTTCGATTTCCCGCTCAATTGCCTGTAAGCCAGCAATCACCGTATCACGCTCATCTGCAGTTAATACGCCGACTTTAGCCAGCATGCTGGCATGGGCAATTGAACCCATAATATCGTGACGGTAAAGGCGCTGATCAAAATCCACCGATGCCGTGAAACGTGCGACAAATGCATCAACCGGCTCACTAAAACGGCCGCCCCACGACTGATTGGTTTTCTCGTTGCTCATTGAACCTGCCCAGCTAAACAATAAAAGATGCACACATAATAACAGGATGGCACACGCTTATGCCGCCCTGTATTTAATTATGTACACCCTGTTGTTTGAGCCAGCTCAGTAACTGTGTCAAAGGCAAAGCACCACTTTGTCTGGCGACCTCTTTACCGTTACGAAATAAAATCAAACTGGGAATTGAGCGAACCCCTAACTCGCCTGAAAGTGCCGGATGTGCTTCACTGTCCAGCTTACCAAAACGACACTGGGTACTGAGCTGCAACGCAGCCTGACTAAAGGTTGGCGCAAATTGTCGGCATGGCCCGCACCAACTGGCCCACACATCAACCAGCAAAGGAATATCACCTTTACTTTGTTTGCCAAACGTTGCCTCATCTAAATCAAATGCAGTTTCGATAAAAATCGGTTGTTTGCACGAGCCGCATTGCGGTTGCGCTTGACGTTTATCGTTGGGAATACGGTTTAAAGTCGCGCAATGCGCGCAAGGAACAACAATAGAGTCCGTCATTTTTCATACCCTCTTAATTCAACACATCAATACTTTACCTAATTATCAACTATATAGCTCAACCTTCTAACGCAGACATTTGCCTATTGGTGCTTCTTAGACTACAACTTAAAACATTCATGGACGAATACTACACAGCACGGAGGCTGTATGTTTATGAGCTATCAACGCGCCTTTACCTTAATAGAACTGTGTATTGTGCTCGCTTTATTGGCAATTTTAGCGCAGATCGCAGTGCCCTCTTTTCAAGATTTCTTGGAACGCAATCAACAACAGGCTCTACAAGATCAGCTCGCCCGAGCCGTACAGCATGCTCGAATGCACGCAATCACCCACCGTACCCGCGTAGAACTGTGCGGCAGTATTGATGGCGTCAACTGCCATAGCGATTGGTCGCAAGGCTGGCTATTTCGCGAGGTCAAACAAATAGCACCCCTAAGCGTAACGCGTCTAGCCCCTGATAAAAAACGTTTAAACTGGAGTGGCTTTCAAACAAAGATTCAGTTTACTAGTAATGGTTCCAGCCCAATCGGTAATGGACGTTTTTACAGTTGCCACAAGCAACACATCAGTTGGCAGCTGATCCTTAACCGTCAGGGTCGCTTAAGAACAGCCAGCAGCAGTGAAAACGAAGCAGAAGCTGCACGTTGCAGTTGATGTGCGACTGTCTCACAATTCACTGTTTTATATGTGCAGTAGCACTTGCCGCGTGCTAGGCCAACAGGTGACACTGCAAGAATGAATAAACCCAAACACGACATGCCATTGAGCGATGATTTCTTTGTTCCTGAGCTCTGCCAAGCAGAGGCTTTGCTCGGGCTCGTGCTATTGGCTGAATTATTAGTTTTTGTATTGGTTTTAGCCGAGCCGATTACCACAGGCTTTGACTGGATGCGCTTAGCGTTAACCTCCTTATTTGTACAGTGGATCGTTTTACTCTCGGCTGCAGCCGTGTGTCGCGCGCGATCATTCTTAGCGCGTTTACCCGCGAGCACCGCGATAGCCATAATCAGTACCCTCGTCCTCTGTTTAACCGTGCTATGCACAGCCGTTGCTGAACATTTCTATATCGTCGAAGAATTATCTAGGGAAGCCAGCACCCAGCGTTATATTCGCCACGCCTTAATCAGCCTAATTATGTGTGCGCTGTTGCTGCGTTATTTTTACTTACAAGGACAGTGGCGACGTCAACAACAAGCGGAGCTGCAAGCACGCTTACAAGCATTGCAAGCACGCATTCATCCGCACTTTTTGTTTAACAGTCTCAATAGTATCGCCAGTTTAATCGACTCCAATCCTGAAAAAGCCGAACACGCCGTTCTCGATCTCTCTGATTTATTCCGAGCCAGCTTAGCCCATCCCAACGCCTTATCAACATGGCGCAATGAGCTGGCTTTAGCCAAACAATATATATCGATTGAACAATATCGACTGGGCAAGCGTCTACATGTGATATGGAATATTGAGAACGTGCCAAATGACTTACCGATACCTCATTTAACTGTGCAGCCTTTATTAGAAAACGCAGTGATTTACGGCATCCAACCCAGCGTTCAAGGTGGCTGCATTGAAATTAATGCGCACTACCTCAACGGTGCTTTCAAGCTGCAGGTGAGCAACCCTTTTATGCACAACGATAACCCGAGCAACCCGCGTGGAACACGCTTGGCTCTGAATAACATTGAAGCGCGTTTAAAGGTTTTGTTTGGCGCTACAGCGCGTCTATCAATCCAACAACAGCTGGACCGTTACACCACAAGTCTGAGCTATCCCTGCTCAAGACCCGCAGCAGAGGCGCCTCACCAAGATGAAAATCTTAATCGCTGATGATGAGCCTTTAGCTCGCGAACGCGTCACTCGACTGATCAAAAACATACCCAACTGCAGCGTCTTGCAACCCTGTGCAGAAAACGGGCACGAAGCACTCGAATTGGTTGAACGTTTGCAGCCTGATGTTTTATTACTGGATATCGGCATGCCTGGCTTGGATGGCTTGCAAGTCGCGGCGCAACTCTGTGAGCAAAGCGACGCACCTGCAGTGATCTTCTGTACAGCCCACGATGACTATGCCTTACAAGCCTTTGAAGTTAGCGCCATCGGCTATTTGGTGAAACCTATACGTGCAGAACAATTGCAGGCCGCTTTAGAGAAAGCCCAAAGACTCAATCGTGTGCAACTGGCCGCTTTAGCACGCGCACCGAGCGCCACTAACGCACCCCGCAGCCACCTCAGCGCACGCACGCACAAAGGCATTGAGTTAATTCCGCTAGAGCATGTCATTCATTTCGTAGCCGACAACAAATATGTCACTTTGCGCCATCTGCATGGCGAAACATTATTAGATGAATCATTAAAATCACTTGAAGATGAGTTTGCTGAACGCTTTGTGCGCATCCATCGCAATGCTTTAGTCAGTCGCGCACACATTGAACGTTTACAACGCAACCCGAACGGCTATTACGAACTGCACCTGCGTGATTTAGCAGAGCCTCTCACGGTGAGCCGTCGTCACGTTGCTGCGGTCCGCAAATTAATGGACGAACTGTAACCCTTTACAGAAACTTAACCTGCCACATGAGGCACGCCTGCGCAGTGCCTGTTATCATTCATACGATGAGTATTTATAATTTTGGATCATAACTATGTCTGCAACTGAACAGCCTGTCCGTGAAATTCGCATTGCCACCCGCAAAAGCGCTTTAGCGCTCTGGCAAGCAGAGTTTGTCAAAGCCGAGCTTGAAGCTAAGCACCCACACCTAACCGTAACCTTAGTACCTATGGTCAGCCGCGGTGATCAACTACTGGATTCCCCTTTATCGAAAATTGGCGGCAAAGGCCTTTTTGTTAAAGAATTGGAAACCGCACTGCTCTCCAAAGAAGCCGATATTGCAGTGCACTCGATGAAAGATGTGCCGATGGAATTCCCTGAAGGCTTAGGCTTGTATTGCGTGTGTGAGCGCGAAGATCCACGCGACGCGTTTGTATCCAATAACTACGCCAGTGTCGATGAGCTGCCACAGGGCAGTATTGTCGGAACGTCCAGTCTACGCCGCCAAGCACAACTGTTAGCACAGCGCCCAGACTTAAAAATCAATTTTTTGCGCGGGAATGTCAATACGCGTTTAGCCAAGCTGGATGCTGGCGAATACGACGCTATTATTCTCGCCGCAGCAGGTCTTTTACGTTTAGGCTTCGCCGAGCGTATTCGTAGCAACCTGGATGTCAGCAGCAGTTTACCGGCGGGTGGACAAGGCGCTGTAGGCATTGAATGCCGCAGCGACGATACGGCTATTCATGCATTATTAAAGCCTTTGCATCATACCGACACAGCGATTCGCGTAACGGCAGAACGCGCACTGAATAAGCATCTCAATGGCGGCTGCCAAGTACCCATTGCCTGTTACGCAGTATTAGAAGACGAACAACTATGGCTACGTGGTTTTGTTGGCCAACCCGATGCTTCAATATTATTGCGCGCCGAACAACGTGCGCATAAGAATGATGCCGAAGCCTTAGGTATCCGCGTCGCTAAAGATCTATTAGCGCAAGGCGCAGGAGAAATCCTGGCTGCTTTGTATGCACAAGAGACGCCCGTAGCGTGAAACAGTGGCGTGTGCTGATCACTCGGCCAACCGCCGACAGTACCGTGTTGGCGGCACTATTGGCCGAGCAACAAATTTACAGCAGCAGCCTGCCGCTTTTAGAAATTCAAGCACTGCCAGAAACACCTGAACAACGCACACTGATGCTCAATCTTGAGCATTACTGCGCAGTGATTGTGGTGAGTAAACCCGCGGCACATTTAGGCCTACAACGCGTTGATCAATATTGGCCGCAACCACCGGCTGAGCAACAGTGGTTTAGCGTCGGGGCGGGCACAGGACGCATCTTGGCCGACTATGGTTTATCAGTCAGCTGGCCAGAGCATGGCGATGACAGTGAAGCACTGTTAGCCCTGCCAAAATTTTTAGACGCCCTCAATACTGCCAATCCACGTATATTGATTATGCGTGCGGATACCGGCCGCGATTTTCTTGCGGAACAATTAAAGCAACGCGGTATTCAGGTTGATTTTTTAGCACTTTATCGTCGACGCTTACCCGTTTATCCTACGGGGATATTAATAGAGCGCATCCACCAAGAACACCTTAACGGCCTTGTGGTCAGCAGCGAACAAGGATTACGCCACTTAATTGAATTAGCGGGAGACGCGTGGCCAACATTGACCTCTTTAAGGTTATTTGTACCCAGTCCACGCGTTGCAGACATTGCCCAAGAGTTAGGCGCGCAGCATGTGATTGATTGTCGAGGCGCCAGCAATCAGGCGTTATTAAATGCCTTGACTGCACATGCAGCACCATCAGTATAAGGACTTGATTATGACCCAGCCATCACAAACGCCAGAAGTTCAAAGCGCTACAACAGATGCAGATGCCGTAAAAAAAGACAACTCAGCCGCACAACAGCAGCCCAACAAACCGGCAGCAAGTTCTTCAGGTAAAGGCTTAGCGATACTGGCCTTATTATTTAGCTTGGGCGGTTTAGGGGCAGGTGCTTGGAGCGTATTACACACGCAAGCAGCCGGTGATCTCACCGCGCAACAGCAACAACAACTCTCAAACATGCGTGCACAAACTGCAGATTTAACCGAGCGCGAGCAACAACTGAGTACAACATTGGCACAGATGCCTTCTGCCAACCAATTACAGCAAGGCCGAGAGCTGCTTGCCAGCGTGCAAGCTGAGCAACAACTGCTCGCACAGCGCTTGGAAACTATTTTAGGTGCCAGCCGTCAAGATTGGCGCTTAGCTGAAGCCGAGCATCTATTACGCATGGCCAGTTTGCGCTTAAGCGCTTTACACGACACCAACAGTGCGCGCTTCCTGCTGCAAGCCGCTGATCATATTCTCATGGAACAAGACGATCCGGCAGCCTTTGCGGCTCGTGAACAGTTAGCTAAGAGCATCGCTGCGCTACAGAGTAGTAGCAGTTTAGATCGCACGGGCTTATTTGTCCGCCTTGGCGCCCTGCATCAACAAGCCAGTCAGCTGACCCACCTTGCGCCAGAGTTTGAACAAGGGCAAGACCGGCCAGCTGCAGTAGCCAGCGACGATGGCGCTGGCTACTGGGCCAAATGGTGGGAGCAAATCAGTCACTATGTGCGTATCGACTTTAACGCCAGCGAGCAGGTTCAACCTCTTTTAGCAGGGCAAAGTCTAACCCAAGTCCGTCTAGCCTTAGGACTGGCCTTAGAACAAGCACAATGGGCTGCGCTCAATGGTGCAACTGAGGTGTACCAGCAAGCACTCAAGCAAGCATTGGGCATTTTAGACGCCCATTTTAGTGTTAAAGACCCTAGCGTCAGCGGCTTAAGAGAGCAGCTTAGCGAGCTGCGCGAACAGAAAGTCAGTCAACAACTGCCTGACTTAAACGCGGCGTTACTCACGCTAGAAGCTTACATTAATACTCGCTCGACCCCTCAAGAAGCTGACGCAGAGGAGTCCAACTGATTATGAAACGTATCTATCTTATTTTACTGATGGTTGTGGCCTGCGCCGCGGCATTAGGCATGTTTATCGCAGAACACACCGGTTACGTGCTGATTTCTTGGAAATCTTTCCGTTACGAATCAAGCCTCTGGATGTTCCTTGCCGTCCTCGCTATGGTGCTGGGCATACTGTATGGGGTGCGCACGCTGATTAAAATGACACTTGCATCAAGTGGCATAATCAACCCATGGTCACGCCGGAATAAAGGGCGGCGTTTACGCCAAGCAGCTGAGCAAGGTATTTTAGATCTGGCTCAAGGGCATTGGAAAAATGCATTACGCCATCTGCGCCGTGCGGCCGAAGGTCAAACCAAGCCTTTAGTGTATTTATTAGGCGCGGCAAACGCAGCAGAAAAGCTAGGCTATAGCGAAGAAGCTGATCAACTATTGGAGCAAGCATTAATCAAGCAACCCTCGGCAGAAGTGGCTATTGCTCTAGCCCATGCTGATTTACAACTGCAACGCGCAGACGATGCTGGCGCACAAGAAACCCTGCAAGCCATGCATGAGATTCATCCACAACACCCCGAAGTATTGCTACGTCTACAAGCGCTATTGCGTCAGCGCCAAGAGTGGTCAGCGCTGATTGGCTTACTGCCCTCTTTACGCAAATGCAAACGCCTTAGCACTGAGCAATTGCAAAACATTGAATACCAGGCGTGGTCTGGACGCCTTGCTTCTGCCTGTCAGCTCAAGCAGGATCCACAGCATGCCCTCCAATTGCTAGAAACAGCATGGAACGGTCTCTCCAATAAACTCAAAAATGACCCCCTCTTAGTCGCCGCTTATACGACTGAACTACTGCGTCTAAACGCGCACGAACAAGCGGAGTCATTACTGCGCCATACGTTAAAAAACGGCTTGCATGACGCGCTACTCGAGCTGTATGGCCGCACCCAAGCTAACGATGCTGCACGGCAACTGCAATTGGCTGAAAGCTGGCTGAAACAAGCGCCGAACAATCCTATCTTGTTACGCGCACTGGGGCGCTTAAGCCTACGCAATCAGCTGTGGGGGAAAGCGCGTGATTACTTTGAAAGCAGCTTACGCCTACACCGTCAAGCGCACACTTGCGCCGAATTAGCACGACTACTCAGTCATTTAGGCGACACGCAACGCAGCAATCAACTATTTGCCGAAAGTTTTCAGTTATTGGAGCAATCTTTGCCAACATTACCCCAACCAGTACTACAAAATGGCCACACTTAAACAGTACAATACATACTGAAAATTGACAGATAGCCATCACTAAAGAGACAAACGCAATATTGCTCAACTGTAATGCTTAGAGCATGCAACTGACTGTTGCGTTTGTCTTATAGCCTATTGCTACGCCTAGGAGTTTCAATGCAAATCCCTTCTACCCGCCAGCTATTTTTATTGGCATTACTCGGCTGCATAGGTCTATTGGCGGTAGCGCTTTACTTGGAACATGTTGTCGGCTTAGTCCCTTGCCCCTTATGTCACGTACAGCGCGCTGCAGTACTCATGTTTGCAGTCATCTGTCTGCTGGCTACAATGCACAATCCTGCACGTACTGGACAACGCATTTACGCGATACTCGCAGCTTTAGCCGCGAGCTTTGGAATAGCGACAGCGGGTCGGCAAATTTGGCTACAAGGCTTACCAGAAGATCAACTTCCGTCTTGCCTACCTCCATTTGAATTTATGCTTGAAGCGTTCCCAATCCAAGAAATTATCTCAAAAATGCTGCATGGCACCGCCGACTGTGCAGAAATAAACTGGACATTTTTAAGTTTTAATCTTGCCGAGTTAAGCATGGTTAGCTTTATTGCCATGTTGCTATTTAGCCTTTTTCTTGCATTACGCAAGCGCGCTTAACTCTCCGCCAACCTCAGCGCCTAAGACAGTGCGAGAGACCTCTACTCGAGGCCTCGCACCGTTCTAAACAAACCGCACAGAGCTTCTCAAACAAAGCTGATCTACACCCGCCTACTCTTTTAAAGGCACTAAACGCGGAGCAATCATATGCTCTGGACGCAAAATATCAGCTAACAAATCATCATCCAGTAACTGCTCTTCACGAACCAACTCAAGCACACCACGCCCACTCTCTAACGCCTGCTTAGCAATCCGCGTGGCATTGTCATAGCCAATATAGGGATTGAGCGCGGTAATCAAACCAATGGAGTGCTCCACAAGTGTGCGACAACGCGCTTCATTGGCGGTAATCCCAACGACACAATGCTCACGCAGCATATCCATGGCGCGACGCAAAAGACGAATAGAATCGAACATTTTCCACGCAATCAACGGCTCCATCACGTTCAATTGCAACTGCCCAGCCTCTGCAGCCAAGGTCAGAGATAAATCATTCCCAATCACTTCATAAGCCACTTGACTGACCGCTTCAGGAATCACCGGATTGACTTTGCCCGGCATAATCGAGCTACCAGGTTGACGCGCAGGCAGATTAATTTCATTAATACCGGTCCGCGGGCCACTGGACAATAAACGTAAGTCATTACAAATTTTCGAGAGCTTCACCGCAGTACGTTTAAGCATCGCTGAGAACAATACAAACGAGCCCATATCAGACGTCGCCTCAATCAAGTCTGGTGCGGCTTTAATCGGATAACCACAAATCGCCGCTAAACGCTCAACCGCAATACCTTGATAACGCGGATCAGCATTGATACCCGTACCAATCGCCGTACCGCCAAGGTTGACCGAAGAAAACAAATCATTGGCTAAGCTTTTAAGACGGATTAAATCTGTGCTTAGGTTGACCGAAAAGGCTTTAAATTCTTGGCCCAAGGTCATCGGTACCGCATCTTGTAATTGCGTGCGCCCCATTTTTAGCACATGCGAGAACTCATCACCCTTATCAGCAAACGCCTCAATCAAGCGCTCCAAACTGATCAGCAAATTATTATGGCCTAACAACAGACCGACGCGAATTGCAGTTGGATAGGCATCGTTCGTGGATTGCGCCATATTCACGTCATTATTAGGATGCAAAAAGCTGTAATCACCCTTTTCTTTACCCATCGCCTCCAAGGCCAAATTAGCAATCACCTCATTGGCATTCATATTGGTCGAGGTGCCAGCGCCGCCTTGAATCATATCGACAATAAATTGATCGTGGTGCTTACCTTCAATCAACTGAGTACAGGCACTGGCAATCGCGGCATGTTTTTTATCACTTAAATACCCGAGTTGATGATTCGCATCCGCTGCCGCTTGTTTAACCATTGCCAAAGCACAAACAAACTTAGGGTAATGCGATAAAGGTACGCCGGTCAGATGAAAGTTATGCATGGCCCGTAAGGTCTGAATACCGTAATAAGCATCCTTAGGAACAGGCAAAGAACCGAGTAAATCATGTTCAGAACGAAATGCTGTTGCGCTCATATCTAGACACCCCTTAGCCAAAAACTGATCGAGTATTGAATAAGTCGATGGTAGGCTTTCCAAGGCTTTAAAGCCAACCGTGCAGGCCTGCTCCCAGCAGAGCCATGCTCCAAGCTATACTGTGGATAACTCTGTGCATGACTCATAAGACACTCAAAATTTATACAATTCAAAACAAGATAGCGCCGTAAGCTATTGTATTTAATAGGATTTAAAAAATATAAAAACCCAAGACGACATAATAATCCAAACCCTCTCTGTGGATAACTTTTTACAGGCAGGTTATCGCAGAATTTACCGAACTGTTATAGAGCTATCACCCACTGATTTAGGCTCTTCACTGGCCAGATCTATCTCAGCAATACTGCGCAAGCGCTCCACCACTCGAGCATTAATCGAACCGTCAGGAAAAACGTTGTCTTGGTCGCTACAACCAGCTTCTTCACCACTTAATAACGCCAGAGCCTGATCAACATGACGCACCGTATAAATTTGAAATTGACCAGTACGCACGGCTTCAACGACAGCATCATCTAACAATAAATTAATAATATTGGACTGAGGGATAATCACTCCTTGCTCGCCGGTTAAACCACGCGCCTGACACAAACGGAAGAAACCTTCAATTTTTTCATTAACACCACCGACCGCTTGTACTTCACCAAACTGGTTAATCGAGCCAGTAATAGCAAAGGATTGCTTCAGTGGTGTACGCGATAACGCCGAAATCAAGGCACAGACTTCACCGAGCGAAGCACTGTCACCATCGACATAGCCATAGGATTGTTCCAGCGCAATACTGGCAGAAATTGCTAACGGAAACTCTTGCGCATAGCGACTACCCAAATAACCGGTAAGAATCATCACCCCTTTCGAGTGAATTGACTGACCTAAACTGACTTCACGCTCAATATCAACAATACCACTGGCGCCAGGATAGACGGATGCAGAAATACGCGCAGGCATACCAAACGAGGTATCACCAACAGCCAGCACAGTAAGGCCGTTGCACTTACCCACTGCAGCGCCTTGACTATCAATCAAAATCACGCCAGACAACATATCATCCATAATCCGCGCGCAAACGCGACCGGTGCGCGTCATCTTCGCTTCAATCGCGCTTTGCACATGCAACGCATCAGTGATCACGGCACCCGCGTTATGCCGTAAAAAATCTGCTTCACTGACAATCTGAAATAAATCTGCAAGACTGGCAGAGAGGCGCTCTTGATGCTCAGCTAAACGCGTACTGTAGCGCGCCAACCGGATGACGGCTGCTGCAGTTAACGGCGCCATTTCTTCTTCACTGGTGCGCGCGCAAAGCAGTTGGGCAAAGTGCTGCAACGTCTCATCGGTGAGTGGAATGTCTTCATCGAAATCAACCAACACACGAAACATTTCCTGAAAGTCAGGATCCAGCTCTTGCAAGGCGTAATACAGATCACGCGAACCAATCACAACAACTTTAAGCTGCAGAGGGATCACTTGCGGAATCAAGGTTGCCGTAGCTAAACGGCCCAATTCAACCAGAGGGGATTCCATTTTTAATTGTCGTGAATGCAACGCACGTTTTAGTGCCTCCCAGACAAAGGGTTCGGAAAGCAGTTTTTCTGCCTCTAAAATCAAATAACCACCATTGGCACGGTGCAAAGCACCTGAACGTAACTGCCGATAGCTGGTGTACAAAGCGCCTTGATCGGTGCTGTATTCGATACGCCCAAATAAATTATCGTAGGTTGGATGCGACTCAAAGACGACCGGGGCACCT
This sequence comes from Pseudomonas sp., assembly GCA_034006605.1. GTDB lineage: Bacteria > Pseudomonadota > Gammaproteobacteria > Pseudomonadales > Pseudomonadaceae > Denitrificimonas. The sequence continues at coordinate 20,978 of JAVESM010000026.1, read as the reverse complement.
TCCTCTGGCGCATGCCCAATGATTAAATTGGGGCTGTATTGTTCTTCTAGCAACTTGCGCGCTAAAGAATCACTATGGTCTTCATCGACCAATTGCTCGACCACAGTTTTTAATAAATTGGTATGCATGGCCTGTAAATACGCCACCACACAAGGGTGCTCGGCATATTTTTGTGACAACGGGGAGAGCAAAGGCTCCAAGGCTAGCGCAATCGTTTCTTCATTGAGTTGACGCAACTGATTGCTCGACTCACGCTTCCATAGAGGCAGGCTAGAGAGTTCCTTATTCAGCTGCTCCTCTAGCACAGCAATATCAAGATGAAACTGTTCACGCTCACTGTCCGGACGCTGGGCAAACTCGGCCTCGTCCAGCGCTTTACCATCAAACATTGGGGTAAAGGCAATATTAGTACTGTCACGATACAGAGCAATATTCTTTTCTAACGCGAGTTTTTCAACGGTATCAAGGGCAAGGTCGTAACGGCGATTAAAAACACGATCAATCGTACTTTTTTTCTGCTGCCAAGCAGGCGTTTCAAAAACGGCTGGGAAAGTGGCCAGCAAGTTATCGAGCAGTATGCTGATATCAGCACAAAAGCAACTGCCTTCGCCGGGCGGCAATTGCAGGGCATGCGGCTCACGCATTTCATCAAAATGATTGACGTACAGCCAATCAGAAGGCGTAGGACGCTGCTTGGCCTGCTCACTCAGATAGCGGCGCACGTAAGAAAAACGTCCAGTACCCGACTCCCCCATAACAAAGACGTTATAACCAGCACGCGGCATAGCCACGCCAAATTGCAGTGCCTGTACCGCACGCGCCTGCCCTAACACACCTTGTAACGGGTCAAGCTCTGCCGTCGTGACAAAGTTAAATGGCTTATTAAAGGTACGCGTCAACTGCTCAGGTGATAAGCGCAGTGCATTAACAGATGAATCAAGCATTAGAATTCCTTGCAGCTAGCGGCCGCGCCGCGAAGTGAACGGAGCATTTTGGCCTTGCTCGGCAGTCGACTGCAAGGACGAAGTGAAAACAAGTAATTTGCGAGCACTGAACTTACTCAATCAGGACGGTAACCCTAGATGAGTTGTGCGGTTATTAGAAGGGGCAGCTGAATGTTTCGGGAGAGCAGACAAATAGCCTATAGCATAACGTTCCTTAACCAACCCTAGAGGGACTCATCGAGAAGAACAGCTACAGCGCAGTACGACCGCTTCAAATACCCATAGCCACCTCTAGCTAATGTATAAAAGCCTTAGTCGTTACAAACATCTATAAAAAACAAGTGTTGAATTTACTCATCCGCACAGTGAATACAAAATGCTGCTGACGGTAATGCTTCAAGACGCGCGGCACTGATTGGCTCACCACATTTTTCGCACTCACCATAAGTCCCTGCATCTAAGCGGGCTAATGCTTGCTGTACTTCATTCACGCTAGTTCGAGCATCCGCTAATAAACCTTGCAGAACCATATCATTTTGACGCTCAGTGGCTTGCTCAGAAAACCCTGCTGCGTGGCTTCGAGATAAATCTCGTTCAATCGCTTCAGCACGCGCAGCATACTCACTGGCTAGTGCTTCCAGTTTTATACGTGGATTCATTCCTGTCATAGCGACCTCGTCTAAAAAACTCAGTGTTAAGCATACACTTCATGATAAAAGCCTGCGCCCATACGGACACTGATATCAATCAAATCCACCCTAACCCTGTATAACCTAAAATGCTAGGTTCACCAGCACTAAAATAAGTGGCATAGCGACTCAGCATAAAAAATGCCCCGCGATTGCTCGACAGGGCATTTTCTTTAAAACGACCAACTTAACCGTAAAAGGTTACACAATACCTTGCGCTAACATGGCATCAGCCACCTTAACGAAACCAGCGATATTAGCGCCTTTAACATAGTTAACTTTGCCGTTTTCCATACCATAATGAACACAGGCTGTATGGATATTTTGCATAATGCTATGCAATTTGGCATCCACTTCACCATCAGTCCAGAGTAAGCGCATGGCGTTTTGGCTCATCTCTAAGCCACTCACTGCCACGCCACCAGCGTTAGACGCTTTGCCTGGGGCATACAAGATGCCTTGCTCAATAAACAAATCGACTGCTTCGAGTGTCGACGGCATGTTGGCGCCTTCTGCAACACAAATGCAGCCATTTTTAAGCAAGGTGCGCGCATCATCAATGGTCAGCTCATTTTGCGTTGCACAAGGCAAAGCAATATCACATTTCAAGCTCCATGGGCGTTGTCCTGCCAAGTACTGCAAACCGAAGTGCTCCGCCATTTCTTCGATGCGGCCGCGACGGATATTTTTCAAATCCATCAAATACTTCCAGTGCTCGCTGTCCATGCCATTTTCCATATACAGCGTGCCACCTGAGTCAGACAAAGAAATTACTTTCCCGCCCAGCTCAATGACTTTTTGTGCAGCATACTGAGCTACGTTACCGGAGCCTGAAATCGCCACACGCTGACCTTCAAAGCGGCTTTTAACGCTTTTAAGCATTTCTTCAGCAAAATACACGCAGCCATAACCTGTCGCTTCAGGACGAATTAAGCTGCCACCGTACGTCATACCTTTACCGGTCAGCACTGAAGTGAACTCATTGGCCAGTCGTTTGTATTGACCGAACATGTAGCCGATTTCGCGTGCGCCAACACCAATATCCCCAGCCGGGACATCAAGGTTATGACCGATATGGCGGAATAGCTCAGTCATAAATGACTGACAGAAACGCATCACTTCGTTATCTGTTTTGCCTTTAGGATCGAAATCTGATCCACCTTTACCGCCACCCATAGGCAATGAGGTCAGTGAGTTTTTAAAGACTTGCTCGAAAGCCAAGAACTTCAACACACCTAAGTTCACCGAAGGATGGAAACGTAAACCACCTTTATAGGGGCCTATCGCACTGTTCATTTGCACGCGATAACCGCGATTGACGTGCACTTTGCCCGCATCATCGACCCAAGGTACGCGAAATAAAATCGCACGCTCAGGCTCAACCATACGTTCAATGATGCCAGCCTGCATATAGTGCGGGTTATCCTCAAGGAACGGCCATAAAGTGCGTAGCACTTCTTCAACCGCCTGATGAAATTCAGGCTGATCGGGGTCACGTTGTTTAATATGGGATAAAAACGCATCAAGAGTTTGGGACATATATAAGCCTCGGCAAACCGTACGCATACGGTCGTGGTTCAAAACCACCTGACTTTATCAGTGCAGAGCCACTTTGCGATATAAAAAAATACAGTTTTTTAAAAAAAACGCCTATTAATGTAACTCAACTTATGACCAATGCAATTTTATCCAGCCCAGACCTACTGTTGCGCTTGTTATCTACGCAGCATGGACGTAAAGTTATATTATAACTTTTATATAAATTTGGAGACTCATTATGCGTATCAGTCACTGCATCGTTTCTGCAGCCCTTGCCTTACCCGTCGCAGCATTAGCAGATGATCATCAACACAGCCTCGAGGCGCACGTACATGGCATTGCTACGCTAAACATAGCCCTAGAAGAGCAACAACTTGAGCTACAAATTGAAAGCCCTGCAATGAATATTGTTGGCTTTGAATACCAGCCAAAAACCGCAACTGACAAACAGACTGTCGAAGCGGCACAGAGCACATTAAAGGATGCTGCCGCCTTGTTTGTTTTAAACCCTGCAGCGCAGTGCACATTAACCTCAGTGTCCGTTGATAATGACTTACTCGAAGAGACCGATGAGCATGACCATGACCATGAGAGTCATTCAGATGTAGAATCACATGATGCAGAACACTCACACAGTGATATTAACGCGCATTACCATTATCACTGCAGCAAGCCTGCGGCATTAAATAACCTTGATCTAGCAGGATTTTTTAAACAGTTCCCGCGCACAGAAAAGATCCGAGTGCAATTCATCACGGCCGACCAACAACAAGGTGTCGAGTTGTCGCACGAACACACCCAGTTCAACTGGTAAGATATATACTCTTTGACTGCAGGCCGGCTCAATACGCCTGCAGTGCAAGAGTAAAAAGGTTTCCTGCACTTTATATTTTGAGATAACAAATGGCTCGTCATACTCCAATCATTGAATTGCGCGACTTGCGTTTTGCTTGGCCCAAACAAGCGCTTTTGTTAGATATCGCAGAATTTACCTTACAACCTCAGCAACGCCTCTTTTTAAAAGGGCCATCAGGCAGTGGCAAAACCACGTTACTGGGTTTGCTCGGTGGTGTGCAATTACCACAAAGCGGCTGCATTAAGTTGCTCGGACAAGATTTAAGTCAACTGAGCGCCAGCGCTCGTGATCGTTTTCGCGTCGATCACAGTGGTTTTATCTTTCAGCAGTTTAATCTTTTGCCGTTTTTATCGGTGTTACACAATGTCTTGTTGCCTTGCCAGTTTTCCAAGCTACGCCAGCAACGAGCGACAGCAAGGCACGGCAGTATCGAAGAGGCAGCACAGGCTTTGTTATTACAACTGGGTTTGACGGAATCACTGCACCACACGCTCGCTGGACAATTATCCATCGGTCAACAGCAACGTGTCGCTGCAGCGCGCGCCCTGATTGGTCAACCCGAACTGGTCATTGCCGATGAACCCACGTCCGCACTGGACGCCGACAGCCGCGAAGCCTTTTTACATTTACTGTTTAGCGAATGTGCCGCAGCTAAGGCGAGCTTACTCTTTGTCAGTCATGATCAATCACTCGCCCCCCTGTTTGATCGCAGCATTGATCTGACTGAACTCAATCGCGCGACACGCAAACAGGAGTATTAAGGTGCACCTACTTCGAATCGCCTTAAGCAGCCTAGCTAACCGACGCTTTACTGCGCTACTGACGGTCTTTGCAATAGCACTATCGATGGCCTTATTGCTCGCGGTTGAGCGTGTACGCACAGAAGCACGCGCCAGTTTTGCGAGCACGATCAGTTCCACCGATTTAATTGTTGGCGCGCGTTCTGGCTCGATCAATCTACTGCTCTACTCAGTATTCAGAATTGGTAACGCAACCAACAATATTCGCTGGAGTAGTTTTGAACACTTTGCCCAGCATCCTCAAGTCAAGTGGGCCGTACCGCTGTCATTAGGCGACTCACACCACGGCTATCGTGTCCTAGGCACCTCTGAAGATTACTTTACACACTACCAATACGGTCGTAAAAATCATCTTGCATTACGTGAGGGTCGATTTTTTAACAACCAAGCACCCTTTGAAGTAGTACTTGGCGCTGAAGTCGCCGATGCCCTAGGTTATACGCTCGGTCAAGAACTGGTCTTAGCACATGGCGTCGCAGCGGTGAGTTTGGTCAAGCACGATGACAAGCCTTTCACCACTGTGGGTATCTTAGCGCGCACCGGCACGCCAGTGGATCGCACTCTGCATATTGCTCTGGCAGGCATGCAAGCGATTCATATTGATTGGCAGCATGGCGCTCCAGCCTATGGCAACCAGAAAATCAGTGCGGAACAAGCCTTGCAGATGGATTTGCAGCCCAAAGAAATTACCGCGATGCTGATCGGCCTTAAAAGTCGCATGGCAACCTTTGCCTTACAGCGTGAAATCAATCAATGGTCAGGTGAACCCTTACTGGCGATCTTACCCGGCGTCGCGCTACAAGAGCTGTGGAGTTTGATGGGCACCGCCGAAAAAGCCCTATTTATTGTTTCATTATTTGTAGTTTTGACCGGCTTAATTGGTATGCTCACGGCCATTTTAACCAGCCTCAATGAGCGTCGCCGTGAGATGGCAATTTTACGCTCAGTCGGCGCACGGCCGTGGCATATTGCGAGCCTGCTGATTCTCGAGGCCTTTAGCTTAGCTTTTGCTGGCATACTCGCTGGGTTGGCCTTTTTATACCTTGCTATCGCGCTTGTCCAAGGCCCATTGCAGAGCCATTACGGCTTGTATCTGGCTTTTTCAGCACCAACTTTGTATGAGTGGCAGTTGCTGGGCGCAGTGCTAGCGGCTGGCGTATTGATGGGTGCAGTACCTGCTTGGCGAGCTTACCGACAATCACTTGCGGACGGCTTAAATATTCGTTTATAACCTCGTCTCTAAATAGTTTTCATCAGCTTGGGTGTTTGATTTATGCGCAAAATGATTTGTTTAATCTTGGCGGTATGCAGTCTTAGCGGCGCCTATGCAAATGACCTGCGTACGCTGCGCTGGGAAGAAATGATTCCAGCTGATGCGCCGCTTTTACAGGCACCAACAGTGCTGCATGATCTTAATCAGCTCGCCGACATCCTCAGCGAATCAGGCCCCGCAGCGGCTCAGCAACACCCCAACGCGCCCGTCGTAGCCGAGCTCAATGGTATTCACATGAAGCTTCCCGGCTATATCGTGCCGCTCACCATTGATGACAATAACCGTATCACTGAGTTTTTATTGGTACCTTACTTTGGTGCCTGTATTCATGTACCGCCACCACCTTCCAATCAAATGGTCTATGTCACCAGCGAAGGTGGCGTTGCAATGGGTGATATGTGGCAACCCTATTGGATTGAAGGCCAACTGAGCGTGCAATCTTTCAGTAGCGACATGGGCGATACCGGTTATCAAGCCACTGCAGAATCCATTTACCCTTATGTATTTGATAGCCCCGCGGTTAAATAACCGCCCAAGCATGCAGTCGATGCCTGTCATTGCAGCAAAAAATCACTTATAAAACAGTGCCCGACACAGCGCTCAACGCAATCTGCGATAAATTAATCGTCTTTCTCTAAAAACACACCGTATAATACGCGTTCGCAGGAGAGAGAGCCGTTACAAATCGACTCCGCCGAAGGCGCAAACTCCCATAAACGCTCAGGCTCATGTACTGCGAAACAACTTAGATTCGCCAACTGGAGAGCGATTGCTTGAGGCAATCCACCGAAGGGGCAAGCAGCAAACTGCTGCGTAAACTCTCAGGTACACAGGACAGAGGGAGAGGCATTACTGTCAGCAGGAGTTCTGTGTGCTTACCTATATCTATCTGATTGCTATTACTGCCGAAGCCATGTCCGGAGCCCTTGCGGCGGGACGACGTAATATGGATCTGTTTGGCGTCTCTCTTATTGCGTTTATCACCGCGCTGGGCGGTGGCACTGTGCGCGATATGCTCTTGGGTAATTACCCCGTAACCTGGACACAACACCCGCCCTACATCTACCTGACCATAGGTTCCGGGCTGGCCACCATGCTGGTTGCACGCTTTATGCACAAGCTCAACCAGATTTTTTTGATCCTCGATGCGATGGGCTTAGTGGCCTTTACCATCATCGGTTGCAATGTTGCCCTTAAGCTTGGCTACGAAACTCCGGTGGTGATTATGGCGGGGATTACTACTGGTATTTTCGGCGGCATTTTGCGCGATATTATGTGCAACCGCACACCTCAAGTACTCAGGCATGAACTCTACGCGAGTGTGTCGTTAGTGGTGGCGGTGGTGTATTTGTATTTAAAATCGCTCGGTGTCTCGGACGATACCAACACCCTTGCCTCTTTCAGTTTCGGGCTGGCCTTGCGCCTTGCCGCGATTCGCTGGAAGTTGTCTTTACCAGTATTTTCCTACTCACCCGGACGCTGGGGTGACTAAGAATAAAGCGCCCATTAGGACGCCTTCTTTACATCAAAACAACGCGCCTACCAATTCAAGCTCACCCCCACGCCCAATCCATGCTGACGTATTGAGTCAGCGTGGGTGTAGTTGTAGTTCCCCTGCACACTTAAAGCCTCAGACAGTTTATAAGTAGCCCCCAAACCGAGCGAGCCTACAGAGCTGTCCGGCTCATAGCCTTGCAATCTAAAGCGTACGGAATCGACGCTATTAAGGTACATACCAAGCTTTTTCTGATCGTCAGCAAACTCTTTCTCATAACCAATTTCAGCGCTAACACTGAGCGGTGCAGTTAACTGGTAGCTGGCCAGCAGGCCAACACCTAAACGCTTCGAAGTGCGTTTTTGCTCAGAAAAAGTTATCGCCGTGGATCTATCACCTTTCTCCGCATAGTCATCGACTTTAAAGCGCGCATGACTCATCGATACAAAGGGTGATAACTGCAGCGGATCTTGTGCCGAAAAGAGTTGATAACCAACACGTGCATGCACGGCTAAAATACTACCATCGGTGTCGCCTTTTTCAGTGCGCGCGGCGGTATTTAGAGCCAGTTTACGATGTAAGCTCGCATAATCTAAGCGCCCAGCACTCAGGGTTAAATCACCCCATAACGCTTGATTGTTGTACTGAATAAAAGGGCTGAGCAAATAGCTGTTAAGACGGTATTTAGAATCTTCCGCCCCTGCTGTCAAACTACTTTCTTGCAGGCTAACTCCCACACCTGCTCGCCATTGCTCATCAAGACGATAGCTACCACCAAACGACAAGCCATAATTATTGCTGTCACCGTCGCTGGCGCTTTTTTGCGTACGATAATTACTGCGATCACCACTGACCGCAGCAAAACTATGCCACTGCCCTGTAGCTTGCCAGCTCGACTGACCATTCAAAGCATGATTCTGTAAAGTTTTCTGATGTTGATTAAGCGAACTGCGCGCCATTTCCGGCAACAAGGTGACTTCCCAGGGCGCAGCTAATATTGAATAGCCGTAATCGGCAATCAGGCGCTGGCCAGTAATTGTTGGATGCACACCATCATTAAAAAGCAGTTTCGTTGGATCAGGCGTCGCACTATTGATGCCATACTTTAGGTTTTCAGTGCAGCTATCGCCGCTAAAGCAAGTGCCAATTAAATTTTCACTGCCAGCTAGACCAAACGCTCCAGGATCCGCTAAGCCTTCGCTAAACAACTTTGGAATATTTAGGGCAATCACCTCTGCATTCACTTGCGCTAAGCGCTGCACAAGCTGAGTATTAAAATCAACGCCTAACGCAGACACAAAGCCCTGTAGAGGCGTACCAGAGATAGCTGGAGTCAAGCCAACGTCAGGTAGCATCCACACCATAAAATAACGGCCACCGGCTTTTTGCAACGCTTCAACACTATCGGCCAAGCGATTTGCTGAATCTGCAGCTTGCTGTGGACTTAAAATCAGTCCTTGGAGGAAATCATTACCGCCACCACTAAGATAAAATAAGGTGTTGGGATCAATGCTACGACCTTGTGCCTGCAGGCTTGGCAAATAACCATCACGCGTACGTGTGGTGCTACCATCGACCACGACAGACCCAGCAACGCCAGTAATGGAGTCATAAATCTGATCAGTGCGATAACCGCCTACCGCCCAGTTGTCACCGTCTGCTTGGCCTTGCCCTGCACGCACTGGTGAGGTTGAGCCCGCTAACTGGGTACTGCTGATGCCTAAACGTTCACCAATCAGCATGGATGACACCTTGCCATATACAGCGCCCGGACTCCCATCGACCCTATTGGTGTAGCGCTTAGTTTGACCTGGAACACTCGTATCTTGAAATTGCCCAGCATCAACCAAACTGTCACCAAACACTACAAAACCGCTATAGGGTTTAGGTGCGGCGCAAGCTACGCCAATGCTTAAAGCTGAAACACCTACCAGACTGACTAGTAACTTCTTCATCCTGTAGCTCCGTATTATTATTTTTATTACCGAGCATTAACTACTACAAAGAATTTTTTAGTGCAACTTTCTTAGATAACTAGCCCAAAGGCTAAGGTTCTATAATGCTCATCGGCTTAAGCAACTACCCTCACTGACTAAGCACCAATAACCCCACCGTCTATCCGCGTAATCACCATCACGCTGGAGCGCGCAACGGAATCCCCACCGAATGGAAAGTTTGAAGGCACCCGCTCTTCACCTGGGTGCTGCACACCGATAAATAAGGTTTTCTGATCTGGGGTGAAAGCCAAGCCGGTAATCTCACAGGCCACAGGACCGGTTAGGAAGCGCCGTACCTCACCTGTTTTTGGATCCGCACCGAGCATCTGGTTATTGCCCTGTCCAGCAAAATCATCCTGATTTGAATAATTACCATCCGACTGAATCCACAAACGTCCAGCTTGGTCAAAACCAATACCATCAGGGCTGTTAAACATATTATCGGTAGTAATATTACTAGAGCCTGCATAAAGTGTTCCTCCGTGTATATCGGGGTTACCCGCCATTAAAAAGAGATCCCATTGAAAATCTTTAGCGGTATGCTGCCCTGCGCTTGGCACCCAGCGCACGATCTGTCCATAGTGATTTTCCGCACGAGGATTAGGCCCACCTACAGGCTGATTATCTTTAAGCCCACGATTTTTATTATTGGTTAAGGTACAAAACACCATTGGTTCATGGGGATGCACAGCTACCCACTCAGGTCGATCCATGGTGGTTGCGCCTACTTGCGTCGCCGCCAAGCGCGCATGAATCAGAATATCCGCCTGACTGGCAAAACCATTATCTGCGGTCAAACCGTTTTGACCATACGCTAAGCTGAGCCACTCGCCGCTGCCATCCTCATTAAACTTAGCAACAAATAATTCGCCATCATCTAATAGGTCACGATTCGCTGCTTGATCTGTAGGACTGTACTTATTGCGACTGACAAACCGGTAAATATGCTCGCCGCGCTCATCATCCCCTAAATACACCACCACGCGGCCATCCTCAGCAATCACCAACTCTGCGTTTTCATGCTTAAAGCGCCCTAAGGCAGTGCGTTTTACTGGTATAGAGCTTGGATTGTGTGGATCAATCTCGACTACCCAACCAAAGCGATTCGGCTCATTAGGTTCTTTGCCTAGGTCAAAACGCGAATCAAACTTATACCAACTGTAGCCCGCATCCACTGCGGCAATACCGTAGCGTGAAAACTCAGGGCTCAAATCAACCTGTGCATCACTACCAAAATAACCATTGAAGTTTTCTTCACAGGTTAAATAGGTGCCCCAAGGGGTCATACCATTAGCGCAATTATTAAAAGTACCTAAGGCCACTTCACCCTTTGGGTCAGCGTTCGTCTGCAGTAAAGCATGCCCTTGCGCGGGGCCGCTGATACGCATCGCTGTGTTGGCATCAATGCGACGATTAAAACGTCCATTTCTATCAAAGCGCCAACCTTGCGCCTGCTTGGTTAAGGTAATAATAGATACGCCATGCGCTGCTTGAGCATAATCCACATCGGCAGCGGTCATATTTTTACCCTGATGCTCAAACATTAGCTCATAGTTAGTGTACTCATTGTTGACGGCTAAAATAGCGGTCTGTTGATCCACTGGAAAAAAGCTCATGCCATCGTTATTGTCACCAAACTGACGCTTTTGATTGGCCGCTGTATTCTTATGTAACTGATTCGAAAACTCTGCAACATCGGCAAATAAGGGATCACCCCAAGAGATCAAACGCTCAACTTGATAACCCTCTGGCACCACAATTGTGTCCGCAGTACTCGCAGGCACAGCTTTAAAACCCAGCAAAGAGCTAGCTGTTGGCGACAATGCTGCGGCAATCGATCGACTGACAGGCGTCATACTAAAAAAGGTCACCGCACCTAAAGCAGCAGTCGCACCCAGAAAACGACGTCGCGACAGACCACGCTCAGCCATCTGAGTAAACTCTGGTGTTTCCGTACGAGGATGATTCAACTCATCTTGCAACTCAAACTGACTCATAGCACAACCTCAGCAAGGCGTTTAATTACGATGCAGTCAGATTAGCCGGGCTAGGTGTCAAAAAGATGACAGTTGTATGAGAGATTAATGTCGCAGCAAGTGCGTAGAAGGAGAAGAAACACAGCCTTAAAACGCGCCGACTCGTTTTGTCGCTTATTCAACTGAGCGCGTTGATCTAACGCGTGGCAATGGCTCACCAACCAATCTTAGATGCTCGAGCCATTGCCCAATTTGAAGCGGTGCGCTTAGCTGTTAAAGCTCTGTCTCGATTTATAGATCGGATACAAGGACAATAAGCAAATAATGCCAGGCACCACAGAAACAAACAAAACGATAGCAAACATCGCGCTGTCGGATTGCTCGGTAAAGGTTCCTGCCAAAGACTCAATAAAGCCAAATAGATGCAAGCCTAATCCCGCGATGCCAGCACCTAATGCTAAACCAAGCTTTTGTCCCATCACCCAAATACCGGTGAAAGCCCCTTCTTCAGCAAAGCCTGAGCGCTCACGTTCAGCAGCTATCACATCGGGAACGATGGCAAAGCAAAATAACTGCTGTCCTGCGTTAGCAATACCTAGCACCGTCACCGCTAACCAAAAACCCAAAGTACTGTCTTTAGCAAACCAAAACAGCGCCATACCCAATGCATAAAACACCGTAGCAATATAGAAACCACGGTATTTGCCAATACCTCGCGCCAGCTTGGTCCATAATACCGTGGTTAATACAGTTAACGTCATGACTCCAAGAAAAATCTTGCTGATAGTTAAGTCATTATTACCGAGCCAATATTTGTTGTAATAAGTTAACAGCGCTGAGTTCACACTCACTGAAATCATCTGAATAATAAAACCCAGCCACAGCCAAGCAAAGGCCGGCACACGCAAAGGTAATAACAATTGACCACTGCTTTGCATGCTGCGCTGAATCACTCGTCCAGAACCTGTGCCTAATACCGTGGTAGCCATTGCCGCAAAAGACATCAAGCCCACCAATAAGCCCATGGTGGCAAATGCAGCTTTATCAGCTCCACCACTTTGCACTATCCATGGTGCTAAACCACCCGCCAACATAAAGCCGACTGACAAAAACACACTGCGCCAGCCCGACACTCGTGTACGCACTTGCGCATCATCGGTGACTTCCGAAAGCATGGTGATATAGGGCACTTCAAAAAAGGTATAAGCTGTTGTGGTTAGCGTATAGAGAATTAACACCCAGGCTAAAGAATTATGCCAATGGCTAAAATCTGGCGGTGTAAATAAGGCGACAAAGCCAATTAAGAAAAATACTGAGCCTACCGCCATAAACGGACGACGTCGCCCCCAGCGCGATTGAATTTTATCAGACCAACGTCCAATTAACGGATCGGTAAAAAACTCCACCAACTTGGGAAATAGCAGCGCCAAACCAGCTGCTGCAGGCGGAATGCCCAAGGCTTCGGTCATAAAGTACAGCAGTAATATCTGTGGAGCGATTACAAAAATCGCCGTTCCCACACTGCCCACACCATAGGCTAGCTCAAACTTTATCCCGAGCGGCGCAGGATTTTCTTGCTTCACTGTAGGCATCACAAGGCCCCCCTTGAATTATCGTTATTATGGGATCGAATCAGTTTTGCTTGCTCACGCAGATGACCTTTAGATAGGAGCACACACCAAGCTGCCGAGTATACTGCCAACACACAGCATACCCAGCCATAGGCTTTAGCTTGAAGTCAGCACCGTCAAACCAGCACCTTCAGGCCCGCAAAACGGATCTAACAAAGGAAAAAAATCATCTGGATTAACGATTTCTTCCGGGGCAAACACGCCACTCTGCGCCAACCGCCCTTGATGCAGCAGCGGCAAGAACAATGCATGTGGAATGCCCGTAATAGTCGCCATACCGCCGGCTGGGCGATTCTTAATAAAAGCCCCAGCGGTCGCTGCTTGACCATTTTTACGTCCTGCCGCATAGGCTAAAGCGCCCGGCACATCTTCACGCTCAGCCTTGGCCAGACGCGCTTGCCGTGCTTCACGACCACCATCCGCCGCCAACATACGTGCTGCATCATCAACAGTAAGCTGCCCAACTGCCACAGCGCCAGCCACTTGGCGTAAGTCATCAACAATATCGTCAATGCCCAGCATGCCGTTATAGCAGTTTTGTAACTCCGGAAAACGTCGTACCAAAGTCACCGCCTCTGGATGACCTAAGGACCAGACATCCAACGCACCCAAGGTAGGAAAATCAATTTGCGAGTGTTCTAGTGGCGTGGTATCAAGCGCCTTGCCATCACGCAGCACACGAATTTTCTCCGACAAACAATGCATCAAGTGCACTGCAGCGGCATCCACATGCCCTTCTGCCACTGGCGGAGTAAAGCCATCGTCATCATTGACTGCACCAGACAATTTCCAAGCTGAAACAATGGTATCCACTTCATCTAAAGCAGTTGCGGCTTTTACACAGAGCAAGTTAACAATACCCGGACTGGCACCTAAACCAATCACCGCAGTAACACCTTTTTGCTTGGCGCGTTCGTTTAACTTGAGCATCGCAACGGTCGGCTGCCAGTCATCACAGATATCACTGTAATGCTTACCGGCCTCAATCGCTGCAGTTAAAATCGGCACGCCAAAGCGGAAAAACGGCCCAGCGGAGTTCAACACCACATCCACTGTTGCAATCGCTTGGCGTAACGCAGTTTCATCGGTTACGTCTAAATATATCGCGCGTACCCGCGCATCGTTCAACGAGGCGACAAAACGCTCAGCCAGCTCGCCATCAATCCCTGCTACAATAATTTCCGTAATGAAATCAAAGGTCAGCGCCGCACGTACTGTGGCGCGCCCCATTCCACCGCTGCCACCAATTGCTAATACTTTCATACAAAATTCCCTTACTGCTAACTGAGGCAGAGAAGCGCTAACGCCCTCCTCTGCTCTATCTTTTATTGATTACCGAACACCCGAATTACGCAATGCCGCTGGAGTAAAGTCGGAAAAGCGCAATGGCATGCCAAATTTAAAACTATGGCGCTCTTCATTTTTCATCCCTAAAGCCAGATAGCGGCCAGCGTTTAGATCGTAAATAACTTCCAAGGTATATGCCGCAGCTTGCGCATGGTAGTACTGCTGCATATGCCCTTCGGCAACGCGCCACAGCTGTCCGCGGCCGTCATAATGATCAACAATAGCTAACTGCCAAGTATCTTCATCAAAGTACATCGTGCGTTTAGCATAAATATGGCGCGCTTCGGGTTTGACCGTAGCCACCACCTCCCAAACACGGTGCAACTCATAACGCGTATGGTCTTGATTCAAATGGCCTGGCTGGATGATGTCGGTATATTTTAGGTCTGGCGAATCCAGCTTATAGCTGTTGTATGGAATATACATTTCACGCTTGCCAACCAACTGCCAGTCATAACGATCCGGTGCTCCGGAGAACATATCGAAATTATCTGTGGTTCTTAA
The DNA here is from genome assembly GCA_034006605.1 of Pseudomonas sp. Lineage (GTDB taxonomy): Bacteria > Pseudomonadota > Gammaproteobacteria > Pseudomonadales > Pseudomonadaceae > Denitrificimonas. The sequence goes on along the minus strand of JAVESM010000026.1, from coordinate 5,927 downwards.
GCCATCTGCTGCTGTGCCTGGACCATCGTAATCCACTTGCGGAGCTCGACGCACACGACGCTGACCAGCGTTATATACCCACGCCGAGCGTGGCTCTTTAACCTGGTCTAAGGTTTCATAGACCAACAGTACGTTACCGGCCAAACGTGATGGTGCGGTCACTTGCTGCTTAAAGTAAGAGACAATATTGTCACCTTTACCTGCTGGCAAATCGGGTAAGTCTTGTGGACCTGCAACAGTTTCATCAAAACGAATCGCCGTAAATGCACCATTCACTTGCGGAGTCGCTTGAGTAATCACACGCTGTATATTGCCGCCGCGGTAACGAGTGACATGGTTCCACTGCACCTCTAAACCATTTTTCGGAATCGGAAACGCGTAATAGCGACTGTCAGTAAAGTTATTGACCCCATAACCACCATCTACTGCTTGGGTAGTGACTGCGCTGTGCTTGATCTTGGCGTAAATTTCCTTTGGCAGCGCTGCGCTACGGCGACTTGGATAAATTGGCATTTTAAAGGTCTCAGGATAGCGCTTAAACATCGCTACCTGCCCCTCCGACAACTGATCCTTATACTGCTCAACATTATTGGCGGTAATTACAAACAGAGGTTTGTCTTGCGCAAAAGGGTCTTCCAAGAATCCTCGTTCATCGACTTTACCGGCATTAACCGGTAAGCCACCGGTCCATTCAGGGATCGTGCCCGCCGCATTACCGGCACGCTCAGCACCAATTGGTGTCAACTTAGCACCCAACTGTGCGGCCTCTTCAGGGGATACTGCTGCTTGTGCAGTTAGTACAGCGCCGATACAAAAGCTCAGTGCGGTATATTTAAAAACTGAAATATTCATTATACGACCTCAAACATCCGAACTATTGATTAGAAATTCACCGCAAAACTTAAAGCTACGAAATCACGATCAACTTCTGTGTTGTAACGGCCACCAAAAAAATTGGTGTAGCTCAAACTCGCGGTGTAATTGGTCAAATAGTTCGCATCTAGACCAACACTGATCGCTTTAGAGTTTTCGATAAAATTATCATTGGGTCCATAACCATAGACATCATGCGACCAAGACAGATTCGGCTCTAGATTCACCCCAGCAAAAACGTTGCTGTACTCAAGACTCGCTGATGCTCGGTAACCCCAAGAGTTTTTCGTCGCATAGCCAGCGCTGCGAGTGTCACCAAACACTGTGTCACGACCGTAACGCGCCTTGCGCTGACTTTCCAAACCGCCCACATGAGTGAACGCTGCCTCACCCACCAGCACCAATTGCTCAGCACCTAGCACCTGATCCAGGGTATGAATTAGGGTCGATTGAATCTGCGTTACTTCTTTGCGGTTGTAGCCACGCACCTTACCGTCAGGTGCAACCTGTATATTTGACAAGCTTGCATCATAAGGCGCTAAGGTGCCGACCAGCATATCTGCAGCATTCAGCGCAACTGGCGCATTCGGTCGGTAGCTAAGCTCTCCACTCCAAGCCGTCCCCGTTGGTAAGGTAGTCGCAAAGCTGACACCATACAGGCGGATATCCTCTGGATAATCCATATAGTAATTGGCGTTTCCAAAGACCGTTGCCGCTAGCAATCCTTCTAAGGCACCTGGATCGGTGACGCCATTGCCCATCGCTGTTCCAAGGATATTATTTAAATCGCCATACAGATTCATACCTGGCGCTTGGTAGGCGAGAAATGGCACACGACTGTGATAATTCATCACAAAAAAACCGTACTCTGTGGTGTCTGTCTGCCAGCGTAACGCAGCACCCCACTGTCCAGAATCGCGTGCTTTATTGTCTTTCATCCGATTAATAATCACGCCTTCACTGGTGGTGTCATAGCCATGACCATAAGCATCGGCAAAAGGCGCAAGCTGGCCAAGCTGACTGCTCAATACGGTAAAGTTTTGGTCACAACCTGGCGGCGCGACATCACCACCAAAGAAGGTGCCGCAGTTATCTAAAACATAAGGCTCCCACTTCACTTGGTAAAAGGCTTCCAAGTTAAGGCTGTCACTTAAGCTCTGTGAGGCATAAAGCATCTGCGCAGGTAATAAGCCTTCTTTTAACTCAGCACCAGGGCGACGCAATGCTGCTACGTCCCACGGGTTAATACTATTAATCCCGCCGCCAATGTAAGTACTCTCGCCCCAACTGACCACTTGTTGACCAACTCGCACATGGCCTGGACGCTCGCCAATACTGTAGTTGTGGTAAATAAAGGCATCGAGCAAATCAAAACCTGAAGACTTTGCTGCAGGAGAGCGTCCTTTATCACTGATATCTTTGAAAGGTCTGGACTCGTCTTTTAACTCAAAGTCATACCAATACTTACCACGGAAAAACGCACCGCTATCACCGTAGGTTAAATCTAGATCGTGTACACCTTTGAAAATCTTCGAGAAGGTTTCACCGCGCTTAAAATTCATGCGGCCATCATCGCCGGTAGACGAAGCACCGCTACCGCCATTATTTTCGTCAATCAATTTACGACTAGGCTTACTGGTTCCCCAGCTCGCACCGATGGACAACTGTGAATCAAAACGCCCTTGAATCTCACCTAGATCAAAGTCAATTGCATGCCCTGATGCTGCAAAACTGATTGCGGCAGCCAAGGCAGAAAGCTTAGCTACCGAGAGTGTCTTGTTATGCTTCATTTTGCCTCTCCACCCACTGACAGAAGACTCGATTGAAACGCAGGAGCGCAAGCAAGGTAAGTCCTCTTAATAAGGCTTTGACAATGTATCCAAAAGGATTAATGACGCTTCAAAACCGTCGCCTTCTCAATATCTGCCAGAAATCTCCACGCAAGCGCTACCTTAAGTAACAAGCCTCAGGTAATTCATACCCGCAGAGCCGTATTAAGCGACCAGCCAACAAGCGCCTCGCAGAACATCAACTAATCCCTTATTATCAAAGCTTGCATTCTTTTGCTTATCGAGGGCACGCAATGCCGCTTAATGTTGTTTATCAGCCACCGCGCTTGCCACAACAACACTTACCCAGACCCAGACTGAGTAAAGCCCTGTTGGGATCTTCGGCGCGGGTAAAACTGGTCTGTGCACCTGCCGGAACCGGCAAAACAGTACTTTTAAATGAGTGCTTACAGCAGCTTGATGCATCAGCTGAAATTCGCTGGTTGCGTAGCAATAGCGATGTCAACTCAGCAACAGCGCTCTCGATGCAAATTGCTAACGTACTATTATTGAAAAACGATACAGATCTGATCGAGACACTGAGTAACTTTAAGACACCGTTGCATTTAGTCATTGATGACTTCAGTCCAACTGCTGACGAACACGCTGACGCCTTATTGGCTCGCCTAGTTGCACTCAGTAGCACGCATATTCACTGGTGGATCAGCTGTCGTCGCCCGCTTACCAATAAGTTCTCACGTCTTATCCTAGAAGAAACGGCCTATGAGCTCAGTGATAGCGTACAATTTTCCTTTACCACCACTGAAGTTGGGGCCTTATTTGCTTTAAAAAATATTGAACTATTTGGCAAGCAATTGGCGTTTATCATGCAGCACTCAGCGGGCTGGTGTATCGCGGTTAAAGCGTTACTGGCTGACCCTGAATTGATCCATCTAAAAACCTGGCCAGAACACTTTACTCACTACATTAACAGCGAATTGTTTAGCCAGTTCTCCGAGCAAGAGCATGAGTTTTGGTTGCTGCTGGCCCATTTACAAAGCTTTAACACCAGTTTAATAGCTTACATTTTAGAAACTGACGAAAAAAGCTGCGAACAACAACTCTCAGCCTTCGTTGCGGCCGGTGTTTTTGTGGAGCGCAAGCATGCCCCTTTAGGCTGGTTCAGCGTCTTTACACCACTAGCCTACTATGTCCGCCATCAGCCTCACGATACGGCGCATCGCTGGCATTTACGCGCCAGTCAATGGTATGCCAGCCAAGGCAATTGGCAAGCTGCTGTAGAGCATGCGCGGCGAGCAGGCCGCGATGAAGAAGCTCTAAGCATGCTGCAAGAGATTTCTGATGAGGAGTCTATGAGCGGCGAAAACGTTGCGGTGCTCATGCAGCTTAGAAACTCACCTGCACAGGATATTTTGTTCAGCACACCGCGCTTAATTTCATTAATTACCGGCGCACAAGTCTTTAGTGGGCAACTAGATAGTGCGCAGCAATCTCTCGAGCATCTAGTTAATTTTTTGCCACAGCCCACAGCTAAGCTGCAAGCAGATTTATTGGCTCAATGGCAAGCATTCACCGGCTGGATCGCCCATTTACGCGGCGCAGCAGAACCTGCACAAGAACACTTACATGCTGCCTTACAATGGTTATCCGATGATTTTTGGGAAATCCGCTTAACCTGCTACAGCGCTCTAACCCAACATGCACTTCTGGTAGGTGATCTGGACTTAGCGCGCTCACTCAATCGCACGGCTTTGCGTCTATCTCGCCAACAAAAAAGCGTGTTATTTGAAGCCTACCTTGAACTCGATCATGCGCAATTATTAGAGCATCGTGGCTCATTTGCTGATGCGGAAAATATTCTGGAAAAGGCTTGCACCTTACTCGGCGAAGATAGCAGTATTAAAAGCCCTGTTCTGGGACGTTTACAACTACGCCTTGGCCAGCTAAAAATGCGCCAGGGCGATAAAAACCAAGCACATCACCACTTTACTGAGGGTTTGCAAGAAGCTTTGCGCTGGGGAGATCATCGTGGTGTTTACGGCCACTTTGGTTTAGCGCTGCTGGATGTAGAAGATAAAAATTATAACAGCGCATTAGAACGCTTGCGCGATGCAGAGCGCTCAATGCAGAAGAACTATATTCCCGAACCGCTCTACCGTGCAGCGCTCATACTCACCGGCAGCATCATTGTTTTGCATCAAGGAAAGTACTCAGCAGCGCAAACCTCTCTTAGTGGCATCTTAGATCGCTATACATCATTGCCTAAACATACTGCTCCACCTGCATCCTTTGAATTACTGCCGCAGGTGAAATTATATTTAGCGATGGCGCATATGCTGCAAGGTCATCTCGCGCCAGCGCAGAGCTTAATTAAACAAGTGTATGAGTACGCCGAACAACATGGCTTTCTTTGCTTACTGGCGCACTCCCACAGCATTTTACGCTTACAGCAACATCTACAGAGCAGCAACTTAGCCTGCAACAATGAGCAAATCGATCATATTCTTCATCCTTGCTTGCAGGCTGGCCTATTGCAAGCGGCCAATGAACTGCAAGTGCTCTTTACGCAACAACTGCAAAAAAGCATAACCCAAGAAGAGCTATTAAGCCCTCGCGAACTTGAGGTTTTACAATGGGTGGCGGACGGTTTAGCTAGCAAACAAATTGCCGAGCATATGCATATTTCTGTGCATACCGTAAAAGCACATATTCAGCGTATCTACAAAAAACTAGAGGTATCACGACGCACCCAAGCCGTTGCTAAAGCAGAGCTTTTAGGCTTATTAAGCGGCCATTAAAAAACCCGCAACGTTGCCGGTGCGGGTTTTGGGTACAGCTAAAGCAAATTAGACTTTGTTACGACCATGACGCTTACGATCGTTTTCAGTCAGATACTTTTTACGCAGACGAATTGACTTCGGCGTTACTTCAACCAGCTCATCATCTTCGATGAACTCAAGCGCTTGCTCAAGAGAGAAACGGATTGGCGGAACCAATGCGGTGGTTTCTTCTTTACCGGTTACACGCATGTTGTCGAGTTTTTTGGCTTTAGTTGGGTTAATCGCCAAATCGTTGTCACGACTGTGGATACCGGCCAACTGGCCTTCGTAAATTTCTTCACCCGGTGATAAGAACAGCTTACCGCGCTCTTGCAGAGTTTCCAGCGAGTAAGTCAATGCTTTACCCGTCGCCATAGACACCAATACGCCCTGTTGACGGCTGGTCACTTCACCCGTTTTGATTGGGCCGTAGTGACTGAACATA
>JAVESM010000045.1:0-7467 GCA_034006605.1 Pseudomonas sp. | reverse complement strand
TTCAGGGTCTGTACGAATTACGCGATGGTTGGATTAAGCTTCATCATTCTCAGTGAAACGCCCTGTGCGGAGCCGCATGCAGGGTGTTGTGGGGGCTGAGGGCTAGAAACCCTCGGCTACCCGATTAAATGTTGCGGCCACTACGCTGGCACCTTGTTTATTAATATTGAACTTTTACCTTTATAGTACTCTGTAGCGAATACAGTTTTATTGCTTTCATAAGCAGCAATCTGGATCCACTCTTGTGCTTCGCCAAGAGATACTTCTTTGTAGTCTGGGAGCAGAAGATAGCCACCAGGATATCTCTCTATAAAATCGTCAAGAGCATCCCAGCCTTGCAGCCATAATTCTTCTTGCTCTAAGTTGGTGAGCACCATTCCCAATCCTTGGTGACATTTAACGCTTGCAGCATGCGCGCCCACGAAATGGAGCCGAAGGCGCAATGTAGTGGGCGTCGCCGTGCCTGCACTGGTTATGTGCTTGGACTACTGGGCACACGATTGTAGCGAAAAAATGAAAAGTCCAAACCATACATTACCAAGCAATATCAGCAACTTGATCGCACCGCGAGCAAACGCGGGAATATTTTGATAGCGGTATAAATAGCCAATGACGACCCATTGCACCGCCAGCCACACAGCTGAGAAATACAGAATACCTTTGTGGCACTCTATGTCAGAGGCGGTGTAATAGGCATACCACCAACCCGAAACAATACCCGTGGTGAGAAGCACGAGAATCGCGCAAGACAGCAGATTGCGCCAACGCGGATACTCCGTGCTTAAAAGCTTTTCCTTCGCTTCGGTCAACTTTTCCGTCACTCAAATCCCTTCACGATCTGCCACATAACATTTTATTAGTAAGCATGCTCGTTTTGTCACCCGCTGCTGCTTACCGTTAATTAATATAATCACTTGTATTAAATAGACTTTCTTTAAAAATACAAGACATTCTGTTATTACAAATCGTGCATACCGTCTATCCTGCTTGCACGATGCACATTATCTCACCCAAAGAACTCATAACACTTTGATTTATATAGTATTAAATTAAAAATCCACCGATAAACAAGCATCTCTAGGGGTAAAAACAAGCACATTTACAAATCCGAGCTAGAATAGGCTGTATAGGCAGACAGTTGCAAGACAAGGAGCGTTTTATGTCTAACAGTCCATTTTTAAATTCGGCGGTTGCCGAGTATTCTTAAGTTGCTCAGAGTAACAAGCAAACAGATTTTGTATGGCTCGACTGGACATATCCTTTGTCCTCAGTTGTTATATACACAACTCTAATGTTAATACTCTGCCGCGTAGCGGCTATGTGCAACGCCCGGCACACGTGCCGATTTGTAGCCGCGGAGCGGCGGAAAAACGGTCACTGTGCTGCCGCTTGTTAGTCGTCTTGAAGCTCTGATCTCAGCCATTCGAGCTCAGAGAGGATTATTTTTTCTAGGTTTTTTATGATCCCTTCGCCTCCAGCCGACAGCAGAATCCCGCACACATATGGGAATATCATCTCTCGAACCTGTGAAAAGTGGCCGGTAATTCTCTCTTTTTTCGTTAAGTCATTCAGGACTTTAGTGTTCCAGGATTCCCGTGGCTGATAATATTCAGTATCGTCTATCGCTTGCTCAAATACCCAGTCGATGTCGTTGAGATCTAGGTTTGGATTCGACTCGAATAGCTCATGAATTATTCTTGTCGCTTTGTCGGTCTCTTCGGATTCAATATATATATAAGCCAAGAAGGCTAAAGCTTCCTTTTTTGTACCCCATGCCCCACTTTTTTCCGAATAGAACATGTCAAACGCAAAACTACCCAAAAGATCCCGAGCCTGATTTTTGTCCCCGACAGAGTACAAATAAATCGAAAGCTCAAGTGCCTTTCCTGATTCGGCTTCCCGATTAAGGTTTATTCCAGCAGACAAGCTTTTAATCAAACGCCTGATCGGTGCTTTTTGCGAGCTTTCTGCGGGTAGCTTCAATTGATGCTTCACTGAAGGCTTTCTCCCAAGATGACTAACGCCCGGCTCACGCGCCGGTTTGGAGCCGCAAAGCGGCGGAAAATCGGTCGCCGTGCTGCCGATTGTTATGCCAGTTGCCGAAGCCAATCATTGAACCATTCCTTTGGCATTTGCTCGGCATTAAAGTCTTTGGCTCGCAGCTCTTCAAGCGTATATGTATTAGCCAGATAGAGATCCCACTGCGTTTCCACATCCGTGAGAACAGGGAGTAAACTCTCAATTGCTGGATCGGCATCAACATCGAGATACTGACACCAGAACCTATCGCACCATTCAGCGATCTGCTTGTGCGAGTATGGGGATGCTTCTGGGTTTGCGCCCCAAGTAAGCATCTGTAGTACAGAATCTCGCGTAAACGGCATTTCTGCCGGAGCGCTTGGTTTCACGGTTCGGAGCACCTACTCCCTAAGGCATAACAGTGATTATGTTTCGATACTACGCAGAAACTCTCTGTATAGCGCCTCATGCCTACCATTGTGGTTTTCCTCTCCAGGCTTTGTCAGGGTTCCTCTCGGTGTTACGTAGCTTTTTATCCACTTCTCAGGCGTGGGACTCCAGCGAACGTTTACCGCCGCAAGCTTGGGGAAGAAGTATAATGACGAGTATCCAGGAACATTGTCATGAATCCACCACGCTAACGCCTGCCAATCCTTAGTTTTTTCGTAGTAGTCAACGAACGAATTAACCACAATACAAGCAGTTGCTCCAAACTCGCCATTCTTATCGCGGTAATCCCAAATATGGTGGGCATAGTTCGACTCGTTGCTGGAGCAATTATATTGGTTTTTATTTTCGGCCCCTTTTGCGTTCACGGCCGGTGAGCGGTATCCAGATCTGATTGAAACGCGACCTAAAGCCGCTTGGATTGGCTCAAGGACTTCTTGGCACAGGCCACGGCCTGCCTCAATTGCAATATCAGGATACTCTGGAATATTTGGGATGCGCTCAATTTGAGAAATTTCCGAGTACAAAAAATCTCTCATGAAAAAAGAATCGGACAACCGCACTCGGCCGAGCTCTTCAAGCGCCTTCACTGATTGAGGTGATCGCAAGCTGACCTCCTTGGAACATAACGCCTCATTAAGAGGCAAAAAATAATTGGTTAAAATAAGCGAGGAACGAGCAAAAACCAACTGTTTTTTGTCCTGCTTTAATGACTTGTTAGCATTATGAAATGGAATACATTAATTATTTATTCCCCTTAAATAAAAAAGATTAGTCCTCTTTTTTTGTATTTCTTTTTTTGTAGACCTGTACCGCTCGAATAACGCCTGTTATTGCTAGAGCCAATAAAAAGATAGAAGTCCAATCTCCTTGGTCCCTATCAACATTCCCTACTACGTAAGCTAAAGAGATTACAGCTAGTGTTGTGAATTCAATTTTCATTTTTCATTCTCGATAATGATAAACATGCTAACGCTTGCAGCATGCGCGCCTACGGAATGAAGCCGAAGGCGCAATGTAGTAGGCGTCGCCGTGCCTGCACTTGTTATGCAAGCATGCGTCATGCGGCCAAATTCCAGACCGATACAGCCAGCATAGCCAGCAAGACCAAGGCTCCGGTCATGAAGAGTGGCAGCCTCACTGGTATATAGTTTGAAGTCACATGCACGTATGCGTGGGCGTACCTGCTCACGACGAAGAGCCACGCCAGAAATACTGCGACAGATCCGGCAGCGTTGATACTGTATAGAACGAAACAGAGAACGTAGAAAAGAACCGGAATCTCAAACTGGTTGGCAATATTGTTGGAAACTTTGACGACATCCTCGGGCCATACCCGATTATCCAAGGCCGCTTCCTTACGATTAACCCTGCCGGCTTTTACTGCCTTGGCCTTTCTCGCACCGAGAACGATAAACATCACCAGCGTGAGAAGAATCTGTGCCAAAACAGGCCAAAAAATATGACTAGAACTCATCCGTGACTCCTGATTATTTGTGCATAACGCCGGTGGTAATGGGCGCCAACGGAGCGCAGCGTAGTTGGCGTCCCGTTGACCACTTGGTTATGCATGTTCCGGCCACATCCCATCCATCATCACTGGGTAGGTGATTGGCTTGTAGTGGGTAAATTCAATGTCTCGAACGTGGGTGAAGTCACTCCAGAGCAACCTCGCCCCTTTCATCCACTGTGGCTTAACCCGTTTTTCTATCTTCTCAATTTCTTCGGGCGTGGCTTCACGCATTCGTCCGACCTTGCCGTAAAGTCTCACGCCCGGCGGAGCAACGAAACGGCCTTTGAGCAGAGACCTTAGCCAAAAGAATCGACCGGCGTTGACTGCCATAATGCAAACATTCGGGTTCTGATCGATGTTTTTACCCAAAGCCTCGGCGTAGTGATCAAAAAAGTACCCGCTTTGATCATTACGAAGGAAAACAGTGCCAACTGGCGTGATGTGGGGTGTGCCGTCGGGGTTAACCGTTGCGATCGAGCAGTAAACCGTCGAAGCCTGACCTTGCTCTAAAACTGACTTTACCTTCTTCCAATCGTCCTTGATGTTCATAGTGTCTCCATTTGTGCATAACGCTTGGTTAAAGGGCGGGCTTGCCCGTCCCAGTGAGCGAAGCGAGCGATTTGAACCTATTGTTATGCATTATTTGCGCGCCTTACCGGCTTCAAGTATGGGCAAGCCTGCCTCGGTTGGAATGTAAATTCGCTCGCCATTGCCGTCCTGAAGTCCTTTAATCCAGATATATCTCAAATACTCATCATTGCCCTTTAAGGACTCGCCAATTATTCGGTTAGCCTCAGCCGCAGCTTTTGCCCGCTCGATATCAGCAAGCCCTTCAGCTTTCGCACGGACAACCTGTGCTTTTCCTTCAGCCTCAGCCAAGGTAACTCGGGCATTCGCTTGCATTAGCGACGCCGCCTCTTTTGCTCTGGCTTCCTCAATTAGTATTTGCTTTGACCATTCAGCTTCTTTTAATGCCGCTCTACCCTGCATCTCCATTCGATACAAGTTGTACTTTGGCCATGCCCAAAGTGAAAGCGCAATAACTACTAGAGCGGCGACAGAAAGAACGACCACAGAGCCAAAGGCTAGAGCATTTTTGTTGTAGTACACCAATATCTCCTAGTGATGCATAACGATTAAGCTAAGGGGCCGGCTTCGCCGGTCCCAGCGAACCAAGTGAGCGCGTTGAGCACATTGTTAGGTTGCAACTACACGGCTTTTATGTGAGCAGCTAATGCAGAGGCCAACTCAATATATGACCTCGCATCACTCTCGCTAAGATTTAATTCTCCTGCATGTGCGGCCATGTTGCGAAGTTGCTTGAGTTTATTAAATGTTTCCAGTTGCTTTGCATCTATTACTTTGCATTGCAGCAAATACTCTCCAAGCTTTGGGTAATTTCTGAAGGAGTCATTCGGTGGTTCGTTCCAGAAAGAGCTAGCAACCTCTGTAGCAGCAACTTCTACTTCTAACCATGCCTCCATGATTGCCGCGCGTGTGGAGAAATTTAGGAGTTGCAAGAGTCGGCTAGGGGGGGCGGTTTGAGTTATTGTTGGTTTCCCAAACGATGGTGTTAGCACGGCCGCTTCAGCTTTTAACTCTGCAATTTCTTCGGAGAACTCCATTTCCAGCTCTTTGTATTTAAGTTTCCTAAGAAGTGGGATTAACTGCGCAATTGGTTTTCTAAGCATTAGCACGAGAGCGACTACTGCAGCAGGCCACGCTAGTGACTTAATGATTTCGGAAATAAATGTAAGAGCATCCATGTGTACTCAATTCTCTTTTTGTAACCTAACGCCCGCAGCATGCGCGGCTTTGGAATGAAGGCGAAGCCGCAATGGAAAAGACGTCGCCGTGCCTGCGATGGTTATATCCGCTCATGATCATTTTTTAACCGAGCATGAACGTTTTGCAGAGCTTTTAGTTCTTCGCCGAGCTTTAGAACCAGCTCTCCAACATAACGGGAAACTTGCTTTACTTCCTCGACAGTATGCGGCGTGTATGAACTTTTGGAGTCCCGACTCATGAACTCATGTGCAAACGCATTGTGAGCAAAAAAATTCCGCCATTTCCCGAGCTCTTTCGCTTGAAGCTCTTTGATCAAGGCATCGTTATTGGAAACCTTGGCAAACATCTTAATAAGGCTGCCTAATGGGGCGTCATTGATGCTTGCTGGCGAAAACCGGAAGCTGACCTCTGGTGGATTCGATGCAGCGATAACCTCATAGGAGACACCGATACATAGCTTTAGCGCTTCCTCCACCATTTGGTAAGAGAGTAGTGCCTTGCTAACCGACACCAGATACTGGTCATCTCTCATCCGAACCGAACTCCAAAGATATAACGCCAGCCAGCATACGCGGCTGCGAAATGGAGGCGGAGCCGCAATGGAGTAGGCGTCGCCGTGCCTAGCCTTGTTAAATGTCGGACTATTGGCATGGAAACTTATTCCGAAATGCATAAACAGCGATCAGCTCAACAGGAACATCCTTTTCCCAACTGCCCCGGTCAGTTGGACGTCGAACTTCCTGATCGATAACAGATAGGATAATCCCTTGATCCAAGGAGAGACCGTTTGGCATGCAGAAGATTTTATCGCGACCCTCTACATTAAGAACAATGTTTGTCCAAAATATGCCCCTACCGACACCGACCAAATAATCATCGAACTGATCTACATTTCCTTTGAACTGATGGTAATTCTCAACTGTGACGTCAGCGGAGACCACTTTCGCGTTGATCAGAAAAAATAGGACCAAAATAAAACATTTATCAATCCGCATAGTCGTCTCCATAAGACTATTTAACGCCGCATTCAGCGGCTTGTCCGCTGCAATGCCTTGTTATAAGGCGATTGGAAAGAAATTATGGTATCAACGACATATTTATCAAGAGCATTCCATTGTTCGATGCCTACTTTTTTGGAGAAAACATAATCTATTTCGATATTATCATTTAGCCGACGATATGCACGAAAGCCTACTGACCAGTCTCCAGGATCAACTATAACGATGGGCGAGCCGTTGACATCTTTTTTATGGAAGTACGTACCTATAGTCGTCTTTTTTGACCCGTAATCATATTCATATTTATCAAATTCACCACGCTCACCAACAAAACAAGGACTATTCTTTTTCTCGATTGGGACACATTGGGATTCTTTTATCAGATATACGGATCTCATTCGTTTTTCACTATCCACAGCCTTCACAAGAACTCTCAAATGGTTTGAATTAGTTGGCCCAATTTTTTCAAAAGGCAATCCCTCTGATGACGGCTTTACGTAAAAGGTGAAATATGAATCTGCTTTTCGATATGTAGCGTTAAACTCTTTCGGTATGCGAAATTTAAATGAATTACTAGGCGATCTCTAATTCTGAGTGCAACACCTAACCAATTTGGTAAGGTACTGCAGCATGACATACCACGAACTTAACCTTGAAGAACGAATCACTATCCGAGTGGGCTTGCTACAAAGCTTGAGCCAG
>JAVESM010000025.1:0-43760 GCA_034006605.1 Pseudomonas sp. | reverse complement strand
AACGCTTCGGTTTCAAATGCCCGATCGAGGTGCTGACTGAAGTCATGCTAAAGGAGAAGACTCTGAGCGATAATGGCCAAGCATCAATTCACTAACCGTGTTGCACTCAGTTCTGGAATCCGCCCCCCCTATCAGGCAGGTCTAGACTGTGAAATCTAAAACTAATGCTGTAAACAAATTAAGTGGAATGGGCTTGAGTGTTCTGCATTCATGCTGCTTTGTGTCGGCGATGCTGCTGTATAGCCTTCCTGTGGTTGCGGCTGATTCTAACTATGACAGCTTGGTGAACCAGGCACGGCTTGGTAATTCCGCACCGTTATTATCTTGGCTAGAACAAAATCGTAGTCAGCTGAATGCAAATAGGCGTGCTGACTGGCTGCAGGTCACAGGCTGGGCGGGCGATGATCAGCAAGTCATCTTGATTTGGGAAAGCCTCCCTCGCACTGTTCGTGCCCATGTTCCCGAGCGGGGTGTATTAGCTGTCGCGCGCGCTTATCGGAACCTGCAGCAGTGGGAGCGTGCTTTAGCCCTCTGGCAGGAGGTCTTGCGCGGTAATCCACAACAACAGGACGCCCGTGCCGGTTGGATCATGAGCCTGTCTGATGCGGGGCAGAAACATCAGGCACGTGAGCAGGCGGATCGTTTTGTCCTTGAAAACGGCAGCTTTCTAAGCTATCAAGTGCTTATTTATGTCATCAAAGCTCAGGGTAATGGTTGGGATGAGCTGTTTGCTTTAACTCAGCTGCAAGATCTTAATCGAGATGCCGAGCAGTCTGATGTCAATTTGATGCTGATGCATGCCATGGCTGCCATGCGAATATCTACACCTGCACTGAGCTATGGGCAACGATTGGCACCGGACGCCGCGGTGCTGCGTAAGCTGGAGCTGGATCAGGCGGCTGAATTAGTGCGCATCGCCCACACCGACAGTCGCGGTGAGCAATCGAGGCATTGGGTTGCAGACCGCGCGCTAGACCGTTATGCGCAATTGCTGCAACGCTGGAAAGGGCAACCAGATGCAGAGACTGATGTTGTGCATGCTCGGACGGATCGCCTCGGTGCTTATCAAGCACGTAATCGTTATACCGATGTGATCAACGAATATGAAAGCCTGCAAGAGCAGGGGCATGTGATGCCTGGTTATGCTCAGCGTTGGGCCGCCAGCGCGTACCTAGCAACGCGTCAGCCCGATACAGCGTATCTCATTTTGAGCCAGCTATTTGCTGGCACTCCAGCGTCTAAGCTGCAGCCGGAGGACTCGCAAGATCTGTTCTTTGCTGCCTTGGAAAGTGAGCGTATTGAGGCGAGTGGACAGATCGTACAAGAGATCATGGCTGATACGCCTTATTATCGTTATATAAACGGCTCGCCTGCACCGCAACCCAATGACAATTGGCTGTCTGGCCAAGTATTACAGGCGCAGTATCTACAAAAAATTAATCGTTTAGATGCGGCTCAGTCGCAGAACCTGAAGCTGAGTGATGGCGGCCCTGGTAACCAAGGCTTGCGTATTAACTTCGCAGAGATTTTGTTAGCTCGCGGCTTGCCAAGAGCAGCCGAGCGGCAGTTGAAAATTGCTGAGGTGCTTGAGCCTGCCAACCTAAGTCTGGAGCGTCAGCAGGCTTATGTTGCGCAAGATCTGCAAGAGTGGCGTCAATTTGATCTGCTGGTTGAGGATGCCGTGCAACGCAGTGCCGATGAACCGGCTACGCAACAATTGGCGCGTTCTCATCAGGTTGAGAATTTGCATGAATTCAGATTTGGCGGCAGCAAGGGTATTTCCTCTGGCAACCCTGTCAGTGGTGCGCAGGACCTGGATCTGTATTCAGCACTGTATGGTCCACGCGAGTATGAGCACTGGCGACCCTTTATAGGTTTTGACTATTCAACAGGGAATTTTGACGAAGGCAAGGGTAGCCAGCGTGTTCAGGCTTTAGGTGTGGAATACACTCGCCGCAACAATTGGGCGGAACTGGAAGTGTCCAACCATCGTGCGCGTGGCGGCAATAAAACGGGCCTGCGTTTTTCTTATTGGCATGACTTCAATGATCACTGGCGAGTCGGTACTGATTTGGAGCGCCTCTCACGTGATACGCCTCTGCGGGCGATTCGTAGCGGGGTGACGTCCAATCAGGCAGGTGGTTATGTCCGCTGGTATGAGAACGAGCGTCGTGAATACCAATTCAGTCTAGCAACGAGTCATTTCTCAGACGGTAACAATCGACTCAGTTATGGCGTCAGTGGTAAAGAGCGCCTGCTCTCGCGGCCTTATTTGACTGTCGATTTGCTGCCCTCGATTGCGATGAGTAGCAACAGTGAACAGGAGGGGGCTTACTACAGTCCGGAGCGTGACTTGCATATTGCGCCAACTCTATTTGCCGATCATGTGCTGTACCGTGATTATGACGAAGTTTGGCGACAACAGTTTTTGTTGGGTGCCGGTTATTACTGGCAGCAAGACTTCGGTGGCGGGTTGAGTACCACTGCAGGCTACGGCCAGCGTTATGCGACTAACCAAGTATTTGATGCAGGCGCGATGCTGATCTGGAGCAAACAGCCCTATGACGGCAAGCGCGAGCATGATCTAAGTCTAGTATTTGATGTTAACTATAGGTTTTGAGGCTGACATGAAGAAATGTGTGCTACAGATTGCAGCCATTGTGTTTGCATTGCTTGCAACCCTTGCTTCTGCTCAGTCCGCGGACTTTCTACCGCCCCAGCAGCGGCCGCTACTGAATATCGATAAACCTTGGCCAAAGAATCACTTCTTGGCGTTGTGTTATCACGACGTGCAAGACGATGCAGCCGATGAGCGCTACTTGTCAGTCAGAACCAGCGCGCTGAACGATCAAATTGCTTGGCTATATGACAACGGCTATACAGCCATTAACGTGCAGCAAATTTTTGATGCACATAATGGTGGCAAAGCCTTGCCTGAAAAAGCCGTATTGCTCAGTTTTGATGATGGTTTCAGTAGTTTTTATACTCGCGTCTACCCATTGCTCAAGGCGTACAACTGGCCAGCCCTTTGGGCTCCGGTAGGCAAGTGGTTGGATACGCCAGCGGATGAACCGGTGAATTTTGGCGGTTTACTGACTGAGCGTGAGCGTTTTTCTAACTGGGAAGTTGTGCGTGAGTTGAAGGATTCGCCCTTGGTCGATATTGGTTCGCATACGTGGGATTCACACTATGGTGCTCAAGCCAATCCACAAGGCAGCCAACAGCCGGTTGTTGCCAATCGTCTGTACAATTCTGAACAAGGTACCTATGAAAGCGAAGAAGCATTCCGTGTAAGAATTGATACAGACGTACGCAAGGTTACGGAAAAAATCAGAGAGGTGACTGGAAAGTCGCCGATTACGTGGGTTTGGCCTTATGGTGCAGCGAACGGCACAACATTGTCTATTACGCGTGAGCATGGCTATGAAATGGCCTTTACTCTGGAAAACGGGCTGGCTAATGTTGACGATTTAAGCAGCATTCCACGCATGCTGATCTCCGGTAACCCCAGCATTGACGACTTCGCCAGTCAGGTGACTCGATTCGAAGAAACAGAGCCCGTACGTGTGATGCACGTTGATTTAGATTATGTCTACGACAGTGATGCTGAGCAGCAGCGCAAAAATATCGACACCCTGATTCAGCGGGTGTATGACATGAAAATCTCCCATGTTTTTTTACAAGCGTATGCCGATCCACAAGGCGATGGACTTGTTAAAGAGCTCTATTTTCCTAACCGGTGGCTGCCAATGCGCGCTGACCTGTTCAACTTTATCTCTTGGCAGTTGCAAACGCGGGCGGGAGCCAAAGTCTATGCTTGGATGCCAGTGCTGGCCTTTGATTTAGGCGAGGATGTTCCGCGCGTGCAAAGTTGGTCTGAGGACGGCGTGAGTACTGAGCCGGCACAATACCGACGTCTATCCCCCTGGAGTCCAGTGGCTCGTCAGCAGATTACCGACATTTATGAGGATCTGGCACGTTACGCCGTCTTCCAAGGCGTCCTTTTCCATGACGATGCACTGCTTTCCGACTTTGAGGATGCTGGCGCTGATGCGCTGGCTGCTTATCAGGCTGCTGGATTAGGCAATGACATCGCTAGTATTCGTCGTTCACCGGAGAAACTCCAAGCATGGAGCCGTTATAAGTCGCAATTTCTGACTGACTTCACGAAAGAGCTCACTCAAACTGTGCGTAACATTCGTGGGCCTCATGTGAAGACTGCACGTAACATCTACGCAATGCCTATCCTTGATCCTAACGCTGAAGAATGGTTTGCGCAGAACTTAAACGATTTTATGCAAACTTATGACTGGACGGCAGTGATGGCTATGCCGTTGATGGAAAAGGTGCCGCTTAAGCAGAGCAATCAGTGGCTTAAGCAGTTGGTTAAAACCATCATGGCGAAAGAGGGCGCGCAAGATAAGGTGCTCTTTGAGTTGCAAACCTTAGACTGGAGTAAGGCGGGCGGTCATGAGCAGATTCCTGCTAGCCAGCTGGCTGAATGGATGTACCAGCTACAAATGAGTGGTGCACGTCACTTTGGTTACTACCCGGATGATTTTCTGAGCAATCATCCTGACTTGAAAACCATCCGCCCTGCATTTTCATCGCACTGGTATCCAAGCTATGATTGATCGAATATTTTCTTTCCTGATTCTGTGTACTGTCCTCAGTCTACCGTTGGGCGTCGCTTCTGTATTTACAGGTAAAGTGCTGCTTAACTTCGTCTTTTTCTGGCCGTTGTTTATGTCGGGATTATGGATCATGGGCGGTCTTTATTTTTGGTTTTACCGTGAGCGCCATTGGCCTTGGGGCGAGGATGTTGCGCCACCAGAGCTGCCTGACAATCCGTTGGTTTCAATCTTGATTCCTTGCTTTAATGAAGGTATTAACGCTCGAGAAACCATAGGCGCGGCCATGGCGCAGCGCTATGAGAATATTGAAGTGATTGCCATCAATGATGGTTCATCGGACAACACTGCGGATGTTTTGGATCAGCTGACCGAACAATACCCGCGTTTGCGCGTCATTCATTTGGCAACCAATCAAGGCAAGGCTATGGCGCTGCGCACTGGTGCTATGGCCGCCCGCAGCGATTTGCTGGTGTGCATTGATGGTGATGCGATGCTGGACCGAGATGCCGCCGCCTATATGGTGCTGCCGTTGCTAGAAAATCCGCGGGTGGGCGCTGTTACGGGTAATCCTCGTATTCGAACACGCTCAACGTTGGTGGGTCGAGTACAGGTTGGTGAGTTTTCTTCAATTATTGGTTTGATCAAGCGTACTCAGCGTATCTATGGGCAGGTTTTCACCGTGTCGGGGGTAATTGCGGCCTTTCGTAAGCGTGCATTGGCTGAGGTTGGCTTCTGGAGCAACGACATGGTCACCGAAGATATTGATATCAGTTGGAAGTTGCAGTTGCAGCACTGGTCGATTTTCTTTGAGCCGCGAGCATTGTGCTGGATCTTAATGCCAGAAACCCTCATGGGACTCTGGAAACAGCGTTTGCGTTGGGCTCAAGGTGGCGCGGAGGTCTTTCTTAAGAATATCCGCAATATCTGGGTGTGGCGTAACCGTCGCATGTGGCCGCTGATTGCTGAGTTTTGTCTATCAGCGATTTGGGCGTTTACCTATTTTATCAGTCTGCTCTTATTTTTCATCGGTTTGTTTGTGTCTTTACCAGCGAATCTGGCGGTACCACAAATCTTCCCTCCAGCCTTTACTGGATTACTGTTGGGTGTGGTCTGCTTGTTGCAGTTTTCTGTCAGCTTAATGATCGAACGGCGCTACGAGAACAATTTGATTGGCTCGTTATTCTGGATTATTTGGTTCCCTGTGGTGTATTGGATGCTAAGTTTATTTACCACGCTGGTGGCCTTTACTAGCGTTATGCTCAAAGGGCGCAATAAGCGGGCTCGCTGGGTCAGCCCTGATCGTGGCATCGGGAGGATTGCACCATGAGTCATCCACTGATTATTACCGAGCGCAGTCTGCTATTAAGACTGATTGATAGCCTGCTGACCTTAATCGCTTGGGCGGGATTTATCTGGTTGATCTATCACGGCGTTGTTTCTGTCTTGCATGCTCAGCTGCAAACGGGTGCAATGCCACTCAATCTGACTGTTAATACGGTGGTATTTTATCTGTTGATTGCACTGCTCAACAGTTTATTGCTGGTTCTATGGGCAAAGTATAATCAGGTACGGTTTAGTACTGAGCGTCGTACGCGTCGGGAAGAAATGCCTGATGATCAATTGGCTGTTCACTTTGGCTTGACGCCAGAGGTGTTGAAGCAACTGCACCAATCGCAAATAGCGGTGGTCAGTTACAACAATGATGGGACAGAGCTAGAGGTCAGCGTCAAGCGTTAATGGCTCCGCTTGAGTTGATGCAAAGTCACCCTAGCAGCAAATTCCTTCGTTGAGCGCTGGGTGTTAGTTTTTAAAGGAAAGTTGATCAGCGCTATGGCCAAACATAATAACTCTTACCACCGCAAGAGGAATAAAACGCTAGGCGTTCCTGAGTTAATTGCCATTGCGCTTGGCGGTATGGTGGGTGGCGGCATATTCACAATTTTGGGGATCTCTGTTGCTATGGTGGGGGTATTTACTCCCGTGGTCATCTTGATCGGTGGAATGATTGCAGCGCTTGCGGCTTATTCATATATCAAACTGGGTGTTTATTATAAAGATGAAGGAGCAACTTACTCTTTCTATAAAAAAACATTCCCACAATCTCCTTTTGCGGCATCTCTTATTGGCTGGTGGGTCATCTTTGGGTATATCAGTACGCTTGCACTATATGCGTACACATTTGCCTCTTATGCGACCAGCAGCTTTTCTTTTTCTGATAGTGATTTAATTAAAAAGCTTGTTGCTGGCGCTGTGATTCTGCTTTTCGCACTTGTTAATATTTGGAGTGTTAAAGGGATGGGTAAGATCGAGGATATTATGGTTTATACCAAACTGGTGATCCTGATAGTTATCTCGTTCGTGCTGATTAACAATACTCAAACAACGCTTCCTGTTTTGTTTGAAAATAATAGTGATACAAGCTTGTTATCAATATTAATGGTGGCCTCAATTACTTTTGTCGCATACGAAGGATTTCAGCTGGTTATAAATGCTGTGAATGAAATGGACAAACCCGAAGAGAGTATCCCTAAAGCCATTTATTGCGCGTTGTTTCTTGCCGTCCTTATTTATTTTGTTATTTCGCTCGGTGCGGTGTTGGCAATACCTTTTGAATCAATCATAGCGAACAAAGAATATGCTTTAGCTTCAGGTACAGAAAACATACTCGGCCACTGGGGTACTGACCTTGTTATTTTAGGGGCCTTACTCGCAACCAGCAGCGCTATCAGCGGTACGGTATTTGGTGCGTCCAGACAAATAGCGGTCATTGCAAATGATGGCTATTTCCCGGCTATTCTGGCTAAGCGTGTGAAGCAAATCCCTGTTTTTGCCATTTTAAGTATGGCTGTTTTAGCGTTTTTACTTATCCTTGCTGGGAGTCTGGAGGTTATTCTTGAGTTTGGTAGCGTTACATTTTTGTTAGTGTCGTTGTTAATGGCTTTTGCAAATTATAAAATTCGCGATTTAACGGATTCGTCTACCTTTATTACGCTTCTGTCTATTCTTGGTCTTTCATGTGGCGCAGGGCTTATTTTGTATTACGAATTTACAACTCAGCCGCAACAACTGGTTTTTATTCTGGGTTTGTATGCACTGTTAACGGCTTTTTCTTGGCTCTATTCAGTCGGTAAATGTCATCAAGTGAGTCATGAACAATGACATGCCCTTCGCAAGTAAAGCGGCTTATCGTGTTGCGGCATCAAGCGTTAGAAGTGATTGGGTGATTTGTAATGTGGATAGCGTCTGAGGCTCTTTGTGGCAAGTTCGTAACGTTAGAAGTACTTGAGAGTCGACACATAGCCGAGCTTGAAAACGCTGTCAGAGATGGCGAATTGTGGACGTTGTGGTATGCGACAGTTCCCCGAGTGCAAGAGATGGCGCAATATGTTCTGCGTGCTATAGAGGGCGCGCAACGTGGTGATGTTGCCTTTGCTGTCCGCGATGTGGCCTCGCAATTAGTGGTGGGCACCACACGTTACTATAATGTTGATGCTCGCAACCGACGTGCGCTGATTGGCTACACATGGTTTTCCGCGTCAGCGCATCGCTCTCCAATCAATACAGAAAGTAAATTGCTGATGATGGAGGCGCTGTTCGAAGCGTATGCGGCTATTGCTGTTGAATTTAGGACGCATTTTTTCAACCGTGCCTCGCGTGCGGCAATTGAGCGTCTTGGCGCCAAGCAAGACGGAATCTTACGCAATCATCAAATTATGCAAGACGGTTCTTACCGGGATACTGTTGTTTACTCGATCGTTGCCGCTGAGTGGCCTGCCGTGAAAATGAACCTGCAGAGCAAGCTCGTTTAGCGCTGCGGTTTAAAAATACTATAAATAAACGGTCAATGATCAGCTGTTTTGGGTCTTGAATTGTTGTTTGTGCTTATTGTTCTGGCCTTCTATTTACTCTACATACGCCGCCGCGCTGTGCTACGGCGGAGTATGATATGTTGACCCATACGAACAAAAAAAAGCACGGATTAATATTTTATTGGTGAGGTGGTTGAGATGATCAACCCTCTCTATGGATACTTTTTTTAATGAGCATGGCCATCGGTTCATGCAGCAGGCAGTACATATCATTATGTTAAGAATTACAGATATTAAATTACCTTTAGATCATTCCAGTCACGCATTAAAACAAGACGTCATCCGCACCTTAGAACTACAAGAGCATGAACTCATAGGGTTTTCAATTTTTAAAAGAAGTTATGACGCAAGAAAGTCAGATTCGATTTTTCTGATTTATAGTTTAGACGTAGAGCTCACAGCTGAAGCTGAAACACGTTGTCTTGAACAGTTTGCCGGCAAAGGCTTTGTTAAGCGCAGTCCTGATATGAACTATAAATTTGTCGCGCAGACGCCAGTAGGTTTTACTCTGAGTGAGCAGCAACGCCCGGTCATTATAGGTTTTGGCCCTTGTGGTATTTTAGCTGCGTTACTGTTGGCACAAATGGGCTTGAAGCCGATTGTGATTGAGCGCGGCCAAGAGGTCAGACAGCGAACTAAAGATACCTGGGGCTTATGGCGTGATAGAGAACTTAATGCGGAGTCTAATGTTCAGTATGGTGAGGGTGGTGCGGGAACGTTCTCTGACGGAAAGCTCTATACCCAAATTAAAGATCCAAAGTTTTATGGCCGTAAAGTATTAGTTGAATTTGTTAAAGCGGGTGCGCCTGAAGAGATTCTCTATGTGAGCAAACCGCATATTGGCACATTTAAATTAGTGAAAATGGTTGAAAATATTCGAGCAGAGATTGTTGCCTTAGGGGGTGAAATCCGTTTCGGTGAGAAATTAGCGCATTTAAATATTGAAGATCATCAAGTTGAGGGGCTGACGTTAACCTCGGGCGAGATTATCCAGACTCAGCACGTTATTTTAGCGATCGGGCATAGCGCTAGGGATACGTTCCAGAGTTTATTAGACAGTGGGGTTTATATTGAGCCTAAGCCTTTTTCGGTTGGTTTAAGAATAGAACACCCGCAGTCTGTGATTGATAAGGCACGCTTTGGTAAAAATGCGGGCAACGAAATCTTAGGCGCTGCGGACTACAAGTTAGTCCATCATTGTAAAGACGGTAGAAGTGTCTACAGCTTTTGTATGTGCCCCGGTGGCACTGTTGTTGCGGCAGCTTCGGAGCCCGGTAAATTAGTGATTAATGGCATGAGCGAATACTCGCGAAATGAGCGTAATGCGAACTCAGCTATTGTTGTCGATGTGAGCCCAGAAAAGGACTATCCAGAGCATCCATTAGCGGGTATTGACTTACAGCGCCAGCTGGAAGAGAAAGCCTATCAAATGGGTGGCGAAAATTACAATGCACCTGTGCAATTGGTAGGTGATTTTCTAGCAGGTAAAGCCTCTAAACAAATAGGCAGTGTGCAACCTTCCTATAAGCCAGGCGTGACGCTCAGTGATTTGAGCCTGTTGTTACCTGATTTTGCAGTTAAGGCCATCAGAGAAGCTATTCCTGAGTTTAATAAGCAGATTAAAGGCTTCTCTATGTACGATGCTGTTCTAACTGGTGTCGAAACACGCACTTCATCGCCTATCTGTATTAAACGCGATAAGGTCAGTTTCAATAGTATTAATACCAAGGGTTTATATCCTGCTGGCGAAGGTGCAGGTTATGCCGGAGGGATATTATCTGCTGGCGTTGATGGCATCAAGGTCGCTGAAGCTCTAGCGATGAATTTATTATCTTAAACACACAGTCCTATTGGAATAATTTTTGTTTATGCATGGATTAGAGTGGCCGTCGGGGCGTTAGATCGTGGCGCGTTATACCCAATAGGAAAAATAGAGAAGAGGTTGTCTTCGTTCAAAGAAAAACACCTAACACCACGCGGCCATCAGACTTCATAAGTTGGCAATTGAGCTAAACGCTATACCTTAATTAAGGATCAACGCATGCACCTGCTGCTCATCGTCATACCATTGACACTGCTAGTTGGTTTGGCTATGCCGTTAGGTGCAATCATTGCCTGTTTTGAAAAAGTTGGAAGTGATTGGCTTGAGCAGGAGTTTAGGCACAGTGTGATGGCGTTTGGCGGAGGCGCGCTCTTATCCGCTGTTGCCTTGGTTTTGGTGCCTGAGGGTATAGCGAGTCTTAATCCATTAGCGGCTTGTCTGTGGTTGATAGTGGGTGGAATCGGTTTTATGGCTTTTGATATTTATCTTAAAAAAATAAATACCCCTGCCAGTCAATTGGCAGCAATGCTCTCTGACTTTGTTCCAGAATCAATCGCATTAGGTGCAGCATTTGCAACGGGAAACAATCATGCGTTGTTACTGGCGGTTTTAATTGGGCTGCAAAATTTGCCTGAAGGATTTACTGCCTACCGTGAGTTGAACGGGTCTTCAGTTTACAAACCTAAAAAAATTATCATTATGTTTTCTTTAATGGCTTTGCTCGGACCTATTGCGGCTGTTTCTGGTTATTTGTGGTTGTCCGAATCTCCTCAAATTATTGCTGCTGTTATGCTGTTTGCCTCCGGCGGTATTCTTTATTCAATATTCCAAGATTTGGCGCCTCAAGTGAAACTGGATAATCACTGGGCACCGCCGCTGGGCGCTGTATTTGGCTTTGCGCTTGGCATGCTGGGTTTAATGGTAACGGCATCGTAATAGACAACAGAATTACAAGAGGAGCAGACGTTAAGCTAAACAATCAATCAAGCTAATGAGGATAAAAAAATGAGTAGTAATGCCGATATTAACCATCGCCCTGATTACGATCTTGTCATCCAAAATATCGCTGATTATGTATTAACGTTTGAAATCTCCAGCGAAGAAGCGCTCGACACTGCACGTAATTGTTTAATGGATACATTAGGTTGTGGGCTGCTTGCTCTGCGCTTTCCTGAGTGCACAAAACACCTCGGACCCATCGTACAAGGCACGCTTGTGCCGCAGGGTGCCCGAGTGCCCGGCACATCACTGATACTTGATCCGGTGAAAGCTGCCTGGGACATTGGCTGCATTATTCGCTGGCTTGATTATAACGACACATGGTTGGCCGCCGAATGGGGCCACCCTTCGGATAATTTAGGTGGCATTCTGGCTGTCGCAGATCATTTGTCTCAAGTCAGGTTATCCAATGGCGAGCAGCCGCTGGTGATGCGAGACGTGCTGGAAGCCATGATTATGGCGCATGAGGTTCAAGGCGTGATTGCTTTAGAAAACTCGTTTAATCGTGTGGGTCTATGTCACGTATTATTAGTTCGCGTTGCCTCCACTGCGGTTGTCACTAAAATGATGGGCGGTAATCGAGAGCAGATTATGGCGGCCATTTCTCAAGCGTGGGTCGATGGTTCTGCTTTGCGTACCTATCGTCATGCACCCAACGCAGGCTCTCGTAAATCTTGGGCGGCGGGTGATGCAACCTCAAGAGCGGTGCGCTTAGCTGACCTGTCAATGCGTGGTGAAATGGGTATTCCCAGCGTGCTAACCGCCCCGCAGTGGGGATTTTATGATGTCTCTTTTTCTAAAACCAACAAAGACCAAAAGCTAAAACCAGAGGCTGAGCGGCAGTTTTCTTTTTCTCAGGGGTATGGCTCTTATGTGATGGAAAACATCTTATTTAAGGTGTCATTTCCTGCCGAGTTTCATGCGCAAACGGCGGCAGAAGCATCGGTGATTTTGCATCCTCAGGTTAAAGCGCGTTTAGCAGATATTGAGAAGATCGTGATTCGTACTCACGAGTCGGCCATTCGTATTATTTCAAAAACAGGTCCACTTGCTAATGCTGCCGACCGTGATCATTGCTTGCAATACATGGTTGCTGTTCCGTTGATTTTTGGTGATTTGACCGCCGAGCAGTATGAAGACACTTTTCATGAGGCCCATCCCTTTATTGATGAGCTGCGCGAAAAAATGGAAATTGTCGAAGATAAACGCTTTAGCGCAGAGTACTTAGAAGCTGATAAACGTTCTATTGCTAATGCTATTCAGGTTTTCTTTAAGGATGGTAGCTGCACCGACGAAGTGGTTGTTGAATACCCTGTGGGTCATCGCCGTCGCCGTGAAGAAGGGATTCCGTTATTGGAGCTGAAGTTCAAGGCTAACTTAGCCACACGGTTCCCCAGTCAGCAGTGCCAAACGATCCTAGCGCTTTGTGCTGATCAATCCACGCTTGAGGCCACCCCAGTCAACCGCTTTATGGACGTGTTTGTTATCGCGTAAGTTTCCACGTAGTGTGGGTCACTCGTAGTCGCTATGGCTTTAATCACGAAAGGTTAACGTAACAAAAGGGGGCTAATATGACTGATCATGGTATGGCGAACTATCTGGCTTTGAAAACCGCCATCGTTAATGGGGAAGAACAGCTGGTAAAAAAATTATTGGCAAACCGAGCAATGTTAGATATTGAAAAAAGCTATCTCCTTGACTTAGCTAGATTAAACAATAATCACAGTATCATAGCGTTACTTGAGGGTATTCCAGTAAAGGACTAGATCAGAAACAGTCGTCTCACATCATTACAGCGTGACCGTCGTATTTAAGTGTCATGGCGCAGCTTGATTGTTACCCATGCACCGTCTTTCGTCATCAATTTCCAGTTGGTGTTGGCGAGCCGTTAATAGCGCCATCGTGTACTCGCTGGTCATTAAATCAGCACTGTCGGCCGGTTCACGCTTAATCCGCGCGGGTAATAATGCCGATCGCCGCGCCAATGAATAACGTACCCATATAGTGTGGGCACACTGGTGGAGTCGCGTAGCGTAAGTCCTGCGCTAAGAACAATCAGACCCAATACGAGGCTGTGTTCTATCCCTGGTCGCTATTCTAGCGTTTGCTTAAAAATCAACTTTACCGCGTAATGACTTGGTTGTGCCGCGTTGTTTTTTTTGGTCGGTACGCTTGCGCTTAGCACTCTTGCTCGGTTTAGTAGGTCTTCGGGTTTTACTGATGTAAGTGGCGTCTAGGATAAATTGTTGCAAGCGTTCAAAGGCATCAAGCTTGTTTTTTTCTTGGGTGCGAAACTGCTGGGCTTTAATGATCAGCACGCCCTCTTTAGTGAGGCGACTGTCTTTGCTTTCCAGTAAAAGTTGCTTTTGGAAGTCGCTCAAACTTGAGGCGTTGATATCAAAGCGTAGATGAATGGCTGACGATACTTTGTTAACGTTTTGCCCGCCTGAGCCTTGGGCGCGTATTGCGCTTATATCGATTTCGTCGTCATCAAGACTGATGGTATTGCTGATAAAAATCATGCTGGGTCTTTGTATAAAAGAATGTATGTTTGCTGCTCATCATAAGCCATTATCAAACAGGCTGTTCGCTTGGTTATGCTGCCAGCACTTGGATGTCGATACAGTAGAGAAAGCCGTCGTGCATTTCATTCGTGCGCCGAAAAATTTTGCTCAATACCACGGAAACATCCTCGCAGCGAGCCAGCCTTAGCGCTGTGGTACGCTGCCAATGGTGGGTGGTCTTAACGCTTCACACAGACAAAAATGGCATTCCCCGAGTCCTTATTCCACGGGAGAATTTTCTCATAGTCATGCTCAAAGATATGGACTTCGAAAGCAGGCTGTAAGGCGTCCAGTAACTCAGCAAAATCAAAAGCAACCATCGGATGTTCGTCATGCCAACGCTGGGTGTCTGCAGAGGATGTCTTCTCAATGCTGATTTTTAGCGACTGTTTTTCCCCCTCGCCACAGTAATACCAGCCAGAACTAAAGGTAAATAAATCGCCTGCTTGTTGAACGGTGTGTTTGGCAAATAAATCATTATTTATTTTGTACTTATCCACCACGTTAAAGCAGAACAGGCCATCGGCTTGTAACGCACGATGCACGCTGCTAATACAGTTTTTGAGTTTTTCCATGCCCGCGTTGTAATGGATGGAATACAAAAAACATGTGATTAAATCGACAGGATCATTGATGCTGAACGCACTCATGTCTTGCAACGAAAACTGCGCTTCAGGGCAGCGGGTTTTTGCTATATCCAGCATGGGCTGATTGATGTCGAGGCCATTACTTTGATAACCACAATCAATAAAATGACGTACATGTGGGCCGGTGCCACAGGCTAAATCAAAGTGCGTCTTTCCGCCGTTGCCGAAGATTTTCTGCAGCCTTTGAATACAGTGACTTTGCGCGTGGTAGTCGATGTCCGCACACATTAAGTCGTAATAGCCTGAAAGGTCGGTATACAGTGCGTTAGCGGACATATGAGCCTGGTTATTTTCGTTGAAATATTTTGGGTGGCGCATCATAAGCCAACCAATAAATTTAGCTAGAAAAATGTGCTGTTGAGCAGGTGTTTGATGTTGATCAAGCGAATGATTTACCTAAGGCAGAATAAATTGCCCTTTCCTTGAATTCCCCGTGTATTTGCAGTACTTCTATTTTTAAGTGCAAAAAACTGCGGCAAGGTGACTCTCTCAATAAAGGTGTTTGATGCAAACGCGAGAGGTTCATCGGCTGCCGCTCAGTGGCACTTAATGGCTCGCAAGGCGCTCAGACCAATTCTATTGGTTGGCTTGTTCAATATTCGATCGCTGCGCAGGTCTTAATGACACCACGAGCAAAGAGGATTTCACCATGCCAGTCTATCCCGTTAAATTAACCCGTAGAGACGAAATTGCTGACGGCACCATGGCGTTCTATTTTGAAAAGCCGCAAGGGTTTACCCATCAAGCAGGCCAATACGCTGACCTTATGCTGATTGACCCTGATGAAACGGATGCTGAAGGCAATACTCGCACGTTCACTCTGGCGAATGCGCCTTATGAAAACGCTCTAATGTTTGTCACTCGGATGCGTGATAGCGCATTCAAGCGGGTGTTGAAAACGATGCCGATCGGTGCTGAACTGACCCTAGATGCGCCTTATGGCTCGTTCACGCTGCACAACAACGAGCATATTCCGGCGGTTTTTCTTACTGGCGGTATCGGGCTTACGCCGGCTAGAAGCATCGTTCTACAAGCGGCACACGACAAACTTCCCCATAAGATTTTTCTCTTTGATTCCAATAAAAGACCTGAAGATGCGGTGTTCTTGGATGAGCTAAAGGATGCTCAGAAGAGCAATCCGCATTACACTTTTGTTGGCACGATGACGCAAATGGAAAAATCGAACAGGGCTTGGGATGGGGAAACCGGATTTATCAACGAAGCCATGCTTGTAAAATATATTGGCGACCTGACCTTGCCTATTTACTACATCGCCGGTCCACGAGAAATGGTGTATGCGATGCTCGAAATGCTGATGAAAGCGGGCGTCAACGACGACAATATTCGCACTGAAGAATTCTCGGGCTATTGAGTTGGCGTGAGGGATGCTTGAAACAGGCGAAAGATCGCTGCAATACCGAAGGTGAGCAAAGGATATCTGGCTCCCGTCAGGCGGGCGCATACCCGCGCGGCTGTTTTTGGCGTTATCTGTCTAATTGGTGAGGTGAGCTAACAATTATGGGGTTTTTAACAGAAGAAACAGTGTATTGCCCATACTGCGGTGAAATGCTGGAAGTACTTATCGATCCGCAGGAAGCAGGGCAGCAATATACTGAAGATTGTCAGGTCTGTTGTAAGCCCATCCTCTTTATTGTGGCCGTTGATGCATTGGGTGATGTTTCGGTGTCGGTGCGTGATGAGAATGACGCCTACTGAGGGTTGCTGCGCATCCATGGTGGATCGAATTCTGTTTTTCAGCTTAAGTGTGCTGAGGCTTCAGCGCATTCAACTTGCGATGCTTAATTGCGATCATTAGCGATGCAGTGGCGCAAGTCTATATTGCTCTGTCTTAACTCTATTTAATGTGCAGGCTCTCCGTGCCTGCAATCGCCGAGTATGCTTAGCTTTGCTTAAGTTATAGTGGCCCATCAATCGCGTGCTATTGGAGCGAACATGACTATAAAAGACGACACCAAAAGAAAATATTCATCCCTTTTAGTTGATGGTATTCAAAAAGCACCGGCACGTTCCATGCTGCGCGCAGTTGGTTTTACAGACCAAGATTTTAGACGTCCTCAAGTCGGTATTGCTTCAACTTGGAGCCAAGTGACGCCCTGTAATATCCATATTAACGGCTTAGCTGAAGAGGTTGCCAAAGGCGTTTCTTCTGCGGATGCCAAGCCTATTATTTTTAACACCATAACCATCTCTGATGGTATCGCCAATGGCTACCAAGGCATGAAGTATTCATTGGTATCGCGTGAGGTGATTGCCGACTCGATTGAAACGGTTGTCGGCTGCCAAGGCTTTGATGCGCTGATTGCTATTGGCGGTTGCGATAAAAACATGCCTGCTTGTTTAATTGCCATGGCACGTTTAGATCGCCCCGCACTGTTTATTTATGGCGGCACCATTCAACCAGGTAAAAATCACACTGATATTGTGTCTGTATTTGAGGCGGTGGGTGCCAATGCTCGCGGTGATTTAAGCACAATAGATGTCCTTGATATTGAAAAAACGGCCATTTCTGGGCCGGGCTCTTGTGGAGGGATGTACACCGCGAACACTATGGCCTCGGCCATTGAAGCGCTGGGCATGAGCTTACCCGGCAGTTCTGCGCAAGAGGCTATTTCTGCTGAAAAGCGTGATGACTGTCAGCAAGCAGGGCGCGCCATGCGCTGGCTGATTGAGCATGATATTAAGCCCAGCGATATCATGACGCGCAAAGCTTTTGAAAATGCGATTACTATAGTGATTGCTGTCGGTGGTTCGACCAATGCCGTACTGCACTTATTGGCCATGGCTGACGCGATCAACGTGGAACTGAATATTGATGACTTTACTGAAATTGGTAAGCGTGTTCCTGTGTTGGCTGACTTGCGTCCATCGGGCCGATACTTGATGTCTGATTTGATTAAGATTGGTGGTATTGCGCCATTAATGAAACGTTTGCTGGATAAGGGTTTATTACATGGTGACTGCCTAACGGTGAACGGTAAAACCATCGCGGAAAACTTAGCCGATGTCGAAGACTATCCTTTCGGGCAAAGAATCATCATGCCGTTTGATCAGCCACTGAAAGCGGACAGTCACTTGCGCATCTTGCGCGGTAACCTTGCGCCAACCGGTGCGGTGGCGAAAATCAGTGGCCAAGAAGGCACTCAATTCAGCGGTACCGCTCGGGTGTTTAACTCAGAAGAAGCCTCGATGGCGGCAATCTTAGATGGAACGGTGGTCGCCGGTGATGTGGTGGTGATCCGTTATGAAGGACCGAAAGGCGGCCCCGGCATGCGTGAAATGCTCTCGCCCACTTCAGCTATTATGGGGCGCGGTTTGGGCAATGAGGTGGCGTTAATTACGGATGGACGTTTTTCCGGTGGCAGTCATGGCTTTGTGGTTGGGCACATTACCCCAGAAGCGATGGTGGGCGGTCCGATTGCGATTATTGAAGATGGCGATACCATCACTATTGACGCTGAAATGAATGAAATAAATTTAACCCTTTCAGATGAAAAAATTCAACAACGTTTGAGTCGATGGCAAGCGCCAGAGCCGAATGTAAAGCGGGGTGTATTAGCCAAATA
This sequence comes from Pseudomonas sp., assembly GCA_034006605.1. Lineage (GTDB taxonomy): Bacteria > Pseudomonadota > Gammaproteobacteria > Pseudomonadales > Pseudomonadaceae > Denitrificimonas. Next base: position 25,641 of record JAVESM010000025.1, on the reverse strand, counting down.
CGCTAAAACTGTTGGCTCTGCCTCTGCAGGAGCGATTACGGATAAGTTTTAAGTTTGCTTAAATACCGAAAGAGAGACGGGACGCACTTAAGCCTTTTCCATTTTTGGTGTTATTGAGTAAGCGTCCGGTAAACCTATCTTGAGCCTGATGGCCTAGCTGTCAAGATAGTGTCCACTTATTTCTTAGTGGACACTACAGTTAAGCGCTTTCTGAAGCGTGACAAGAGTCGTGAGTTACTGGGTTCTATGACTGCACATAACCTCTACGGGTTGGCATTCTGGATTAACGGAATGAAGCAGCTCTCAGCAATCCGAGAGATACATCAGCCACTTGATGCGAAAGGACTAACTTTCCGTATTCAGCCATCAGTAGTAATTGCTTCACAGTTTCAGGCAATGGGTGCATCGGCCGTCACTTTACCCTTTGATAAGACCTTTGCTGCGCTGCAAAGCGGTGAGGTTCAGGGTGCCGCTAATCCATGGTCGAATATTGCCAGTCAGAAATTCGACAGCGTGCAACCGTATATCACTGAAACCAACCATTCTTCGCTTAATTATATGCTGGTGAGCAATTCGAGTTTCTGGAGCAGCATTCCTTATAAAATTCGCAGTGAGTTAGATGCCATCGTCGAAGAGGTCACTTTTGTCATTAATCAAGAGGCTGAAGCTTTAAATCAAAGCGCTCGCGAACAAGTGAAGGCCGGCGACAAGACTAAAATCATCACGCTCACAGCTGAAGAAAAAGCTGTTTGGCGCGCCACTATGCAACCTGTCTGGAAAGTTTATGAGGGTGAAATTGGCAGCGATCTGCTGCGCGCCGCACAAGCGGTCAATCGTCGTTAAGGCAGTAACTATGATGTTTGCCGGTGTTTATACTGGGTGTTTACGTAACTCTGGGTCGGTGTAATCCACATCAGTCCAGAGTCCGTATGAGCAGCGATTTAGGTCACAGTGAAATGAATCGGTCAGGTTTTGATAGACGTTCAATAACAGTTCTGCTCCTGCCCGTCGGTTGGCGCGCAGTAGTCGCTGAGCTTGTTGGGCGTCGCCCTAGGGTGATTAAGGTCATGGTGAGGGCCTTGACCTCCTGTTAGCGATTTCTCCGGCATTCACTGTGCGCGTCGTTAGGCCATCACCTCTGTGTCGCGTCCTCAACAAGAAAATCTTCTAGATCATAAGTCTTGCCTGTCAGTCGCATCTTGAGCCTGACGGCCTAGTCGCTAAGATAGTGTCCACTTATTTCTTAGTGGACACTATCTATGAGCAACGTAAGAGTAACTCGACCTTATCGTAAGCGTCGCCACTATTCCCCTGAATTCAAAGCCCAATTGGTGGCTGAAAGCCAAAATTCTGGTGCATCTGTTGCACGCATTGCTTTGGATAATGACTGCAGGCTCAAGTGATCAAAGCTACAGTTATATTAAAATACTGATTTGCCAAGGGGCATTTAATGAAACGTCCCAAACGAAATTTCACCATTACATTCACAAAAACGGCTCAGTGAAGTTGCCAATGAATTAAATGAGCGGCCAAGAAAAACGTTGAAGTTTAAAACACCTGCACACATGCTTGATAAGAGTGTTGCGTTGATGGCTTGAATCTACACTTACGTTATTTAGGTACATGTATTCACTTAAGTATGGAAACCCAATGAAAGACGAGAAAGTTATTTTAGCTGTACAGCAGTGGGTGGATACGTTTGTGGTGGGAATGAATCTCTGTCCGTTTGCCAAGCGTGAGCTGGTCAAGAATCGTGTGCGCTTTGTAACGACTGAGTCGACAACGCCAGAGCAGTTGCTACGGGCTCTGCAGGTTGAGTTAGAGTTGCTTAATGCTGATCCGTCAGTTGAAACCACGCTGTTGATTCACCCGCAGGTACTACAGGATTTTTACGACTTCAACGACTTCCTGAGCGATGCCGACAGCTTATTGATGGAGATGGCGCTAGAGGGTGTCTATCAGATCGCCAGCTTTCATCCTGATTATCAATTTGGCGGTACCACCCCGAGCGATGCAGAGAACTATACCAACCGCTCTCCTTACCCTGTTTTGCATCTTATTCGTGAGGCCAGTCTTGAGCGCGCTATTGCCGATTATCCAGATGTCGATGATATTCCAGAGCGAAATATAGCGCTCATGAATAACCTCGGCGAGGAGAAGCTGCAAGCATTATTAAAATCGTGTTTACAGGTGAGAAAATTATTATGAATATCACTCTACTCCATCGAGAGTTCATCCTCGATCGGCCATTAAAATGAATGCTATTGATATAAAAAATATACCTCAAGTTGAGATTGCTTGTACCAATTGTCGGGCGTGTTGCTGTCGTTTAGAGGTCATGATCATTAGTGATACCGGTGTTCCTGATGAGCATATTGCTGTTGATAAATGGGGTGCAGAGACCATGCTGCGCTTGGCGGACGGCTGGTGTTCAGCTATAGATCGTGAAACGTTCATGTGTACTATTTATGAGAATCGCCCGTGGATTTGTCGGGAGTTCGAAATGGGCTCCTATGAGTGTCGTGATGAGCGAGCGGTCTTGCAGAGCATTGAGTGATGCAGAATAAATAATGTTTACAATGATGGCATTAGGCTATACAACTCTTTATGTTAAGAGCTGCAACGGGTTGGCAGCAAGTTTGGAATCATCAAGTGTGCTGTTTTTGGTCGACTTAGTGGTTTAACGTGGCAAATTAGAAGGACGCTATTGTACGTAGGAGGGTTCTTGCAGCGGGTTTCATCTGCGACCCTAAAGTAGAAAAACATATAGAGCGTTCTTATGGTTAATATTGAGCAAATGGCTCTTGTCCTAGATGCATTGCCTGATCCAGTCTTTATATTATCGCGCAGTGGTCGGTATGTTGCGATGTTTGGTGGCCACGATGCGCGTTATTACCATGATGGCAATGGGCTTGTCGGTTTGTATATCTGCGATGTGGTGAAAAATGAGAAAGCGAACTGGTTTCTTGAGCAAATCGAGTTGGCTTTGCAATCTCAGACGTTGCTGATCCAAGAGTACGAGTTAAGTAACAAAGATGTAAAAGGCTTACCTGATGAGGGTCCAGAAAAGCCCATTTGGTTCGAAGGGCGTATTCAAGCGTTGGATTTCTTAGTGGACGGTGAAGCGGTTGTACTTTGGATCGCGAGCAATATTACCCAGCGACATGAACTTGAAATGCAATTGCGCGAGCTGAGTGATACCGACCAGCTCACAAAACTCTTCAATCGTAGAAAGCTTGAGTGTGAGCTCACGCTGCATTACGAAACCTTTAAGCGACACGCGATGCCAATGTCAATTTTGATCTTCGATCTTGATCACCTGAAGAAGATTAATGACTCTCTCGGGCATCATGCTGGTGATGAAGTGATTTTGGCTGTGGGTGATATCTGTCGAGTAGCGCTCAGGAAAACCGATATTGCTTGTCGTTTTGGTGGCGATGAATTTGTTGTGGTCTTGCCTAATACTGATTTGGAGCATGCTGTGCAGTTTGCCGATCGTTTGCGCGAGTGCTTCAATCAAGAGCTGAGTCGCTTTTCCATGAAAGGCGTCGCGGTGACGGTCAGTATTGGTGTGGCAATAATGCTGCCTACAGATCGTACTTACGAAGATGCTTTGAAACGTGCGGATAATGCTTTGTATGATGCCAAGCGACTCGGTAAAAACCAAGTGTGTAGCACTCTGTCGGTGAGTTAAAAACTAATGCTGTGCTGTGCCATAACACGATTTAAGCGGGCGCTATTATCAAGATAAACACCGTTGAACATAGACAGCTGCAGTGCTTAAATTCTGGAAACTTTAGTCTATAAATCTGCTTTTTTTCAGCATGAACGATGTGAGTTTTGCTAAGGTAAATGGGCTAAGTTGACTGATAGGAACGTGCTATGAGCGCAACACAAATCTCTCCTGAACTGTCCTGCTGGCTGGTTCAACAATCGCCTGATGCAACGATTTTTTCAGATAAGCAAGGTGATATCCGCGTCTGGAACGCTGCTGCTGAAAAGATGTTTGGCTTTTCTGCCGAGCAAGCAATAGGTCAGAACTTGGATCTTATTATCCCCGAAAGATTACGTAGAATGCATTGGCGTGGTTTCGATGCCGCGATTGCTGCAGGTGTGACCAAGCACAGTGGCAAACCGATGCCGACCAAAGCGTTGCGTGCAGATGGCAGTGAGTTTTATACGGAAATGGGTTTTGCCTTGATCTTTAATGAACACGGTGAGGTTGTAGGGACGGTTGCGCAGGCTCGCGATATTACTGATCGTTATGAAAAGAAATCAAGCTGAGTGGCGGCATTATTAAAAGAACTGGCAAGTCAGTGCCTGAAAACTTAATGTTGCCCATCGCGGTTAGCGCTGACGTCGCGAGGCATGTGTGGCTAAATCAGACCCGCGCTCCAAACCTGCGTGTCATCCGGCGATAGCACAAGCAGACCTGCGCAGGTCGATCACCGCAAAGGCAATCGCCACGTCAGCGGTTTTAGCACAAGAACTCGCGACATCCATAAGGTTTACGTGGACATTTCCCGATGCTCTTAGTCTGGGCACGTTTTTAACGTGCCGTTTACGTAGAGCGGTGTCTGCGCCGACACCTTGAGTCTGTACTTAGAATAGGGCAACTTCTTCTGCAGTCAGTGTACGGGTTTCCCCAGGAGCAAGATCAGTATCGAGTTTTAACATCCCGACTTGCTCACGATGCAATTGTTCTACGTTATTGCCAATAGCAGTGAACATGCGTCGAACTTGGTGGTAACGACCCTCGTAAACATGCACTAAAGCTTCGCGCTCATCAATGATTTCTAGCACGGCTGGCGCAGTTAACTTGTCTTCGCCTGTTAGTTGCAAGCCTGCAGCAAACTCGCTGATATTCGCTTCAGTGAGTGGCTCTGCCAACCACGCATGATAAATCTTCGGGCATTGTTGCTTAGGTGAGGTGATTCGATGCGACCACTTGCCGTCGTCAGTAATTAATAATAATCCAGAGGTGTCAAGATCAAGCCGTCCAACCGTATGCAGCTTGTTTACGTTGGGCACATCTAAATAAGAAAATATTGTTCTGTGCCGTGAATCATGATTCGCACACACACAATCCAGTGGCTTGTGCATCATTAGATAGGTTGGCCCTGTGAGCTCAAGTTGTTGTTGGTTCCATAATACTTGTGCTCCGTCGGGCACTTTAAACGCCGCTTTCTTTTGCACAATACCATCAACGGTCACTTCGGCGCGGTGCAGCACCTTAGTGGACTCTGTGCGGCTCATGCCAGTTGTTTCTGATAAAAATCGATCAAGGCGCATAGGGTCATATCTTCTCAAGTCAGTATGGCGCGCATTGTAACGCAGTCATCGCATGCGTATCAGCTGTAAGCGAACAGTTCTCTTTGCGTAATAGTGGATTTTTTAGTAATGGCCATTTACGGAGGTGTGGCCTATTCAGCGATAGCACTATGAGTGCTGCTGGCGCACTGCCAAACGCCGCTAAGGGTTTTTGAGAATCGTGTCGCAATCGCGGCGTTTAAAATACGTTTAAGTAACATTCAGCGTCTACTGCTGACTTGGCAGCAATAGCGTAAAAGTTTAAATTTTCGAGCTTTGAACAAAAGGAATTGTTATGCGTAAAGTCTGTGTTGTGATTGTTTCGTTGATGCTCACTGCATGTGCATCGTTGTTAACGCCGACGCCTGTCGAGAGTGAGTATTTCACTACGCTCGGTGGTGGATTTATGATGACTCTGGGTGCGAAGCCCAGCATGAGGTATGGCGTGAACCTTCATATTAAAAAAGAACTGCCAGCCCACACCTATGCTGTTATTGAGTTCGAAAACCCAGCAAACAAATGGCTGCCCTATAGAACTGAAGGCTCAATTGAAGAGATACACAGTACCTTTGCTGGGCGTTATAAAAATGTATTTGTCTTCAACTCTCCTTCGCTGCAAGGTGTAAAAAGGCACAGTCATTACATGATCACCCTGAGTATTTACTCTGATGCAAGTCAGCAGGTACTCGTGACGCGGCATGAGCAGAGGGTGAGTTCTTCTTATATGGGCGATTGATTTCTATCCGTGCTTGCGTAGAGATCACTCTTAGCTTTTGGCGCTTCAGTAATATGGAGCTAACCTTGTTTGTCTGCCTAACAGTTCAAAGTAAGGATCCGCCTGTCGCAGGTTAATTTGCTTGGATCAGTAGAACGGTGCTGTTTGTAACTGTTGGCGGTCAGCAAATGCTGGATGGGTTAATAAGTTAAGGCAGTTAGTTTGCAGGATAGACTGAGGGTCGGCAGCGTCCTTATGGGCGCGCGCTATTTTAGTGAATAGATGAGTCGTTGGATGAGTATTTTAAAGACGTGAGGAGTAGCAACTTTTAATAGATTCTATCTATTAAGGTGATCGGATGATATTGCTATTTATATAAATATATTATGTGTATCTTAAGACTCGTAAGTTCATGACAACCCCTGAGGTGATTAAAATGGAAAACGCAGTAGAAGTGACTACCATATTCCCGCAGTTAAATAGACCTGCGCCTGCTTTTGAAGCAAGAACAACTCATGGTGTGAAGAAACTGTCGGATTATAAAGGCCGCTGGTTGGTGTTGTTCTCACACCCTGCTGACTTTACTCCAGTGTGCACTACTGAGTTCATCGCATTTGCCAATCATCATGAAGAGTTTTTGGCAGAAGGCGCAGACCTGTTAGGCTTGTCAATTGACAGTTATTACAGCCATGTCGCTTGGGTGCGCAACATCAAAGAAAAGTTTGGTGTGGATATCAATTTCCCGATTATTGAAGACCTATCGATGTCTGTGGCTAAGTCATATGGCATGATTCACCCAGGCGCAGCAGATACTTCAGCGGTACGTGCGACCTTTATCATTGATCCTCAGGGTATTTTAAGAGCGATGGTTTATTACCCCATGACCAATGGCCGTTCAATTCCAGAGTTCTTGCGAGTGATTCGTGCGCTGAAAGCCTCTGATGAGCATAAAGTTGCTACCCCCGAGGGCTGGCAGCCTGGCGATAAAGTCATTGTACCGCCACCTCAAGATACTGATGCTGCCGAAGCACGGATGAACGAGGGTTATGAATGTACTGATTGGTACTTCTGTAAAAAACAGCTGTAAGGGTTAATTGTTAATCCAGTCAATTCGGTTGTTTCGAGCTGCCCAAGCCCGCGCTTATTCTAAGCATTGGGGTTGGGCAGCTTTTTATTGGGCGCAACGCAACCTCAACTAAGTTACGCCTAAATAGACGCAATTGTGCTACCCTTTCGACCTTTTAAATATTCACTCAAGGTTGGTTTTATGCTGCGCTTACGATGGTTGGGAGTGGTGTGGGGTTTTGCTTTAGCTGGCGTTGTGCACGCGAATGATAACGATCAGATTATTCGTCAAGCATTACTTGCTATGCAGCCGGATTTGCCGATTGAAAAAATCACGGTGAGCCCAATGCCAAATCTGTATCAAGTACAACTCAAAGGTGGTCGATTGCTCTACGCCAGCGCTGATGGCGAGTTCTTATTACAAGGTAATTTGTTTCAACTTCAGAATGGTCAAGCGACCAACTTAACCGAGCAGTTTGAGCAAAAAGCCATTGCCACTCAAATCAATAACATCCCAATGGAAGAGATGGTGGTGTTTGCCGCGAAAGAGGCTAAAACACACATTACTGTCTTTACTGATACGGACTGTGGCTATTGCCAGAAGCTGCACAGTGAAGTCGCTGAACTGACTAAATTAGGTGTAGAGGTGCGCTACTTAGCTTTTCCACGTCAAGGCGTTGGCAGTCATGGTTACAATACTTTGACCAGTATCTGGTGCGCTGATGATCCTGTTGATGCGATGAATGAAGCGAAAGCGCGTCGCAGTGTACCGAATAAAACCTGTAAGAATCCGGTGGATAAGCAATACGCCTTGGGCCAAGCGGTGGGTGTGCAAGGCACGCCAACGATTATTTTAGCGAATGGTAAAATGATTCCTGGTTACCAGCCTGCGCAGCAATTAGCCACGCAAGCATTAAAGGCTCAGCAGTAGGTTGACCGACATCTGCATGATTCGTACAGTGCAGTATTTTGCCGTTTAGCTGTTTTGAGTTGAGCGGGTTTATTTTATTTAACGATGGGGACGATGCAGCGTGAAACCAGTAAAAGTAGGGATCTGTGGTTTAGGCACCGTTGGCGGTGGTACTTTTAATGTTCTTAAGCGTAATGCTGAAGAAATTTCACGGCGTGCAGGCCGTTCGATTGACGTCGTGCAAGTGGCTTCACGAGCCGTCAATCCGCTGTGTGATACCAGTACCACCGACATGACTGATGATGCGTTTGCTGTCGTCAACAATCCTGAAATTGATATCGTGGTTGAGCTGATTGGTGGCGATACCTTAGCCAAAGAGCTGGTGTTGCTCGCTATTGAAAATGGCAAGCATGTGGTTACTGCCAATAAAGCACTGATTGCGGTGCACGGTAATGAGATTTTTGCCCGCGCCCGTGAAAAAGGTGTAATGGTCGGTTTTGAAGCCGCTGTTGCTGGGGGCATCCCCGTTATTAAAGCGATTCGTGAAGGTTTAGCCGCTAACCGTATCAATTGGTTGGCAGGCATTATCAACGGTACCGGTAACTTTATTCTCAGCGAAATGCGTGAGAAAGGCCGTACTTTTGAAGATGTGCTGCAAGAAGCGCAAGCGCTGGGCTATGCTGAATCTGATCCAACTTTTGACGTAGAGGGCATTGATGCAGCGCATAAGCTGACTATCTTGGCTTCAATCGCCTTTGGTATCCCATTGCAGTTCGAAAAAGCCTACACCGAAGGCATCACTCAGCTGACCACTGCGGATGTGAACTACGCCGAAATGTTGGGCTATCGCATCAAACACTTAGGTGTGGCGCGTCGTACCGATTTAGGTATAGAGCTGCGTGTGCATCCCACTTTGATTCCTGCTAATCGTTTAATTGCCAATGTGAATGGTGTGATGAACGCGGTAATGGTCAATGGCGATGCAGTGGGCAGTACCCTGTACTACGGCGCTGGCGCTGGTATGGAGCCAACTGCTTCTTCGGTGATTGCGGATATTATTGATGTGGCGCGTTTTATGGCCTCTGCGACTGAAGATCAGGTCCCTGCATTGGCGTTCCAGTCTGACGCGTTGTCTGATCATCCGATTCTGGCGATTGATCAGTGTGAGAGCGCTTATTATTTACGTATTCAAGCCAAAGATCACCCAGGTGTTTTGGCGCAAGTTGCCAGCATCCTTTCGGTGCGTGGCATTAATATTGAATCGATTATGCAGAAAGAAGCGGAAGAGTTGGATGGTTCAATACCTATCATCTTGTTGACGCACCGCGTGCAAGAGCAGCGAATTAATGATGCTATTATGGCTCTAGAAGCATTGGATAGTGTGCAAAAGCCAGTTGTGCGTATCCGTGTTGAGCAGTTGAACTAATCCCAAGTTAAGCGACTTAATAAAGGTTGTTACTTATGCGTTATATAAGCACGCGCGGCAAAGCCCCAGCGCTGAATTTTGAAGATGTCTTGTTAGCGGGTTTAGCCAGTGATGGCGGTTTGTATGTGCCAGAGAATTTACCGCGTTTTACCGTGGAAGAAATGGCTTCTTGGGCTGATCTACCGTATTACGAATTAGCCTTTCGAGTGATGCGCCCCTTTGTTGCGGGCTGCATTGATGATGCTGATTTTAAAGCGATTCTCAAAGACACTTATGGTGTGTTTGAGCACAGCGCGGTTGCACCGTTGCGCCAGTTAAATGGTAATGAGTGGGTGTTGGAGTTGTTCCACGGTCCAACCTTAGCGTTCAAAGATTTTGCTTTGCAACTGCTCGGCCGTTTACTCGATCACTTCCTCACCAAGCGCAATGAGCGCGTAGTGATTATGGGGGCGACCTCTGGTGATACCGGCTCTGCGGCTATTGAAGGTTGCCGTCGTTGCGAAAACGTCGATATCTTTATTTTGCACCCGCATCAGCGTGTGTCTGACGTGCAGCGTCGGCAGATGACCAGTGCGCTGAGCGATAACATTCATAATATCGCCATCGAGGGTAATTTTGATGATTGCCAAGAAATGGTGAAAGCCAGTTTTGCTGATCAATCCTTCCTCAAAGGTACGCGCTTAGTGGCGGTCAATTCGATCAACTGGGCGCGCATCATGGCGCAGATCGTCTACTACTTCCACGCGGCGATTCAGCTTGGTGGGCCACAGCGCTCCATCGCATTCTCAGTGCCCACTGGTAATTTTGGCGATATTTTTGCCGGTTACTTGGCGCGCAATATGGGGTTGCCGATCAATCAGTTGATTGTTGCCACCAATCGTAATGATATTCTGCACCGCTTTATGAGCGGCAATCGCTACAATAAAGAGACGTTGCATCCAACTTTGTCACCTTCGATGGATATCATGGTCTCGTCAAACTTTGAGCGATTATTGTTTGATATGCATGGTCGTGATGGCGCTAAAGTCGCGGAGTTGATGGATAACTTCCGTGCCACTGGCGAGATGAGTGTGGCCGATGAGCGTTGGACGGAGACCCGCAAGCTGTTTGACTCATTAGCGGTGGATGATGAGCAAACCTGTGCAGCGATTGCACGCGTTTACCAGGATACTGGTGAGCTGCTGGATCCTCATACGGCGATTGGTGTGCATGCTGCGCGCGAGTGCCGTCGCAGTCTCGCCACGCCAATGGTCATTCTAGGTACGGCGCACCCGGTTAAATTTCCAGAAGCGGTTAAAAAGGCGGTGCCGAGCGCCAGTCCAGTCTTGCCGGTGCATATGGCTGATTTGTTTGAGCGTGAAGAGCGTTGCACTGTTTTGGCCAATGATTTGGCTATCGTGCAGGACTTTGTTAGCAAGCACGGTAATCGAGGCAAGCCTCTGTAATTGTTTTTATGCCTGTTAACGCTAGCCCGAGCCTTGTAAGAGGCTCGGGTTTTTTATTGCACTTGTTGTCGCCATTGTCGAGGCGCCAGGGTGCTCCAGCGCTTAAACGCGCGGGAAAAAGCTGTTTCGTCGGCATAACCTAAGCTTAGCGCGAGATCGGTCATCCTGATATTGCTGTGACTCAGTTGCAGCTGTGCTTCGCTGTAACGTACTTCATCTAACAGTGCCCGAAAGCTGCTGCCGCGCTGTTGCAGTTCTGCTTGTAATTGCCGTGGATGAATATTGAGTAGGCGGGCCACTACCGAGACAGTCGCTTCGCCGGTGGCCAGCACCGATTGAATAATCATTTTCGTGTGAGCCGCATAATCTTCGCGGGCATGGCCTTGGTGTAGCGCGAATTGTTCAATCAGGTGGTTTTTGAGCTGACTGCGTTGCTCACTAGGTTGTAAATGCAACATTGCCGGCTGAACATAGAGTGCTGTGAGCGGTTGTGCAAAGTGTACTGGTGCTCGGAAAAAATCTGCATAAAATTGACTGTTGCTGGGTTCGGGGTAAGTGAAAGTGACTTTAGTGAGTTGCCATGACTCTCTAAATAAAGCCTGGGCTGCGCGGTAGACCACGCCCATGCCTAATTCGATCAGTTGCCGTAAATCGACTTTCTTGTTCAGTTGCAGTCGGTACTCTAAAGCAATTAACTCGCCGAGGTGATGCTCTTCTAGCTGAATACCGGGGGCGTGCAAATGCGCATATTTATTGGTGATGCGTAAGAGGTCTTGAAAGCTCTCAGCTTGTGACAGTAACAAACCAAATGGTCCAAAGACTAAATAATCGCGTTGTTGACTGAGTTGAATGCCAAACTGTTGATTATCTGATTCACGAGCGGCGAGGCTTAATACTTCGGCCACGCGAGCATACTCGACAAACAAATCATTGCGTCGTAATACCAGTGGATCAATGCCGCAACGTTGTAATAGCGTATGCGCATTCAATTGGTTTTTCCTGCAGAGTGTTTCAAAGCCAATAAATACTGCACTGCGTGCGCGTTCTTGTAGCATGTTTACTTGCTCGTAATATGTCAGGTATGTCTTCGTAATATGTCAGGTTTTAATCGCGGTGTCTGCTGTACTCTAAGGCTATAAATAATAATAACGAGTAAACTTTTATGGGTGATATGACTTATCAGGCAGAAACATTAGTTATTGGTGCAGGGCTTGCGGGTATTTGTACTGCATTAGAGTTGTTAAATAATGGCCGTTCGGTGCTATTGATTGATGCCTGTGATCAGCAGCGCTTTGGCGGACAAGCCAAAGAAGCATTTGGTGGTATGTTGTTGAGTCATACGCCAGAACAGCGCCGCAATCATGTGACTGATTCGAGCGAGTTGTTTTGGCGGGATTGGCAGCAAGCTGCGCAATTTCAGCCCGATAATCAGTGGGCTCAACGCTGGGCCATGGCCTATTGCGAGCATAATCGTAGTGAAGTTTATGATTGGCTACACAGCTACGACATTCGCTTTTTTCCTGTCGTGCAGTGGGTTGAAAGAGGTCATTACGGTGATGGTAATTCTGTGCCTCGTTACCATGTTGCGTGGGGGTGCGGTCAAGGCATTATACGGAATTTGCTGCAGCAACTGCTGCAGCACCCTAAAGCCAATCTTTTACGTTGTTTGTTTTTGCATAAAGTCAGTGCAATAGATTATTGCAATGGCCGTGTAGTTGGTTGTCACGGTGTGCAGCCTGATGGTGCTTTTTCTATTCAGGCAGATAATACGGTGATTTGTAGCGGTGGTATCAATGGCAATTTAGAGAAAGTGCGTCAGCATTGGGATCCGATTTACGGCCCCGCCCCCGATAATTTATTGACGGGTACGCACCCTAGTGCGGATGGTTCATTGCATGATTGTGTAGAAAATATAGGTGGACAAGTTCGTAACCTGCACTACATGTGGAATTATGCCGCAGGCATTGCCCATCCAAAACCTGAATACCCACAACACGGCCTGAGCTTAATACCGCCACGCTCGGCGTTATGGATGGACTGCTATGGTCGCCGTATTGGTCCGCAGCCGATGGTGACTGGTTTTGATACGCATGATTTGTGTAAAACAACTGGGCGATTGCCGCAGCAATATACTTGGCAGGTTATGAATAAGCGTATCGCTGATAAAGAATTAGCGATTTCTGGTAGTGATAGCAACCCGCACTTTCGCGATAAAAAGTTACTGAAAATTATTTTGCAGGCTCTGCGTGGCAATGCTCAACAAACTCAGTGGCTGATTGAGCATTGTCCTGATGTTGCCAGCGGCAATACGTTGGCAGAGCTGATTGTGGATATGCAGCGTGTCGCACCTGAATCACTTTTGGACAGTGCGGGTATGCAAGCTGATATAGCACGCTACGATGCCATGCTCAGGGGGCCGCAGGGGCTACATAATGATGATCAAATCCGGCGTATTCAGCAGTTGCGCCAATGGCGTGGCGACCGTCCGCGCACCTGTAACCTACAGCCTATTCTTGATAGTAAGCAGCTGCCGTTGATTGCCATACGTTTGCGTCTGATCAGTCGTAAAAGTATGGGTGGCATGCTGACTGATTTGGGCTCGAGAGTGCTGAATGAACAAGGTTCACCAATTTCAGGATTGTATGCTGCGGGTGAAGCGGCAGGTTTTGGTGGCGCAGGTATTTCGGGGGTGCGTTCGCTAGAAGGTACGTTTTTGTCCAACTGCATTTTTAATGGCCGCCGCGCGGCGCGCAGTATTATTGATGGCTAACCCTCATCACACTGGCTTAGAAACCTCTAATAATAAGATAGGAGACTCGCATTATGAAAAAGACTGGCGCAGCATTGGCTCGTTTTGCCCTTGAGCAATTGGGTGTTCGTTATACTTTTGGGATTCCAGGTGTGCATAACACGGAGCTGTATGACGAGCTGAATAATTCTGCACAGATTAAGCCTGTGCTGGTTACCCATGAATGTGGCGGGGCGTTTATGGCGGATGCCGTCAGTCGTACCGGTGATAGCATTGGTACCTTGCTGATTGTGCCTGCTGCGGGCGTGACCCATGCTGCGAGCGGGATTGGTGAGGCCTATTTAGCAGGCATCCCCATGTTGATTATTTCGGGTGGTATTCATACTGAAAATGGTCGTCGTTTTCAGTTGCATGAAATGGACCAGCATACCTTGTTGTCGCCGATCACCAAGGGCAGCTTTCATATCAAGGCACACAGCGAGGTCATTCCTACCTTATATGCGGCTTATCAGCTCGCGATGCGCGGTGAGCCTGGGCCGGTATTTGTTGAGCTGCCCTACAATATTGGTAATTTTTTAGGTGAAGTGGCGAGTATGCCGGTTTTTGCGGGTCTGGAGCCGCACACGACGTTTGATAGGGCTTTAGTCAAACAAGCTGCACAGTTGTTGGTGCAGGCTAAGCAAACGGGGTTTTTTCTCGGTTGGGGGGCGGTTGATTGCCAAGCAGAGTTGATTGAGCTGGCTGAGTGCCTTGATGCGCCAGTGGCTACAACATTGCAAGGATTGAGTGCTTTCCCTGGGAGCCACCCTTTGCATACCGGTATGGGCTTTGGTGATTACTCTGTGCCAGCCGGGCAAAACGCGTTTGTTCAATGCGATGCGGTGCTGGCGATTGGTACGCGTTTTGCAGAAATTCCTACCGGTAGTTTCAGTATGCAGGTGCCGGAAGACTTGGTGCATATTGATATCAATCCCGAGGTGTTTAACGCCAACTACCCAGCTAAAATCGCGGTACAAGGTGATGCACGTTGCATTGTTCCTGCCTTGTTAGTCGAAGTGCGTGCATTGCAAGCACAAGCAAAAAATGGCGCGATGGCTCAGCAGATTAAGCACGATAAAGTCGCTTATCAGCAGCAGTGGTTGGCACATAAAAGTGGTGATCGGGTAAATCCGGCTAAGTTTTTCCAAGCGTTACGCAAACAGTTAAGCGATGACACGATCGTGGTGGCTGATGATGGTAATCACACTTATTTAGTCGCAGAGTTAATGCCTATTTTAGGCGCGCGTCGTTATCTTTCACCGACTGACTTTAATGCGATGGGTTACTGCGTGCCGGCAGTGATCGGAGCAAAACTCGCTAATCCACAAACCCCAGTGATTGGCATTGTGGGTGACGGTGCGCTGTTGATGACTGGAATGGAAATGCTCACCGCTGTGCGTCACCAGCTTGGAGTGGTGGTGTTTGTTTTTAATGATGGCGAGCTGTCACAGATAGCCCAAGCGCAAGAAATCCCTTACAACCGTAAAACTTGCACAGTGCTGCATGGCATCAATATTCAGTCATTAGCAGCTACCGTTGGCGCGGAGTTTGTTTCCATTCAAAGCGAGGCTGATATTGAGTCGGGTATTCGCCAAGCCTTGCAGTGTGCAGCAAATAATCAACCGGTTTATGTTGATGTAAATATCGACTACTCAAAGCGTACGCGCTTTACCCAAGGGATTGTTAAAGCCACATTAAAGCGTTTTTCACCGCAGGATAAATTTCGGGTGATCAGTCGTGCTTTGATTCGTAAGATTACTCGCTAGCTGGATATAAACACTGGACAATAAAAAACCGGCCTAGGCCGGTTTTTTATTAAACATGCTGTCGCAATTAAGCGGCTGCTTGACTCAGCAATTTGATGTGCTGGTTCAGGCGGCTTTTGTTACGAGCAGCTTTGTTTTTGTGGATGATGCCTTTATCGGCCATACGGTCGATAACAGGAACAGCCAATTTGTAAGCAGCTTGTGCTTTTTCTAAATCTTTAGCTTCGATGGCTTTAACTACATTTTTGATGTAGGTACGCACCATAGAACGTAGGCTACCGTTATGGTCGCTACGTTTATCAGCCTGTTTAGCGCGTTTTTTGGCAGAAGGGCTGTTGGCCACGTCGTACTCCTCGAAAACTTTTTAGTTGAATGTATCAAAATAGGCCGCGAATGATGCAGCCAAATCAATGAATTGTCAAGTTGCTGTTTTCGAATACATAGAGAAACACTATGGAGTGCACAAATTTATTCGCTCAGCAAGTTACCGCGCGAAGTATACGCAGGTGAAGTGCAGAATGCATGCTTTCTATACAATCTTTATGGCATCCCTTTAGGCAAGCGACTAAACTTGTTCGCTGACTTTAGAAGAGTGCACCATGGGCGACGCTGCTGAAACACCAGTAAAATTAAAATCCTCCAGTCTTTTACGCTCCAGCGCCGTGGTGAGCGTGATGACACTCTTGTCGCGCGTGTTAGGCATGGTGCGCGATATGGTGGTTGCCAGTTATTTCGGTTCTGGCTCGGCTGCGGATGCGTTCTTTGTTGCCTTTAAGATTCCCAACTTTTTACGCCGTTTATTTGCTGAAGGTGCCTTTGCGCAGGCCTTTGTCCCCGTTTTATCTGAGTACCGGGAGAAGCGTTCATTCGCTGATGTAAAATTATTAGTCGATCGCACCGCCGGTATGCTGGGTTTGATTCTGGTTGCGCTCACCGCGCTGGGCGTGGTGATGTCGCCTTATCTGATTATGTTGTTTGCTCCAGGCTTTCATAATGAACCCAGTAAAATGCAGCTGGCGGGTGAGTTGCTGCGTATTACCTTTCCTTATTTATTACTGATTTCTTTAACCGCTTTTTGTGGTGGCATTCTTAACAGTTACGGACGTTTTGCTGTGCCGGCTTTTACTCCGGTGCTGTTGAATGTCTCGATGATTGGCGCAACGGTTTTTTTAACGCCATTTTTCACCGAGCCGGTCATGGCTTTGGCCTGGGGTGTGTTTATTGCCGGTGTCGCACAGCTGCTATTTCAAATGCCGTTCTTATGGAAAATGCGTTTACTGCCGCGCCCGCGGGTCGTCGCCAATGATCCGGGCGTTAAACGCATTATGCTGTTAATGCTGCCGGCGCTATTTGGTGTCTCGGTCAGCCAGATTAACTTGTTGCTCGATACTGTCTTGGCATCGTTTTTACAAACAGGCAGTGTGTCTTGGTTGTACTACGCTGATCGTCTATCTGAACTGCCGTTAGGTGCGTTTGGGATAGCCATTGGCACAGTAATCTTGCCGGCGCTGTCACGGCATCATTCCACGGAAAAACCAGAAGAGTTTTCTGCGACCATTGATTGGGCGTTGCGCATGGTGCTATTAGTTGGCGTGCCTGCAGCGCTGGCTTTGGCTGTTTTAGCTGAGCCTTTGATTGCTACTTTATTTCTTTATGGTGCAATGACCTCAACTGATGTCATTCAAGCCGCTGCAGCATTGCAAGCCTATTCGCTTGGCGTGCTGACCTTTATGTTGATTAAAGTGTTAGCGCCAGGCTTCTTTGCTCGGCAGGATTTAAAAACGCCAGTGCGCATTGCGATTATTTGTATGGTGGTCAATATGCTATTGAATCTGATATTGATCTGGCCGATGCAACATGCCGGCTTAGCTTTGGCAACATCGCTTGCGAGCATGCTTAATACCGGATTATTGTTGCGTGGCCTGTATCGAGCGGGCGTATACAAACCTGCGCCAGGCTGGGGTGTGTTTCTCCTGCGCTTGCTGGCAGCCTGTGCGGCAATGCTTGCCTTGGTATGGTGGCTCAATCAACCCAGTAGTGAGTGGTTTGCATGGGGTTGGCAGCGTCGGGTGTGGGAGGTCTCATTGTTAGTGTTTGGTGGCGTGCTAGTGTTTGGCGGCACTTTGTTTGTTAGCGGCATCAGGATGCGTCATCTGCGTCGTTAATTGGGTTAAAGATGCCCTAATAGCTTCGCTGTGGTTATAATCAGAGACTTTTCTGGCAAGATATCAAATATGCAGTTGGTTCGCGGTTTACACAATGTACGTCCAGCACATCATGGATGCGTTGCTACGATTGGTAATTTTGATGGTGTTCATCTAGGACATCAGGCGATATTGACACGTCTGCGTGATAGTGCTGCGCGGCTTAATCTACCCAGTTGCGTGATTGTTTTTGAGCCGCAGCCCCGTGAGTTCTTTAACCCTGATACGGCGCCAGTACGTTTAACTCGCTTACGCGATAAACTGCAGTTGTTTACCGAAGCGGGTATTGATCAAGTGCTGTGCATCGCTTTTAACAAGCGTTTTCGTCAACTCAGCGCAGAGGACTTTGTCCAAACGGTGCTGCTGGATGCCTTGGGCATTAAACACTTACAAGTGGGTGATGACTTTCGTTTTGGTTGTGATCGCGTTGGTGATTTTTCTTTCTTACAGGAAGCGGGGCAACGTTGTGGTTTTAGCGTAGAGCCGACGGCGACGGTAGAAATGCAAGGCCAGCGAGTCAGCAGTACTTGGCTGCGTGCGGCGCTGGCGGGCGCTGATTTTGGTTTGGCGCGGCGTTTGCTTGGTCGTCCTTACAGCATTGATGGCCGTGTTATGCATGGTAAGAAATTAGGCCGCACTTTAAATGCGCCGACGGCTAATGTGCAACTCAAACGTCATCGTGCACCTTTGCATGGTGTGTACTTGGTGACGGCGCAGTTAGGTAATGGGCGACATGTGCCTGGTGTCGCTAATATAGGCACACGCCCCACAGTCAATAGCTCGCAGCAAGCACATTTAGAAGTACATTTATTGGATTTTTCTGGCGACTTATATGGCCAGCACCTGGCGGTAACTTTTCATAAGAAAATTCGTGATGAGCAGCGTTTTGAATCTTTGCCTCAATTACAAGAGGCGATTGCTGCAGATATCGCAAAAGCACATACACTGTGGCAGCACTTTCACACCCTTTAACGAGTGACTTGGAATCAACATGACCGACTATAAAATGACGCTTAACCTGCCGAAAACGGCATTTCCGATGAAGGCAGGCCTCCCTACTCGTGAGCCGCAAATGTTAGCGCGCTGGGATAGCATTAACCTGTATCAGAAAATGCGTCAGATTGGTAAAGGTCGGCCTTGTTTTATTCTGCATGATGGCCCTCCCTATGCAAACGGCAATATTCACATTGGTCATGCGGTGAATAAAGTCCTTAAAGATATGATTGTGCGCAGTAAAACTTTAGCGGGTTTTGATGCGCCTTATGTGCCAGGCTGGGATTGTCATGGTTTACCGATTGAGCACAAAGTTGAAGTCACTCATGGTAAGAACTTGCCAGCTGACAAAGTCCGTGAGTTATGCCGTGCGTATGCGACCGAACAAGTGGAAGGTCAAAAAGCCGAGTTTATTCGCTTAGGTGTCGTGGGTGATTGGGACAATCCGTATAAAACTATGGATTTTGCTAACGAAGCAGGTGAAGTACGTGCATTAGCGAAAATGGTTGAAGGCGGTTTTGTCTTTAAAGGCCTGAAACCAGTGAATTGGTGTTTTGATTGCGGCTCGGCTTTGGCAGAAGCAGAAGTTGAATACCAAGATAAACGTTCAGAAGCCATCGATGTAGGTTTCAATAGTGCTGATTTGGTTAAGCTCGCACATGCGTTTGCTTTGCCCGAAATCACGAAAAACGTACAGATTGTGATTTGGACCACTACACCTTGGACTATTCCAGCTAACCAAGCATTAAACGTACACCCAGAAGCAGTGTATGCGCTGGTGGATGTTGGCGATCAAATCTTGTTGCTGGCGGACGCCTTGGTTGAAGAATGCTTAGCGCGTTACGGTCTGCAAGGTGAAGTGATTGCGCGTTGCAATGGTACAGCTTTAGAGCACTTAGAGTTTAATCACCCATTCTATGAGCGCGTTGCGCCAGTCTACTTGGCTGACTATGTTGAGCTGGATGCCGGTACCGGTATCGTTCACTCGGCGCCGGCCTATGGTGAGGATGACTTCTACACCTGCAAGCGTTATGGCATGAGCAATGATGAAATTATCAGTCCAGTGCAAAGTAACGGTGTTTATGTGACTGATCTGCCGTTCTTTGGCGGTCAGTTTATTTGGAAAGCCAATGCTAATATCGTCACTAAGCTTGCAGAAGTCGGTGCATTACTGAAGCACGAGTCGATTGAACACAGTTATATGCATTGCTGGCGCCACAAAACACCACTGATTTACCGCGCTACAGCGCAGTGGTTTGTGGGTATGGACAAGCAGCCTGAACAGGGTGCGCCATTACGTGAGCGTGCCTTGCAGGCTATTGAAGAAACAACGTTCGTCCCGACATGGGGTAAGGCGCGCTTGCATAATATGATTGCGGGTCGTCCTGACTGGTGCATCTCGCGTCAACGCAACTGGGGCGTACCGATTCCATTCTTCTTACATAAAGCCACTGGTGAGTTGCATCCGCGCACTGTGGAACTGATCGAAGAAGTCGCTCAGCGTATTGAGAAAGAAGGTATCGAGGCGTGGTTTAAACTCGATCCTGCAGAGCTGCTCGGTGCTGAAGCCGTCGATTACGATAAGGTGACCGACACCCTTGATGTTTGGTTTGACTCGGGCACTACGCATTGGCATGTACTGCGTGGCTCGCACCCGCTCGGTCACGATGAAGGCCCGCGTGCTGATCTGTACTTGGAAGGTTCGGACCAGCACCGTGGCTGGTTTCATTCGTCCTTGCTGACAGGCTGCGCGATTGATGGTCATGCGCCATATCGCGGCCTGCTCACCCATGGTTTTACTGTGGATGAAAAAGGTCGCAAGATGTCTAAGTCGTTAGGCAATGTGATCGCACCGCAAACCGTTACCAATAGCTTAGGCGCAGATATCTTGCGTCTATGGGTGTCGTCTGCTGACTATTCCGGCGAAATGGCTGTATCTGACACCATTTTGCAACGCAGTGCAGATGCTTACCGCCGTATCCGTAATACTGCACGTTTTTTATTGTCCAATCTTGATGGTTTTAATCCAGCCACCGATTGTGTTCCGGCTGAGCAAATGATTGAGCTGGACCGTTGGGTGGTTGACGCAGCGGCGCGTTTACAGGACGAAGTGACGCAAGCGTATGATGAATACCGTTTCCATAATGTCTATCAAAAAGTACACAACTTCTGCGTGCAAGAGCTGGGTGGTTTTTACCTCGATATCATTAAAGATCGTCAATACACTACCGGTGCCGACAGCTTACCGCGTCGTTCGTGCCAGACTGCGCTGTATCATATTGCTGAAGCGTTGGTGCGCTGGATTGCTCCGATCTTGGTTTTTACTGCCGATGAGATTTGGCAGCATATCCCTGGAGAGCGCAACGAGTCAGTGATTTTCAATACCTGGTATGAAGGCTTATCTCGACTGCCTGCAGACAGTAAATTAAGTAACGCTTACTGGACTGAATTGATGGCAGTTAAAGTTGCCGTGAATAAAGAATTGGAAAACCAACGTAATGCGAAAGTCATCGGCGGTAATTTGCAGGCGCAAGTGACGCTGTATGCTGATGCGTTATTAGCTGAGAAACTCAATCGCCTCGGTGATGAGTTGCGCTTTGTGTTGATTACCTCGACGGCGCAAGTGGCTGATTTAGCCCAAGCGCCAGCTGATGCGGTAAGCACTGAGTTGGAAGGCTTGAAACTGCACATCAGTAAGTCTGAAGAGCCTAAGTGCGCGCGATGCTGGCATCACCGTGCCGATGTGGGTTCAGTGGCGGCGCATCCAGAAGTATGCGCACGCTGTGCGGATAACCTCGATGGTGAAGGTGAAGTGCGTCACTATGCGTAAATTGTTCGTTACTGATAGGAGTACCTGCTAATGGCTGCGCGTTTTGGAAAGCTGGCGTGGCTATGGCTGAGTATATTGGTGATTGCTGTTGATCAACTCAGTAAGCATTGGTTTGTTGCCAATCTTAATCTGTATGAGCAGATCGTGGTGATTCCTGACGTATTCAGTTGGACCTTAGCTTACAACCGTGGTGCGGCGTTTAGCTTTTTAGCCAATGAAACAGGCTGGCAGCGCTGGTTTTTTGCTTTGATTGCTTTGGCCGTCAGCACGGTATTGGTGGTCTGGCTTAAACGTCTTAAAGCCAATGAAACTTGGTTGGCGATTGCTTTAGCTTTGGTGCTCGGTGGTGCGATTGGTAATCTCTATGATCGTGTTGTCTTAGGCCATGTGGTTGATTTTATTTTAGTGCACTGGAAAACCGCATGGTATTTCCCCGCTTTTAACATTGCCGATAGCGCGATTACGGTGGGCGCCGTGATGTTGGCGCTTGATATGTTTCGCGGCAATAAACCAGCAAACAGCAGTACAACTGGAGCGCAGAGTAATGAGTGAGCAGCGTATTGGGCAACACAGCACGGTGACCCTGCATTTTGCTTTGAAATTTGAAAATGGCGATGTGGTCGATAGCAACTTTGCCAAAGATCCGGTGACTTTTACGGTGGGTGATGGCAATTTATTACCAGGCTTTGAAAGAAGTTTATTTGGCCTGAAAGACGGCGATAAGCGCAGCTTTGAAATCCTTCCTGAACAAGCCTTTGGCACGCCAAATGAGCAGAATGTACAGATTATGCCGCGCAGTCAGTTTGACGGTATGGAATTGGACTATGGCATTCTCGTGATTTTTAAAGATGCGGCAGGTGGTGAAATGCCAGGTGTGGTTAAAGCCTTCAATGAACAACAGGTCACGGTTGACTTTAACCATCCCTTGGCAGGGAAAGTGATTACTTTTGATGTTGAAATCATTGCGGTAAAAAACAGCAATCTGTAACTGTAAAAGGCGGTATTAATGCGCATTAAACTAGCAAATCCACGGGGCTTTTGTGCCGGTGTTGATCGTGCGATTGAAATTGTGAACCGTGCGTTAGAGGTTTTCCAGCCGCCTATCTATGTACGTCATGAAGTGGTTCACAACAAATTTGTTGTGGAGGATTTACGTGCACGCGGCGCTATATTTGTCGAAGAGTTGCATCAAGTGCCGGACGATAATATCGTCATTTTTAGCGCTCACGGTGTGTCTAAAGCTGTGCGTGACGAGGCGGAGCAACGTGGTTTAAAAGTTTTTGATGCCACGTGTCCTTTGGTGACTAAAGTGCACTTAGAGGTGGTTCGTTACAGTAATGAAGGTCGTGAGTGCGTGTTGATTGGTCATGCTGGCCATCCAGAAGTGGAAGGCACCATGGGGCAATATGATGAGCGTCACGGTGGGCATATCTATTTGGTGGAAAATGAGACGGATGTGGCCGCTTTGCAAATTGCTGTACCAGCGAGCTTAGCCTTTGTCACCCAAACCACTTTGTCGATGGATGATACCAGTCGTGTGATTGATGCCTTAAAAGCACGTTTTCCGGCGATCAGTGGACCGCGTAAAGATGATATTTGTTACGCCACGCAAAACCGCCAAGATGCGGTCAAGCAATTGGCTGATGTCTGTGATGTGGTGTTGGTGGTCGGCAGTCCGAACAGTTCTAACTCGAATCGCTTGCGTGAGTTATCGGCACGGATGGGCACGCCTGCTTATCTGATTGATGGCGCTGAAGACCTAAACTCCGAATGGTTTTCTGAAGGGGCAGTGATTGGTGTAACGGCCGGTGCTTCAGCGCCAGAAGTGTTAGTGCAAGGTGTGATTGATTGTTTGCGAGGCTGGGGCGCACAGATGGCTGAAGAGCTGGAAGGTCGACCCGAAAATGTAACTTTCTCGATGCCCAAAGAGTTACGTGTGGTTACTATCGATTAGGTTATGCCGCAAGGTTTGAGTCTGTGGTATAGGTGTTATTGGACATGATGCTCTTATAGCCTTATTGCGTAGCGGCAAGAGGTGTTCAAGCGTTGATAGGCTGGCCTATACTATTATTTTAATTGATTGAGTGTTGCCTGCAGGTATTGGGCAGCGTCAGCACAGCCGCTTGTTACGCGGCTTATGTAGAGGATTGACCGTGAAGAAAGTTGTAATCAGTGGTACAGGCCTATTTACACCTGCCCAAAGTATTTCCAATGATGAGTTGGTTGAGGCATTTAATGCGTGGTCGCAGCAGTTTAATGCTGAGCATGCGGCAGAAATCGCCAGTGGCGAGATTGAAGCCAAGCCAGAATCAAGTTCAGCCTTTATTGAAAAAGCTTCGGGTATTAAAAGTCGCTTTGTGATTGATAAAGCTGGTATTTTAGACCCGCAGCGCATGACGCCTTGCATTCCAGAGCGCTCTAATGATGAATGGGGCATTCTCTGTGAAATGGCGATGGTTGCCGCTAAAGAAGCATTACAGCGCGCCGGTCGCACCGCGGCTGATATTGATGGAGTGATTGTCGCGTGTTCAAATTTACAGCGCGCTTATCCTGCGGTAGCCATTGAAGTGCAAGCGGCTTTAGGTATTCAAGGCTTTGCGTATGATATGAACGTTGCGTGTTCTTCAGCAACTTTTGGTATGCAAGCAGCCGTGAACGCGATTCAAGCCGGTCAAGCGCGTGCGATTTTGATGGTGAATCCTGAAATTTGCACAGGCCACCTCAACTTTACTGATCGTGATAGTCATTTTATCTTTGGGGATGCCTGCACGGCGGTGATTTTAGAGGACGCCGAACTTGCGGTGTCTAAGCACCAGTTTGAAGTGGTGAGTACTAAGCTGATCACGCAGTTTTCTAATACTATTCGTAATAACTTTGGTTATTTAAATCGTTGTGCTGAAGAGGGTATCGGCGCGCCCGACAAGTTGTTTGTGCAAGAAGGTCGTAAAGTCTTCCGTGATGTTTGTCCCATGGTAGCCAGTTTGATTGCTGAGCATCTAAAAAGTAATCAAATTGATGTGCAAAACATCCAGCGTTTTTGGTTGCATCAAGCCAATCTTAATATGAACTTGTTAATCACTCGTAAGCTGTTAGGCCGTGACGCGACGACCTCTGAAGCGCCGGTGATTTTAGATACGTATGCCAACACCAGTTCTGCGGGTTCGGTGATTGCGTTGCATTTACACCAAGATGACCTCGATGTTGGTGCAATTGGCGTGCTGAGCTCATTTGGTGCGGGTTATTCAATTGGTAGTGTGATTTTGCGTAAGTGCTAACCCATTCAGTAACACCGACAACAGGCATTGCTGTCGGTGCTACTGATATACAGGCACTTAAACAGTCGGTTTAATGCGCTTTGCTACAATCTTTTGTAAGCGTGGCGCGCCGACAGTTATTAGAGTAAAAGCAATCGGCCAAGCAATATAAAAAGAGCGAAACCATCGCAGGGCAAAGCCTTCAGATAGACCTGTATTGACCCAAGTAATCACGAAGGTCATTGCTGTAACCATATAAATTGACATCAAAATAGCAAAAACTAGTGGTGCAAAGCGCGGCGCAATCACAATGCTTGTCTCTTATGTTAAATTTATTTAATTGTATAGTATTTGCTTTGAATACTCATCAATAGCATGTGTAAGTAATTATGGAGACATTGTGTACACATTTCTTTTCTATGTCCCTACGAGTCATCTTGAAGCCGTTAAAGACGCTGTGTTTGCTGCAGGTGCTGGTGTAATGGGTGATTATGAAAGCTGCTGTTGGCAGGTGCTGGGTCAAGGTCAATTTCAACCGATGGTGGGCAGTCAACCCTTTATAGGACAGCAAGGCCAGCTGGAAAAGGTTGCAGAGTGGCGCGTTGAGTTGATTGTTGATGCGGTGCATATGCAGTCTGTAGTTACAGCGTTTAAGGCGGCCCATCCTTACGAAGAGCCCGCTTATGCGGTGTATCGCTTAGAGCGCTTTTAGATCACCTGTCATTGAAGCTTCATCTATTGGTCACGGCGCTGTAATCCTTGTTCGCCAATATTCCCTGCAACACCAGCGCGCTCAAGTGCGTTGTGTTTTTGCCAATAGAAGGGGAATTCTCAATGATGCGTCCGCAAATAAATTCAGCGACTTACACAACCTTTGCTGCCAGCGCTTTAGCGCTAATGATCTCATCGCAAGCGATGGCGGGTACTGTGACAAC
>JAVESM010000024.1:0-43941 GCA_034006605.1 Pseudomonas sp. | reverse complement strand
GAGCCATGATCAAACTCTTCAGTTTTAAATCTGATTTTGTGTTTTGAGAAAACACTAAACTTGGCTCAGCAATCGCAAATA
This sequence comes from Pseudomonas sp., assembly GCA_034006605.1. Classification (GTDB taxonomy): domain Bacteria; phylum Pseudomonadota; class Gammaproteobacteria; order Pseudomonadales; family Pseudomonadaceae; genus Denitrificimonas. The sequence continues at coordinate 43,860 of JAVESM010000024.1, read as the reverse complement.
TCTTTTATTAGTAAACTAAAAAAGACAAAAATAATTCTACAAATTTCATTCGTTGAATAACTTGTGCTGCTGATAATCTTGCTGACTATCAAACATCTCACACAAGCACCCACACGAATTGCTTGATTCTAGTTGTTAAAGAACGTTTCGATGAAGTCTTTCGGCTTCAGCGAGGAGGCATATTTTACACTCTCCAAAGTAACTGTCAAGGTTTATTTTCTGGAAACTTTTAACTCGCTTCCATCCAACTCCTCACTACCAGTGAAGCACTTTCGCTTCACGCTGGCAGGCCGCACATTCTACAGCAGCCCGTGTTACTGTCAAGTAGATTTTTAAGTTATTTCCTTAAAAATCAAACTCTTACGTTAAGCTGTGTTGCTCTGTTCGCCTAACGAGGTGCGCATTCTACAGCAGAGCCACAGCCTGTCAACCGCTAATGCAAGAGAAATGCAAAATAGCTTTAAAACAATTATGTATCAGTAACGCGGGTCGCATATTGCGGCCATATTAATACAATACGCGCACCCCCTAAGGCGTGACTACTTTCTATACGTACCCGCCCAGCATGCCAATACATAATGCGTTTAACGATTGCCAAACCCAAGCCATGCCCTCCAGAGGCGCGCGTACGACTATCATCAAGTCGCAAAAATGGCGTAAACACTTTTTCTCGTAATGCCTCATCAATACCGAGACCATCATCCTCAATTGCGATGTAACACAACTCTTGCTGTACTCGACAAACAATCGAGACTTGGAAGCGAGCATGACGCTGTGCATTGCTTATTATATTTTGTACAGCGCGCTGTAAATATCGAGCCTCAGCATCCACCCACAACGCTTCATCATCAGTAATCACTCGCTTAACAACAATTTCTGGGCGCAACGGAGCGATTTCTGCAATAACCTGATCAATAAGCGCATTAAGTTCAATGCGGAGCAACTGTAACGATGGCGCACCAGCCTCTAGCCGTGCGTAAGTTAGCATCTCATTAACCAATTCATCCATATCTTCGATATCTTGATCCATTCCCTGCAAATACTTGCGGCGTACTTGCTCTGCTGTTGCGGTTGCAGTCATATCTAAAGCGAAACGCAAGCGCGCCAGGGGCGTACGTAGTTCATGCGCAACCGCACGGACCATATCCCCTTGCACATTTATTAAAATCTTTAGCCGTGAAGCCATATCATTAAAGCGCACAGCTAAACGCCCAACAGAATCAGCGCCCCCTTCAGACACCCTGACTTCTAGATGACCTTGCGCGATACGTGATGCTGCACTTTCCAAATCCTGCAGTCGGCGCTCTAAATGTCGCACTAACAAATACATCAAGATGCCAATCATGCTCAAACCAAGCGCAGCAATAAATATAAGCAATTGCGGCGGATAAGGATTGACCTGATACACGGGGCCTAGCATTAACACCCAAGGGGCTTCATTAACACCCGCAAAAACGCGAATGGCATCCCCTCCTTGATCAAGCGCCATAACAGTATCACCCTCTTCAATACGTCGAAGCTGGTCAGCATCTAAGCCAGTTTTATCCACCGTTAATAAGCGCAGATCAAAACCAAACTGGTGCTGCTCGGTCAAATCCGCCAACCTAACTGCTTGCTCGGCAGCTGGATAACGTACTAATTCATCAATCAGCATATAGATAGTGGCACGAGCCAACTGTTCACTGACCCGCCGCACCTCACCAATCAATACTTTTTGCTCAGCAGTATTAATTAGGCTATAAATTTTTGCCGGTGCAGTTTCACTATGCTGCACTAACACCTTATTACGCAGGATATGACTACGCTCCCGTCCCTCAAGTTGCACAGTATGCAGAGACTGAATACGTAACGGCACGCCCAACAGGCGACTCCACAAAGCAATTGCTCGCTTGCGCTCTATAGTATCTAGCACCTGCAAACGACTCGACATCAAGTGAAAGGTGCCGCTGGCTAAGCGCTCACGGTATTGCTCGGTACGAATTTCATTGGTGACGTGCAACGCCAAAGCACCAACACCTGCAGTTAAAATAAGCGCAGCCAGCAAACCACCATAAATTCTAAAAAATATAGAATTCACGACAGTTCTTGCGCTGCTTCACGCACAAATAAGTAGCCTTTATTGCGGATAGTCTTAATCACTTGCGGCTGCTCACCGATATCACCAATGCGTGGGCGAATACGTGAGATACGCACATCAATCGAACGATCCACACCATCATATTCAATTCCACGTAGCTGGCTAAAAATAGCCTCGCGCGATAAAGGAGTGCCAGCATTGATCGCCAGTAGCCACAACAAATCAAACTCTGCCCCAGTGAGGTCAATCAACTGCTTTCCTAGATAAGCACTACGACGCGCATGATCAATGCTCAACTTACCAAACTGCAAAATCTCTAGCGCAACCTGACTGGGCTCATGAGCATCAACCCTGCGCAATAATGCTTTAACTCGCGCCAGCAAGACACTTGGCTTTACTGGTTTACAAACATAATCATCAGCACCCTGTTCTAAACCATGCACTTGATCTTGATCGTCGGTACGCGCAGTTAGCATAAGTATCCGACCGCTGTACTCATCTCGCACCCGACGGCAGATCGAAAAACCATCTTCTCCTGGCAGCATAAGATCTAATACAACCAGGTCAGGTTGCTCTTTGAGAATTCTCTGTACAGCGAGGGTTCCATCATTTTCTAACGATACAATAAAACCATGCCCAGCAAGATAATCACAGGTCAGTTGTGCTAAACGTAGATCATCTTCAACAATTAATATGCGGCTCATGCAATCTCCATTGTGCTGCTTAGACCTGTTTTCCCATTTTGCTGTATAAAAGGCGATCCACAGATCGACGAAGAGTATCGCAGTGCCTCCTCCAGTAACAGAACAACACATTGAGCGCTTACCCTCATTACAGCATGCACTATTAAATAAATTCTACCGAAACCATGGCTGTCGTATGCGCGCCAATCAACCTTCTGAGGCATGGGTTGTACGCAAGCCCATGATTATAGCGGGCCTATGCTTAACACCAATAGCCGAAGGTTATTGGTTAACCAGCCTATTTGTGGATCCAGAACAACGTCATCGCGGCATCGCACATCAACTGATAAAGCATATCCAGGCAACTTACCCAGCCTCACCTATATGGTTATTTTGCAATCCAGACTTAATTAATTTTTATCAGCAAGCAGGATTTACAGAGACTCAGAAGCTCCCTGCACCATTGAAAGAGCGCTTAATACGCTATCAAAAATATAAAAAACTAATAGCATTACACTATACAAGGTAATTATTTTAAGTCAGCAAATCTTATATCGAACAATCTATTCCTCTCTGCTACTTTTTTATGCATACTCAAAACAAAGAACAACAAAAGAATCAATGCATATGCTCAATCAAGCAATCAAGCGCTTAAGGTATAACTTTCAACTCTCGATTATTACCTTTATGGGTGCTTTTGGCATTTTCAGCCTCACACCCTACGCCATTTACCGTGCATACCACGCGAATTATACTGTGGCTATTGCTGACAGTTTTGCGATTTTCTCTATTATTATTGCTGTAATTTATGCATGGATAACCAATAACACTGTCAGACCTGGTTTGTATTTATCGATTGTCTTTTCAGCAACAGCCGCAATCGTCACTATCAATCTTGGCATCAATGGATTCTTCTGGGTTTATCCACTGATTTTATTTAATTTCTTTATGGTCTCACCGGGCAGAGCCTTGCTTGCCATGCTCGCCGTACTCAGCACATTAGTTATTTATAATATATTCAAACCCGACGTTATATTTTCTGATAACTATCAGATGACCTCTTTTTTAGTCACCTGCTTACTCGCTAGCATCCTCTCATTTGTATTCGCTTACCGCACCCAGCATCAGCGTGATCGTCTGCAACAGCTTGCAGCCAACGACCCTTTGACCGGCGCTTACAATCGTCGCGTGATGACCAAAGAGCTGCACAGAGCAACACTTGACCGACGAAGCGGACGCGCTTACAGCTTAATAATTATGGATTTGGATCATTTTAAGCATATCAATGACTCATTTGGCCACGCAATAGGTGATCAAGTATTGATCGATTTTGTCTCTATAATTCAAACAATGGTGCGTGAAAACGATATGTTGTTTCGACATGGCGGCGAGGAGTTTGCACTTTTATTACCTGACACTCATCAGCAAGGTTTACTGACCATTGCGGAGGCAATCCAAAAAACCATTTTCAGCAAGCTCATAAGTCCTGCCGGCGCTGTGAGTGTGTCTATTGGTGGTGCCACTTTGACAGCAAGTGACAACTGGGAAGAATGGATCCATCGCGCAGATAAGCGTTTATATGTCGCAAAGAAAATGGGCCGTAACTGCTATAAAGTTACCGATTGACGCATGTTCTGAATAAAGAGAGCTCATTCAAGCAAAGCCCATACATAACCGCCATAAACACTGACCTTTCCACTGACATCGCACAACCGCAAAGGAACGCTCTAAAGAGCGCTAAAGTTGCGTTTAACGGTACAACACCCTCCTTGCTGTTCTGCAACTTTAGCGACAAACGTCGCAGATATGAACACTGACATTCACTATCTTATATCGACGCAGTTCCTTAGACTTAGCCTATCTTTTTATGTTCCAGGTTATCTTAATGTCTGTTTCTACAGGGCTTATCGCACTCGTTGCGCTTATTTATATGGCGATTTTGTTTGCCATTGCATTCTATGGTGATCGTCGCACTAAGCCTATCAGCCCTCGAGTGCGCTCGACGATATATAGCTTATCTCTGGCTGTGTATTGCAGCAGCTGGACATTTTTCGGTTCAGTTGGCCAAGCCGCAGAACAAATCTGGTCTTTTTTACCGATTTATATCGGGCCTATTTTATTGTTGACCCTCGCACCTTGGGTGCTAAAAAAAATGGTCATCATCAGTAAGCAAGAAAATATCACTTCAATTGCTGACTTCATCGCTGCTCGTTACGGTAAATCACAACGCTTGGCGGTTGTAATCACACTGATTGCAGTGGTGGGTGTTTTGCCTTATATCGCCTTACAACTCAAAGGCATCGTTCTTGGTGTTAACTTGCTCAGCGGCGCATCGGCAAACTCAGCCGGCATATATGCGCAAGATACCGCGTTGATTGTTACGGTTGCCTTAGCGCTGTTCTCAATTTTATTTGGCACACGTAATCTCGATGTAACCGAGCACCATCGTGGCCTCATGTTTGCAATCGCTTTCGAGTCACTGGTTAAACTTATGGCCTTTGTTGCCGTGGGTCTTTTTGTCATTTATGGCCTCTATAACGGTGTTGGCGATCTTTGGCAGCAAGCTAAAGAAGCGCCTAAACTTGAGGCGTATTGGAACGAAGCCACTAATTGGCCAGCAATTATTGTGCAAACCTGTGTGGCCATGATGGCGATTTACACACTGCCTCGCCAATTTCACGTCACCGTAGTGGAAAACACTGACCATACCGACTTGCGGGTCGCACGTTGGGTTTTTCCTTTATACCTACTCATTGTTGCCCTGTTCATCATCCCTATCGCACTGGCAGGACAATTGCGTTTACCTCTGTCAGTGGTACCCGACTCATTTGTAATCAGCCTGCCCTTAGCTGAAGGCAACCCAACGCTCGCTATCATCGCCTTTATTGGTGGTGCATCGGCAGCGACCGGGATGGTTATCGTGGCGGCAGTGACCTTGTCGATTATGATATCCAACCATATTTTGCTACCGTTTTTACTGCAAACACGCAGCACCGACCGCCCTTTTGAAGCCTTTCGTTACTGGATGCTAACGGCTCGCCGACTGAGTATTATCATTATTTTGCTACTGGCTTATACCAGTTATCGGCTATTAGGCACCAACACCAGCTTAGCCACTATTGGCCAAATTGCCTTTGCCGCGCTGACTCAGTTAGCACCCGCCATGATTGGCGCATTAATTTGGAAGCAAGCCAACCGACAAGGTGTATTTGCCGGTTTGGCGGCAGGGTCAATCTTGTGGTCATATACACTGGTACTACCCGTTATCGCGAAAAGTGCGGGCTGGTCACTTGCCGCTTTCCCAGGCCTGACTTGGTTGACCAACAACCCATTCGGACTGCCCATTGATCCATTGACCCTAGGGGTCACGCTGTCGCTAAGCGGCAATTTCTTACTCTTTTTCTTGGTCTCACTCTTCTCTAGAACACGCGTCTCCGAACATTGGCAGGCCAATCGCTTTATTGGCCAGCATGTCGGTAGTCGCCAGACCTTAACTGTACAAATCAGTGACTTACTCACCTTATCTGGACGTTTTGTTGGTGAAGACCGCGCTAAACAAAGCTTCATTCGTTTTGCGTACAAACAAGGCTTAGGTTTTAACCCAACAGAAACCGCTAGCAGTGAATGGGTTGCGCATACCGAGCGTTTGCTCAATGGTGTATTAGGTGCCTCATCTACCCGCGTTGTGGTAAAGGCTGCAATTGAAGGGCGCGAGATGTACGTCGAAGACGTGGTGCGCATTGTTGGTGAAGCCTCAGAAGTTTTACAGTTCAACCGCACCCTACTACAAGGCGCAATCGAAAATATTACTCAAGGCATCAGCGTGGTTGATCGCTCATTACGCTTAGTGGCTTGGAACAGCCGCTATTTAAAGTTATTCAACTATCCTGAGGATCTTATCCAGGTTGGCCGTCCAATTGCAGATATTATTCGTCACAACGCTGAACATGGCTTATGCGGCTCAGGTGATGTGGAGGCTCACGTCAGTAAACGTTTATATTGGATGCGCCAAGGTAATGCCCACACCTCTGAACGCTTATTTCCCAACGGTCGTGTTATTGAGCTGATTGGTAACCCTATGCCTGGCGGTGGTTTTGTCATGAGTTTCACCGACATTACCGCATTCCGTGAAGCAGAAAAGGCCTTAAAAGAAGCCAATGAAGGGCTCGAACAACGAGTAAGCAAACGTACTCACGAACTATCACAGCTGAACATTGCCCTTAGTGATGCGAAGCATGTGGCAGAAAGTGCCAATCAATCTAAAACTCGATTTTTAGCGGCCGTCAGCCATGACCTCATGCAACCGTTGAATGCTGCTCGTTTATTCTCAGCGGCACTCTCTCATCAAGAAGCCCTACCGGAAGACGCTCAAGAACTGGTAAAAAACCTCGATAGCTCTTTGCGCTCAGCAGAAGACCTTATCAGTGATCTACTGGATATCTCACGCCTAGAAAGCGGCCGAATCACACCGCATTGCCAACCTTTTGCGCTAGGATCTTGGTTAGAAGCACTGGGCGCTGAGTTTACCGCGCTCGCTGAACAACAAGGGATTGATTTTCGCTTACGTAGTACATCGCTGAATATTGTCAGTGACCCCAAATTATTACGTCGTATCGTACAGAATTTCCTCACCAATGCTTTTCGTTACGCCAATGGCAGCGTGTTACTGGGTGTGCGTCGTCAAGCCAATAACGTACGTATTGATGTTTGGGATCGAGGGCAAGGTATCCCTGAAGACAAACTGCAGTTTATTTTCGAAGAGTTTAAGCGTTTAGACAGTCATCAAACTCGCGAAGAGAAAGGATTGGGGCTCGGTTTAGCAATTGCTGATGGCCTCAGCAAAGTACTCGGCCACCGCATTGAAGTGCGCTCTTGGCTAGAGAAAGGCAGTGTTTTTAGTATCACCGTACCACTGTATCGCGGCGCACTCGTCAGTGCGGCACCGGTAACGGCAAGCAATACCGCGATTCAACCTTTAGCCGGCTTACAGATACTCTGTATTGATAATGAAAATAGTATTTTAGTTGGTATGCACAGTCTACTAACACGCTGGGGCTGTCGAGTTTTAACTGCCAGTAACCGTGCGGAATGCAGCACCATACTCGCCCAAGGTGTAGTACCCGATATTGCCTTAGTGGACTTTCACTTAGATGCAGGTGACACAGGTATTGCCCTAATGGCATGGTTGCGTCAGCAAGTTAACGCGCCAACGCCTGGAATTGTGATCAGCGCCGACGCACGCCCCGAGTTAATCAGCCAAATACATGCAGCAGGACTCAGTTTCTTAGCCAAACCCGTCAAGCCTGCCGCTCTACGAGCACTGATCAACAGCTATGCACCCAGGAATAACACTGATTCACCTGCTGCTGAGGCGAGCCCGGATTTTAGACAGGAACGCTTACCATAAAGAAAACGTATCAGTGTCACACGACAGTCGAGCTAAACAAGTGCATATCAAGCAAAAAAAAGGCAACCTAAGTTGCCCAAATTGCCTTGCGTGCTTCGTTGCTAGAAAAGATCAGTTCGAATCGCGCTTTTGCTCTTCTTTTCTAACGAAATAATAAAGACCAAAGAAGAAAGCGACCATAAGGGCGACTGTCCCGATGCCTGCGAATACGACTACATCCATAAACATTGCAATCTCCTAACGCTTTTCAAGTTAACTTGAGTTCAAGATACGTCACACGCACCTAATACATATTGATAGAGGTCAATAGATTCTATCTCTTCGCTGCATATCCTGCACCCAACAAACCTTAGCATGGCCCAGTCAACTTAACGCTTCTTCTTAACCTTCTTTTTCGAGCGAGGCTTAGCGATCGCTAAGGGCAAAGCTTTAGCAAACGCTGCACGTACACGTTGCAAGCGCTTTTCATTTTGATCATGCACGCGCCGTACGCGCTCACCGGATAAATCAATAACATTTTCTACAGTCTCATCACTCATACAGCCGCCTATAGGTCAACCCAGCTTGGGCTCAGTTTTTCCACTATGACTCAGTTTCGCGCATTAAACTTTCACGTCCACCCATACACCTTGTCGCGACAACTCTCCAGTCTTGCCATACTCATTATCAACATCGTCGACATCAACGTCTTGCTCTTCAGCGCTCGGCTGACGTTGCTGGCGTCTACGCTGCTCTTCGCGGGCACGCTCTTGCGCTGCGGACAGCTCATCCTTTTCAAGACCCAGCTCAGCACTTTTTGCATTCTCCTGTACCGGGGTAACCGGTGCAACAGCAGGTTTAGGCTTTTCCACATCATGTTGCGATGTCACAGGATGCAAACCTTGCGGGATCGGGGGAAGCATAACTAAGCTCCTACACTAGTATAGTGAGTCATCCACTATAATCATCGCGACAAGAATTGTCTCTACAACGATTTTGAACAGCATCACAACGATTCGACCGTGTCCTATACGTCAGTATCCGTTATCATGACGCGCTTTTTACATCACACGGAGACAAGCATGACGCAGCAGTATCAACCTGGACAACGCTGGATCAGTGACGGAGAGGCCGAACAAGGCCTTGGTACCGTTCTAACTTGTGATGGTCGTCTACTCACCATCCTCTACCCAGCGACGGGAGAAACCCGCCAATACTCGCAGCGCAATGCCCCTTTGACCCGAGTGCGCTTTGTCCCCGGCGATGAAATCAGTCATTTTGAAGGCTGGACCTTGACCGTTCGAGAAGTCAGCGAAGCCGATGGTTTACTGGTTTATCAAGGTTTTAACAGTCAAAACGAAGACTGCGTACTGCCTGAGACACAGCTGTCAAACTTTATTCAATTCCGTATGGCCAGTGATCGCTTGGTAGCCGGACAAGTTGACCCATTACCCTGGTTCACTTTGCGCTACAACTCATTGCAGCATAACAGCAATCTACAACAGTCCAATCTATGGGGCTTAGCTGGCGCACGCGCACAACCGATTGCCCACCAATTGCACATTGCCCAAGAAGTTGCCGACCGTATTGCTCCGCGCGTGCTCTTGGCGGATGAAGTGGGCTTAGGTAAAACCATCGAAGCCGGCTTAATTATTCATCGCCAACTGCTCAGCGGTCGTGCCAGCCGCATTTTATTGATGGTGCCGGAGACCCTGCAACATCAGTGGCTGGTGGAAATGCGCCGTCGCTTTAACTTAGATGTCGCCTTATTTGATGCCGAACGCTTTCAAGCCAGTGACGCTGATAACCCATTTGAAGACTGCCAAATCGCTTTAGTGGCGATGAATTGGTTGGTGGAAGACCAACGTGCGCAAAATGCACTATGCAGCTGTGACTGGGACATTTTAGTGGTTGATGAAGCGCACCACTTAGTTTGGCATCCAGAACAATCCAGCCCTGCTTACCAACTGGTCGAAGCGTTAGCTGGGATTATTCCTGGCGTGCTCTTGCTGACAGCAACGCCTGAGCAACTGGGTCAAGACAGCCACTTTGCTCGCTTACGCCTGCTCGATCCACACCGCTTTCATGATTTAGCCGCTTTCCGCGAAGAAAGCCAACACTATCAAGCCATTGCCGACGCGGTCCGTGAACTACTGGATTTAACCCAGTTAAGTGCGCATGCCGAACACACCATCAATACATTTTTAGGCGATAACAGCCAAGCCCTGATCAGCGCGTTTAACGCAGGCGATGCGCAAGCCGCACCACGCTTGATTCGCGAGTTGTTGGATCGACATGGCACAGGGCGTTTATTGTTTCGGAATACCCGTGCTGCGATTTCTGGATTCCCAGAACGAAAACTGCATGCGGCCCCTTTAGCTTGTCCAGATCAATACATGGGCAATGCAGATGAGCTGCAGGCGCAACTGTATCCGGAGCTACATATCAATGAACTCGCGCTACTGTCCTTCGACGAGTCTGAAGACAGTAATAGTGAAGAGCCTTGGTGGCAGTTTGATCCGCGCATAGATTGGTTGCTCGATACACTAAAAGAACTCAAGCAAGAAAAAGTCTTAGTCATTTGCGCCAACGCAGAAACGGCACTCGATCTCGGTGAAGCCTTGCGTGTGCGCTCGGGGATTCCAGCCACCACCTTCCACGAAGGCATGAGCATCATCGAACGTGACCGCGCGGCAGCATGGTTTGCTGATGATGAATTTGGCGCACAAGTGATGTTCTGTTCAGAGATTGGTAGTGAAGGCCGTAATTTTCAATTCAGCCATCATTTGGTGTTATTCGATTTACCACAGCATCCTGACTTACTTGAGCAGCGCATTGGCCGGCTTGATCGTATCGGTCAGCAGCACACCATTGAAATCCACGTGCCTTATTTTATTAACACAACGCAACAGCGGGTATTTGAGTGGTATCACCAGGCACTCAATGCGTTCTTAGCAACCTGCCCGACCGGTAACGCTTTGCAATTACAGTTCAGTGAGCAATTAGACGCACATTTGCTGGACAGCGAAGATGAGGCGGGCTGGCAAGCACTGCTAGAGAATGCTGCAGCAATGCGTGCACAGTTAGAGCGCGAGATGGAACAAGGCCGTGACCGTCTGTTAGAAATCAATTCCAGCGGCGCCGGACGCGGGCAAACTTTAGTCGAGGCCATTGAAGAGCAAGATGACACCTTTGAGCTGCCCATCTATATGGAGCAACTGTTTAATGCCTTTGGCATTGATAGCGAAGATCATTCGGATAACGCGCTCATTCTACGTCCCAGCGAAAAAATGCTCGATGCCAGTTTCCCTCTTGGCGACGATGAAGCTGTCACTATCACCTATGATCGAGAACTGGCACTCAGCCGTGAAGACATGCAGTTCATCACATGGGAACACCCGATGGTGCAAGGCGGTATGGATTTAGTGCTGTCAGGTTCGATGGGTAACACCGCAGTCGCGCTGTTGAAAAATAAAGCGATTAAAGCCGGTACCATGTTGGTGGAATTGCTGTTTGTCAGTGAAGCCATTGCACCAAAACACTTACAGCTTGGTCGTTTCTTGCCGCCGATCGCTATGCGTTGTTTGCTGGATGAAAAAGGCACTGATCTGGCCGCCCGCGTCAGTTTTGAAACACTCAATGACCAGCTCGAAAGTGTCCCACGCTCCAGTGCTAGTAAGTTCGCACGCGCGCAACGTGATACGTTATTAAAACTAGTGGATAGCGCTCAAAGCACCATGCAACCACGTCACAACGAGCGCGTTGCGCAAGCCAGCGCAGCATTTGCGGCCAGCATGAGTGAAGAAATCGCACGGCTCACTGCTTTGCAAGCCATCAACCCAAGCGTGCGCACTGAAGAAATCGATACTCTGCGTGCTTATCAAGAACAAGGTTTAGCGATGTTTAGCAAAGCCGCCTTGCGTCTTGAAGCTATGCGGGTATTGGTCGCCGGTTAAACTATTCAGCGGTGCGGCGCTTTAGCGACACAGAAGCGCAGCACCGTTCAGTCTATAAAGCAGTATGGAGGCAGTCTCGTGACCTACAGCGTCAAGCCGATTGGCTATGTACACTCCTGCTTTAAAGAAAAGTTTGCCATTCCACGTCAGCCGTTATTAGCACCCGCAGCGCAAGGTTGGATTGAGTTGCTCGCGCCTTATGATCAAGCTGAGGCGATCGCTGGTTTAGAAGAAGTCAGCCATATTTGGGTGGTTTTTCTATTCCATAAAACCCTAGAAAACACGCCGCGCTTAAAGGTGCGACCACCGCGCCTAGGTGGCAATAAGAGCATTGGTGTGTTTGCCAGTCGCGCCACTCATCGCCCAAACGGCATCGGCCAATCAGCGGTACGTTTAGAACGTGTTGAGCCGGGTCGTTTATGGCTCTCAGGCATCGATTTGCTTGATGGCACGCCGGTACTGGATATCAAGCCTTATGTGCCTTATGCAGATAGTTTACCTATGGCGCACAATGCAATTGCCGATAGTGTGCCGACGCTCATTGCTGTGAGCTGGCAACCCGATGCATTACAGCAGACTGAGCAACATGCGCTGCGTTTACAACAGCCGCTGGCAGAGTTGATTGAGCAATGCTTAGCCCAAGACCCGCGCCCAGCGTATCAACAACCAACACCTGAGCGCATTTATGGCGTGCAGTTTTATGATGTGCAGGTGCGCTGGCGGTATCTAACCCTTGAGCAGATTGAAGTAATTGAGGTCTGCTTGGCTTAAAGAAAGATAGCAACTGCAATAGTGCTCACACTGTAAAGGGTTAACGAGCACTTCGAGGTTGGCGAGCGCCGGAGTTGAGCCTGGGATGAGTTCATCGACGGATAAACACCTGCCCCGAAGTACGCTGTGCACAGGTTTATCGTTTTTAGTACAGCACAGTAGCAAGGACGCTTTGCGCATGCCGTACCTTGTGAGTATCGCTGTTCCCTTAACGAGGCATCCTGCCTCGATTCGGGGCTACGTCATCCATGACTCCGCTGGTCGCGACACTCACAAGGTACTCATTGATCAGTGATGTTGTTGGCGGATTTTGTGTATGACGCTTTTAAGGCAATTATTCTGCTGCCTTCTGTTTTCCTACACCAAATGTATATCTGCATAACTGAATGGAACTGCAATAGTGCTAGCACTGCAAATGATCAACGAGTGCTTCGGGGTGGGTGTGCTGAGCGAGCCGGGGATGGCGAGCGCCGGAGTTGAGCCTAGGATGGGTTCATCGACGGATTAACACCTACCCCGAAGTACGCTGTGCACAGGTTTATCGTTTTTAGTACAACACAGTAGCGAGGACGCTTTGCGCATGCCGTACCTTGTGAGTATCGCTGTTCCCTTAACGAGGCATCCTGCCTCGATTCGGGGCTACGTCATCCATGACTCCGCTGGTCGCGACACTCACAAGGTACTCATTGATCAGTGATGTTGTTGGCGGATTTTGTGTATGACGCTTTTAAGGCAATTATTCTGCTAACTTTTGTTTGTCTGCACAGCAAACTGGAACTGCAATGGCGCAAACCCTATAAATAATCAATGAGTGCTTAGGGGTGGGTGTGCTGAGCGAGCCAAGGATGGCGAGCGCCGGAGTTGAGCCAGGGATGGGCTCATCGACGGATTAACAGCTACCCCGAAGTGCGACATGCACCACACTTAACAATTCAGCAGTTCAGCAGTTCAATTAACTGGAGTTTGTTTCACGACTGGAATTAAACGGCCATTTTCCAAAGTCAAAATACGATCCATTTGCTGCGCTAAAGCAGGATCATGGGTCACCACCAAGAACGCCGTTCCTAGCGAAACCGATAACTCTAAAATCAGTTCTTGAATGGTTTGCGCCGTAGTACGATCAAGGTTACCGGTTGGTTCATCGAGCAAAACCAACTTTGGCTGATTGACCAAAGCACGAGCAATCGCCACACGCTGACGCTCACCACCGGATAATTCCGAGGGTTTATGATGCATACGCGGACCCAAACCAACACGAGTCAACAAAGCTTCTGCGCGTTGGCGAGCTTCTGGCACAGGCATACTGCTAATCAATAACGGCATGCAAACATTTTCCAAAGCATCAAACTCAGCCAACAAATGATGAAATTGATACACAAAACCCAAAGCACGATTGCGTAACAAACCACGGTTTTTTTCCGATAAAGCCGATAACTCTTCACCCGCTAACCAAACACTGCCGCTGCTGGGTGTATCTAAACCACCAAGCATATTCAGTAATGTAGTTTTTCCAGAACCAGAGCTACCAATAATCGCTACACGCTCACCGGGCCTTAACAGTAATTCAACGCCTTGCAGCACGTGGACTTCAGCAGGGCCTTCACTGTAGCTTTTGGATAAAGCGCGACACTCTAAAACAGCTTGATTACTCATAACGCAAAGCCTCGGCAGGTTCAGTACGTGAAGCGCGCCACGCAGGGTATAAAGTGGCTAAAAAGCTCATCAACAGAGCAGCGCCGCAGATCATAATCACATCACTGCTGCGTAACTCTGAAGGTAAATAACTAATAAAGTACACATCTGAACTTAAGAATTGATGACCAAAAAACTTCTCTAAACCCGCCACCCACGTTGTCACATTCAGTGCACTAATTACCCCCAAAACACCACCAATCAAGGTACCGACCACGCCAATTAACGAGCCTTGCACCATAAAGATCGCCATAATTTGTCCAGGTGAGGCACCCAGCGTACGTAAAATGGCGATATCGGCTTTCTTATCAGTAACGACCATCACCAAAGTGGAAATAATATTAAACGCAGCCACCGCCACAATCAGCAGTAACAACAAAGCAATCATGGTTTTTTCCATTTGAATGGCTTGGAATAAATTGCCGTGACTGCGTGTCCAGTCACGCGGATGCAGGTCGCTATCAGGCATGCTGCGGGCAATCTCCCAAGACACGCGTGGTGCATCAAATAAATTATTGAGTTTTAAACGTATACCTTCGACTTGATTGGGTTGCCAGCGTGATAAACGTGCAGCATCTTCAATATGAATCAGCGCCAAAGAGCTATCAAGTTCGGCGCCGACTTTAAATACACCGACCAC
This sequence comes from Pseudomonas sp., assembly GCA_034006605.1. Lineage (GTDB taxonomy): Bacteria > Pseudomonadota > Gammaproteobacteria > Pseudomonadales > Pseudomonadaceae > Denitrificimonas. The sequence goes on along the minus strand of JAVESM010000024.1, from coordinate 28,655 downwards.
CGTAAAGCGTTTTAAGCGCGGAAACACACCGGCAGGGGTGATCGAAGCCTCAGGCAGAACAAAGGTGAGTTTTTCTCCGACCGAAGCATTAAAGCGCGCAGCAGTTTGTTGACCAATCACAATCCCAAACTCACCACTTTTTAGTGCTTCTAGACTGCCTTCCACCATATGTTCTTCAATGATCGATACATTCTTCTCGGCACTGGGTAACACACCATTAACCAACACCGGCTGTACGCTACCGCTGTGAGTTAACATACCCTGCAATTGGGTAAAGGGCGCAACTGCAACCACATCGGGATGCTGTAGCACTTGCTCGCCAGTCTGCTGCCAATCATCCAGCGGCGTATACGAGCTGACTGTGGCGTGCGGCACCATACCCAAGATACGCGTGCGCAATTCACGGTCAAAACCATTCATTACAGACAGCACAAGAATCATCACTAAAACACCCAGAGCCAAACCAACCATGGACGTTAAAGAGATAAAAGAGATAAAGTGATTACGGCGCTTGGCTCGCGTATAACGCATACCAATAAATAGAGCTAAGGGTCGAAACATAAGGGGCATATTCACAAAAAAGATTCGTTGGGTTGGCAGTTTATTACGTGCCGATTTACACTCAGACCTCTATTGCAGCCATGGGTTCGTCATGTCCACACAAGATAGCAAAGATCGTCGCGAATACTATCGTATTGACGATCAAATCGCACTGCAAATTCGTTTGCATGGCTCTCAGAACGAAGAAGATTCCTTGCTATTTAATTTGCTGGGAGATTTACATCTTCTAGAGTATGACGCGCAGCAGCTATTACGCTCAGTTGGTGAAAAAGACCGGACTCTCGCCAATTATCTTAAAGTCATCAATAAACGCATTGATCTGCTCGGCCAAGTACTCGCACATAACTTACTCAAAGATATTGGCCCTGCTCGCGCAGTCAGTCTATCCGAGTCAGGCATGACCTTTATCAATGAGCTGGCGCACCCCATTGACACCTTGCTGAGCTTAAAGATTGTTTTACTGCCCCAAGGCTTTGGTTTACATATTGATGCACGCGTTATTGAACATCGTAACACCCCTGAGGGTGTACAGCTGGTCGTTCTCTTCGAAGGCCTAACAGATGCTACACGGCAAATTTTAGCTCGACACATTTTGCACAAACAGGCATTACAAAGACGTTTAGCCTTACAACCGACCGAGCTGGAGTAAGCCGAATGAAACATTACTTACCTTTTACCGCTCTGCTCTATTTCGGCGCACTGACCAGCACTTGCGTTCAAGCTGACGTATTGCGTATTCCTCTCAGCCAACAAGGCAGCGCCAGTATCAAGATGCCTGCACATGGCGATCAGCAAGCACAGGTTGTTAAGCAGTTTGGCGAACCCAAAGTGCGTCACTCAAGTGTGGGCCAGCCACCGATCAGTCGTTGGGACTACCCAGGCTTTAGCGTGTATTTTGAACAAAATACCGTGGTTAACAGCGTACAAACCCATCAGCCCAACAGTTCCTCAGCACCATGAGCCTTATTTATGGCCATCGTGGCGCACGCGGTGAGGCACCAGAGAACACCTTAGCCAGTTTTCAAGCATGCTTAAACGCCGGCGTAAATCGCTGCGAGCTAGACTTGCATCTATCTAAAGATGGCCAGTTAATGGTGATTCATGATGCTACTTTAAAGCGCACCACCGGACGTCGAGGCAAAGTCAGTCAACATACAGCTGAACAACTGATGCAAATGGATGCGCGACTCAACACACCGGCTTGGCCCACTATTTGTCCGATTCCAAGCCTTGAACAACTTTTTGTCCACTGCCCATTTGAGCACTGGCAACTGGAAGTTAAAGAAGCGTCAAGAGCACGCGCAACACAGATCGTGCGCGCCATTGAGCAACTCAGCGCACGCTTTGCGGTACAAGATAAAATCATTATCACCAGCAGTTCACGCACTGTATTACGCGCAGCACAGCGCCTTGCGCCGCATCTCGCTCGAGGCCTGGTGGCTGAGCACGCATGGCTGGATCCCATCAAAATCGCGCAACGTTATGACTGTAAGATGCTCGTGTTGAACTGGACGTTATGTACAGAACGGCGCTTAATCAAAGCACAACAGGCGGGATTACATGTATCAGTATGGACGGTCAACGAGCCAGCGCTGATGCGCCGACTCGCTGCGTGTGGTGCAGACAGTCTGATTACTGACTTTCCCGGTTTGGCCATTGCCACCCTTGGGAATCACTGAAACGCTGTTCCAAATAGGCTCCGACCGAATCAGGCCACTGACCGGAGCCGCTTAAAAAAGTCGATTCAGACCATCATAAGCAGCAACGCGATAGGCTTCAGCCATAGTAGGGAAGTTAAACGTGGTATTAATAAAATACTTCAACGTATTGGCTTCACCGGGCTGATTCATAATCGCCTGACCAATGTGGACAATTTCTGAGGCCTGATAGCCAAAACAATGCACGCCCAAAATTGCTAAGGTTTCACGGTGGAAGAGAATTTTTAACATACCCACTGGCTCATTAGAAATTTGCGCCCGCGCCATGCTTTTGAAGAAGGCTTTACCGACTTCATAGGGCACTTTAGCTTCAGTCAGTTCACGCTCTGTTTTACCAATCGAGCTGATTTCTGGAATGGTATAAATACCTGTCGGCACATCATCAACAAAATGCCAACTGTCTTCATCAATGATATTACCAGCGGCTGAGCGACCTTGGTCATATGCAGCACTGGCTAAGCTTGGCCAGCCAATCACGTCACCCGCAGCATAAATATTAGGTACGCTGGTGCGGTAAAATTCATCAACATCAATCTGACCGCGACTATTGGCGGTCAAACCAACATTTTCCAGACCCAGTTGATCGGTGTTACCAGTACGACCGTTACACCACAAGAAACCATCGGCTTTAATTTTCTTACCGGATTTCAGATGCAAAATAACACCTTTATCAACGCCTTCTACGCGCTCATATTCTTCATTGTGGCGAATCAATACGTTGTTGTTACGCAAGTGGTAACTCAACGCATCCGAAATTTCATCATCCAAGAAACTGAGCAACTGATTACGGTTATCAATCAGATCAACCAATACACCAAGACCACTAAAGATCGACGCATATTCACAACCAATCACCCCGGCTCCGTAAATAATCAGACGGCGCGGCGTGTGGCTCAAACTTAAAATGGTGTCGCTATCATAAATACGAGGGTGAGTGAAATCAACATCCACTGGACGGTAAGGGCGTGAACCGGTAGCAATGATAATTTCATTGGCCACCAACTTCTCAACGCGGCTCGGTCCCACCACATCAACGCTATGTTCATCGGCAAAACTTGCCGTACCAAAATACACATCAATACGGTTGCGTGCATAGTAGCTGGTACGTGATGCAACTTGGCGCTCAATTACACTTTCCGCACTTTTTAAAACATCAGGAAAAGAAAACCAACGCGGCTCGCCAATTTGACGAAACATAGGGCTGGTATTAAAGCGTAAAATTTGGCGTACAGAATGACGCAAAGCTTTCGAGGGAATAGTACCTAAGTGCGTACTGTTACCGCCTAATACACCACGGCTTTCTACAACAGCAACCTTGCGACCTGCTTTGGCAGCATTCATTGCTGCGCCTTCCCCTGCAGGCCCCGAACCCAGAATTACTACATCATAGTTGTAAACTGCCATTTGGACTCCTTCACAATATGCCCAGCGTACAAAGGACTCGCCACTGCAGCACATTCATAAAAACTGGCTTATTTAGCCAGCATAACTAACCGTAAACAATTAGCGCTTGGTCGCGTCATAGGTTTGCGCAGTATTTTGCGCTAAAGCGCCCTGCTCCGCATTGGCCTCATCACACTTTTCGCGCACTCCACCACAAATAGAGCACTCTTTCTCAATCCCTAATCTGGCAATTCCACCACATGAACCCGCAATGGGTTTACGCCCAGCCAAAACACCGGCAGACATACCCAAGACCACCAGCAGCATCACTGCAAACACCACAACAAATAACATGAATCCGCTCATTAGTGACCTCCTTCAGGAAACATCCTGGAAAACTCTGAGCTGACTTGCGTTGCAAAGCCCTCACCATCGTGTATTACAAAAAAAGCTGCAATTTTGTGTTCTTCTGCAAACGCTAAACCACGTTTAGGGCCAAGCACTAATAATAATGTACCTAAACCATCAGCATGCAAAGCAGAAGGATCAACCACGGTTACCGATGCTAAGCGATGACGGATTGGAGCACCGACTTGCGGATCAATGGTATGCGAGAAACGCACGCCATCTTCCTCAAAATAATTACGATAATCACCTGAAGTATTCACCCCGTAACCATCGACTTCAAGGACTCGCTGAATCACCCGCTGACCATCACCAAGCGGCTGCTCCATAGCTATGCGCCAAGGTGAACCATCCGGCTTACGTCCTTTGGCAATCAGCTCGCCAGTCACTTCGATCATAAAGCTATCAATATTCAGCGCAGTAAAGCGCGCACTGATACGGTCAACCGTATAACCGGCTGCAATACTATTAAACTCAAGCTGCACATCAGCGTCTTTACACAGCTGATCACCCACCACACGCACATGTTGATAGCCAACCTGTGCTTGCGCTTTACTAATCTCTTGCGCGCTCGGCACATGTTTAGCACGTGCTTGCGGGCCAAAGCCCCAGAGATTTAACAAAGGCCCCAAAGTCAGATCAAAAGCGCCATCACTGATACGTGACAACTCATAACCATACTGGGCTAAATCAAGCACAGGCTGAGGCATCTGCATACAGGTATTGATAGGGGTTTGATTAAAACGAGCGATGTCAGAATCGAGGCGGTAGGTCGACATTTGACGGTCGACCTCATCCAAAATGCTTTGCACTTCAACACCCACAGCATCCGCTGCAGGCGTTGAGGCATTGGAAACATACTTGATGGTATACGTGCTGCCCATGGTTGGACCGGACAGCACTTCAACTCGCTCAGCATTGCTCTCGCAACCACTGAGCGCTAAAACTAACGTTGAAACTATACACGCTCCCTGCAACAGGTTGCGTAGCATATTAGCCTCCAAAGTCATCAAGCAAAATATTTTCAGGCTCCACACCCAAATTGTGCAACATACTCACCACCGCATTATTCATCATTGGTGGTCCACACATGTAGAACTCGCAATCTTCAGGTGCAGGGTGATCTTTCAAATAGTTCTCATACAGAACGTTATGAATGAATCCCGTTGGGCCTGTCCAATTGTCTTCCGGCAAGGGGTCGGATAATGCCAAATGCCAAGTGAAGTTTGGGTTCTCCGCTTGCAACTGATCGTATTCTTCGACATAGAAGGCTTCACGCATTGAGCGTGCGCCGTACCAGAAGCTGATTTTACGGGTACTGTGCAAACGCTTGAGTTGGTCAAAGATGTGCGAACGCATCGGCGCCATACCGGCACCACCACCAATAAAGACCATTTCCGCGTCGGTGTCTTTAGCGAAGAACTCACCAAATGGACCGTATACAGTGACTTTATCGCCAGGTTTTAAGCTGAACACCCATGACGACATGATCCCTGCAGGTAAATCATCACGACCTGGCGGCGGCGTTGCAATACGAATATTGAACTTCACCACACCCTTTTCTTCTGGGTAGTTGGCCATTGAGTAAGCACGAATGGTTGACTCAGTCACGGTAGAGCTGTAACGCCAAATATTGAACTTATCCCAGTCCTCATGGAACTCAGGCTGGATGTCAAAATCTTTGTACTGCACGACGTGCGGTGGGCATTCCAACTGCACATAACCACCGGCGCGGAAGTTAACATCCTCGCCATCAGGAATACGCAAGGTCAACTCTTTAATAAAGGTCGCCACGTTTGGATTGGACTCAACAGTGCATTCCCACTTCTTAACTCCAAATATCTCTTCTGGAATCTCAATGTCCATGTCCTGTTTAACCGCCACCTGGCAAGATAAACGCCAGCCTTCTTTACCTTCACGCTTGGTAAAGTGTGATTCTTCAGTGGGTAGCATTTCACCGCCACCACTACTGACCACACACTTACACTGTGCACAAGTACCACCACCACCACAGGCAGAAGATAAGAAAATATTGTTGCTCGCGAGGGTTTGCAACAATTTACCACCAGCAGGCACCGTAATGGTGCGTTCGCCGTTGATATTAATGGTGACATCCCCGTCCGACACTAAACGCGCACGAGCGATAAGAATCATCACTACCAAAGCGAGAACAATCGCGGTAAACATACCAATAGCGAGAAAAATCTCGAAATTCATTACTCGCTACTCCTTACAGTTGAACGCCAGAGAATGACATAAAGCCCAATGACATCAAGCCAATCGTAATAAACGTGATACCTAGACCTTGCAAGCCTTGTGGCACATCGCTGTATTTCAGCTTTTCACGAATAGCGGCTAACAGCGCAATCGCCAATGCCCAAGAAAAGCCTGAACCTAAACCGTACACAGCACTTTCTGCAAAATTGTAATCACGCTCAACCATGAACAACGTACCACCCATGATGGCGCAGTTCACAGTGATCAATGGCAGGAAGACACCAAGCGCGTTATATAACGCCGGCACATACTTATCGAGGAGCATTTCTAAGATTTGCACAATCGCGGCAATCACCCCGATATAACTGAGCAAACCTAAGAAACTTAAATCCACTTCTGGCATACCAGCCCAAGCCAATGCACCATCTTTAAGTAAGTAGGTATAAATCAAGTTGTTAGCAGGCACTGTAATGGTTTGCACTACAACCACTGCGATGCCTAAACCAATTGCCGTTTCCACTTTTTTGGAAATTGCAATAAAGGTACACATACCCAAGAAGAATGCCAAAGCCATATTTTCAATAAAAACGGCCTTAACAAACAAGCTGATGTAATGTTCCATCAGTACGCCTCCTTCTCTTGAGAATGCGCGGCAATGCGGAAGTCAGGCTTTTCAACCTGCTCTTTTTTCCACATGCGCAGTCCCCAGATAATCAAACCAATTAAGAAGAATGCCGATGGCGGCAGTAACAACATACCGTTTGGTAAGTACCAACCACCATCATTCACCACAGGCAAAATGGTGTAACCCATTAGTTTGCCTGCACCAAACAGCTCACGGATGACGCCTAATACAATCAGCATGGCGCTGTAACCTAAACCGTTACCGATACCATCAAAGAATGACAACATTGGCGGATTGGCCATCGCAAACGCTTCTGCACGCCCCATCACAATGCAGTTGGTGATAATCAAACCAACAAACACCGATAACTGCTTGGACAATGAGTAGGCATAGGCTTTCAACACTTGGTCGACCACGATTACCAATGAAGCAATGATCACCATCTGCACAATCATACGGATTGAGCTTGGAATCTGACTGCGAATCATCGAAATGAACATGCTCGAGAAAGCGGTTACCAAAGTTAAGGCAATCGACATCACTAGCGCTGTTTTTAAGTTCGAGGTAACCGCAAGAGCCGAACAGATACCAAGAATCTGTAAGCCAATCGGGTTGTTATTAAAAATAGGATCAAGCAAAACTTGTTTAATCGTTGGCTGTGACATGCTTAAGCCTCCCCAGCACGTAAATGCTCAATAAAGCTACCAAAGCCATTTTCACCCAGCCAAAACTGCACTAAGTGAGTAACGCCTTTACTGGTCAGTGTCGCACCGGCTAAACCGTCAATTTGGTTCACCGCTGTCGCACTGTTCTGATCGACGTTGCCTTTAATAACGCGAATGGCAACTTTATCGTTGCTATCGAATAGACTTTTACCAAGCCACAGATCACGCCACTTTGGATTATCCACCTCACCACCCAAGCCTGGAGTTTCACCATGTTGGTAAAAACCAAAGCCCGCAACGGTGTTGAGATCGCCTTTCACAGCAATAAAGCCGTGCAAAGTTGACCATAAACCATAGCCACGCACTGGAATGATTAAAGTATCCAACTGACCATCATGCTCAACGATATACACCGTGCTATAACGCTCACGACGCTTAATTGAAGCAATATCTTCAGAACCCGTTAATGCCTTAGATATGGCAGGATTTTTAGACGAAGCCAGTGGATCAAAAGTGATTGGATTCTGCGCATCAGAAAACTTACCGGTTTCTAAGTCGACAATTCGCGCCTGAATACGCTCGTCAAACATCTGCTTAACTTGCGTGCGCGATAAACTGGCATCACCCAGTCCGGCAATCGAGAGAATGCTGCGTTGCTTATCCAGCAAGCGGTTCTCAATTTGTGTTGGGCGCAACGCAACGGCGGCCCCTGCGACAAACACAGAGCACACTAAACACACCAGTAAAGCAACGGTTAGCGTACGTGCGGTTGATTCTCTTTGACTAGACATTGCGTGCCAGCCTCCGCTTGATATTGGCCTGAACAACAAAATGGTCAATTAATGGTGCGCACAAGTTAGCAAACAAAATCGCCAACATCATACCTTCAGGGAACGCAGGGTTAACCACACGGATCAACACCACCATCACCCCAATCAATGCACCAAAAATCCATTTACCGGTATTGGTCATGGACGCCGACACAGGGTCTGTCGCCATAAAGATCATACCGAAAGCAAAACCACCCACCACCAAATGCCAATACCATGGCATCGCAAATAATGGATTAGTATCTGAGCCGATCATATTAAACAGCATACTTAAGCCAATCATGCCGAGCATCACCCCAGCAACGATGCGCCAAGCAGCAATGCGCATAATCAGCAACACTGCACCGCCGATAAAGATCGCCAGCGTACTGGTCTCACCGACTGAACCGTGAACTTTACCGATAAAGGCATCCATCCAAGTGATACCTGAACCTACAATCTGCTCAATGCCACCGGCTGCGCCTAAGCTCAAGCTCGTTGCACCGGCGAAACCATCGACAGAGGTCCACACTGCATCACCTGAGAGTTGCGCAGGATAAGCAAAGAATAGGAAGGCACGACCTGCCAGTGCAGGGTTCAAGAAGTTTTTACCAGTACCACCGAAGACTTCTTTAGCAATCACGACGCCAAAACTAATCCCCATGGCAGCCTGCCACAAAGGAATACTTGGCGGTAGGATCAAGGCAAAGAGAATCGACGTCACGAAGAAACCTTCGTTGATTTCATGGCCACGGATCGACGCGAACAAGACTTCCCAAAACCCACCAACCACAAAGGTCACTAGATAAATGGGCACGAACCAGGTTGCACCTTGGATCATATTGTCCCAGATACTGCCTGGATCAAAGCCTGCCAACATGCCAGTTAAGGCCATGCGCCAGCCATCTTGAGCTGCTAACAACTCAGGATTAGCTTCAAAAATAACGTTGGCTTGATAACCAATATTCCACATACCAAAGAACATGGCAGGAAAAGCACACAACCACACCGTGATCATGATGCGTTTCAGGTCAATGCCATCACGCACGTGTGCGGTGGTTTTAGTGACGCTGCTTGGACGATAGAAAATGGTATCAGCCGCCTCATACAAGACATACCACTTTTCGTATTTACCACCTTTCTCAAAATTGTGTTCAATTTTATCAAGGAATGCACGAAGACCCATTGCTTATCCCTCCTGCTCAATACGCGTTAGATTATCCCGTAAAATCGGGCCGTACTCGTACTTACCAGGGCATGCAAAGGTACACAGCGCAAGGTCTTCCTCGTCCAATTCTAAACAGCCTAGTTTTTGCGCTACATCAGTATCGCCAACCAGTAATGCACGCAATAATTGCGTGGGCAAAATATCCAGTGGCATTACTTTTTCATAGCTGCCAACCGGCACCATGGCACGTTCACTACCATTAGTGCTGGTGTTAAAAGCAAACTTTTTATTGGAGAACAACTTAGACACAAAGATATTCAGCACAGAGAACTTATTTACACCTAGACGCAGATAATGCAGCATTTGGCGCTCATTACCTTCAGCCAAACAGCTGAGCTGATTATGGTAACGACCTAGAAAATCACAAGCACCACGGGCAGTACGACCACCAAACACAGAGCCAGAGATCACACGGTTATTACCGGCTTGCAACTCATCCTTAACGATGTCACTGACATTGGCGCCCAAACGCGTACGCACTAAGCGCGGCTGGTTAGCCACTGGGCCTGCTAAAGCAATGACGCGCTCAACCCACAATTGGCCAGTGGTGAAGAGTTTACCGATCGCAATGACATCCTGATAACCAATCTGCCAAACGCTGCGCGTGGCATTCACCGGATCAAGGAAATGAATATGGGTGCCTGCCAGTCCAGCGGGGTGTGGACCTGCAAATGCTTCTGTATGAACCCCAGGTAAATTTTCACCAGGCAAATTCACACCATCAGCTTTACACAAAAAGACTTTTGCCAAACGAGTGAGCACAGTCAAACCATGACTGAAGTCTTCTGCATGTTCAGCAATCACTACGGCTGGATCAACCGCTAGCGGATGCGTATCGATCGCAGTGACAAAAATTGAACGCGGGGTCGCATCAATGGCTGGAATTTTACTGTAAGGGCGTGTGCGTAGAGCTGTCCACAAACCTGACTGCTGTAGGTTTTCGCGAACTTGCTCTGGCGCTAAGCGGCTCAATTGATCAGCGGCGTGACTGGCAAAAGTGATTTGCTCATCACCTTCCAGCTCAATCACTACAGACTGCAATACACGGCGTTCGCCACGATTAACCGCCTTAACCACCCCAGAACCTGGTGCTGTGAACAACACGCCGGGAGTTTTTTTGTCTGAGAAAAGAACCTGGCCAAGTTTGACTCGATCCCCTTCGTGCACCTGCATTGTAGGCTTCATCCCGTTATAGTCGAAGCCTATGACTGCAACACTACGCACGGGCTTTGCAGCCTCAATACGCTGTATTGGCATGCCAGTCATGGGCAAGTCAAGCCCACGTTTTATTTTGATCATAGGTTTGCCTAACCACGATAGTGAAATTTATAGGTATATTGAAAACACTGAGATAAAATCCTACAAAAAGTAGAGCTACACAGTTATTTCAACGTTAAAAAATAATCCGCATGATTATAAAGACGCATGGTGGTCACTTGCCAGCCAAAAGCTCAATTTTCTACTAAATACTCTCTTTAGTGGTACTCCGTCTCTATCAAAATATGCAGATAAAAAGCGAAAGGGAGCCCTAAGGCTCCCTTCTTTACATCAACATCAGCAATACATCACCACTTATTGTGGAAAAGCTGGAGGGTTAACGCCGGCGATATCTTCCATAACACGCACAACTTGACAGCTGTAACCGTACTCGTTGTCATACCAAACGTACAGAATCACACCATTCTCAGTGCAAATAGTTGCTTCCGCATCCACTACACCCGCGTGACGTGAACCAACAAAGTCAGTCGATACCACTTCTTGTGAACACACATAGTCAATTTGCTTTTGCAACTCAGAATGCATCGCCATCTGACGCAAGTACTCATTCACCTCATCACGCGTGGTGCCGTTCTTAAGATTCAAGTTAAGAATCGCCATCGATACGTTTGGCGTAGGCACGCGAATCGCATTACCGGTCAACTTGCCTTTAAGTACAGGCAGTGCTTTTGCCGCCGCAGTCGCCGCACCCGTCTCAGTAATAACCATATTCAGTGGCGCTGAGCGGCCACGACGGCTACCGGTATGGAAGTTATCAATCAAGTTTTGGTCATTGGTGTATGAGTGCACGGTTTCAACGTGCCCGTTAACAATACCAAACTTGTCATTGATTGCTTTCAATACGGGAACAATGGCATTAGTGGTGCACGATGCTGCAGAAATGATTTTGTCATCTGCAGTAATCTCATTGTGGTTAATACCATGCACAATATTCTTTAAATCGCCTTTACCCGGCGCGGTCAACACCACACGTTCAATACCTGGACAGGCCAAGTGCTGGCTCAAGCCCTCAGCATCGCGCCAGCGGCCGGTGTTATCCACTAGCAGCGCGTCTTTAATACCGTACTGGGTGTAATCCACAGTTTTCGGGTCAGTGGAGTAGATCACTTGGATCAAGCTGCCATTGACGGTCATCGTGTTATTTACTTCATCAATCACAATGGTGCCGTCAAACGGGCCATGCACAGAATCACGACGTAACAGACTGGCACGTTTAGATAAATCGTTTTCAGCACCTTTACGCACAACAATCGCACGCAAACGCAAGCCATCACCAGCACCGGTTTTTTCAACCAGAATACGCGCTAATAAACGACCAATGCGGCCAAAACCATAGAGAACAACATCTGTTCCTTGATGCACATTGCTGTCACGTTTACCGGCTACATCAGCCAACTCGTCACGCACAAACTGCTCAATACTGCGGCCATTGGCTTGGGTATTAAATTTAACCGCCATTTTACCCAGATCCACAGACGCACTGCCCAGATCCATTTCGCTCATGGCTTTTAGGATAGGGTATGTATCACGCACGGACAGCTCAGAATCATCACCAATACGGTGACGAGCAAAGCGGTGCGCTTTAAGAATTGCAATGACAGAGCGGTTAATCAGACCGCGCCCATAAATGGACGTCACCACATTATTGTTGCGGTACAGTTGGCCAACAAGTGGAATCATTGCTTCGGCAAGCGCTTCGCGATCAATCCATTCACCAAGACACTGGTCAGTCTTCTGAGTCACGTGGGATACCTATTTGGGGGTTAAAAAAGAGCTACATTATCGACTGCCAAAACGAAAGCGGCAAGCGCTAAGCGAACATTGTATTAAAAACCTTATATAGCGAGTGACTCAATAGCCCGTTACAATCGCCTCTTTTATTATTCATACAAGAGTCAGCTGTGTCTGTATTGCGCCTTCCTAAACTGCCATTAAAGTCAGCCAAACAGCTCTGGGGCAACCTGCCTGGTGCCGCTCAAGGCTTAGCCATTGCGACTGCAGCGCGCAGTGCACAACGTTTTACATTGCTATTGACCGACAACAGTCAAAACGCAGAACGGCTTAAAGAGGAATTGGCTTTTTTTGCTCCTGAACTGCCCGTTCTACACTTCCCCGACTGGGAAACCTTGCCCTACGATGTTTTTTCTCCGCATCAGGATATTATTTCCCAACGCGTCGCGACGCTGTACCAACTGCCACAATTACAGCAAGGTATTTTAGTCGTCCCGATCAACACGGCTTTGCACCGCCTAGCCCCTAAGTCCTTTATGCTGGATGCCAGTTTAATGCTGGACGTGGGGCAAAAGCTCGATGTCGAAAGCATGCGCAACCGTTTGCAAGCCTCAGGCTATCAATGCGTCGACACCGTGTACGAGCATGGCGAGTTTGCTGTGCGCGGAGCACTGCTAGACTTGTTCCCCATGGGCAGTGACGCGCCCTACCGCATCGACCTATTTGATGATGAAATCGAAACACTGCGTACCTTTGACCCCGAAACCCAACGTTCCAATGACAAAGTCGAAAGCATTCGCCTGTTACCCGCCCGCGAGTTTCCTTTAGACAAAAAAGCCCGCGCTGATTTCCGTGCACGCTTTCGCGAACGTTTCGATGTCGACTTCAGACGTTGCCCGCTTTATCAGGATTTAGCCAGCGGAATTATCCCGGCCGGCATCGAATCCTATCTACCGCTATTTTTTGAAGAAACCAGCAGCCTGTTTGATTATTTACCAAGTGATGCTCAAGTCTTTTCATTGCTGGGTGTTGACGCTGCTGCAGAAGCTTTTTGGCAAGATATTCGTAACCGCTTTGAAGAGCGCCGCGGGGATATTGAGAGCCCATTACTGCCGCCTGCTGATTTATTTATTGCTATTAATGAGTACTACGGCGCGATCAAAGACCACCCGCGTATTCTCATTGATGCCGAAGACATCAGTCCTGCGGTCGGTAAAGAACGCTTACCCGTACAAACCTTCCCAGATCTATCAATTGATGCCCGCGCGGCTGAACCACTGAGTAAAGTCAAAGAGTTCTTAAGCGCGTTTAACGGTCGCACCCTGTTTACCGTAGAAACGGCAGGCCGCCGTGAAGTGCTGTTAGAGTTATTGCAGCGCATTGATGTTGTCCCTATTGAAGTGGACAACTGGGCAGATTTTTTAACGGCTCACTGCAAAATAGCCATCTGTGTTGCACCCATTGAAGCCGGTGTGCTACTCGATGAGATAGCCCTGATTCCAGAAAGTGCTCTGCTTGGTCAGAGGGTGATGCAACGCCGTCGCCGTGAGAAAAATCGTGACGGCAACCATGAGCATGTGATTCGCAACCTAACAGAGTTGCGCGAAGGCGCACCAGTCGTGCATATCGATCACGGCGTAGGGCGTTATCAAGGGTTAGTCACCTTAGAGATAGAAGAACAAGCCACAGAATTTTTGATGCTTGAATATGCCGATCAAGCCAAGCTTTATGTGCCGGTGGCTAACCTGCATTTAATTGCACGTTATACCGGCAGCGATGACAGCAGCGCACCACTGCACCGCTTAGGCACTGAGCAATGGCAAAAAGCTAAACGCAAGGCCGCCGAGCAAGTGCGTGATGTTGCCGCTGAACTCCTCAATATCTACGCGATTCGCGCCGCCCGTGAAGGCTTTGCCTTTAACAATCCAGGGGTGGATTACACCACCTTTAGCGCAGCGTTCCCGTTTGAGGAAACGCCAGATCAACAAGTCGCCATCGACAACGTGCGCAATGACATGTTGTCAGGTAAACCAATGGATCGCTTAATTTGCGGTGATGTTGGCTTTGGTAAAACCGAAGTAGCGATGCGCGCTGCTTTTATTGCGGTACACAGCGGCAAACAAGTCGCAGTCCTGGTGCCCACCACTTTGCTTGCGCAGCAACACTATAATAGTTTCCGTGATCGCTTTGCCGACTGGCCAGTACAAGTGGAAGTCATGAGCCGCTTTAAAACAGCTAAAGAAATCCATCAAGCAATAAGTAACTTAGCTGAAGGCAAAGTCGATATTTTAATCGGCACGCATAAATTGCTACAAAGCGATGTGAAATTTAATAATCTGGGCTTGGTGGTGATTGATGAAGAGCACCGCTTTGGGGTGCGCCAAAAAGAGCAACTCAAAGCACTGCGCAGCGAAGTGGATATCCTCACCCTCACCGCCACACCGATTCCGCGCACGCTGAATATGGCTTTTGCGGGCATGCGCGATATGTCGATTATTGCCACGCCACCGGCACGGCGCTTGTCAGTGCGCACCTTTGTTATGCAACACCAAGATGCCGTGGTCAAAGAAGCCTTACTGCGTGAATTACTGCGCGGCGGTCAAGTCTACTTTTTGCATAACGATGTAAAAACGATTGAAAAGTGCGCTGCTGATTTAGCGGTATTAGTCCCTGAGGCACGCATCGGTATTGGTCACGGACAAATGCATGAGCGCGAGCTTGAGCAGGTAATGGCCGACTTCTATCACAACCGCTATAACGTACTGGTCGCCTCAACCATTATTGAAACTGGCATTGATGTGCCCAACGCCAATACCATCATCATTGACCGCGCCGATAAATTTGGTCTAGCCCAGCTGCACCAATTGCGCGGACGGGTTGGACGCAGTCATCACCAAGCATATGCCTATCTGCTGACCCCTCCACAAAAAAGCATGACACCCGATGCACAGAAACGTTTGGAGGCGATCAGCAATGCGCAAGATTTGGGTGCAGGCTTTATGCTCGCTACCCACGACTTAGAAATCCGCGGGGCGGGTGAATTACTGGGCGATGGGCAAAGCGGGGAAATTCACGCGATTGGCTTCACCCTGTATATGGAAATGCTGGAGCGCGCGGTCGAATCCATTCGTAAAGGTGTCGAACCCAACCTTGAGCAACCTCTCAATAGCGGCACCGAAATCAATCTGCGCGTACCAGCCTTAATTCCAGATGAATACCTGCCGGACGTGCATACGCGCCTGATTCTCTACAAACGCATTTCATCCGCTAAAGACAATCTAGCGCTGAAAGAACTGCAAGTGGAAATGATTGATCGCTTTGGTCTGTTACCCGATCCAGTCAAGTATTTAATTCGTATCACTGAACTGAAACTCACAGCACAAGCGCTGGGGATTCTTAAAATTGATGCAGGACCCTATGGTGGTCGCCTCGAGTTTTCCAGTGATACCTGCGTGGATCCGCTGCGCTTAATTAAACTGATCCAAAGCCAGCCCAAGCACTACCGTTTTGAAGGTGCGACAGTATTTAAATTTAATGTGCCTATGGATAATCCCCAGCAGCGTTTTGCTACAATTGAAGCCCTATTAAAACAATTGGCTCAATAACAATAATTTAAGGAGTGGCACATGCGTTACTTAGTTCACCTTACTCTTTTGCTCACTCTGTGCAGCACGCAAGCTCTCGCTAACGACACACAATTGGTTGAACTGGTGGTCTTTCGGCAAAGCAGCGAAAGTCTGCTAGCCAGTCGCGTGGCACCTGACAACTGGGCCAATGGCGCAACACCCGTCACCACTGACATGCTGCGCACCACTCACCTTGACCATTTAGTTAAAAAGCTCAGTCCAGACAACGGCTATGAGGTGCTACTGCACAAAGCTTGGCTGCAAACCACTAATGGTCCATCCGTACAAATCGCAGTCAGTGAAGGGCCAGAGTCTTTTCAGCATTACCCTGTGGAAGGGACTTTAGCCATGGAGTTAGACCGCACCAGTCAAGTACAGTTGGATTTCTGGATCAACCAGTTCAATCCAGATGCCACGCTTTTGAGCAGCGAACGCTTTAAACAAAGCACTTTAGTGGCCAATGACCAAGTAACCTTTATCGATCACGGCACCCTTGGTGCGTTAATCCGTATTCAACCGCAACAGTCTCAAGTGCCAGCAGCAAAACCCGAATCAGCACAGCCATCTAGTGCTGCCAATCCTGAAGATTTTGAATAATTCAACACGGTACTAGATTTCTTCTACCGATAAAAAAGCCCAATATAACTATTGGGCCAAATCTTCAGGTATTTTCTGGTCTTTAATGACCGTTTATCGAGCCAGCAGCTGCACTCAATCAATCAATCAATCACATTAGGCTCGATCTCTAACTCAACCGCAAAGCGCTGCTGGATGTCTGCTTGAATGCGCGCCGCCAGCGCTAATATTTGCCCGCCAGTGGCGTTACCATAGTTGACCAGCACCAGTGCCTGCTTAGCATGCACACCCGCATCGCCTTGGCGCACACCTTTCCAGCCCGCTTGATCAATCAACCAACCTGCAGCCAACTTAACTTGGCCGTCTGCTTGTACGAAACTGACCATATCAGGATAGGTTTTTTGCAGTTGCTCGGCGTGTACAGCCGTCACCACAGGATTTTTAAAGAAACTACCCGCATTGGCGAGCTGCTGTGGATCAGGCAGTTTTTCTGCACGAATCGCACATACTGCACGGCTGACATCTTGAATTGTTGGCTGCACTATCTGCCGTTCAGCTAAGTAGCTGCGCAGATGGCCATAATCCAATTGCAACACAGCGTGCTTCGGCAGTTTAAAAGTCACACTCAAGATCACCCGACGACCTGACTCACGCTTAAACAAGCTATCGCGATAAGCGAACTGGCACTGCTTGGCGCTGAGTTGTTGGGTGCGCGCAGTCTCACGGTCATAAACCAATACACTGTCGAGGTGGTCTTTAAGCTCAACGCCATAGGCACCAATATTTTGCACCGGTGCGGCGCCAACATTGCCAGGAATGAGACTGAGATTTTCTAAGCCACTGAAGCCTTGCGCCAAACTCCATTGCACAAAAGCATGCCAGTTTTCCCCCGCTTGCACTTCAACCGTTGCAAAGTCAGAATTTTCACTGAGCAGTTGAATACCGCGCAGCTGCAGATGGATGACCAGCACATTCAGGTCAGCCATCAGCAGCAGATTACTACCGCCACCCAGCAAGAATACCGCAACCTGTTGTTGCTCGGCCCAAGCAAGCGCTTCTTGCAATTGCTCAAGCGAGTGCACCGCAACAAAAAAGCGTGCCGCAACATCAATCGCCAAGCTGTTGTAAGGCTTAAGCGAAACATCTTTTTCGATAAGCAAGCTCATGCGCGCGCCTGCAATTCGGCTAAAAGCCCTTTACTGGCGCCCTCAAGCAAATCGAGTACCTCTTCAAAACCTTGCTCGCCGCCATAATACGGATCAGGCACTTCATTACGCGCCAGCTGATAACGCTGCAATAATAAGTCCACTTCAGCGTGACTGTTAGCTGGGCGCATCGCCTGTAAATCAGCCAGGTTGCTGTTATCCATCGCCAAAATCAGATCAAAGCGATGAAAATCTTCTTCTGTCACTTGACGCGCTTGCAGCTTGGACAAATCATAGCCACGCTTTAGCGCAGCGCTGCAGGTGCGTGGATCAGGGGCTTTACCCGTATGCCAATCTGCCGTGCCTGCAGAATCAACACGCACCTGATGGGCCAGTGGCGAATCAGCAAGATACTGACGAAACACCCCTTCCGCTGTAGGTGAGCGACAGATATTGCCCAAGCAGACAAATAGAACTTGCATGGTTATTCCTCAAAAAACCGTCGGACACGTTGCAAATCTTCCAGCGTATCAACGCCTGCAGGCGGTGCTTCGACAGCATCAGCCACATGAATACGTGCACCATTCCATAAGGCACGCAACTGCTCAAGGGACTCGGTTTGCTCTAACTTGCAGGCACCCCAAGCCACAAAATCAGCTAAGAAACCCGCACGATAGGCGTAAATACCAATATGTCGACGAAAATCGACACCTTCAGGCATGACCGCTTGGCTTTTAGCAAATGCATCACGTGGCCAAGGTAAAGGCGCACGGCTAAAGGTCAAGGCATAGCCTTGTAGATCACTACTGACCTTGACCACATTCGGATTGAGTACGCTGGCAATATCAGTGATCGGTTCCGATAACGTTGCCATTGAGGCCTGTGTGTAATGCGCTAGATTCGCAGCCACTTGGTTAATCACTGTTGGCGGAATCAGTGGCTCATCACCCTGCACATTGACGACGATTGCCTCACTGGGCAAACCCAATTGCGCAACCACTTCAGCCAAACGATCAGTCCCCGATTCATGATCATCACGGGTCATCAGCACCTGGGCACCAAAGCCTTGGCAAACATCAAAAATACGCTGATCATCAGTGGCAATCACCACCTGCTGCGCGGCGCTTTTTTGCGCTTGCAGCCACACCCGCTGAATCATTGGCATGCCGGCAATATCTTGCAACGGCTTACCAGGAAAACGCGTCGAGGCAAACCGTGCAGGGATCACCACACAAAAAGCTTGAGTCATGGTTTAGTCCAAACGCTCATCGTTACTTAAAGTCCGCGCCTCAGTTTCCAACATCACCGGAATATCATCACGAATTGGAAAAGCTAAGCCATCGGCCTTGCACCACAGCTCAGTTTTCTCGGGATTGAGTTGCAGCGCACTTTTGCATATAGGGCAAGCCAAAATATCTAAGAGTTTCGGGTCCATCAGCACATCCTCAAAACGAATCAGTTAATAAGCGCTTTAGTTGCTCAGCAAACCAGCATGCAAAGGCCGATGAAGGCTGCGCCGCCACCTGCAAGTACCAGCAATGATCGGCGGCAAATGCACGGCACTTCACCGCGTCTTTTTCAGTCATGATCACCGGCAAATCATCGGCAAACTGTAAATCTTCTGCATTAAACTCTGCATGATCAGCAAACGCATGGGTAATTGGCTGCCAGTTTAAACCTTCAAGCGTCTTGAAGAAACGTTGTGGGTTGCCAATACCCGCCACAGCATGCATTTTTTGTTGTGCGGGGAAGTAACTTAATGGCTCACGACGGCCGCTGCGCACATGCACCAACTCGGTCGGTTGTAACTGCAGAGCAAAACCATTCTCGCGGTCTTGCTCTGCGCCGTTGAATAACACCGCATCCACACTTTGCAGGCGCTCAACCGGCTCACGCAATGGGCCCATCGGCAAACAACGTTGATTGCCCAGTCCGCGCGTAGCATCAATCAGCACCAATTCTAAATCTCGCGCTAAACCGTAATGCTGTAGACCGTCATCGGATAAAATAATGTCTACCCTATGCTCAGCCAACAGCTGCTGCACAGCCTGTGCACGCTCTGGTG
Organism: Pseudomonas sp.; assembly: GCA_034006605.1. Taxonomy (GTDB): domain Bacteria; phylum Pseudomonadota; class Gammaproteobacteria; order Pseudomonadales; family Pseudomonadaceae; genus Denitrificimonas. Next base: position 8,623 of record JAVESM010000024.1, on the reverse strand, counting down.
CAATCACTAAAGGCACGCCACTGCGCTGCACAATAAGCAACGGCTCATCACCCGATTGCTCTGCTGAATCTGTAGCACTGACCGTCCATGGAAAGCTTGCTGGGCGCGCACCGTAGCCTCGACTAACGACACCAACCCGCAAGCCTTGCGCACGACACTGCTCAATCAACCATAAAATCAGCGGGGTTTTACCGGTACCGCCAACAGTGATATTACCCACGACAATCACCGGTACAGGAGCACGATAGCTGTCACTGCGGCCAGCCATAAAGGCTGCACGCTTGTGTTTAACCACATAGCGATACAGTGCTTCAAGTGGCCATAGCAAATACAACAATAGATGCCCATGATACCAAGCTTGCTGTATGCGTTCGCTCAGTTTCACTCTTGGGCTTGCGCCTCAATCGTAGTAATACGCAAATGCGCAAAACCTAACTTAGCGGCGGCATCCATCGCGGTCACCACCGCTTGATGCGGCGCTTGACCATCAGCACTGAGCGTCACCGGTAAACTTTGATCCCCTGCTGACTCAACACGTAACGCTTCCATCAGCGAGGCAAGATCATTCTTACTCAAACTTTTACCATTTAACGCAAAAGAGCCATCCACACCGACTAAGATTTCCAACGGTGTTTTCACCACTTCTGGCGGCGTACCACTGACGGCTTCAGGCAGATCCACTTTAAGCTGGGTTTCACGGGTGAAGGTTGTAGTCACCACAAAAAACAACAGCAGGATAAACACCACATCAATCAGTGGCGCTAAATTAATATCAACCGGCTCGCGCGGTTTACGTGGAAATTTCACGCTTTATCCCCATTCAGTTTGACCTCACGATCACCCTGCACCACCTCGACAAGCTTGATCGCTTCTTGCTCCATATTCACCACCAATTGATCAACACGACGCTGCAAAAAGCGATGGAAAAACAAGGTTGGGATCGCCACAAACAAACCCGCTGCCGTAGTAACCAGTGCTTTGGCGATACCACCGGCCAACTGCGGAGCATTGGCCATCCCTGAGCCCATAAAGGCACTAAAAATCTCAATCATGCCCAGCACAGTACCCAGCAAGCCTAATAAAGGAGTGATTGCAGCAATCGTTCCCAGCGGAGTCAAATAGCGCTCAAGTTCATTGACCACCTTAACCCCAGCTTCTTGGATGCTTTCTTTCATGATGTCACGCCCATAGCGCGAGTTGGTTAAACCGGCGGCTAAAATTTGTCCGAGCGGCGAATTCGCACGCAGCTCTTGAAATTTATTCTGATCCATCTGTTTGTCTTGCACCCAGCGCCAGACTTGACCTAATAAATGTGGCGGACTAATGCGCGATGGACGCAAGGTCCATAAACGCTCAGCAACAATGGCAACTGCAATAATTGAACACACAACAATGGGCAGCATAATCCAGCCACCTGATTTAATCAGTTCCCACACAATAGCGACTCCAGAAAAGAAATTTCCTCACTTTAGCACAGGCTTAGGTCTACACCGAACGTTAGGGTTCTCATTTTGATCGCCAAAAACGTGATTGCATCCTCATCGTCCATGCTCCTTGGTAACGGCCTAAATGAATCTGCACAGCTTTATCCTGCGCCGTATCATAAACGCGCACGCTATTACGTTGTAAATCAGCCAACACCTGAGGATGCGGATGCCCATAACTGTTGTGTTTGCCGCGTGAAATTAAAGCATACTGCGGAGCAATCGTTTGTAGAAAACGTCGCGAGGTTGAGGTATGACTCCCATGGTGCCCAACCACCAGCCAATCAACTTTTAACCACGGCCAATCTGCTAATAACGCCGCTTCACCGGCTGCATCTAAATCGCCCGTTAATAATAAACGCTCGCCTTGCGCATTAATCAGCAGCACACAGGATTTTTGATTGTTGTCTTTAGCATTGCGCCATTGCCACCGCCAAAACCACACGCCATCCCATTGCCATTGTTTTTCAGTACACGCTTGCGCTGCAAAACTTGATGGATGCTCTAACGGCTGACCACTCACAACGTGCGCCACTTGTAATGCATTAATAATGGCCTGCGCACCTCCGGCATGATCCGTATCGGCATGCGAGATCAACAGCGTATCCAAATGTGTTTGAGCAAAGCGTTGTAAAAAAGGCACAACAATCCGCTCGCCTGTATCAAAGCCTGCGATAAAAGGTCCCGCATCATAGAGCAAACTGTGCTGCGCTGTTTTTATCCACACGGCCTGCCCTTGACCTACATCTAACAACCAAACGTCGGCGTCTCCATTTTCTAGCAAAATCTCATTCGATTTAAGCAACGGTGTCCACAAGCCAAGAACCACGAGCAGCGGTATGATCGGTCGCGGTAACAGCACAGATAACACGCCCAGTAACGCACACAATAATGCCCAGCCACTCATACCCGCACCGACCCAGACCGCTTCGCTCTGAGCCAGCCACTGCAGCACACTAAACATCACCTGCAAGAGCCAGCCGGCCATACTTAACACGGCCGAGGCCAAAACAGGCCAGGCCAGCAAAACAACGCCCAATAAAGTTATCGGGAGCGCCAAGAGACTCAGCCAAGGCACTGCAAACAGATTGGCCAGCGGTCCAATTAAGCTCACAGGCAAACTTAATGCCAGTAAAAACGGCACCAATCCAATGGCCGCCACCCATTGTGTTCGGCCCAATACCTGCCACCAACGCCAGGCACCTAAGCGTCCTGAAAAAGCCAAGATCAGTGCCGCCACGGCAGCAAAAGACAACCAAAAACCCGCTTGTAACACCACCAGTGGCTCATACAACAGCACCGTCGAGAGCGCTGCCAAAAATGCAGTCCAAGCACTTACATGTTGAAAGCGCCAGCGCCACAACAGGGCAATCATCACCATGATGCAGGCACGCTGCACCGGCACAGCAAAACCCGCTAAAGCGCCGTAAAACAGCGCCGCCAACATTGATAGTCCGCAAGCAATCGGCAACCAAGGCAGTCGCGTCGGCCACCAGCCTAAGCGCACCAGCAGCGCTACGCAGGCATACGCCAGACCTGCCATCAAACTAATATGCTGCCCTGAAATCACCATCAAGTGCACAGTGCCCGTCGTCTGTAACAGCTGCCACTGCTGATCCGTTAACGCTGAACCATCACCCAACAATAACGCCGTCATAACCCCTTGCATCTGCTCTGGAGCAACGCGTTGTAAGCGCCGCTTTAATTGCTCACGCCAATAATCTACGCCTTGCCCTGCAGCTAAGCGCTGCCCAGCTTTCACCGAACCCGTCGCACCGATGCGCTTAGCAAACAACCACGCTTGATAATCAAAGCCATGCGGATTTAGAACGCCATCAGGACGTTTCAAACGTACCGCTAAGCGCCAACGTTCACCGGCTTTAACCTGATCAATAGGTGCGCGCCAAGACAAACGCATACGTTTAGGCAGTTGAGCGCGTCGTGAAATGGCACCCTGCAATTCAAAGCGCAGCATTGTTGGTTGCCCCTGCACAATAGGCCACTCGGGCAAACCAACCACCGTGCCTTCAACCCATAACGTGCGCCCATCGAGATCATGGGCGAGCTGATCATCCAGCGCCCACTGTGCACTCAAGCAGGCCCAGCAAAATCCAACAAGATAAGCACCGACAGGGAATATTCGACAGGCAAATAAGAGCAGTGCAACACACAATAATCCCATCAGCCACCCTGCACTCGGCAGCCAAGGTAAAACACGCAAACTGATCAGCCCTGCAATCAATGCAAGCATTGAAAAACGCATGCAGCTACCTCCTTGTAGCATTTGCAAACAAATAATCGTGGTAATACAGCGCTTTCTAATACTTTTGTCACGCCCTGTGACCGCATCACGCACTAATAAGATGCATAATAGACGAGCTTTAGCATGTCAGAGAAAATTCATGCCTCGTCAACTATTTAAACGTTACATGCCCGACCCAGAAAAAATTAAAAACAATCCATCGTTACGCTTTCTGGGCAGCTTGATTCATGATCCAAACTTATGGCACCTAAACCGTCACTCGGTGGCGCGGGCAGTTGCTGTGGGCTTGTTTTGGGCAATGATGCCAATGCCGATGCAAATGTTTGCCGCGGCTTTTTTAGCGATCCCGCTGCGCGCTAATCTACCTATTTCTGTAAGCTTAGTCTGGCTGACCAATCCCATCACGATGCCACCGGTTTTTTATGCCAACTACAAACTCGGCACCTGGCTACTGAATACCCCAGCCATTCATATGCCAGACAAAGTGACTCTCAGCTGGATTTTAAAAGTCACCACAACCCACTGGCAGCCACTCTATGCAGGCTCCATCTGTATGGGTTTAATCCTTGCAGCGTTAGGCTATAGCTGCACCGTTTTGTACTGGCGCTGGTGGGTTAATCGCAGTTGGAAAAAACGTATCAAATTGCGCAAAGCACGGATAAATGATTGATTTTAAAATAAGTTTTGACAGAAGCAAAAATATGCGTATACTTATCGGCGCGGGATGGAGCAGTCTGGTAGCTCGTCGGGCTCATAACCCGAAGGTCGTAGGTTCAAATCCTGCTCCCGCAACCAGATACTAAACCCCTAACTTTCAATAAGTTAGGGGTTTTTTTATGCCTATAATTCCTTGCTTAAATATTCCGCTAAATGGCTCTGTGACACTTCTGTGACGTATGCGTGGCAAATCCTGTAACAGCCTAATCTGCGCTCCGACCTAAAATACCCCTTAGTCTTACCAAGGCACGTTTGCTTTGCAACGCAGCATCCTAGCCCTGCCGTACTGTGTTTTGTGCGTAGCGCATGGCTTGGTGTGCGTTTCGGTTGGGTTGGAAACCATCAAGATCATTACTCGACAGAGACAATCTTAGAAAAAGAAAACTGATTTTTTCCATTTCTCTTAGCTTCATATAATGCTAAGTCCGCACGACGAATAAAATTATAAACCGTCTCTCCTTCAATATACTCAGACAACCCAATACTTACCGAAACATATAAGTCGTGCACCTGACTTGAGTTGACAGCATCTATAATTCGCTGAGCCAGTGCTTGGGCCTCCTTAAAATCAGAGAAACAGGCTGCCACTGCAAACTCTTCCCCGCCCAAACGAGCATAATTATAACCCTGCGCTTGATCACTTAAAATTTTGGCGAAAGCCACTAAAACTAAATCACCAACATCGTGGCCATAACGATCGTTGATTTTTTTAAAATCATCTATATCAATCATAAAGAAATAAACGGGCACTGATAATACAGAGCTAGAAGTCAACTCACCCAACCGATCCATGAAAGCCCGCCGATTGGGCAAACCGGTCAACGCATCGCTATAAGCCATGCCATGCAGTTGCTGTTGCAAGTCAAAAACATTTTTACGTATACGGCAAAAGGTCACACAAACAGCGGCCCCAAGCGCCATACTACCGCCAACGGTCAACAGCGTAAGCGTTAAATCTAACTGCGTTTCAAACTGCGGAGTGATTACACAAAATAACGTCAACCAAATAGCCACCGCTGAAGTAAAATAATGTGACCAGTGAGAATACATTCCGGAAATTGGCAAACTCATGATCATACCAATGACCAATAACCACGTCATGGGCTTCCCGATTATAACGGCCAGCGTACCCAGGCAAGCCGCACCTATACAAATAGGCAAAAAGCCCGTCAGCCAAAGCATAGTTGTTGTTGATACTTTACTTGATATATAGCACGAAGCCGCTAATGCAATAAAATAGCTATACATCCAAAGAGATATATCATAAGTATGATTGACTAACAGCAGGACGACTAGACAAAGCACAGCCATCATAATTTCGGAGCCAATGATAATCAATCGCAAATCATGGAAGGTTTTCTGGTCAAGATCTTTAGCAATTACTCCCATACATCATCACCCCGTCATATAGTTTTATACCTAAATACAGTACTTAATAAAAATCTGCAATGCGGCTTACCGGCCTCCGTTGAATATTTTTATATAACTCAGCTAACTCGTTATCATTAGTTGAACCCGAATTAACGACTTCAGCCAACGTTCTCATCCAGTTCACTGTTCCCTAAAATGCAAAGCGAGGTTTAGCTTGGCCTTTTGCCTCAGAAAGCCGGTCTAATAACCAATGGCTCATTTCTCCCCATTAAAATATAACGCCCGTATAACACGCTTATTACCATGCAGATCAACCTAGAATTTCGAATGTAATAAATCATGCTGATGCGATTGTTAAATGCAAATTCATTAGCTAATAATATCTAGAGTATAAGTAACAAGCATCTTTGGTTGGAGCATCAAACAAACGTGACAATACTTATTTATGGCATCTTCAATTGCGGCTTTAACTTGAATTTCTATCGCCTTTTCAGATTCAATTGAAAAATGCAAATTAACCGATTTATATAATTCAGGTTCACTCTCTGTTAGTTCATACGTTAAGCTGTTTGTTAACCCTTTTAGCTCAATACCATTATCTTTGAAATAAAGAGCAACATCAGTCGCACTACATGAACCTAAAGCTGATAATAATATTTCAGTAGGACAAGGAGCTGATTTACTCTCCGAATCAATAGAAATCTCAAAACCACCTTCAGTGACAACATTGAAGCGGCAATCACTTTGCCAAATAACATCAATAGACATAATTACTCTTTTAAAATCGATTATCGAGCTGAAATTATATTTAACGATTAAGCTAAGGGGTTAGCTTTAGCCGGTCTCAGCGAGTGAAGCGCGCGACTTGTTAGCTCGCGCACGAATAGGCTCTATATTTTTATATGACGCCATGTGGGTGAGTTGAACCAGTTTACAGAATCTATTTCTCTAGAAGGCTCTAACCATTCCTTGCCATCAGCAAGAGCGTCCTCTTGTAAAGAGTATTTTCCTGATTCTAAATCCGCTGCGAAATTTGAAACAAACTGCGAGAGTGAATTAGCAAGCTTAATAGCAATTGAGTAATCATAATCTATAAGTATGACTTGACCAAAAAAACCGCCTTCGTCTGGCTCTAGATCTACACAAATTAAACAGGTACCCGAATCGTCGCCAATAGGCACACGGCTTTTATTAAAAGTGTAGTTATTTCTTATGCCAGGATCGACGTATTTTAGACTGGGACTATTCTCCAGGTCGTCGATATCTTTAACTTGGTTGATTGAGTCTTCAATTGATATGAATTTAACGCCGAAAAACAAATTACACATTGCTTCAGGGCTGATTCCGTTGTGCGTTCTGTACAGATCATAAAATTCAGACGGTAGGGCGCGGGCTGCCACATCGCTAAGTATTTTAAATTGCTCTTCTGGAGCCGGATTTTGGAGTGACTTTAGGATTTTGGGGGCGTGCTCAGATAGCCACAAATTAATGCGAAGAAAAGAGTCATGTATGGATGCGGTATTCATGTTTTCCTTATTGAAGCTAACGCCCGTTTCATTTGGCAATTTTGATGGAGGCCAGTTTTTTTGGGCCGAAATTAAAAGCGCTCAAATGCAAACGCTTGTTAGGCTACTTACTTAAACCCAAATACCATAGGTAAAAACACCGCTACTATAAGTGACCATAGCGTATAAGCAGGAAGATATTTTGCTATTACAGCTTCAAGTTTACCCAAACTATTTCCCTGTCTAATATGAGAGACGTACTCTTTTAATAATAATACAAGGTGGAAAAATATAAGAATATTCGCACCTGCCACCACCACTCTATTTACAGTTATTCCATACTCTGCCCATCTAAATAATATCGCTGATAATGCTACGATATTGACTAAAAGGGTGGCGCCAATTAGCGAGACATTAATATAATCAGATCTAGTTACCCCAACAGCTCTATTTTTTCCCGATATTGAAAAAATCGTCACAGCTAAAATAACAATAAGAAGTCCATTAAAGGTAATAAGAAAATCTCTATCTGTGAATGGGCTTTTACCCTGATATAGGGTGGCCAACAGGTATACGAGAACAGTTATTAAGAAAAGCGGTGAAAACACATTTGACAATATTGTTGCGAATTTACTTTGTCTCTTTTGAATTGAGTCAAATAGGTATGTTGCAACTAAAGGCGTAGAAACAAGGCCAAGTACAACCACATATTCCATGTACCACTTCTCTATGGACAACCCTATTAAAGAGAACAAGGCGAATGTAATTCCGGTTAAAACCATACCACCCAATAATATTAAAATTGAATATATTCCCATTTCACCCAAGTACCGAATGAAATTTAACCTAGATTCCACATTTCTCCAATCATCACCCATGAAACTAGCAGCCATTAGAGATAAAGAAAACATCGGTAAGTGAACTAATGCCATTGTTATAGAGGCAGAACCTTTACTATCAGGAAGAATAGTTAAATAAATAGTACTAGCCGCTACTCCAAGTATGACGACCTTAAAAACCTTACCACTCGATTCGGTTGTTTTAATAAAATATGAAATCACAGCGCTAATAACGATTACTGGAATAAACCGCGGGTAAAACCAATCACCATTGACCGGTAGAAAAGACGGTATTTTAGCTAAGGAGACTGCAACAAGACAAAAAAGGACTAATAAACCGACAGAAATTCGTTGCGGTGACACAGGTGGAAAATACGACAATCTAGCATTCCAGACCCTTAGAGTCTCTGAGTCAGAGGTGTTTTCAAGCGCTTCTTTAAGCTG
>JAVESM010000023.1:0-44301 GCA_034006605.1 Pseudomonas sp. | reverse complement strand
CTTACCGCGCTCTTGCAGAGTTTCCAGCGAGTAAGTCAATGCTTTACCCGTCGCCATAGACACCAATACGCCCTGTTGACGGCTGGTCACTTCACCCGTTTTGATTGGGCCGTAGTGACTGAACATACCAGTCAAAATACCAGAACCTGAAGTCATGGTCATAAACTGGTTACGGAAACCAATCAAACCACGTGCAGGCACAGTGTACTCAAGACGGATACGACCTTTGCCGTCTGGAACCATATCGGTGAGCTCACCTTTACGTAGACCAAACTGCTCCATAATCGCACCTTGGTGCTGTTCTTCGATATCAATAATAATGTTTTCGTACGGTTCTTGTTTTACACCGTCAACTTCTTTGATCACAACTTCTGGACGAGAAATACCCATCTCATAGCCTTCACGACGCATGGTTTCAATCAACACTGACAAGTGCAATTCACCACGACCGGAAACTTTGAACTTATCTACGTCATCGCCTTGTACAACACGCAAGGCCACGTTGTGCAGCAATTCTTTTTCCAGACGATCTTTAAGATTACGACTGGTAACAAACTTACCTTCTTTACCCGCGAACGGAGAGTCGTTCACTTGGAAAGTCATGCTCACGGTTGGCTCATCAACGCTCAACGGTGGCAGCGCTTCAACGTGTGCTTGATCGCATAAAGTGTCAGAAATAAACAATGGATCAAAACCACTGATACAAACGATATCGCCGGCCTGCGCTTCTTCAACTTCAACGCGGTGTAAACCGTGGTGACCCATCAATTTCAGAATACGACCATTGCGACGCTTGCCTTCAGCATCAATCGAGGTTACAGGGCTATTGGCTTTGATACGACCGCGAGCGATACGACCAATACCAATAATGCCGAGGAAGTTATTGTAGTCCAATGCAGAAATTTGCATTTGGAACGGACCGTCTAAATCCACTTTTGGTGGTTTAACAAAATCCACAACAGACTGGAACAATACGTCCATGTTATCAGTCATTTCAGCTGGATCTAAACCTGAAACACCATTCAAAGCACTGGTGTAAACGATAGGGAAATCCAGTTGATCTTCATTCGCGCCCAAGTTATCAAACAGATCAAATACTTGGTCAACAACCCAGTCTGGACGTGCGCCAGGACGATCAACTTTGTTGATGACAACAATAGGGTTCAAGCCAGCCTGGAAGGCCTTTTGCGTTACAAAGCGCGTTTGTGGCATAGGGCCGTCAATAGAATCAACCACCAACAACACGCAGTCCACCATACTCATTACGCGCTCAACTTCACCACCGAAATCGGCGTGGCCTGGGGTATCCACGATATTGATGTTGTAGTCATGCCATTTAATAGCAGTATTTTTTGCCAGAATGGTAATTCCGCGCTCTTTCTCTTGGTCATTGGAGTCCATAACGCGGTCAGAGTCGAGCTCTTTACGGTCTAGGGTGCCAGATGCACGTAAAAGGGCATCAACCAGGGTCGTTTTACCGTGGTCAACGTGAGCAATAATGGCAATGTTACGTAAATTCTCAATCACAAGCTTATCTCAAGTAAAAATATGTAGGCTGTACGCTAAGCGCATCAGATGTATCGAAATAACAAAGGTCTATCAGTCGGGTGGGCGTAACTGCTGCGGCATGGCCATACAGCTCCACAAACACACCCATAACAAGTATCTAATCATGCGTAACTGCTTGCACGCGGCCGCTGCACTGAGTCAGGGCGGTACACGCGCACATTTGCATAACCTTCATGCAATAAGTGATGAGCATGTAATTTACTCATCATACCTTGATCGCAATACAGTAGATATTGGCGATTAGGATCAAATTCTTTAAAACGGCTATTAATCGCATAAAAAGGCACGGCACGTTGCTCAATACCGTCCAAGATTAATGGCTGATCTTCGACTTGGTCAGGGTGCCGAATATCGACAATCACCTGCCCCGGTAGCGCCTCGCTGACTTCTTCAACATGAACGCCTTTACCCAGCTCATCCAGCGCTTTATCCATGGTGACCCGTGTTGTACGCTCAATCGCCCGTTGCAATATACTTGCATCTAAACGGCTTTCTTCATGCTCAACACGGCCTAACTTGGCGCGGGTTTTCGGGTTCACAGAGATAACTCCGCAATATTCCGGCATATGTGCCGCAAAATCAGCAGTGCCAATTTCGACAGCAGTACTAATAATGTCTTGTTTGTGCTCAGTAATCAGCGGACGTAAAACTAACTTGTCCGTGGCTTTATCTATAACAGCTAAGTTAGTTAACGTTTGACTGGCCACTTGCGAAATGGCTTCACCAGTGACTAATGTATCCAACTGCAAGTCTTCGGCAATGGCATCAGCGGCTTTGAGCATCATACGTTTTAGGACGACCCCCATATGACTGTCATCGACATTTTCTAGAATATCACCGAGCACTTCTTCAAACGGCACACTAATAAATAACACACGATGTGAACTGCCGTATTTTTTCCACAAATAATGGGCCACTTCTTTAACGCCAAGCTCGTGCGCACGGCCACCTAAGTTAAAAAAGCAAAAATGCGTTAACAGGCCACGGCGCATCATCTTATAAGCTGCCACAGTGGAATCAAAGCCACCGGACATCAATACCAGCGCCTGTTCAACAGTCCCCAGCGGATAGCCTCCAATACCTTGGTGGCGCTCATACTCAATCAAAAGTCTTTCGCCACTAATCTCGAAACGCACTTCAACGTCAGGGCGGCGCAAATCAATACCTGAGGCAGCACATTGTTGACGCAACTGACTCCCCACATAGCGCTCAACATCCATCGAGGAAAAAGGATGCTTACCACTGCGCTTACAGCGCACAGAAAAGGTGCGACCTTTCAACAATTCAGAGTAGTGCGCCTTACAGTGCTGGGTAATTTCATCAAAATCACCCAGTGGGTATTCCAACACCTGAAAGAAATGCGAGATCCCTGGGGTACAGCGCAAGCGAGCATAAAGCTCTTGCAACTGCTCGGCATCTTCAATAGCGGTAAACAATTCTAAATTATCCCACTCACCATCAACACTCACCTTAGGATCAAGGTCGCGTAATACAGTGCGGATATTTTTGCCCAATTGACGCATAAATTGCCGACGCACAGGACGGCTTTTAATGGTGATTTCAGCAAAAGACTTTAGAATTAATTTCATGATGCAAACGGGTCGCTAAGAGGGGTTACCAAAGCAACCACAAAAATGGGCGCAAATGATAGCAGCTTTTTCTAAAACATGCTCAAAAAGTAAGCAAAGTGCCGTGTAAACAACAGCACAGCACCCTGCTTAACTGAGTCAATGACTGGCTGCCTTAACAGCTGTAGTACAGCTCATATTCTAACGGATGGACAAAGGTGCGCACACGCAGCTCTTCTTCTGCTTTCAGTGCAACAAATGCATCTAAGAACTCATTGCTAAATACACCGCCACGCAATAAGAACTCACGATCCGCATCTAAAGCATCCAGCGCCTCTTTCAAGCTGCCGCACACTTGCGGGATATGTTTAGACTCTTCTGGCGGTAAGTCATAGAGGTTTTTATCTGCTGCATCACCTGGGTGAATGCGATTTTGAATACCATCTAGGCCTGCCATAAGCAGTGCAGCAAAAGCTAAATATGGATTAGCCGATGGATCAGGAAAACGTGCTTCAATGCGGCGCGCTTTTGGGCTGGTGACATAAGGAATACGAATAGAAGCTGAACGGTTGCGCGCAGAGTACGCCAACATTACCGGCGCTTCAAAACCTGGCACTAAACGCTTATACGAGTTGGTGGACGGGTTGGTCAGCGCATTCAATGCCTTACCATGCTTAATAATACCGCCAACAAAGTACAAGGCCGTATCAGAAAGGCCGGCATAGCCTTCACCTGAAAAGGTATTTTTGCCACCCGAGAAAATTGACAGATGCACATGCATACCCGAACCGTTATCACCATACAACGGCTTTGGCATAAAAGTCGCAGTACGACCATAGGCATCAGCAACATTGTGAACAATGTACTTTAACGCTTGCACTTCGTCAGCCTTGGCAACCAAGGTATTGAATCGAGTACCAATTTCGTTTTGCCCTGCAGTGGCCACTTCATGGTGATGCACTTCAACAAACTGGCCCATCTCTTCCAGCGCATTGCACATCGCCGTACGAACTTCATGGTCATAATCGTTTGGCGGAGTCGGCATATAGCCGCCCTTAACACCCACGCGATGGCCTTTGTTGCCACCTTCAAAATCCGTATCACTGTTCCAAGCGGCTTGCTCAGAGTAGATTTTGAACATTGAACCTGACATATCCGACTTAAACTTCACCTGATCAAAGATAAAAAACTCAGGCTCTGGCCCAACAAAAACAGTGTCGCCAATCCCCGTAGATTTTAAATACTCCTCTGCACGCGAAGCAATGGCGCGCGGATCACGGTCGTAGCCTTGCATGGTCGATGGCTCAATCACGTCGCAAACCAAAATCAAAGTCGGCTCTTGAGTGAAGGGATCCATAACGGCGGTACTGTCATCCGGCAGTAAAATCATGTCAGAAGCTTCAATACCTTTCCAGCCAGCCATAGAGGAGCCGTCAAACATCTTTCCTTGCTCGAAAAAATCATCATCAGCATCACGTGCAGGCATAGTGATATGGTGCTGTTGCCCACCGATATCAGTGAAACGCAAATCAATCCATTTTGCATTGTGAGTTTGTATCAGTTCGAGCGACTTTGACATCATGGTCTCCAAGACTTCATCAACGAGGTGCCAACCAGCAACAGGTTCTGGGCAATGCGCTCGCCACATTCCTGTCTCGGCAAGACAAGGTGTCTGTCAAAACAAGGGCGAGACACGCAATATAAATTCAATGTGCTATTTTGACTGTTGCCTGCCGCCAGCGCTAGCCCCAACGCACACTATTAGAAGAAAATAACATCATAAAGGCCTCAACAAGCAGTCAATCATAACTTTTGTATTGTACGCGGCACAGATTAAACAATTCAGTTTTTTATTGCGCACCCGTAAATTCTCCCAGCAAAGGCCGATTACGTGCACTTTTACACAGCTCGCGGGTGAAACGCTTGCCTAACTCAGCAGAGCATGTAACGCTTAAGCAATCATTAAAAGGAGTTGGTTATGCGCTTTGTATTTGCCGCAGTTTTGCTTGCAGCAGCATTACCTGCCACTGCACAGATTTATCAATACACCGACACCAAGGGTAACCGCGTGTTTACCGACCAACCACCCTTAGGTGTAGGTGCTAGCAGCGTTGAGTTAGGTGCTATCAACAGCTTACCCGCACCCAAAAGCACTAAACCTGCCGTACCCAGCGCGACTGATGACGCAGACACTGCAGAACTGGCAACACCCTACAGTCGTTTGCAACTGACGGGACTGCCTGACGACGAGGCGTTGCGTGCCAATAATGGCAGCTTTACCGTGCAGGTTGAGATCACTCCAGAACTGGCCAAACAGCACCGCTTACAACTGTTAGTCGATGGACAAGCATATGGCACCGCCAGTTCTACTACTCGCTTACAGATTGAAAACCTTGAGCGCGGCGAACATCGCCTAGCCGTACAAGTACTCGCCAATGACACAGTGCTACAAAGCAGCGCAGAACAGACCATCACCGTACAACGCGTACATACCGGCAGCCCCGCCTTACGTCCTAATCCAACACGATGAAACTGAAATTTTTATTAGCGGCGCTCTTGTTATGCGCTGCACAGATCGTCTCTGCGGCGATCTACACTTATATCGATGCAAATGGCGAACGGGTTTTCACCGATAACCCCCCTAAAAGCCAGCGCACCGAAACCATTGAGATCGGCCCATCAAACCAGATGTCAGCGCCAGCTGCGGTTAAACTACCACCCGTGTATCAAGCTGACCCAGCGCCATTGGCAATACAATACCAAGTGTTACGCATTTTGGTACCCGAACCTGATGCAACCATTCGAGCCAATGATCGTCAGTTAATTGTTACCGTCAATAGTGAGCCTGCACTACTAGAAGGGCATCATTACCGATTAATTTTAGATGGAAGTCCGCTTGGCGAACCCAGTCGCAGTCCTGTTTTCCCGCTGACCGAAATTGATCGTGGCACACACCAACTCGCGGTTGAGATTATCAATCAACAGGGTGCTGTGCTCGAACGTACACCCTCACAGCCATTTCACTTAAGACAAAGTACCTTAAGCGATAAACGCCGTGTTCGACCCTGTGAAAAAGACGATTACGGCGTGCGCCCAGAGTGCCCTCTCAAAGATAAGCCCAAAGAAAAACGCTCCCTTATCCCTTTTCTCTAACTTGAACCATGCGTTGGCCCGCTACACACAAGCAGGCCAAGGCCTTTTATTTGCCGCGCGGCAATGCAGCTTGCTAAAGTGCCCAGCATTTATAAAGAGTACTGATATGCACGACCAGCATTTTGATGATCTCGCGATTCGCTTTGCGCAGAAAATTTACGGTAGCAATAAAGGAGCTATACGTTTAGCGGTACTACAAGCCGACCTCAATGAAGTGCTACCACAACGCCCATTGCGCGTACTCGACATTGGTGCAGGGCTCGGACATATGGCGTTATGGCTTGCACAACAAGGCCATCAGGTCACTTTAGTTGAGCCGGCGCTAGCAATGCTCGAAACAGCGCAACAACGTTTTGCTGAAGCACAATGCCAAGCCTCTTTTGTGCACGCAGACTGGCAAACCTTTACTCAACAAGAACACACTCAGTATGACTTAGTACTCTGTCATGCCGTACTGGAATGGCTCGCTGAGCCCAGCCCTCTATTGACAGCCCTGCGCCATTTAACCGCTGCTGATGGTTGGCTTTCACTGGCTTTTTACAACAAAGATGCTCTGATCTTACAGAATCTGATTAAGGGTAACTTACGTAAGCTCAGCCAGCAGCGCTTTACTGGTGATGCCGGCGGCCTAACCCCGCAACAACCGATTGATCCGCGCGAATTAGCCCGTCAAGTTGAGCCGCTTTGGCATATTCAACAGCGCAGCGGCATTCGCGTCTTTCATGATTATATGCCGCCACAATTTCGGCAAAAGATCGCCCCCGCAGAGCTGCTCAGTACTGAATTGAGCTATCGTCGCCATCCTGCCTTATCGGGCCTAGGGCGCTATTTGCATTGGCTTTGCCAGCCACGCGTGAGCGCAGTAGACTAAGCGTCAGTCCCGTCTCTGTGGAGGTGCGTCATGCTGCGTTATCTGCTATTCAGTGCAGGATCTGTCCTGTTACTTGGCTGCCACGCCAGTAACCCTTATCAAGCCGAGAGCCGACCCTTACCGCCCGCCCCTATAACAGCGGCAATCCATTTCGATGCAAGCGCCTACCCTATAGCAACCGAAAAAAAAACCTACACTTATTGGTGCTGGCACGATCAGCCGCTCAATCCAATGTCCGCCAGCGATGTACCAGCAATAGAACGGCAAGTTTTGGCTGCACAGTTGGAGCAATATGCCTTTCGACCTGCCTCTGCAACCAAGCCATGCGAGCTAAAAGTTAAACTTAACAGCCAACACAGTCAGCGCACTCGGCGCGATTACCATGACGATCCAACAGCACGCTATAACTATGGTTACGGCTATCCTTACCACGATCGTTACCGCCACCTCGGAATGGGCATTGACGTGCCAATCACTCCACGCACCTACACTGAGCATTATCAACAGCTCATACTGACTTTTACGGATGCGCAAACAGGCCAAATAATATGGCGCGGACAAAGTGAAGTTACAAGCCGTAGGCAAGCACAAACAGATGAAACCGCACTGCGCAAAGTGATTAATACAATGCTAAAGGATTACCACTAAACTCAAACAACGCGTTATAGCAATTACACAGCGCAAAGGTTATTTAACGACCAAGACATCACAGGGTGGATGCTCTAAAAAGTATTGTGCCAAACTGCCCAGTAGCGCATCAGCCAAAATACCGCGGCCATGTTTACCGATGGCTAAAATGTGTGGTTTTTGCTCAGCAATCACTTGACTCAAACAGTTGTGCAGCTCACCTTGACGTAACTCATGACTGATTTCTGCACCCACGGCAGGTAATTTCTCCCGCTCATCCCTCACCAACTGATCAAACAGAGAGGTTTGCCAAGTTATCTCTGAGTCGCTATCACCACCATGCACTTCAGCCACTTCCAGCACATGCAATGCATGAATCCGAGCCGTATGCGGTAATAACTTAAACACATGATGTAAAGCATGGCAGGCACATAAAGAAAAATCTAAGGGCACAAAAGCGCGCTGATAATCACTCACCTCAGAGTCAATCGCCAACAAGACAGGGATGCTGCTGCGCTGTAATACGCGTTCCAAGGTGGTGCCAGAAAAATACTCGGGCGAGTCTTGGTGGTGGTCCCCCATCACCAGAAAATCAACGCTATGCGCCTGCTGTGCAGCAACAATTGCCTGCGCTGGGCGACCCATTTTAATCAAGACTTGCGCATTCTCAGCATTACAGTCATTGAGCTGCTGTGTCAGCAAAGCATCAGCGGCAAGCATCTGTTTTTCTAGAACAGACATCGGCAAATGATTTTCTAAAACATAGAGAACACTTAAACGCGCTTGATGCTGCTGCGCCAATTGCGCGCCACGCCGCAAGGCGATATGGGCTTCTGCACTCAGGTCATGCGCAACCATAATATGTTGCATAAATGTGCATTCCTTTATAAAAACTAAAAAAGGTCGCGCGCAACCGGCACAGTCGCTTGCGCGCTGAAGCCGTTAACGTGCCGCGTCTAACGCTTGAGTTAAGTCAGCCAAAATATCATCAATGTGCTCAATACCAATCGACAGGCGAATCAAGTCTAAGCTCACACCGGCTTTGACCATTTCTTCTTCAGTCAATTGGCGGTGTGTGGTGGTCGCTGGGTGGCATGCTAATGATTTGGCATCACCAATATTCACTAAACGGTAGAGCAACTGCAGCGCATCAATGAACTTAGCCCCTGCCGCTTGGCCACCTTTAATTCCGAAGCACATAATCGACGAAGGTTTACCACCCATGTATTTTTGCGCTAACGCATGATCAGGATGGCTAGGCAAGCCGGCATACTGCACCCACTCAACGTGATCGTGCGCCTGTAAAAACTCCGCCACTTTTTGTGCGTTTTCACAGTGACGTTCCATACGCAGCGACAGTGTTTCCATACCCTGCATAATTAAAAACGCATTAAACGGTGACAGGGCTGCGCCCATATTGCGTAACGGTACTACGCGGCAACGACCAATAAATGCAGCAGGACCAAAGGCTTCGGTATACACCACACCGTGGTAGGAAACGTCCGGCGTATTTAATAATGGAAAGCGCTCTTTGTGCTCAGCCCATGGAAACTTACCTGAATCAACAATCGCGCCAGCGATGGTGGTGCCGTGACCGCCCATGTACTTAGTCAGCGCATGCACAACAATGTCTGCACCATAATCAAATGGACGGCACAGTACTGGCGTTGCCACAGTGTTATCGACAATCAACGGTACGCCATGACGGTGCGCAGCATCGGCTAACGCTTGGATATCAACGATATTGCCCGCAGGATTACCAATACTTTCGCAGAACACCGCTTTAGTTCTGCTATCAATCAGTTTTTCTAACGCAGCAATATCATCGTGCGGCGCAAAACGCACTTCTAAACCTTGACGCGGAAAAGTATGTGCAAACAGGTTATAGGTACCACCATACAACTTCGCCACTGAAACAATATTATCGCCAGCCTCTGCAATGGTTTGAATTGTTGCAGTAATCGCTGCCATGCCTGACGCCATCGCTAACGCGGCCACACCACCCTCTAAAGCAGCAACACGTTTTTCTAAAATATCGTTGGTGGGGTTAGTAATACGCGTATAGATGTTACCAGGCACTTTTAGATCAAACAGATCAGCACCGTGCTGGGTGTCATCAAAGGTATAAGACGTCGTTTGATAAATCGGCACCGCAGCGGACTTGGTGGTTGGATCAGATTTGTAACCGACATGAATCGCAATTGTTTCTGGTTTCATCACTATTACTCAAGGCTGGTTAAAATAGATGGTGCAAAGCATGCCCAGCCGACTGAGCAGGGTCAAGTACAACACCGACCGATGTCTTCTAAAACAAGATTTGTGCACAATACGGATTCTTACCACAACATCCTTAGAGCTCGCACATGACTTGGCGCTATATTATCAAGCAATTGGCCTTACCGCCCAGCAGCTTACTATTGTTGCTACTAATAAGCGTTGCCCTACGTAAACGCTGGCCAAAAATAGCCATGGCAAGTTTTTTCATCGCGATGAGCGGGCTTTATATAATGAGCCTACCGATTACCGTTGAGTATGCCGCGCGAGTATTGGAAACGGAAGCACCCTTACCGCCACAGCAATGGCCCAAGCTGGCTCAACGTGCGGACGCTATTGTTGTACTGGGCGGAGGTCGCGAAACCAACGACCCTGCTTGGCAAACCGATCAACCATCATTGCTAGCCATGCAGCGAGTGCGCTATGCCGCACGCTTAGCTAAAGCCTCACACTTACCGATATTAACCACTGGTGGCTTACATTTTGGTCAGCCTCCCAGTGAAGCACAGTTAATGGCCGACAGCCTTGCACAAGACTTTGCGCTGACTGCGCGCTGGCTGGAAAAAGAGAGTCGCACCACCTGGGAAAATGCTTTATACACTGCCCAGATATTACAGGCTGAAGGCATTCAGCGTGTCGTACTTGTCACTAATGCTTGGCATATGCAACGCTCACGCTGGTGTTTCGAGCAATTTGGTTTTGAGGTCATCAGCGCACCGGTTGGCTTTTTAAGCGTCGCCAACGGCCGCCCATTAAACGGCTGGTTGCCCGAAAGCAAAGCGATGTGGCAAAACACGGCACTACTTAATGAAGCACTAGGCGCAGTTTTCTACCGTTTAACTTATAGCGCAGACTAAATCAGCACAAAGACCCGCTCGACATGAGTAGACCATGCAGATGCATCTGCACAGCAATCCCAATAGATGTGTACATGCCGTTTCCCTCCTTGCGCCCGCCTCATGTATGCTAGACAGATATTTTTCATTGATGGGCTGCGGCGCATCATTCTTCTGACTTTCTTGACGATAAACACATAAAATCATGCACGAACAGTATCAACCTCGCGACATTGAAGCCGCCGCTCAAGGCCACTGGGCCGAGCAAAAATCCTTTGAAGTGACCGAACAAGCGGGCAAAGAAACGTTTTACTGCTTGTCGATGTTCCCGTACCCCAGCGGTCGCCTGCATATGGGCCACGTGCGCAACTACACCATTGGTGATGTGATTGCCCGTTACCAGCGCATGCTCGGAAAAAACGTACTGCAACCTATGGGCTGGGATGCGTTCGGTATGCCTGCAGAAAACGCAGCAATTCAGCATAAGGTCGCGCCAGCTGCTTGGACCTACGAGAACATGGCCTACATGAAGGCACAGTTCACGCGTTTGGGCCTAGCCATTGATTGGTCGCGCGAGATCACCACCTGCAAGCCTGACTACTACCGTTGGGAGCAGTGGCTGTTCACTCAGCTGTACAAAAAAGGCATTATTTACAAAAAAGTCGGCACCGTAAACTGGGATCCCGTTGATCAGACCGTGCTGGCCAACGAGCAAGTGATTGACGGACGCGGCTGGCGTTCCGATGCGCTGGTAGAAAAGCGTGAAATTCCAATGTACTACTTCAAGATCACCGCGTATGCCGACGAGCTGCTGAGCAGTCTGGATGACATGCCCGGTTGGCCTGAACAAGTTAAAACCATGCAGCGCAATTGGATCGGCAAAAGCTTCGGTGCTGACATCCAGTTTGATTACGACGTGGCATCAGTCGGCATAGAAGGCCAACTAAAAGTCTACACCACCCGTCCGGATACCTTAATGGGTGCTACCTACGTTGCCGTTGCAGCAGAGCACCCATTGGCGCAACGCGCCGCCGCCAACAATGCAGAATTAACCGCATTTATTACCGAGTGCAAAAGCGGTTCCGTGGCTGAAGCCGATATGGCGACCATGGAGAAAAAAGGCCTACCAACGGGTCAATTTGTAATTCACCCACTCACCGGTGACACGTTGCCGGTATATGTCGCCAACTATGTGCTATGGGGCTACGGTGAAGGCGCAGTGATGGCTGTTCCTGCGCATGATGAACGCGACTTTGCCTTTGCTAATAAGTACCAGCTACCGATTCAGCAAGTATTTGCCTCAAGCAATCCAGAACACAGCTTTGATGCGCACGTATGGAACGATTGGTACGCCGACAAAGCTCACGTAACGACCGTCAATAGCGGCAAATACGATAACTTAAGCGTCAAAGATGCCTTTGACGGCATTGTTGCTGACCTTGAAGCCAAGGCACACGGCGAGCGTAAAACCCAGTTCCGCTTACGTGATTGGGGTATCAGCCGGCAACGTTACTGGGGCTGCCCGATTCCAATTGTACATTGCCCAAGCTGTGGTGATGTCGCGGTACCTGAAGAGCAGTTACCAGTGGTATTACCTGAAAATGTGATTCCCGATGGATCAGGTAACCCGCTAAACAAAATGCCTGAGTTTTATCAGTGCAAATGCCCCTCTTGTGGCGCGGATGCACGCCGTGAAACCGACACCATGGACACCTTTGTGGAGTCTTCTTGGTATTACGCGCGCTATGCCTCGCCACACTATGCAGGCGGCTTAGTCGAAAAATCAGCCGCTGAACATTGGTTACCGGTTGACCAATACATCGGCGGTATTGAACACGCCATTTTGCACCTGTTATATGCGCGCTTCTTCCATAAGCTGATGCGCGACGAAGGCTTGGTCAACAGCAATGAGCCCTTTGCTAAACTGCTGACGCAAGGCATGGTGATTGCCGAAACCTACTACCGCATCCAGCCTAATGGCGGGCGCCAGTGGTTTAACCCAGATGAAGTCACGGTTGAACACGACAGTAAAGGCAAGGCTCTATCCGCCACGCTGATCAGTGATGGTCAGCCGGTTGTGATTGGTGGCATTGAAAAAATGTCAAAATCGAAAAACAACGGCGTTGACCCACAAGTGATGATTGACGAGTACGGTGCCGATACCTGCCGCTTGTTTATGATGTTTGCTGCACCACCAGACATGAGTTTGGAATGGTCTGACTCTGGTATCGAAGGCTCAAGTCGCTTTATGAAACGGGTTTGGCGTTTAGCCTACAAACACGTTAATGCGGGCAGCCACGAGGGCTTAGATCTAGCCTCCTTAAGCGATGCGCAGAAAGACATCCGCCGTTCGATCCATGCAGTGATTAAACATGCCAGCAACGATGTTGGCCAACACCAGAAATTCAACACTGCCATCGCACAAGTGATGACCCTGATGAATGTACTGGAAAAAGCTCCGATCGAAACAGCACAAGATCGCGCGTTACTGCATGAAGGCTTAGAAACCGTTGTGCTGCTACTTGCACCAATTACGCCACATATTTGTCACGCGCTCTGGCAGCAACTCGGCCATAACACACCGGTGATTGATGCCGCTTGGCCGCAAGCCGATGACAGCGCACTGGTGCAAGATACGCTGAGTATCGTGATTCAGGTCAATGGTAAGTTGCGTGGACACATTGATGTGCCAGCCACCGCCAGCCGTGAAGAAATTGAAGCGGCGGCACGTGCCAATGAAAACATCTTGCGCTATGTCGATGGCTTAACTATTCGAAAAGTGATTGTTGTTCCGAATAAGTTGGTTAATATTGTTGCCAACTGATTATGTTGTGCTTTTTTACTCACCCCTGCCTAGCCTCAAAACGAGATTAGGCACAGAGGACATACCATGCTGAAACGTTCGATTACTGTACTGGGTCTAGCTTTTTTAATGACCGCTTGCGGCTTCCATTTACGCGGCACCGGCACCATGCAAATGGCGCTCAGTGAGCTTAACTTTGAAGCACATGACGCGTTGAGCCCAATCGGCAAACAAGTTAAAGAAGGCTTAATCAATAATAAGGTGCAGATTTCTAGCGGCGCACCCTTCACGCTTTACCTCGGCCCAGAAGAAACCAGCCAGCGCACCGCCAGCTTCACCGCAGGTACGCGCAGTGCAGAATATACACTGACCAGTACTGTGAGCTATGAACTGCGCTCAGGCAAGCTACCGACGCTACTGCAAGACCGAGTAGAAGTACAACGCACCTATGCCAACAATCAAAACAACGTCACCGGTTCTGGCCAAGAAGCCGCACTATTACGTGATGAAATGCGTCGTGATTTAGTCATGCTATTGATGATGCGCTTGCAAGCGGTCACACCTGAGCAGCTGCAAGGCTTAACCGAGCAAGCACAGCGCAAAGCACAAGCGCAAGCCGATGCCCGCGAAGCAGCGATTCGTGCACAGCAGTTTGATGAGCCGCAACAATCACCGATCACTTTGCCTTAATAATAATGGGCCTTGCCTAGCCAAGGCCCATATTTTGCTCTCATGCGCATTTATCCTGAAAAACTCCCCGCTCAACTGAAGCAGGCTTTGCAGCCTATTTATGTCGTCAGTAGCGATGATCCATTATTGGCCCAAGAAGCCAGCGATGCGATTCGTAGTGCCTGCCGTCAAGCCGATTATTCAGAGCGACAAGTGTTTCATGTCGAACGTGGTTTTGATTGGAATATCATGCGCGAGGCGAATGCCAGTCTGTCTCTGTTTGCGCAAAAGCGTTTATTAGAATTACGCATTGGCTCAGGCAAGCCGGGAGATCAAGGCAGCGCAGTGTTACTGGAATACTTAGCACGCCCTGCAGAAGAGACAGTGTTACTGATTAATGTGCCGCGTCTTGACAGCAGCACATTAAAAACCAAATGGGTTAAAGCCCTAATGGACAGCCCACTGTGTGCGTTTATTCAGCTGCCGATCATCAATATTGAACAGCTGCCGCAATGGATTAACCAGCGTCTGGCTCAGCAAGGTCTCAGCGCTGATTCAGAGGCGATTGATTTAATTGTGGCGCGCACCGAAGGCAACTTGTTGGCGGCAGTACAAGAAATCGAAAAGCTTAAGTTAGTCAGTGATAGCACACATCTTGATCTAGAGAGCATTCAAGCCAGCATTGCTGATAGCGCCCGCTATGATGTATTTGGCTTAGTCGACGCTGCACTCAGTGGCGATGCCGAACGTAGCTTACGCGTGTTGGCAGGGTTGCGCAGCGAAGGTGTGGAGATCCCCATTATTTTATGGGCGGTGGCGCGGGATATACGGCAACTGGCAAACCTCGCACAGCAACTCAGCGAAGGAATAACAATGGATCGCGCGCTCTCTAAAATCTGGCCTGCGGCACGTAAACCGCTATTTAGCAAAGCCCTCAAACGCCTCAGCGGTAAACAATGGCAGTTACTCCTCAAAGATGCACAGCTGATTGATGAGCAAAGCAAAGGCCAAGCCATTGGCAGTCCTTGGCTTGGCATGACAGCCCTTATTGCTCACATGGCAGGCATTCGCTTACCCACCCTACCAAGCCTCTAGTGGATAGCAGGCGAAGCTTGGGCACTTTTTTGCTAAACTAATCAGCTTGTTAATCGGAGCAGCCGAATGTCGGACATCTATCAACACCGCGCGCGTAAGCGTTTTGGTCAAAACTTTTTACACGACTCAGGCGTCATTGACCGCATTATTCGTGCTATTTCTCCGCGTGAAGGCGACCGTCTGTTAGAAATTGGCCCCGGCCAAGGTGCATTGACTGAAGGTCTAGTCAGCAGTGGCACACAGCTCGACGTGATCGAAATTGACCGCGACTTAGTACAAGTACTCAAGACAAAGTTCGCTCTTAATCCCAATTTCATTCTGCATGAAGGTGATGCGCTTAAGTTTGATTTTGCCCGCCTTGATCCAGCACCGAGCAGTCTACGAGTGGTCGGCAACCTGCCCTACAATATTTCTACACCACTGATTTTCCATCTATTAAACAATGCTCATTTAGTGCGCGATATGCACTTTATGCTGCAAAAAGAAGTTGTGGAACGTATGGCTGCCAAACCAGGCGGTGGTGATTGGGGACGCTTATCGATCATGGTGCAGTACCATTGCCGTGTTGAGCATTTATTTAATGTGGGGCCAGGCTCGTTTAGTCCACCACCTAAAGTTGACTCAGCGATTGTACGTTTAACCCCATACACTGAGTTACCACACCCTGCTAAAGACGCTCGCGCACTCGACCGTATCGTCCGCGAAGCTTTTAATCAACGTCGTAAAACCCTACGCAATACGCTAAAAAATGTCTTATCCATTGAAGCCATTGAAGCGGCGGGCGTGGATGGCAGCTTACGTCCTGAACAACTGGACATTGCCGCATTTGTACGTTTAGCCGACCAACTGTCTGAGCAGCAGGCTGCAGAGTTAACCCCATGAATAATCTATGCAACACCATTGATGTCAGCGTCACCACACGCTATTTAGCTGAGCACTCACACCCTGAAGACGAGCGTTATGTGTTTGCCTACGATATCACCATCCGTAACAACGGTTCAGAGCCCGCACAACTATTGAGCCGCCACTGGATCATTACCGATGGCAACGGCAAAACTCAAGAAGTACGTGGCTCCGGTGTAGTCGGCGAACAACCGGTGATTGATGCCGACGATGAGTACAGCTACAGCAGTGGTACGCTGATGGCCACTGCGGTGGGCAGCATGCAAGGCAGCTTTACCATGCAAGGCGAAGATGGCGAGCAGTTTGAAGCACCAATTGCGCCCTTTAGTTTGGCCGTACCAGGAGTTTTACATTAATGGCGACATACGCTGTTGGCGATGTGCAGGGCTGTTTAGAACCACTCAAATGTCTATTGGATCGAGTCAACTTTGACCCCAGTACAGATAAGCTGTGGCTGGTCGGTGATCTAGTTAACCGTGGCCCTCAGTCGTTAGAGACGCTACGTTTTCTCTACGCCATGCGTGACTCTGTGATAACCGTACTCGGTAACCACGATTTACATTTATTGGCGATTGCCAACCATACCGCACGCCTGAAAAAGAAAGACACCTTGCGTGAGGTGCTCAATGCGCCAGACTGCGCTGACCTTTTATTTTGGCTGCGCCAGCAACCGCTGATGCACCATGATGCCGAGCGCAAGATCAGCATGGTACACGCCGGTATTCCACCGCAATGGAGCATACAAGATGCTCTAGCACGCGCAGCAGAAATGCATTGTGTACTGCGTGATGACAGTCTGTTCCTGCCGTACTTAGACGGGATGTACGGCGACCAGCCCACCACTTGGAGTGATCAACTGCACGGCATTGAACGCTTACGCGTCATCACTAATTATTTCACCCGTATGCGCTTTTGCACCGCCAGCGGCGAGCTCGACCTCAACAGCAAAGAAGGCATCAATAGCGCACCCAGCGGTTTTGCTCCGTGGTTCAGTCACCCTGCACGTTTAACCCGTAATGACACGATTATATTTGGTCACTGGGCAGCACTCGAAGGTCGTTGCCCTGCGCCCCATACCATTGCGCTGGATACCGGCTGTGTCTGGGGCGGAAGAATGTCGTTGTACAATATCGACAACCAACACTTTGAACGCTGCGCTTGCCCAGCTAGCAAATAATGACCGCTATTAAACGAGATTGTGATGGACGCTTTTAAACGCATTAATGTAGCTCAAGCTAAACAACTCTGCGCCGACGGTGCAGTGATGGTAGATATTCGTGATCCTGAAAGCTTTGCTAACGGACACCCTGCCGGCGCGATCCATCTTGACAACCAGTCAATCGCCGAGTTTATCGCGCAAGCGGATCTTGACATACCCACTATCGTTGTGTGTTATCACGGCCACTCCAGCCAAAGCGCAGCAGCCTACTTACACAGCCAAGACTTTAGCGATCTGTACAGTATGGATGGGGGTTTTGAAGCATGGGCACACAGTTGTCCTGACGCTATCGAACGCAGCAACTAGTTCTACAAAGTCATGCAGCACAGATTGCCTGCGCTGCTATGTAGGCCTTAATTCGTATGCAAATATTGATTGGCTTGCAGTAAGTGTGCTTCGTCCAATGCGCCAACCAATGCCGCCAACTGCAACTGATGCACAATCAAAGAAACTTTCGCCTGCAGCAACTCAAACTGCACCTGCGCCACTTTATTTTCTGCATCCAAACGTTCCAGCGTAGTGTTATCACCCAGCTCATGGCCTAAACGAGTCGACGCTAAACGTTCGTTATTGGCCTGCAGTGCTTTTTGCAGGGCTTGCACCTGTTGCGCATTAACCTGCACGCCCAACCACGCAGCACGGGTTTGCTGCTTGACCTGCTGACGTAGAACATCACCCTCGGCTTGATTTTTATCCTGCAAGTGCAACGCTTCTCGATGCTTGGCACTGCGATAACCGCCGGTGAAAATCGGGATATTAACCTGAACGCCAACCATCCACTCATCCGACTGATTTAATGCCGCACCATAACTGCCACTACCATCCAGCTTGTCATGCGCTAAACGTCCGACCAAAGCTACCGTTGGTGTGCTCCAACTGGAATATTCAGCCACTTGTTCAGCCGCAATATTGAGGCCTTTTTCATGCATAAGCAGTAATGGATTAAGCACTAACACATCACTTAACCATTCAGTTAGCGGCGCTAAACTTGGGGCCTGCAACGGCTCAGCTAAAGGCAAATTAAGCAGTGTTTGCGGTGCTTGCGCGGTGAGATCAGTAAAGTCGGCCACCGCGAGGGTTTCTTGCATTTGTGCCGCCAGCACTTGTGCGTGCAAGCTTTGTGCATGCGCCAGTGCGGCATAGCTATCCGTGACAGGACGATCACCCAACTCAAAGCGGGTCTGGGTTTCCTGCTGGAGTAAATCCACCTGCACTTGTTGTTGCGTTAAAAAGCCCACCTGCGCACGTGCCAGTAGCACCGCAAAATACCGTTCAACCGCTTTTAACATCAGCCTTTGCTGGGCGTTCTGCCACTGTACATCGGCAACTTGCGCTGACAAGCGCAGCTGACGGCTTTGCGCTAAACGCGCACGATCCAACAACGGCTGCTTAACACCAAGCTCATAACTGTATAGATCACCGCCACGAATCGAAGTATTAAACTCAACATTTTCAGAGTTCATACTAGGCGTAATAAACTGCGCACCTTGGGTGCTGTTTTTATTCCCGCCACGCCCAGCCGTAGCGCTGGCAGCTACTGTCGGCAGCCATAAACTACGGGCTTGTTGGATCTTCTCGCTGCCTGCCGCTGCCTCTGCTTGCTCGGCACGGTATTGCGGGTCATTACTCACCGCCAAGCGCCAAGTCTCAAGTAGATCGAGCGGTTCAGCCGCAGCAGCACTCTGCCACAGCACAGTTAGCAACGCGCAACCCAGCCAAGTGAAACGGCGCAAGTGGAATAATTGAGTCATCACGCGGGACTCCTTAACTGCCAGATTTAAATCCAATTTTGCGCATTATCGTTTCCAATAAGCACCATTTAGTTAAGCCGCTCTGAAACACATTGGCACCGACAAAGAGCGTAAACGCCAGCCACCATTCATTCATAAAAAACGGGCTGGACGGCGCACCAAGCGCAACCGAGAGCATAATAAAAACACCTGCAAGGATGCGAACCATTTGCCATGAAGTCATGATGCCTCTCCTGTTTGACGGAGTAAGTGAAGCTTGTTGCGATACGCTGCGTAATACAGCAATGGAATCACCACCAAGGTGAGCACAGTCGAAACCAGCACACCAAAGATCAGTGAAATAGCTAAACCGTTAAAAATCGGATCATCTAAGATAAAGAATGCGCCGAGCATGGCTGCCAACCCTGTTAGGACAATCGGTTGCGCACGGGTAATCGCCGAGTTAATCACCGCCTGCTCAAGAGACTTGCCTGCCCTAACCTCTAAATTAATAAAGTCGACCAGTAAAATCGAGTTACGCACGATAATCCCAGCCAAGGCAATCATCCCAATCATACTGGTGGCAGTGTACTGCGCCCCCATCAACGCATGCCCTGGCATCACGCCAATAATGGTCAACGGAATCGGCGCCATAATCACTAACGGCGTCAGGTAGGATGAAAAATGCGCCACCACCAACAGGTAAATCAATAAAATTCCCACTGCATAGGCTGCGCCCATATCGCGGAAAGTTTCATAAGTGATTTGCCATTCAC
Source organism: Pseudomonas sp. (assembly GCA_034006605.1). GTDB lineage: Bacteria > Pseudomonadota > Gammaproteobacteria > Pseudomonadales > Pseudomonadaceae > Denitrificimonas. The sequence continues at coordinate 24,208 of JAVESM010000023.1, read as the reverse complement.
CATCCCATTTCAACGCATAACTGCGATAAGGGTCTTGTGGTTGGCTGATAAAATATTCATCAATCGGCGTGCCGGCAGGCGTCACAATCTCTTGCACCGCAGCGCGCGAGGCAAAAACACCATACAGCGGGCTGTCAATCTTGCCGGCCATATCCGCCACCACATAATGCACTGGCAGCAAATCTTTATGATAAATGGGCTGTTCACGTTGCACGTTAGTGACGATCACCAGCTCTTCAATGGCCACCAGAGCATTGCTCGCAGTGCGTACTTTGAGTTGCAACAGGGTCGTCAAATCACCGTGCAGCTCTGGACGTAATTGTAAATAAGCAGAGGCAGGATATTTACTGCCATCATGCAACCAGGTCGCCGCTTCACCCTGTAAGCCGGCACGCAGGGTGCTGACGATATCCGCTTGGGTCACACCCAACTGACTGGCCTTATGACGATCAATCAACAACAGCGTACGCGGTGCATCAGCAATCGCACTGTCATCAATATCCACCATCCCCTCAACATCAGCAAACACCGCGCGCAACGCATCACCAACCTGCTGACGCCCGGCCTCGGTTGGGCCATAAATTTCAGCAACAATCGGTGCCAGCACAGGCGGGCCCGGTGGCACTTCAACAACCTTCACGTTTGCTGCGTAACGTTGGCCAATCGCCTGCAGAGCAGGACGCAAACGTGTAGCAATCGCATGGCTCTGCTCTGAGCGATGATGTTTATCCACCAAATTCACTTGAATGTCGCCGCTTTCGCTATTGCTGCGCAAATAATACTGACGCACCAAGCCATTGAAATTGATTGGCGCTGCCGTCCCGGCATAACTCTGGTAATGAATCACTTCTGGGACAGTCGCCAGATAAGCGCCCAGCTCGCCAAGCACCGCCGAAGTTTGCTCTAAAGGTGTACCTGCCGGCATATCGACAATAATTTGAAACTCAGATTTATTATCAAACGGCAGCATTTTTAACAGCACAACACCGCTCGCCGGCAACACCAACGAGACAGCAATCAGCAGCATCACGCCGATACCAAGCAAGAAACGATTAAATGTACCTTTTTGCTCATTTAGAAAAGGCTTAAATAAACCATTGAAAAAACGCGTCAGCATGGCCGGTAGCTTAGCGGCCTTTGATGTTGCCGCAGCCGTATCATCGTGATGATGACGTAACCATAAGCGCGCCAGCCAAGGCGTCAGAGTGAAAGCAATGGCTAACGACAAAATCATCCCCATACTAGCGTTGATGGGGATCGGACTCATATAAGGCCCCATCAACCCGCTGACAAAAGCCATCGGTAACAGCGCAGCAATCACCGTGAAAGTGGCCAAAATAGTCGGCCCACCGACTTCATCCACAGCATAAGGAATAATCTCAGACAGCGTCTTTTCAGGGTATAGCGATTGATGTCGGTGAATATTTTCCACCACCACAATCGCATCATCGACAAGGATACCGATCGAAAAAATCAGCGCGAAGAGGGACACGCGATTTAAGGTAAAGCCCCACGCCCAAGAAGCAAACAAAGTCGCTGCCAAGGTTAAACCCACCGCAACACCAAGAATCGCCGCTTCACGACGGCCTAAGGCAAAGAACACCAGTACCACCACCGACAAGGTGGCAAAAATCAATTTTTGAATCAGTTTGCGTGCCTTTTCATTGGCAGTTGCACCATAGTCACGCGTTTCAACCACTTCAACCTCAAACGGTATCAGGGTGTTTTTCAGTTCAGCCACACGTTGCATCACCGCTTGCGAAACATCAATCGCATTCTCACCCGGCTTTTTCGTAACCGTCATCGTCACCGCGGGATACTCGGCGGCACCGTCGCCAACCGTACCAAAACGCACATAGTTACTCGGCAACAAAGGCCCATCGCTGACATGTGCAACATCGCCCAGGAAGATCGCGCGACCATCCTGTACCGACACCACCAACTCAGCGACCTCTTGTGCGCTGCCTAAGAAGCCACCCGCATCGATCTGCACACTGTTGTTGCCACTCACCGATTCACCCACCGGCAAAGCAAAGTTGGCCGACTGCAGTGTTGCGCGCAAATCATTAATAGTCAGGCCCAATGCACTTAAACGTTCAGGTTCAATATCGACACGAATTGCTCGACCGGGCCCACCGATGGTACGCACTTCACGGGTACCCGGCACACGTTTGAGTTCCACTTCAAGACTATGGGCAATACGCTCTAAAGCATAGGCGCCCGTATCAGCCGCCTTACTGTATAAAGTCAGGCCTACAATCGGCACATCATCAATACCCATCGGCCGGGTAATCGGCGCTAATACCCCTAAGTCGCGCGGCAGCCACTGCTCATTCGAGCGCAACGTATCATGCAGGGTAACCAGTGCATCATTACGGGCAACACCGACATCAAACTGCACGGTTAACACGGCGACGCCCGGCTGCGACACCGACATCACATGCTCAACCCCTTCCATTTGCGCCAGCACCTGTTCAGCAGGTATCGCCACCATGCTTTCAACATCACGCACTGCAGCGCCAGGAAAAGGAATAATCACATTCGCCATGGTGACGTTAATTTGTGGCTCTTCTTCTTGCGGCGTAACTAAAACAGCAAAAAAACCCAGCAATAAAGCCAGCAAGGCAAGCAAAGGCGTAATGGGCGCAGATTGAAACGCTGCGGCAACTCGACCAGAAAGTCCAAGTTTAGGGTGCATAGTCAGTCCTTCCTTAGTACGGCGTGATTAAGCACAACGCGCTCGCCTTGCGATAAACCACTGCGCACTTCAACTAAGTCATTATCTTTGACACCCAATTGCACTTGACGTAACAACAACTGTTGCTGTTCGTTCAGCACATAAACTGCAGTCAATTCAGCACGTTGAACAACTGCGGCTTGCGGAATAAATAGACGCTGATCCTGCCCTCCAGCGGCCTGCTGTAATTGCACTTTCACATGCTGACCAGGAAATAAATTATTCTCCGAGTTCGCCACAGCAATCCATAAACGCACGGTGTCGGTCGAACGATCAATCGTGGGTAAGCGTTGAATACTTTGCACTGTCAGCATGTGCTGCTCTTGAGTCACACGAACCGTGGCTGCCGCTTGATTGCTGTCTGTTATTGAATGTGGTGCGGCTGACGCAGGTACCGCGACGCTAACGCGCAAGGCGCTGGGTGCAAATAAAGATAATAATGGCATGCCCGGCATGGCCATATCACCCTGCATCGCCGGCACATCAATCACCACTCCAGCATAAGGCGCGCGGATAATAAAAAAGTCCGTTGCCACCTGCGCAGCCTGCGCTTGCGCTTTTTGGGCTTTAAACTGTGCGGCGGCGGCACGCTGTTGTGCCTCAATACGCTCTAGAGCGGCCTTACTGATGTATTTTTTCTGATAAAGCTGCTGCTGTCTTTGCAGCTCTTGGGTTAAGGCATGCAGCTCGGCACGCGCGGCTTCAACATGCGCGGTTAAAGCGGCTTGTTGTTGTTTGGCATGGGTCGCATCAATTTGTAAGAGAATCTGGCCTGCTTGCACTCGGTCGCCAGCAGACACTTTGACCTGCTCAATCACCCCAGACACTTGCGCGGCGATGCGGGTTTCAGTCACCGCTTCGATATAACCATCATAAACAAGATGACTAGACCCAGCGGCAGCACGCACGACCTCGACGCTAACGGGTTGCTGAGCGACACTAAGTGTACTCAACACAATGCCTGCAAGTGCCAACAACATCGATATTTTCTTAGTCACTTGCGCACCCCACCCAATAGTTAAGTATTTGCGTAAGTGATTATCTATCGGCACTTGCAAATAATCAAGCGGCTCTCTATCTTGTCCAAAAAACGAACAACACGTCTCCGTCACCCTAGCCTATAAGTCATTCTTGGACACACCCGAACCAAAAGCTTTAGAGCACATCGCAGGCGAACCCAACCCTCCCGATAAACCTAAAACAGCTCTGCATAACATCAAGCCGCAGCGAAGCAGATACGCCAGTAGCTGTTCTGTTGAATGGTCTTGTCAACGTCAACAAAGCAAGCAGTGACGCAGCCCTTTAGTACTTGCCCAGTTCCAACACAGCGGTCGCGGTGACGTTGTCATCCTGCATGGTTTTAACAGTCACATAGTACGCATGCCCCTTACCTCCTGAACACGGCGGCATGTAAGCACCGGCTGTATCCCAACCTGGACCACGATGTGCTTTGATCATCTTGAAGTCAGCAGGGATATCAAAGGTATGCCCAAGCACCGAGGGAATTTGTACTGTGCTGGCCGGTGAGTTAAGCGTGAAACGCACTATTCCATGACCACCATTATTCATCGCCTCAACGTCGCGATCACTGTACGCCAAGACAATTGCAGTGGAACCCGTAGGAATCTCGCTCACGATGAGCCGTGGGGTTGCAGGGTTGTGACCAGCAAATTTCTGACATTGCTGTCCGGCAGGAATTGTTTTGCCATCCCATAATTCATCAGCAAATTTAACATCCAGAGCCAATGCATGAGTGCTAAGCGCAGAAACAACAAGTGCGGCAATGATAAGGTTCGGTTTCATAATAACTACTCTAGTTTTTCTAGGGGCATAAGCCAAAAAACGCGATCTTTCTGCGACCGCTGTAAAACCAACACCTAGCGCCAGCAAGCCGCTACGGAGCAACAACCGCCGTTGAAATACCGACAAGCGCTTTACTTATATTTGCGACAACTGCGCCGGCACACTCAGTCACATCATGGCGTTTAGCCAAATAGGCGGGGTCGTTGTAGCCGAGCCAAACCTGACCTGCAGCGTCTTCCCAAACAAGCGCTTTCAGCGGAAGGTCAATGCCGAGTGATTGCTCACACGCCATCAACGGCGTACCGCCTTGCGGGTTTCCGAAGATCAGTAGCTCAGTAGGGCGAAGCGTTGTACCAATTTGCGCGGCGCCAGCAGCATGATCGATTCTAGCAAACACCGTCAGCCCACGCTCTTTGACCGTACTTTCCAATCGGTCCATGGTTTCTTCGGCACCCCACGGGCTCTGCACCGACAGCATTCCATCTGCGGCTTGGCAAATAAACGATAGGAAAACGAGCATAAACGCGGTGAAAGTACGAATAATGGTCATGAAATACCTCTCAATTGAAAATACAGCAGCTCATCTGTGAGGCCTCACGATTCAGCAAGCGAAGGGCTTTAAGCCACTCTTATGCGCGAAACACACACTCGAACCCACTGCTAGCAGCGTACATTGCCACTCCCTTAAAATCGAGAAGCTTTTTCACAAGGTATGCTGTCATGTTGCATGTACCGTGACAGCTTGCGTGAGCCAACGGTTTGGCTTTGTTATGCACTCTATTTCACTTGATATCTGAATACGACAAGATGATCTAAAAGCACATTGGAATTAAAAGGCGTAAACGGCACAGGATCAACACCGACCAACGGCCCCCTGCTGTTTTAGTCCTGTTAAAGAATGTGCGCTGTGGTTACACAAAAAACAGGCTTACCAATGCCAACAACGCGGGAACACCCTGAACAATAATAATGGATTTTTTTGCAGTAAACCCACCATATATAGCAGCAATAAGTACGCACAAAAGAAAGAATATCTCGATTTGAGTGCCTACTATAGGGTTTGGATGTAACACGCCCCAAATTAAGCCCGCCGCTAAAAAGCCATTATAAAGTCCTTGATTAGCCGCCAGTACTTTGGTTGTTTCAACGTCTGCTTTTTTAATCCCAAATATTTTTTGGGTGCGCGGTTTTGTCCATAAAAACATCTCTAAAACCAAGATATATAAGTGTTCAATTGCCACTAAAGCAACGAGAATTTTTGACACATATTCCATAATGACAACCTGTTGAGAAGTTAATAAAGATTAGATACAGATGAAACATAACGCCTAAGTCAGCGAATCAGCACACTACAGGGGAATCCCCTTTTTTCAGCAAAGCTCAAAAGCAGATAGTCGAGTACTGTAGCCAACTTCTATCGTGGCGGGATACCCAAAAGACCCAGATCAGACAGTTTGTTCACAGTATTGACGCCAATACCAACAGCTTAGGTGTGTTAGCCTGTGTCTCCTGGTATACGAGTTACCAAGTATTTTTCTGCTTGACCAGTTCGAGCGCTTCCCTCCGGCGTTTTCTCGAGACCTCGCGCTTCATCGGTAGCCTGCCTGCCTCCGGCCTTCTGTTTCACCGACAGATGCAGCCTTCATCACATCGCGCCACGGGTAGATCTTACCTAAGTGCGCGTCACTATAGAGTGTGTTGGTTCGACCACAATCGGTATGAGCTGCACTCTTTTTCGCGTTTAATCGTCGTCGAGGCAAAACAAGCCTGGCGCGATACATCGCCTCAAAATAGGAGTCATTATGACTTTTAGATTTACCATTCTGGGCGCTGGCCCAAACGGCTTGGCACAAGCACGTGTTGTTAAGAAAGACCTGAAAACCTTGCGCCAAGCAGAACAATGCCTGCCCGCCAAGGATCCGGCATGAGTCAGCTCAGCCTGAATCAGGCGCGTTCGCAATTCACCTCAAAAAGCATACGCTGGGGTTTTATCTGGGCTTTATGGTGCGCCGTCCTCTGGGGGGCGTGGTATGTGCCAGGCTCAGCCGTTTGGTTTGAAGCACCCTATGTTGACCTGAGCTACGATACCAATGCCGAGTTCCTGCTGGCCGCGGCAGTGCTCACCACTTTTAACGCCATTGCTGTACTGTTTTTTCTGTTTGTCTGGAATGGCGTACTGGGCAAGTTGGGCGAGTATGTACGCACCATTCGGCAGATGCGCAACATCTCCAAATGGTTCTTCATTGGTGCCATCTTTGGCGGCCCAATGGCCATTTTCGGCTCATATCTAGCGATCGGCTACATCGGTGGAGCCTTCGCGGCCATTTCCGCACTGATGTATCCAATCATCGGCGCCACCCTCGCTCGACTCTGGTACCACGAGAAAATTACCAAGCGCGCGGCAGTGGGTATTTTCATTATTCTCGCCGGTGGTGTGACGGTCTATGCACCGGGTATTATCGCTGAAATAACCGGGACCGGCGAAGCGGGCTGGCTGGGTTATCTGGGCGGCGCTATGGCTGCAATTGGCTGGGGTGTCGAGGGTGCAATCGCCGGTCGCGGGCTCGATGTAGCTGATCCTGATGTAGGCATTACGGTGCGATTCACCGCTGAAGTGCTGTATTGGGTTGTGCTGATTCTACCTGCGATCTACCTCTTCACCGATCAGCCCGTTGTTGAGTTGGTCGTTGCCACATTCAACTGGGCCGCGATAGGCTGGCTGACCCTCGCAGGGATAACCTTCGCCTTTTGCTACGTCTCTTGGTACAAATCGTTCCCACTGATAGGCGTTGGCCGAGGACAAGCGATCGGCTCACTATACGGGCTATTTGCCGTTATTTTCCTCGCCGCATTCACCCTCAAATTTCCCGAGTGGAACTTCCTTGTAGGCCTGGTTCTGTTTGTCACGGGCGGGTTTGTCATGTTCACAGAAAGCAACGAAGTGCTCGAAGTCGTCCGCGCAGTATCGGCCGACAGCAAAAAAACCATCGACACCGCTGCTGCGGACACCGTGTAATTATTGGAGTAAGCCATGAATAAACTGCATATGAAGGGCCACATTCTTCAGCTGATCAATGATCAGAAAGACACCGGCATCTGGGACTGGCAAATCACCGATGCGGTGCTGAGTAAGTACGGACTGAGCGGTCCCTATTGGCGAGGGAATACGCGCGTCACGCTGACTGACCTGTTCTCCAGCGGTATTATCGAGAGCATTGAAGAACAACTAGATGAGCACGCCTATTTTGGCGCAGGCAGAGTGTTGTTCAAGTTCAGGCTGAACGACTTTGGCCGGCAACGGATGTACGACACCCAGTTGGCTTGATAGCCGATACCACGCACAACCATTACTAAGGAGACACTATGTCCGAATTCTGGGGTTTTCCGGGGGCCGATATACTCGCCGCCATTGTCATTATTGTGCTCAGTGGCTTGGCGCTGTACCAAGCCCGCACTTTTGTCACCAAGCTCTAAATAGCCACGCTGGCCGCCCTCAGGGGCGCGCCGGCACAGTTTTGCGCCGCAGCTTCTAATTTCCAACTGATTCCGCTATCCGTGCGAGCTAAACAGCGTCACCCATCAGTCAAAAAATGCCCATCATTGCATCAAACCAATCACTAATTCGCACTACAACGCAGCTTTATTAACTTGGATAGCCCTGTATTATAAGGCGCTCATACGCCCCTCTTCTTCAGGCCAAATCTAACCGTGCTCCCAATCGATAGCATTCTCCCTGATCTCAAGTCGGCCCTAGAGCACAGCACCACGGTACTCTTGCAAGCGCCTCCCGGTGCCGGTAAAACCACCCGTGTCCCGTTAGCCTTACTCGATGCTGCTTGGCGCGGTGGGCGCAAAATCCTGATGCTCGAACCACGCCGGATCGCTGCGCGTTCGGCGGCCACTTTTATGGCAAAACAATTGGGCGAAAAAGCTGGGAAAACCGTCGGATACCGCACCAAATTGGACAGCCAAATCTCTACAGCAACCCAGATTGAAGTGGTCACGGAAGGTATTCTCACGCGTCTGATTCAAAGCGACCCGATGTTAGAAGATTACGCGGCGGTGTTGTTTGATGAATTTCATGAGCGCTCCCTGCATGCCGACTTAGGCTTGGTTTTGGTGCGCGAATCGCAGCAAGCGTTACGTGAAGACCTGCGCATACTGATTATGTCGGCTACGCTCGATACCGCACCGATTGCCAAAATACTCGGTGACGTGCCGATAATCAGCAGTGCCGGCCGCGCTTTTCCGGTGGACGTTGTGTACCGTCCGGTACGCAGCCAACAGCACAAACGCAGCATTATTGAGCCTGTTGTGGCGGTGATTCACGAAGCACTGGCCCAGCAAACAGGCTCGCTACTGGTGTTTCTGCCTGGCGCAGGAGAAATTCGTAAAGTCGAAAACCAGTTACGTGGCCAAGTTGCCGAGCATGTGCTGATCGCACCCTTATACGGTAATTTAAAATCAGACGAACAGGATCGCGCGATTGCACCGCCTGCAGCAGGCCTCCGTAAAGTGGTGCTGGCCACCGCGATTGCTGAAACCAGTCTGACCATCGAAGGCGTGCGGGTGGTGATTGATAGTGGTCAGCAGCGCCGTGCAGTGTTCGATCCCAATAGTGGCATGACACGGCTGATCACCGGGCGGGTTTCCAAAGCCTCTGCCGAACAGCGCAAAGGCCGCGCCGGGCGCATCGAGCCTGGCGTGTGTTATCGACTCTGGAGTGAAGCCGAACAAGCCGCTCTGACTGAATTTACCCCGCCTGAAATTCAAGAAGCCGACTTGGTGTCACTGGTATTGGAGCTGGCTCAGTGGGGCACGCGAGACCCAGCTCAGGTGGCTTGGATTGACCCACCACCTGCAGCGCATTGGAGCCAGGCCACAGATTTACTGCAACTGCTGGGCATGCTCAGCAGCGACGGCGCGATTACTGAACATGGCAAAGCCGCACGTGACCTCGGCATTCATCCGCGCTTGGCCAATATGGTGTTGCGCGGGCGCGAGATGGGGCTTGGCCAGCCAGCAGCAGAACTGGCAGCGCTACTCGGTGAGCGCGACCTGCTCGGCTCCAGTGCTGGTGCCGATATGCACGAACGATTACAAGTTCTGCGCGGCGAGTCCAAGCTGCAGCGCGTTGACCCCGCACGCTTAAACACAGTGCGCCAAGACGCTAAGCGCTTAATGATCAAAAATAACGAGGCTGTGAACATGCCCAGCGCCAGCGACACCGGTCGCTTGCTGGCACAAGCCTACCCTGACCGAATCGGCCACCGAAGATCAGGGCAAACCGCCCGCTACCAACTCAGTAACGGCAAAGGCGCAACCCTACGTGAAGACGATCCACTGGTGCGTTACGACTGGCTGGTAGCGGCCGATCTGGATGGTAAAACACGTCAAGCTAGCATTTATCTCGCCGCGCCAGTTGACCTCGCCGACTTAGAACAGGATTTATCAGCCTTAATCACTGAAAGCGAAGAAGCCCTCTGGGACGACAAACGCGGCACCGTAGTGGCACGCCGCGTGCGCAAATTGGGTGAGCTGATCTTGTCAGAAAAAGAATTAGCCAAACCCGATTCCGCGCTGATCCAGCAAGGCCTTTTGAATGCCGTGCGCAAAGCAGGCCTGCACAGTCTGCCGTGGACAGAAAACGCCAAGCAATGGTGCGCTCGGGTCAACTTGCTGGGCAGAGTATTTCCCAATGCATGGCCCGATGTCAGTGAGCCAGCACTGCTGACCAGTTTAGAAGAATGGCTACTGCCCTTTCTCAGCGGTATGCAACGTTGGACTGATTTAAAAACGCTCAACCTGTCGGACGCACTGAACACACGACTGAACTATCAGCAACAACAACAGCTCAACACACTCGCACCCAGTGCGCTCAGCATTCCGACGGGACAAAATATCAGGCTCGACTACACCGCTGAAAATGGCCCAGTGCTAGCCGCTAAGTTGCAAGCCTTATTCGGCTGGACAAACACACCGAAAATCGCTGGCGGAGCAATCGCTGTAGTAATTCACCTGCTCTCACCCGCGCAACGACCACTGGCAGTAACCGCTGATCTCAATAACTTTTGGCGTAATGTTTACCCTGAAGTGCGCAAAGATATCCGCGGACGCTACCCCAAACACCCGTGGCCAGAAGACCCTCTCACAGCGCAAGCACAACAAGGACTCAAGACGCGGCAATGATGCCCCGTGCGGTGAAAACCCTGGCTTGACTGAGCAAGCAAGCCATCCTTGCTATCAATCAGCCAGCAGTGCCTCGGTGCTCAGCATCGCGCTTTCTAGCGGATGATTATTACGGTGCAATTTACTCAAGAGACTGGCCCCAAGCCAGAGCTGATAAAGCGCCGTCGCCGTTTGCTGAGCATTATTGTGTGGTAGCGAGCCATCACGCTGACCTTGCTCAATACAGCGCGTCAAACGCTCAATCACTTGATCCGTACCATCGCGCAAAGTGATACGCATCGCTTCTGATAGATCTGCCACTTCAGCGCTGAGCTTGACCACTAAACAAGTTTGTTGATCACAGGGACCACAATAACTGTCCAACCATTTCTGCCAGTAGCTCATCAACTGCTCACGCGCAGTCACCTCGGACACGGCAAAACGTTGATCCAGCTCGGCCAGATAATTTTTAAAATACACCTCAAGCAAAGACTGACCGTATTGCTCTTTGGATTTAAAGTAATGGTAAAACGAACCTTTAGGCACGCCAGCAACCTGCAAAATCTCATTCAAACCAACACCAGTGAACCCTTTCACCACCATCATGCGATGGCCGGTATCGAGTAACTGTTGACGCGTATCAGAGTAATTTTGTTTCATCAGGGTAAGGCACCAAAATCAGGCAGCAAAGGAGACAAATAATCGGCAATAATTATAACAACTCTTGACCCCGCTCGCCCAATCCTGTTGCCCGCATGAACATTTTGAGCGCATAACTCAGGCACCACGCCACTGCCATATCGCGCGCGGATGCAGCAACCCAAACTCGATAACCTCACACACAGATGCATATATTTTTCAACTTAACAAATTAGTAGGCGGGTCGAGTAAGCCTCACCCAGAACCTCTATAAAAAAAGCACCACTTAAGGTGCTTTTTTTATGATGCCAAATTGACTCAACTCACAAAGCGCGCCCGCGCCGCATGCAGCTTTTTAAAGCTGTCGATCAGACGCAAATGCTTATCCAGCCCTTCCAGTTTCATACTGGTTGGTGTTAAACCATAGAAACGCACTGTGCCAGTCACCGACCCCAGTACCGCATCCATACGTTCGTCGCCAAACATACGCCGGAAATTCGGCGCGTAATCGTCCATCTCCAGATCATCATCCAACGCCACTTCCAGCGCGGCACTCATGGCCTGGTAGAACAACCCACGCTCAACCGTGTTGTCATTAAACTGCAAGAACTCTTCAACCAACTCCAGCGCTTCTTCCAACTGACTCAAGGCAAGATAAATCAGCAGTTTCAGCTCCAAAATGGTCAGCTGGCCCCACACCGTGTTGTCGTCAAACTCAACGCCAATCAAGGTCGTAATATCAATGTAGTTATCCAGCTCGCTTTCTTCTAAACGCTCAACCAAGGATTGCAGAGCATCGTCATCGAGGCGGTGTAGATTGAGAATATCCTCACGGAAGAATAACGCCTTGTTGGTGTTATCCCAGATCAAATCATCGATCGGGTACACCTCTGAATAATCCGGCACCAAAATCCGACAAGCGGTCGCCCCAAGGTGTTCATAGACCGCCATATAGGCCTCTTTGCCCAAGTCTTCGAGAATGCCAAACAACACATCGGCTTCCTGCGCGTTACTGTTGTTACCGCCATCAGTGAAATCCCATTCGACAAAGTCGTAATCAGCTTTCGCGCTGAAGAAACGCCACGACAGCACACCGCTGGAGTCAATAAAGTGTTCCACCGCGTTGTTCGGCTCAGTCACTGCATTGCTGGCAAAGGTGGGTCGAGCCAGATCATTCAAGCCTTCAAAACTGCGACCTTGCAACAACTCAGTCAGACTGCGCTCTAGCGCCACTTCAAAACTTGGGTGCGCACCAAAGGAGGCAAATACACCGCCGGTACGTGGATTCATTAGCGTGACATTCATCACTGGGAATTGCCCGCCGAGCGAAGCATCCTTCACCAGCACTGGAAAGCCCTGCGCCTCCAGCGCTTCAATACCTGCAAGAATACTTGGGTACTTGGCCAATACCTCACGCGGCACTTCTGGCAAGGCCATTTCGCCTTCAATAATTTCACGTTTCACCGCACGCTCAAAAATCTCTGACAAGCACTGCACCTGCGCTTCCACCAGTGTATTACCGGCACTCATGCCATTGCTGAGAAACAGGTTTTCAATCAAGTTGGACGGGAAATACACTTCTTCACCGTCGGACTGACGCACGTAAGGCAACGAACAAATACCGCGTTCAATATTGCCTGAGTTGGTGTCGTACAGGTGCGAACCGCGCAGCTCGCCATCAGGGTTATAAATCGCTAAACAATGCTCATCGAGAATACCCTTGGGCAGCTCATCTTTCGGTCCTGGCTGAAACCAGCGCTCATTCGGGTAATGGACAAACGCTGCATTGGCAATGTCTTCACCCCAGAACTGATCGTTGTAAAAGAAGTTACAATTGAGACGCTCAATAAACTCGCCCAGCGCCGAGGCCAGCGCGCTTTCTTTGGTGGCACCCTTACCATTGGTAAAACACAGCTGCGAATGCGCATCACGCACATGCAGCGACCACACATTAGGAACGATATTGCGCCACGAAGCAATTTCAATCTTCATGCCCAAGTCAGCCAAAATGCCCGACATGGTCGCGATGGTTTGCTCCAGCGGCAGGTCTTTACCGGCAATATACGTACAGGTATTGCCAGCCGTTGCCGTACCCAGCAAGGCTTGAGCATCCGCGTCGAGGTTGTCCACCACCTCAATCATAAATTCAGGGCCGGTCTGCACCACTTTCTTCACCGTACAACGCTCAATGGAACGCAAAATGCCTTGACGATCTTTGTCAGAAATATCCTCTGGCAGCTCCACCTGAATTTTAAAAATCTGTTTGTAGCGGTTTTCTGGATCGACAATGTTGTTCTGCGACAGGCGGATATTTTCCGTAGGAATATCACGTGTCTGGCAATACAGCTTTACAAAGTACGCCGCGCAGAGCGCCGACGAAGCCAGAAAATAATCAAACGGACCGGGCGCAGAGCCCTCACCTTTGTAGCGGATCGGCTGATCAGCCACCACGGTAAAGTCGTCGAACTTGGCTTCAAGACGGAGGTTGTCGAGAAAGTTAACCTTGATTTCCATGTGGAATTACCAGAATAGCGAGCTAAAGAATGGCGGCTATTATCCAGCATTTTGAGGGGAAGTCTTGTAAATCGGTACTATTTCAGTAAGTCGCTGTGCTCAGCGCTGATCAAATGGATGCAGCCACGCAATCAAGACCAACCCGCACCACTCATCATGACCTAGCGCTGCCTTTATATGGCTGCGCCCCTAAAAGAGTGTTTCTTATAGGGGCTTATCATAGGCAAGCTCACTAATCTTTTTTGTTGATCGTGATCTCAATCGATTTGCTATCACCCGCAAACCATTTTTGAACATACAAAGTACCCACGATAGGCGCAGTGCCTTCATCAGGGACTTCTTTATAACGAACACTGTTTTTTGTTTCTTTCTCGTACTCAAACATGACTACTTTCTTCGACATACAAGCCTCCTAATAACTAACCTCGGGAACATAGGCGGAGAACGCTACGCTCACCGATAAATTGCGAGCGCAGCGAGATAATTTGTCTGAGTAAAGCGCCTTATTAGGCATAGGCCATCTTAAGACCAATAATACCTGCGCAAATCAGCGCTAAACTCATTAACTTAAGAACATTAACTGACTCACCAAACAGCAAGATGCCCAGAAGAGCCGTACCAACAGCGCCAATACCTACCCATACTGCATAGGCTGTTCCAACCGGCAAAGTTTTCAATGCTAAGCCTAGCAATAGAAAACTTGCAACCAATGAACACACCGTTCCAACAGTAGGCCAAAGCTTAGTAAAGCCATCGGTATACTTCAGCCCAATTGCCCAACCAATCTCCAAAAGACCAGCTACAAACAAAATCATCCAGCTCATACACACCTCTCAGTTCGTTTTGGGGCCGTCCCCTAACGATGGTTGAGAGGTGAGGTCGTCCTCACTTCAGAGAAGCCTAACGCCCGGCTCATGCGCAGTTTAGAGCCGTTTAACAGCGAAAAAACGATCACCATGCAGCCGACCACTATACTGGTACTGCACTGTTACACGTTTTCAAACCTGCCCTGCCTGGTTGAAAACACTCGAACTAAGCTAGCAACGCTTTAGACAGATCCTGCCATCCGGGACCTACTTCAACACAAATATCTCTTGCGGTCACCAGCTCACAGCAACAGACGATCTGCATAGCCCGCGCTTTCAGGAGTACCTCACCGCTATTTTCACTGCTCTTTGGGTGGACAAGAAGAACCTGAACAACCCGGAGGTTGTATCGCAAGTGCTCAGCGATGCGGGGTTTGTCCAGCAGAAGCACTCACACTCAATAAGCTTGAGCGACGAGTGAACCCTGTTATGCGCTAAGTTCTTTCAATGCTGAAAGTGCCATTTCTGCCTTAGCCGATTGAACAAAGATATGATCGTGATAATACGCTGCAATAACGTTAGCGCTGATACCTTTAGCGGCTAACTTAGCTGATACAGCCGCTGTTAAACCTACAGCTTCAAGACTTGAATGAACCGTTAAAGTAATCTGACAAAATGAGCCATCAAATTGCAGGCCCGCTTTTTGCGCTGTATCCTTTTCCAAAACTAAAGTTAAGCCTTCCGCCTCGAGAAATGTAGCGACTGGATTAAGTGAGACATAATCAACTAACGAGCCAGAAACTGTACAGAATACAAATTCTGCCTCTAATAATTGAGGCTCCATTGAGCGCAATAACTCATCTAATTCTATAGTTCCGGACATGTTTGTAACCTCTATATTACCAACGCTGAGCACAGTTGCGACCCAGCAAGAACGCTCGTCGGTCATAGGCCACGATTCAATTTAACAGCGCCTATGAACGAACTGCGCTTTGAAATTTCCGATATAAGAACAACTAAAAAAGCAGTCACCACGACGTTGACAATGTAATATCTACCTCCTATCTGCAACCGTATAACGCCACGTTAAGCAGTGGGTTTTACGAGACAAAGCGAAGAAATGAACTCCCGAGAGCCGCATATTGTTAGCTGATAAATTCAGACATTGCCAACTCTCGTACAGAACCACCTGCAAGCCCTGCCTTTACTCCAACTCGATTACGGTCAGGATGATTCTGACTCGCTTTAACTTGCCCAGTGAGAGTTTCAATTTGAATTTCGATACCAACAATAGCTTTTACCAAGCGATTGGTGAACTCAGAAGGCGCATCGTCTACAGACCATGGATTATCTCTATTGGACTCATGCAGATCAGTTAACTGATGAAGATGCTCTTTTAACCAAGCATGCTCCTGAAAAATAGAGCCTGCGCCTTTAGCATGAACAGCCACATAGTTCCAGGTCGGAACCACCTTCCCCGTCTCAGCCTTTGTTTCATACCAAGACGGTGACACATAGGCATCCGGCCCCTGAAAAATCACAAGAATCGAAGCGCCGTTTTCAATTCGCTGCCAAACAGGATTCACTCGCGCCACATGACACCTCAGTATACCAAGGGGGTACTCTGCACTCGCACTGAAGTGGAAAGGAAGGTGGTTTGCATCGATACCATCACTGTCAGCAACTACAAGCACAGCAAAACTATATTCTTTAATGTACTGCTGAAGTTTTTCTTGATTTTCTTCTTTAAAATGGCTCGGCACTAGCACTTATCTCTCTCCCTGCAAATTTTTATACAGCTAACGCAAAACTAAGCGGCGCGCCTATGCGCGTTCTTACTTGATTGTCTTATTAACTGTCACTGCCCACAAAAGCCGTCAGATTCATGGTCATGAGCGCACCTTTCTTAGGAAGGTCAGCGACACAAATCACCGTACGAGCTGGAAGATAAGAACCAAATTCTTCCGCGTATGCACGGTTCATTTCTTGGAAGTCTTCGACTCGAACTAGAAACACATGAACATGCATTACATCCCTTAGTGACGCACCAACACCACCAAGCATTGAACTGAAAT
This sequence comes from Pseudomonas sp., assembly GCA_034006605.1. GTDB lineage: Bacteria > Pseudomonadota > Gammaproteobacteria > Pseudomonadales > Pseudomonadaceae > Denitrificimonas. The sequence goes on along the minus strand of JAVESM010000023.1, from coordinate 7,466 downwards.
TCCGAACAATTTGCTTGGCTTGGCTGTACGCATCTTCTCCGGCCATCTTCGATGTCACCGGATCAACACCTGGCGTCCCAGAAATAGTTATGAACGGGCCGGCTTTGGTGAGGTGACTGTATGGGCCGATGGGTTCAAACATTTCTGACGGCGTAATGGTTTCAGTTTTCATATATTGAGTAGCAACCTCTGTTTGATGGATAACGGCTAATCGGGATTGATATCTGCTTACAGATTTGAGTTTAAATCTTTCATCACAATCAACAATCTTCAAACTCTAAGCAAGAACGCTCTCGTTTAAAATTCCTTTGTCGATCAGTTGACTCAAAATGGCTACACTCTTCTCTTTGAAAGAATCTCTGAGTAGCCGAGCGGCCGGAGTGATCGATTGTCTGCTTGGAAAAATCAGCCAAAGTTCAATCGATCTAGATTTAAACTCGGGCATGATGCTAACAACCCTTCCTGATAATAAATCAGCGGACATATCAAGGCAGGATTTAACCGCCAAGCCCTTACCCGCTACGCACCAACGTCTTACAAGGTCGCCATCATTGGAGGCGCGATTACCATTCATCTTGATTTTATATTCTGCTCCCGTGCTACAGTGCGAAAACGTCCAATTATCGTGGATAATGTCGTGAAGCTGATAAAAAAGCCCATTATGTGAGACTAACTCATGCGGATGCTCAGGTGTGCCGTGTATATCAAGATAGTCTTGTGTCGCACAAAGTAGTGTAGGCACAGTGCATATCTTAAACCCATAAAGTTTCGCATCACTGGGCGATCCATAACGCAATGCGATGTCTACTGAATCGCGATAGAAGTCGATATGACTATCTGTGATATTCGCCTTTAAGCTCACTTCCGGGTAGGTTTCCATAAATTCATCAAGCCACGAAATAGCCAAGTTGCGCCCCAAATCTGAAGACAATGCGATGCGCAATTCTCCATCGACAATATCTAGGCCATCCTTCATATTCTGCTTCGCTTGATCCAAAATGAGCAGTGCCTGTTCACACAGGGGAATGTATTTTTCTCCTGCACTTGAAAGACGAAGGTGCCGAGTTGTGCGGGTAAATAATTCCACACCCAAAGCACTTTCTACCCGTTTAAGTGCGGCACTAGCCGTAGCCGTACGCATATCTAATTGCGTTGCAGCAGCAGTAATACTGCGAAATTCAGCTACTTTCAGCACTAATTGAAGGTCTTTTAACAGCATATTATCAAATATTTTTTGAGAATTTATCAAATACTATACTGTTTAAAAAGTGGCAATCAAGGCCTATTATTCTTTCCAACAACTACGCAATTGGAGAATAACCATGAAAGCTATCGGCTACACCAAATCTCTACCCATTATGGACCCAGAGTCTTTAATCGATATCGAACTACCCCTGCCCATTGCCACAGGTCACGACTTGTTAGTTAAGATAAAAGCGATTGCCGTTAATCCGGTGGACTATAAAATACGCCAGAATGTCGCAGCTGAAGATGGACACTACAAAGTGATTGGCTGGGACGCCGTAGGCGAAGTGGTAGCTACAGGTGAAGCAGCAACCTTATTCAAACCAGGTGACGCGGTTTTTTATGCCGGTGATCTTAATCGCCAAGGCAGCAATGCTGAATATCAGCTGGTTGATGAACGCATTGTTGGCCACAAACCTAAAAGCCTTTCTGATGCAGAAGCCGCCGCGCTACCCCTGACCGCCATCACGGCCTGGGAAATTCTGTTTGAGCATTTAGCAATACAACAGCAATCGCCAGATTCGGCAGAGAAATCAAATGAAGTGATTCTGGTTGTTGGCGCTGCCGGAGGTGTTGGTTCTATTTTGTTGCAAATTGCCAAAGCCACAACTGGCGCAACAATCATTGCGACTGCATCGCGCAAAAGTTCGCAGGAGTGGGTAAAGAAACTTGGCGCTCATTATGTTGTTGATCATACCCAACCACTGCAACAGCAAATTGAAGCTCTTGGTATCGGGCCGATTACACACATCGCCAGCCTGAATAATACGGAGACTTACTTCGAGACATATCCAGAAATACTGGCACCTTTTGGCAAGATCGCTATGATTGATGATCCATCTAAACCACTTGATGTGATGAAGCTAAAACTAAAGAGCCAGTCGTTGCACATTGAGTTTATGTTTGCACGCTCCATGTTTAATGCTCCAGATATGGATGAGCAAGGCCTATTATTGAATCGTGTATCGGACTTAGTTGACCAAGGTCATATCCAAACCACCGTTGGTAAAAATCTAGGCATTATTAATGCCGACAACTTGAAGGCAGCACATAAGGCGTTGGAGTCAGGCAAATCCATTGGAAAAATTGTTTTACATGGATTTTAATCAAACTAAATGAACCAATAAGGAAAAGGGCCATGGAGAAATTAACTATCGTTGCAAATATAACTGCTAAAGCCGGAAAAACTGCTCTGGTAAAGGCTGAGCTTGAAAAGCTCGTCGAGATCACTCGGGCTGAAAAAGGCTGTCTTCAATACGATTTGCATCAGAACAATGAAAACCCAGCTCACTTTGTGTTTTATGAAAACTGGGAGTCCCGCGAGCTTTGGCAGACACATATGGGTGCTCAACATCTAAAGGACTATATGGCTGCAACTGACGGCTCGGTTAATTTATTCACCCTGAATGAAATGACACGACTGGCTTAGTCTCTCCTGCACACTAACCCTATGTGTCAGCCTAGCGCTTCTGTATTCCAATGGAGCTTAAAAAGTCGGCCGTGAGTTTTTTGAGCCGGCTTACTGATACTGCCATTAGCTAACCCTTCCCGCGATGCACGAGGCTTGCTAGAGCACACTTATAGGCTGGCCAATTCTAGAATTTCTTGACCAATTAAGACGCATTCATTACCGACTGGGTAGTAAATGAGCCTCATGCGATACTCGCCTTTGTACACATATCCCATAACTTCAAAAACAGCCAGTTTCTGAGACTTGTTGGCTGGGTTAGTGAGTGACGGTAGTTGTTTTGCATTTGAATCAATTTCTGCGCGATCATCTCCGTCTGTATGGAACGATAAAAGCTTTTCTGCTTGGACAATAGCAGCCGAAGAGCACGATGAGGTTTCAGCAGCTGCATTAAATGACGCAAGCAACACGAGTGCGGAAATTATTCTTACTTTCATACTGCGATCTCCTTGTGAGTATGGTCTAGCGCTTGTGTTAAAAGGTCGGCTTTAGCCAGTTCCTGTGAGCGTATTGTTATATATGCTCCATATCCGGCCTGGCTTCAAATCCAAACTTCTTAGAAAAATACAATTTAAAATCCTTTGCATCCTCATTTATTTTTCCGGACATAAGCTCCACCCTAACAGGAAGGTAATTTCCAAACTTTCCAACAAGTTCAGTTTGACAGTGCCTATAATGGCCCCAATGCACCCTGTTTCTGATCCCGTAATAATCCGACAGTGAAAGAATTTTTTTATTGAATACAAACCCAAAGGCAGTTCGAGTTAATTCAATTTCTTTTCCGCTTTCAGGGATATATATAATCGGATTTATTAGCACACATATTGCTCTATAGCCCCAGTACCCCGTAATAATAACAGTCAAAATTAACGAATATTTGGCAGCCCAAAACCCCATTAACGTTCCAAGGAAAAGAACCATTAGCAGGTAATGACGTTTTCCGGATTGTTGGAATAGGTGATATTTCATCTTCTATATATAACACTGAAATAAGCGACTGCCGTCAGGCCGGGAACGACCTTAATTGACGGGTTAAATGCCATAAGCCCTCTCTACCTTGGCAACTCGGACTTTGAATTCGGAATACCACGCTTTATGACCCAGCCGCTGGGCTTCAAGGTGCTCAGCATTTTGCTTCCAGTTCCTGATCGCTTCCTCGCTGGCCCAGTACGAAACGATAATACCAACATCCTCACGGGCTGACTCGATACCAAGAAACCCTTCCTGCTGAGCGGCCAGTTCAACCATTCTGTCAGCCATAGCACCGTAATTATGGTCACCATCCGTGCGGACAGAGCTAAAAATCACCGCGTAATATGGTGGACTCGGAGTGTTAGCGATCCCTGACATAACGTCCTCTTGGCATTTAACGCCGGCATAAACGGCACCCGACTAAGACGTCAGGTGGAGACCCATCGGGCCGGAACGTATTTAATGCAGTTGCTAGGTGCTTATTTTCGATAACCGCGCCCAAAGTTATCCCCTGTTCCACGCAATCCACCGTTGCCGTCGGATTGCCAGCCACTGCCAAAGTTGCTTCCTGTTCCTCTATAACCGCCATTACCATCAGACTGCCAGCCACCACCGAAATTATCACCGGTTCCTCGTAGACCACCATTGCCATCAGACTGATAACCCCTACCAAAGTTATCACCCGTACCTCTTGTTCCACCGGTGCCATCAGATTGCCAACCGCGACCAAAGTTGCTCCCGGTGCCTCTAGAATTCCCATGACCATCAGCCTGCCATCCACCTCCAAAATTATCACCGGTGCCATATAAGCCATCAGCGTTAACAGGAGCTATAAAAACAGTAAACAAAACGGTCGCCGCAATATTTCTCAGTATATTTTTCATAGCTACTTCGCCACACTCATGGTTGAAAGTATGTAAATTCGAGGTTTTGCTGAGTATCTCACGCCCCGCTAAATAGTGAGCGTTAGCGAGCCCCGTGTAGGCTGCGCTTTTTTCAGCCATAACGAATTTAAGCAGCTTGTTATGCCAGCCGTGTGCCATTAGGTAGTTCCATATCAACAGTTGATAGCACCACAGAACCATCAGGTCGGTGTAGTCCAGTAACTAAACACTCCGACATAATGGGGCCAATTTGTTTTGGTGGAAAATTTACTACTGCTAGCACCTGTTTACCAAGCAACTCTTCTTTTGTATATAAAGCAGTGATCTGGGCACTAGACTTTTTAATACCGAGATCTTGCCCAAAATCCACCTTTAATTTGTAAGCAGGCCGCCGAGCCTCTGGAAAGTCTTCGACATCGACGATTGTTCCAACGCGGATATCGACTTTTTGAAAATCGCCCCAATCAATATGTTCCATAATTTACCTTGATGATCTATGTGCATAACGTTTGGTTAAGAGACGGGCTTTAGCCCGCCCCAGTAAGCAAAGCAAACGATTTTAACCACTTGTTAGAGGCTCTTGCCGAAGGTGCCGGAATGTAGCGTGTTTACTCTGTTTCTATATATAAACATTGCCCATATGCAGATGATTAGTTCAACAGCAAACGACCAATGAAATACAAAATTTAACCACCAAGGACTAAATAGTGCTGGCACGGTGAACATGGCATATGGTTCATTTACAAATGGTGCAAACCACCAAATATCGCCAACAAAACTATCAAGAATGATGTGAGTGAAGCCACCTAAGCTAAAAATAAAAGCTAGCCACGGCGATTTAGATTTATGTGATAAGTAGAGCCAGGTTGTAGAAACCACTAAAAGTGATACCCAGATAATAGGCCAGTGCGTCATGTATTTGTGATGATGCGTTTGGCGGTTATCTATTAGATAAAAATAAATCATGTCGAAGTCTGGCGCTATAGAACCGAGTACGCCGAACAGCAAAATCATTGATGATGTAGCAGGTAACTTTTCATGCCTCATTAAAAGCGAGGTAGCCATGATGTATCCCATGGGGGCGTGCGCAATAAACATCAGTGTCTCTCCTTTAGCTCTGACCATAAAGGTTTGAGCCCCTTGCTCTTCATGAGCGTAACGTAGTCAATAAATTCGGTTCTACCAACGGCATCTTGACTCTTCCTAGTGGCTTCGTACTCCTCGCAGATCCATAGTAGCGTTTGTGATTGAGCGAATACGCATTTCTCGAACTAGGCTCTGCAAGCATCTTGGGCATTCGCACGGCATTTCAATGGCCTCTAACGTCCACGCGCAGACAGGGCTCAATTTAACGGGAATGTTAGGCTGTATCACTTTGGCTCCTTTGCCACGAATGCTTCGACTTGCGAGCGCACTTTGTTCCGGTACTGAGGGCTGCACGGCCCTGACCTCAGCATGGCAGAGGACACAGCGCCTTGAGCAACACCGTGAACTACAGAGATAAAAGCAACTTGCTTCTCGCTCTGACCATTATTCCGCGCGTTCCGCGTAAGTGCAGCGAAATTCGCCTTCCAATCCACGCCGCACCATTCAGCAAGGCCAGATAGCTCTCCTACGTCAAAGGCGAAGTTCGCGACTCTCTCGTTCACGGGTGGCGTCCTTCGATCCGCCTCAGATTCAGGCTGAATTGCCTTGCCGTCGGGTGTCTTCGCACGACCCCAGAAGCCTTCAAGGGATCGCTTCAATAGCTCCTCGCGAGCAGAAAGTGGAACTACATCAGCGGCCGCAAAACCATGGAGCAGCAAGAGAAGTATAACGAGTAGAGTACGCAGCATAGTTACAACTCCTAACGCCGCGCTCTGCGGCAAATTTGGAGCGCAGCGGAAAATTTGCCCGGCAGCAGTGCCTTGTGTACGCCCAGCATGGGCATGAACTAATGAGGTGAAAGTCCTCTGTAGGAAGGTCACCATCCTTAGCGATTTATGATCGTTATTAGATGTTAACTACTAGCGAATGGCAAGAGCAGCTCCGCGAGGAGTTGTCTGGAGGAAGCCGGACGCAAAGCTGCGAGCTGATGAACAAAAACATCATATGAGGCGTAGGCTGAAGGCGAGTTGGCACAAGACAACGAAGCCACGTGATCTAACGGCCACCGCAAATGATGCAGCAGTGCAGTGACAGTACATGCTCCCCTTTTGGTTTATAAAGAGGGGGGAGATCTGCTTAACAAGCGATCGGTAATCCACCAGTGAGGCTCTGGTTAATAAGTGCCTTGGCTCTAAGGAATGTATCGCCCTTGGAGGGCGAATGAGATGCAAGCCAATAAAGGGGCCGCTGGCATCGATGGCATGACCATCGATGCATTCCCCGCTTGGGTAAGATCAGGCAACTGGAAAGCGTTGAAACAACAACTGGTAGCAGGTTGTTATCAACCCGCACCGGTAAGACGTGTTGAAATAGCTAAACCAGATGGCGGCACTCGCCAGCTGGGTATTCCAACCGTTACTGATCGTGTAATCCAACAAGCCATTGCCCAAGTATTAACACCTATTTTCGACCCTGATTTTTCTGAACACAGTTTTGGATTCCGTCCAGGTCGTAATGGGCAGCAAGCGGTTAAGCAGGTACAGAGCATCATCAAGGTGGGCCGTTGTCGCCGTTACTGGCGAATATCATGCTCGATTCTTTGGATAAAGAACTTGAAAAACGCGGTCATAAGTTTGCCCGCTACGCGGATGATTTCACAATTGTAGTGAGGAGTCAGCGAGCTGGAGAACGCGTGCTGCGCAGTATCAGTCAGTACTTGCAAAACCGTTTAAAGTTAGTGATCAACACTGACAAAAGTCGTGTGGTTAAAACCAATGAAAGCCAGTTCTTGGGCTTTACGTTCAAGGCGA
>JAVESM010000022.1:0-44557 GCA_034006605.1 Pseudomonas sp. | reverse complement strand
GCGGAACTGCCCTTGCCATTCGCTAGTAGTTAACATCTAATAACGATCATAAATCGCTAAGGATGGTGACCTTCCTACAGAGGACTTTCACCTCATTAGTTCATGCCCATGCTGGGCGTACACAAAAAAATACCGCTGGGCACAGGCGCAGCGGTATGTTTAGAAGTCTTGTTATTTACTGAACGATTTTAGACAGCAATTGAATTTGCTTTGCAGGCTCACGCACTTCCTGTTCAGTCAGAACACGCTTAGCTTGCAAATAGCTGGCATTCCAATAGCGACTGCTAAGCTTATCAATGCGCACACCGCCACCTTTACGACTGCTGGATGAGTGAATGAATTGATCAGCGCCCATATAAATACCAACATGTGAAACACGACCGCGACCACGATCGTTAAACAGAATCAAATCACCCGATTCTAAATCGGCACGCGCAACGACCGGCGCATCCATTTTCAATAAGCCTTGGGTGTTACGCGGCAATTCTATACCTAACTCTTGTTTATACACATAGTTAACAAAACCGCTGCAATCAAAACCCGAGTTACGACTACTGCCACCGTAACGATACGGCGTGCCTAACAAGGTTTTACTGCGATCTAATAAGCTCTCACTGAGATCAGGCAACTGATACTCATCTAGAGTCGTGCCTTCCTGCAACTCCACAGCCGCTTGCTGTGCTTCATCGAAACGATCTAGCACCGCGACTAAGGCTCGAGAATTGAGCTCTATTGTGTGTCGCTTAACTGAAGCGGTGTCTCGCTGCTCGGTGTCTAAATTGGCACATGAGGCCAATACTAAACAGCTTACACCGCAGGCGATGCTCTTAATTAATTTAGACATACATACAAAATACTTTCTGATTTAGCGGTGCAATATGCCTTGCATTGCCGCAAAGTGCAAATTTAATGGTCAATTAATGTGACTTGCTCAATGATTAACCGTCAGAGCAAGCAACATAGAAAGCTGGCATAAAGGTCGGTCACTCTGTGCTTGCCAGGTATTAAACGCTTCTTGTACGACGGCCAAATCGCGCTGACTGGTCGGGCGTTTAATGACAATATTTTGCGCCACTAACGCTGCGACAACATCATCACTCAGGACAAAGGTATCTTTGCCGGCCATGCGCAAAAAGCGCGGCGCTGATAGGCCACCTAATTGGTGGCCCTGCTTAGCCAGGTAACGCCACAAACCAATGATATCCTGCTCAGGCCACTGTGCTAAAAAAGCCCCAAAACTGGCAAACTCCTGGCGAATATCCAGCAGCATCTGCGCGTTACGCGGCACACTTTTCAGCTTACCTAGATGTCGAATAATCCGCGTATCTTGCATCAAGCGCTCAATATGCTCAGCGCTCATCAATACAACCTTTTCTGGATTAAACTGCCAGAATACTTCTTCAAAGTTTGGCCACTTGGCATCCACCACACTATGACGCAAGCCGGCGCGAAACACGCGCAAAGCCATTAAAGAGAGATAACGATCATCAGGCACTGCAATCAGCTGCGCAGCGGTTGCCGGGTTGGGTAAACGTGCCTCTAAGGCCGCCAGTGAACCAAAACGATTGATGCCGTACTCAAGCATCCATTGAAAATCTCGCATGCCGTTTACATTCCTCTCAACAGGTTTTGCTGAACAGCGGGTTAATCCAGCGGCGTAGCCAGCGCCATTAAGCGCAACGCCATTTCATCTAAGAGTTTCTGCTCCTGTTTATCCGCAGCTTTTTGCGCCTCTTCACGATAGCGTTGCACCAGTTTGCGCAACCCCTCTAAACGTGCATAGGCTTGTTGCCAAGCCGCTTGACTGGTACTGAGATTACTCTCATGCCAAGCTAAACTTTTTTGCTGTTGCGTAATGGCCACTTCAAGCTGTGATAAGAAACGCTGATAATTCATCAACCACTGACCACTGACACCCGTCTGACCTTTATTGATCCATTGTTGTTGGTAATCATCTCGGTATTGCTGCAGATTCTGCAGCTGCTGCTGTGCGTTATGCCATGCCGCTTTATATTGACGCAGCTTACCGGACGCTTCCTGCTCTGCCGTTTGCGCCATATCAATCACTGGCAGCAGGCGCTGCGCACGTTTATTCATGAGAGATTAACCAAGCGGGGCGGGATTAAGTACGCTCATTAGATTCGCAGTACTTCTTTCCAATGATTCAGTTTCGCGCAAACCTTGACGTAAATAAGCAGACATATACGGATAACGTTCAATCGCTAAATCCGTATCTTTATCACCACCCGGCACATACGCGCCGACACTGATTAAATCACGGCTTTGCTGGTAGCGTGTCCACAACTGTTTAAAGCGCTGAGCGGCACCTAGATGCTCTGCTGAGACTACTTGTGGCATCACCCGGCTGACCGAAGCACTGATATCAATCGCCGGATAATGGCCTTCTTGGGCTAAATCACGCGATAAGACAAAGTGACCATCGAGCACACCTCGTGCCGCATCAGCAATCGGGTCTTGTTGGTCATCACCTTCTGAGAGCACCGTATAAAATGCGGTAATCGAGCCTCCACCTTGTTCTGCATTACCCGCACGCTCAACTAATTTTGGCAGCTTAGCAAAGACAGAAGGCGGATAACCCTTGGTTGCAGGTGGTTCACCAATGGCCAAAGCAATTTCACGCTGCGCTTGCGCATAGCGGGTTAAGGAATCCATCAACAATAAGACGTTATAGTTTTTGTCACGAAAATACTCAGCAATACGGGTGCAGTACATTGCTGCGCGCAAACGCATTAAAGGCGCATCATCGGCAGGAGAAGCAACCACAATCGCGCGTTTGAGGCCCTCTTCACCAAGAATATCTTCAATAAACTCTTTAACCTCACGGCCACGCTCACCAATCAAACCGACGATCACAATATCGGCCTTGGTAAAGCGCGTCATCATGCCAAGCAACACACTTTTACCCACACCAGTACCCGCGAATAGGCCAAGACGTTGACCGCGACCAACCGTCAGTAAGCCATTAATACTGCGAATCCCCACATCCAAAGATTCATTGATCGGATGGCGCTTTAAAGGGTTAATCGCTGGGCCTTCCATCTGCACCCATTCTTCGGCCTCAATCCGCCCTTTACCATCTAACGGCCGTCCTGCACCATCCAATACCCGCCCGAGCATCGACAGCCCCATGGGCATCCGATCAGTGCCTGCCACAGGCACCACGCGGGCGCCTGGCGCAATACCATTGAGGTTACCAATCGGCATCAGAAAGACTTTTTCACCAGAAAAACCCATCACTTCAGCTTCTACCTGCACCGCTTGATAACCATCATTATTAATGACTAAACAGCGACTGCCGACCGAAACCTGCAAACCTTGCGCTTCCAAAGTCAAACCCACCATACGAATCAGGCGGCCTTCAACTAAAGGCTGTTTAGATAACTGCGCAGCATTGTGGTAGCCGGCTAAACGGGTAGCGAAGCGTGTGCGACTAAGAGGCATAAACACTCCGCAATAACTTAAGGTGTTGTCTCAGGATCAACAGGCGAGTCCTCTAGCACGGGATCGATTGGTTCAACAGTCTCTAATGGGGCACTCGCCTGCGGCTCAACAGGCAGCTCAGTAGGAATCTGTAAGTCGGCGTCGAGAGGATTGGTTTGCAACTCACGCTGCTGCTCTAAAAACTGTTGAGCAATATGCTCGATACGGGTTTCAATACTGGCATCAATGCGCGTGTTGACCGACTCAAAACGACAACCGCCAGGCAGTAAATCATCATCTTCAATAATTTTCCAGTTTTCCTCATGGCGCTCACGCAAAGCTTTAATCTGCTCAAAATCTTGCGGATTGATATACACACGCACCACGTCACTGCTCGCCGGTAGCAATTTCAAAGACTCACGCACCACCTGTTTAATCTGACTGGAGTCTAAGCTTAACTCACGCTGAATCACCTGCTTGCTGATGCGTGTAATCAAGTCCAACATCGCCTCTTCCAGCTGTTGATCTTGCTGTGCAATAGGCTCAAAAAACTGCTGCATAATACCGTCTAAAGCAGCCACTTTCGCCGTCAATACATCTTGTGCCTCTTGCGCTGCCTTTAATTGCCCTGCATGGAAACCATCTTTCTCCCCGGTACTGAAACCTTCATTCCAAGCATCTTGGCGCACAGCCTCAACATCTGCGAGCGTCAAAGGTTTGACGTCTTCAGCAATCACCTCTTCCACTTGCACTTGCACGTGTTCACTGTCAGCAGAGACTTCCGTCTCGGCTGTTGTGGCGGGTGTGGCTACAGAGGGATGATCAAAACTGGGTAAATCCCATACGTTTAAAACATCACCTGCTTGTAACCGAATCAGTTCACTGCTGAATTTTTTATCAGACATACCTACACCATCTCTTCGCCACCTTTACCACCCAGCACAATTTCGCCAGCATCTGCCATACGACGGGCAATGGTAAGGATTTCTTTTTGGGCAGACTCTACTTCACTGATACGCACCGGACCTTTGGCATCCAGATCATCACGCAGTAACTCAGAAGCGCGTTTAGACATGTTTTTAAATATTTTCTCTTTAATCGCCTCATCGGCACCTTTCAGGGCCAACACCAATACATCGGAAGAGACTTCACGCATTAATGACTGAATACCACGGTCATCCACATCCGCTAAGTTATCAAAGACAAACATCAGGTCTTCAATTTTTCCAGACAAGTCTTGATCAAGCTCACGAATCGCATCCAGCAATGGTCCTTCCATAGAACTGTCTAAGAAATTCATGATATCAGCAGCACGCTTGACCCCGCCCATGGTGGTGCGCGACGTATTGGAATTACCCGAGAACTGTTTTTCAAGAATGGTATTGAGCTCTTTTAGTGCAGCTGGCTGAATGGTGTTTAATGAAGAAACACGCAGAACAATATCTAAACGGACTTTGTGATCGAAATGAGACAGCACTTCACCGGCCTGATCGGGATCCAAATAGGCCACCACAATCGCTTGAATTTGTGGATGTTCATAGCGAATCACATCAGCGACAGCGCGTGGCTCCATCCATTTTAAACTGTCTAAACCACTGGTATTGCCGCCCAACAAAATACGATCAATTAAGTTACCCGCTTTATCTTCACCAAGCGCTTGCGTGAGCATCTTACGAATATAACCATCAGCCCCTACGCCTAAACCAGTTTGATCACTGACCACCTCAACAAACTCGCTCATCACCTGCTCGACTTGCTCGCGGTGTATGTTGCGCATTTGCGCCATGGCTGAGCCAACTCTTTGCACTTCTTTAGGCCCCATATGCTGCAGCACTTGCGCCGCATCGGTTTCGCCCAGAGAGAGCAAGAGAATCGCTGCTTTATCAACTTTATTGAGTTTAGTTGTCATACGATTATCACTCATCAGCGTTAATCCACTCTTTTACGACCTGCGCAACTCGACCTGGATCTTCGGCAACGAGGCTCTTAATCGCATTCAGTTGCGCATCATAGCCTTCGCTAGGACTGGGCAATAAGATACTTTGCGGTGCACCTAAACTGACACGGTCATCAGATAAACTTGGGCCAAGGTCATCCAAGTCGCCTAATTCAGCATCACCTGAACGCTCACGGGCGGCCAACTCTTTAGATTTACCACCACCAACCACATTACGCAGCAAGGGGCGTAACACACCAAAGACCAAGACTAAGATAAACAGCACACCGAGTACTTGTTTAACAATGTCCCAGAACCACGGTTGTGTATAAAAAGGAATATCAATGACCTCTTCAGCCAATACCGGTGCAAAAGGCGCATTAATCACACTAACGCTGTCACCACGACTGGCATTAAAGCCAACAGAATCTTGCACCAAGCGGGTAAAACGAGCCACATCTTGCTCGGTCCAAGGTATATGTGTCACCGCGCCCGTTTCTGGATTAATGATGACTTGATCATCCACCACCACCGCAACGGATAAACGTTGTAAACGTCCTTGATCTTGTTTGGTATAACTGATCGAGCGATCCAATTCAAAATTACGCGTGGACTGCTCACGCTTATCATTCGGGTAAGGTGCCAGCATCGCTTGCCCCGTTTTCGGGTCAATTATTTGTTCGCCATTGGCATCCAACAACGGTTGACCCGCGGCTACTGGCCCACCCGCCGCTTGAGCACCACCCGCTACTTCAGGCGCTGTTGTCGCTCCGGGCGGTTGGTTACTCAGCGCACCAGGCACACCTTGTGGACCACTGCTGACTTGACGCTGTTCAATCACCGATTGCTCGCTGCGCAGCGCAGGCTGATCAGGGTTAAAGGTTTCTGAGGTCGACTCAATCGAGCTGAAATCAACATCCGCAGACACTTCAGCTTTATAGCGATCGGCGCCTAAAATAGGTTGTAAAATATTGTGCACACGCTGAGTAAACAAACCTTCAAGACGGCGTGAATAATCAAACTGCTTACCCGCACGGGTCATCTCTGATAATTCTTGCTGATCAGATAACAAGTGACCTTTTTGATCAACCACCGTGACTTGCGATTTATCCAATTCTGGCACGCTGGTCGCAACCAAATTAATAATTGCCATAACTTGGCTGGGCTCAAGGCTGCGCCCGGGGTACAACTCAACCAATACTGATGCGCTGGGCTTGCGCTCATCTCGAACAAACACCGAGCTTTTCGGAATAGCCAAATGCACGCGTGCCGCTTTAACGTTATTTAGACTGGAAACTGTGCGCCCTAATTCACCTTCTAAACCACGACGGTAGCGCGTCGCCTCCATAAACTGACTGGTGCCTAAACCTTGATCCTTATCGAGGATTTCAAAACCAATATTACTGTCCGTCGGCGTAACACCTGCTGCAGCCAGCTTTAAACGAGCATTGGCTAAGTCAGAGGCCTTAACAAGTAAGGCGCCAGAGTTAGGCTCAACACGATAAGCAATACCTGCGCTGCTCAAGGTTTCAACCACTTGATTGGTATCTAAACCCGCTAAGCTGCCATATAAAGGGCGGTAATCTGGCTCTTGTGACCATAAGACCACGGCAAAACCGATTGCCACACTGGCGGCTAAACCCACCAACAAGGCAATCTGACGCAAAGCAGGCATTTGCGCCAAACTGTCTAAAAAGACCAGACCCGCAAAGCCTTGCTTTACAGGTTGCTCAGTGGTTTGTGGTGTATTTGCCGTTGCGTCAACCATGATCTATCGCCCCTAAACTGGCATCTGCATAATATCTTGATAAGCCTGAACCAGCTTATTACGAACCTGCGTCATTGCTTGAAATGAGACGCTGGCTTTTTGTGAAGCAATCATCACATCCGTTAAATCGACGCCACTCTGCCCTATTTCAAAAGCTTTAGCGAGCTGGTTTGATGCTTGCTGTGTTTCGTTGACCTTACCAACGGCTTGACCCAGCATCTCAGCAAAATTAGGACCGCCGGCAATGGGGGCTTCAGCAACGGCAGCAGGCTTAATGCGCGACATAGCGTCAGCTTGCATGGCACGCATTTCTAACATCAGTCGATTAAATTCTATACCTTGACTCATTTTTATCTCCCATCGCTTCTTTGACGCTTTGCGATACTTATGGAGATAAAAGCAATTACTAGGCCAACTTATAGAACCCTCTAGGTGCGCATACCTCTTCCAGAAATCAATAAGCGTAGACACACCACATACAGAATCACTGCAGTCAGCAACATTAAGCTGATTGCGACACTAATATTGATATCAGACACACCTAAAATACCGTAGCGAAACGCGTTCACCATATGCAGGATAGGGTTGGCCATCGAGATGGTTTTCCAAAACGGTCCCAGCATATCAATCGAGTAAAAGACCCCACCAAGGTAGGTTAAGGGCGTCAACACGAAAGCCGGAATAATCGATATATCATCAAAATTGCGTGCAAACACAGCATTTAAGAAGCCACCTAAAGCGAACACAGCAGCAGTACAAACAATCACCACCACAGTGATAACTAAATTATGCACCTGCAAATCAGTAAAAAATAAAGATAAGACCGTGACAATCGCCGCCACACCCAAGCCACGCAAAATTCCACCCATCACAAAACCAATCAAAATAGTATGCGGAGAAACCGGCGACACCATTAACTCTTCAATCGAGTGTTGAAACTTGGCGCTAAAAAAACTCGATACCACGTTACTGTATGAGTTGGTAATCACTGACATCATAATCAGGCCAGGCACGATGTACTGCATATAGGTAAAGCCATGCATGTCGCCAATTTGACTACCTATCAGATTGCCGAAGATCACAAAATATAGAACCATTGTGATCGCTGGAGGTAACAATGTTTGCGGCCAGATTCTTAAAAACCGGCGTGCCTCACGGTAGACAATTGTCTGCAAGGCAACCCAGTTGGACTTTAGCTCTGCGCTCATGCCTGATCACCTGACAAATTTTTCTCCACCAATGACACAAAGAGTTCCTCCAGTCGGTTACTTTTATTGCGCAAACTCAGCACTTCAATACCTTGCGCAGAAAGCTGAGTAAATAAATCAGTTAAGCCGCGCTGTTTTTCTACCTGCACCTCTAAAGTGCACTCATCCACCATCTGCGCAGGATAGCCATCCAATTCAGGTGCTTGCGCATGAGTTTCTTTGAGATCGAGTAAAAAAGTCTCTTTCGATAACTGACCTAACAATGCACGCATACTGGTATTTTCAACAATGCAGCCATGATCAATAATCGCAATATTGCGGCACAGTTGCTCAGCTTCCTCAAGATAATGGGTGGTGAGAATAATCGTCGTCCCCTTCTCGTTCAGCTCAGTCAGGTATTCCCACATCGAACGGCGCAGCTCAATATCAACACCCGCAGTGGGCTCATCCAGAATCAACAAACGCGGCTTATGCATCAAGGCACGCGCAATCATCAAACGGCGCTTCATTCCACCGGAGAGCATCCGTGAAGCAACATCACGCTTTTCCCATAAACCCAGCTGCTTGAGCAGCGCTTCAGCACGCACCCGCGCGTCTTTAAGGGTGATCCCATAATAGCCCGCTTGGGTGGTTAAAATATTTTGCGCGGTTTCAAACTGATTGAAATTAAACTCTTGCGGGACCAAACCAATGCAGCGTTTTAAAGCAAGCGGATCAGCATCTAAATCATGATCAAACACCTGCACACTGCCACTGGTTTTGTTAACTAAAGTCGACAAAATACCAATAGTGGTTGATTTGCCTGCACCGTTAGGGCCTAGCAAAGCAAAGAAATCGCCCTCCACCACTTCTAGATCGATCCCTTTCAGGGCCTCAAAGCCATTTGCATAGCTTTTCCGTAACTGTTTTATGGATAACGCCAAAGTCATAATAATTTGCACACAAACATGGAGGTTAATCTTTGTAAATGGGGGCTTAATGGTATTTTTGCAAGAGACTCTCAACCATTACCGTCTTTACAGCTGACCCAGCGAGTAAAAGATCCCTTGACTGTAAACACCCATGACGCGTTGCCCATCAACAATACGCTCTTCAGCACAGTCAACCAGCTGATAAAAATCACTGCGCTGCAACAGCACTGCAAGGTTATTGCCAATTGATACATAGGGCGAGGGTTCTTGCGTATCGGGATCCGTTTCAACATGCAAAGGATGCTCGGCACTCACCACAACAGTATCGCCAAGGTTAGTCGTCACATACACCGCTTGCTCGCTGTCCGAACCTTGCACAGCCACAGCAATAGAAACAAAGGGGGCGTCCTCCACCTCAATAGTCAGTTTTTCCACAGGGGTAATTAGAAAATACTGATCACCTTCACGCCGTAATAAGCGTGAGAAAAACTGCACTAAAGCAGGCTTCTCAATCACACGA
This sequence comes from Pseudomonas sp., assembly GCA_034006605.1. Lineage (GTDB taxonomy): Bacteria > Pseudomonadota > Gammaproteobacteria > Pseudomonadales > Pseudomonadaceae > Denitrificimonas. The sequence goes on along the minus strand of JAVESM010000022.1, from coordinate 34,773 downwards.
CCCTGATGAAACCAACGGCCGTCACGGGCGATACGCATTTGACTATCAGCGCACTGTGTTGGGTTCCAGTGAGCATTGTATGCCAGTCGCTCAGCACTATCAGCCAAGCGTTGCAATACATTGCTGTTATCAGCGTTATGCATAAAAATAAGCCTTTCTAAGGATTTAAACCAAGCAAGCGTCGTGCGTAATCTCGTAACGGCGGGCGAATCAAATCTTCAGGCTTATTATTATAGGATGTTAAAAAACCACCACGGTTGCGAATATTGACAGTGTCCACCAAGTAACCACTGCCCACTTCAACCAACATCAGATGGATTGCACTGCGATCAACCCCAAAACGCGCGCCGTTTTTGGCCTCTTTCGCCTCATCAATATTACCGATGCGGTCGTTGCCTTGAGCAAAACGTGTATAGAGTAAGTAATCAGCACCTTGGTTACGCGCAGCAAGCAGCGCCTCATCAAAACCTAGCGGCTGGCTCGCACGGTGCACACGGGGAAAGTATTCAATAAACGCATTAAAGGCCTCCTGCGCAACAATATTCGACTGTGCAGATGAGTAGCCAAGCGGCACAAATAAACCCTGGCTAATGTAAATAGCTGAGTCTGCCTGTAAGCGCCAATTATTAGCACGCTTAATTTCACTGTGATTGAGCAAGCGCACATCACGCAACTGCTCACCCGCCCCGACAGTTAAGTCACTGACTTTCATGCAGGATGCCAGGGTAATGCTCAATATAATCAGTAATAGTTGGCGCATATAGCTTCGACCTCTCGCGTCAAAAGAACAGCCTATGTGACTTACAAGCAGGTTTTACGCCAACCTATGGACTTTTAAACTTAAAGCCCACGCTGCCACTCTTGACGCAAGGCCATCGTGTCTGGATGTTCAATAGCCTGCTGTAATTGCACTAAAAAACTCTGCTTATCGGCACCTAAGGCACCCTTGAGCGGTAAATAGTTGGATGCGTGATCACTACGAAATACCGTATCGTGTAACTCAAGCTGACTAATAAGGCGCTGCAATTCAACAAATAAACCGTGTTGATCTAAAGGTTCAAACTCAGGAAAACCCTGTTTAAAGCGCGTATCACCCAAAGGAAAACTCACCACTAATGTCGAGAGATATTCAGGCTGAGTTTCATTCATAAGCGCGGCAGACTGGTCAGCATGTTGCGCGCTTAAACAACGACCGCCTAAGCCATTGAGAATCATCACTGAGCGCGTGATGCCGGCCTCACCGAGCTTACTTAACGCGCTCAATGTAGACGCATAAGTTTCACCTTTATTGACCTTTTCCAGCACCTCATCATCACCTGACTCAGCACCCACGTACACCATTTTCAAACCTGCATCAGCCAACTCTTGCAGCTCGCTGATAGATTTTTTCTTCAAATTACTCGGCAAACAATAACTTGAAACACGCTGCACCGTCGGCAGATGCTCTTTAATCGCCTGCAAAACAGTCAACAGACGCCGCGTTGACAAGGCCAGTGCATCGCCATCCGCTAAGAACACACGCTGGACAATCATCTGCTCAGATACACGCTGAATTTCAGTTAGGACCTGCTTCTCATCACGCACTGCAAATTTTTTCTGCGGAGCGGTGTACATTTCGCAAAACGTACACTTATTCCACGAGCAACCATTGGTCACCGGCAGTATTAATGAGTGTGCTTCACTGGGCGGACGAAACACCGGTTCAATGTAATCAATAGGCCAGGTCTGGGTCATTTAGCTCAACCTCTACAAAGAATCATCAGCAAGTTTCTTCGGCGTTTCATCACGCTTAGTACGTTTATTACCCATCCGCACACCAATATCCATGAGAAACTGGAAAAAACCTTCTTGATCTTCCAAGACGTTGCTCCAAAACGGCGAGTGATACAAAGCGATTGCACCATGCACCAAAGCCCAAGCCGCGCAGTAATGGAAATAAGGCGGAACATCTTCTAACTTACCCTCATCAATGCGGCCTTCAATTAAACGGGTTAAACGCTCAAAGTTGGACGCACGAATGGTATGCAGTTGTTCAACCATTTCCGGTACTTGATGGCCTTTGAGGACTTTTTCTTCAAGGCGATCAAATAAACGATAACGCTGTGGATCACGCATACGAAAAGCAAAGTAAGCCCGCGACAAAGCTTCTTTATCGCTCGCCACACTTTCTGATTGAAACAGCTCATTAAGCTCACGCTCATAGTCGAGCATTAAGCGTAAATAAATTTCCGCTTTGGATTTAAAGTGCTTATAAATGGTTCCCTTACCAATGCCAACCGCATCAGCGATCATTTCTACAGTGACAGAGTCTTCACCTTGTTCGAGAAATAACTTAAGGGAGGTATCAAGAATTTCTTGTTCGCGACGACGAAACTCGCGCACTTTGCGTGATTCTTTTTGCATAGCAGGACTATCTGGTCAAAAAATGAAGTTTCTATTATGACCTTATTCGCAAAAATTGCACGAAACAACTGTAAATTCTAAAGTGACGCGATATGCAGAAGCAGTCATCTCCAGCCTATCGCTCATCGGATCAGGAAAAGCTCAGCCAAGCCTTGCTAACATTTTGGCTTCATCAGCAAGCAGACTTTGTAAGGACTCACGCTGCAATATCCGTGCTTGATGCGCAGCCAATTGAGGCCAACGCGTCGCATCAAGTTTTTCTTGCCCATAAGAAAAATTCACCCACTGAGTAACAATTGCAATGTCTCCCAGAGTAAAACGGTTGCCGACAAAATAGTCATTACCCGCCAGTTGTTGCTCTAGATAATCAAAGTGCGCAACCAACTTATGCAAAGCTTTTTGCACCGCAGCTTCATCACAGGGCAAACCCATGCTTTTGGCTAAAGCACGATTAAAAAACACTGTAAAAGTCGCTAGCGGCGCAATTTCATAGTCAGCATACTTCTCCAACCAACGAATACGCGCGACTTCTTCAGGGCTATTGCCACACAAAGTAGTCGCGGCAGGGTATTTCTGTTCTAAATAACTGCAAATAATCGAGGAATCACAAATATCAAAGTCGCCATCACGCAGGGCGGGAATACGTCCTAAAGGATTAATCTGGTAATACCAATCAGGCTGATTACGGGGAAGAATTAATTCCATCGTATAATCCAGTTGCTTCTCCAATAAACACGCTCTAACTTTGCGTACAAAAGGTGATAAAGAAGCGCCGTACAATATTAAGCCCATAGAAACCTCAGATTAGTCGTAAATTTGTTTTTTCTTCCACTCATCGTCTTGATTTTGCTGCGCTAAACCTTCAGTGAGCTCACTACTCTGCTCAGGATTGGGTCGTGTATGCTCAAGCACCAAGGCATTTGCACGGGCTAGCGATGCTTCAAACTGCTGTAACTGCTGCTTATAGTGACTTATATCACTCTGTTTCTTTAGAAATTGCACGCCGCGTTCAAATACAAGACGTGCTTGACCTGGGCGATTTTGCTCAAGAAACTGGCGCCCTAAATTATTGAAATACTCAATATAAACAGTCACCAACATCTGCTTAATCCGAGCAAGCCATTGCTTACCCTGTGCCGCAGGGATCACTTTTTCTTCTACCGCACGAATAATTTGTGTTTGTAGGCTTTCTAACTGAAAGCGCACGTCTTTAGCCTGCTCATCAGAAATAATTTTCACCGGTAGATTTCTAACCGGTAAATCATCGGCTTTAGCAATCAGCTGGCGTAACTCTTCGGCACGTAATTTATATTTAGGCTCATGGCGGTCAGTCGCTTTAAGCTGATCAATAAAATGTAACTCTAAACGATTGAGCAGCTGCTTTAAATCAGTACTCATGAGCTGACCCGGTAACGAATCAGACAGATTGGCACAACGTCGATAACGATCAACCAATTCGGCTTTACGGCGTGCCTTATCAAGCTTATTTTTTTCTAATGCATGATTCAAATAACCAATTAGAAAAAGCGCCACAACACCCGCAAGAATTAACACAACAATAGTAACTGATGACACTGGATATCCTCTTATGTATACCAATGAAACGTTAAGAGTTTTATATTCACCTACTGGCTCTTATTGCATCAATCATTTAACACCCATGCGTGCTGATCTGCAGGTTAACCAGTGCCAATCAACGCGACAACCTAGCTGCGTAACAGCTTAAGAACATCTTCCAACTCAACTACCATCTGTCGAATGATTTGTTTAAATTGGCTGCCTTCGTCGCGCACTTCACTGCTGGATAGACGTTGACGAGCACCACCAATGGTGAAGCCATGATCATACAAAAGACTGCGAATCTGTCGGATCATTAAGACATCATGACGCTGATAATAACGACGATTCCCGCGGCGTTTAATCTCCGCTAATTGCTCAAATTCCTGTTCCCAATAACGCAGCACATGTGGTTTGACTGCACACAACTCACTGGCTTCACCAATAGTAAAGTAGCGCTTGCTAGGGATCGCTGGCAACTCATGATTATGACTAGGTTCCAACATAAGCTTCTACCCGATCGCGCAGTTTTTGACCTGGACGAAAAGTCACCACGCGCCGTGCGCTAATAGGGATTTCTTCGCCAGTTTTTGGATTACGCCCTGGACGCTGGCTTTTTTCACGCAATTCAAAATTGCCAAAACCCGACAGCTTTACCGGCTCATTGTTTTCGAGGGCTAAACGAATTTCTTCAAAAAAAGTATCCACCAATTCTTTGGCTTCACGCTTATTTAAACCGATCTCCATAAACAGATGCTCGGCCATTTCTGCTTTCGTTAAAGCCCCCATACATTTACGTCCTCAATGTGGCAGCAAAATTATCAGCCAGCAAGGTCAAAATGGCCTGTGTTGCAGCGCTGACTTCATCATCAGTAAGAGTGCGCGAAGGATGCTGCCAGGTCAAGCCAACCGCTAAACTTTTGCAACCCTCTTCCACCCCTTTCCCCTGATACACATCAAATAAGCGAATTTGCGTGAGCCATTCCCCTGCGGCGCTGCGCATTGCGTCCATCAACTGCTCTGCTGGCACTTCAGCTTTAACCACTAAAGCCAGATCGCGACGCACTTCTGGAAAGCGTGATAGCTCTTTAAAGGCCGGCAAACGACCATGACTGATCGCATCCAGCTGCACTTCAAACATCAATACTTGCTGATCGATATCCAATTGGGAGGCCAATTGCGGATGCAAAGTGCCGACAAAACCTACCGCCTGCCCATTGCGCTCAATACGTGCGCATTGGCCTGGATGAAAACCATGCTGCTGGTACGCTACAAAAGTAAAGCTCTCGCTATCGCCTGCAGCACCGAGTACGGCTTCAATATCGGCTTTGATATCGTAAAAATCGACTGTTTCCTTGCCGTGCGTCCATAGTTCTGGCAAACGCGTCCCAGTAATCACACCAGCAAGCATGCGTTCTTGCTTGAGATCATCCAGCTGACCGACAAAACTCAAGCCGCTTTCAAATAAACGCACACGATCTTGCTGACGGTTCAAGTTATGTTGCAAGGCTTTCAGCAAACCTGGTAACAAAGATGCACGCATCACTGATAATTCAGCTGAAATCGGATTGGCCAAGGTTAAAGCTTTTAACTCTGGGTGAAACGCCGTAAACAATTCAGGATCAATAAAACTGTAGGTAATCGCTTCTTGATAACCACGTGCTACGAGCAAGCGACGCAATACCGGTAAAGAAACTTGTGCTTCAGATTGTGCTTGCGGCGCTAAGCGTGCCGCAGGATAGCGAACAGGCAACAGATCATAACCATATAAACGCCCAATCTCCTCCAGCAAATCAACTTCAATACTGATATCAAAGCGATGACTTGGCACGGCAACTGACCAAACGCCAGCGTCTTGCGCTGTGAGCTGTAAACCCAATGGCGTCAGCAGTGACTCAATCTGCGTATCGGTTAAACTCAAGCCAAACATTTGCTCAACGCGCTTGGCACGCAAAGTAATCGCTGCAACCTGTGGTAAATACTGCGCCTCTTCTGTCACAGTCACAGGACCGGCACTGCCGCCAACAATGCTCAGCAATAATTCCGAAGCACGCTCAATCGCTTGCGCAGGCAGCTGCCAATCCACTCCTCGCTCAAAACGGTGTGAAGCATCGGTGTGCAAACCATAAGAACGCGCTTTACCAGCAATCGCGACCGGTTCGAAGAAGGCACTTTCAAGAAAAATATCCGTGGTTTTACCCACTTCAACACCACTGTTTTCACCGCCCATCACACCCGCAATCGCCAGCGCTTGTTGTTGGTCGGCAATCACTAAAGTGTTGGCCTTGAGCTTGATTTCCTGCCCATCAAGTAAAGTAATTTGCTCGTTTTCCTGCGGCATACGTACGCAAATACCACCGTTGATCTGCGCCAGATCAAAGGCATGCAGCGGTTGACCAAGCTCCAGCATCACATAGTTGGTGACATCTACCGCAGGATCGATGCTGCGAATATCACTGCGCTGCAAACGTTCAACCATCCATGCGGGTGTTGGCTGGGTTAAATCGACGCCAGTAATCACGCGCCCGGCATAACGCGGACAGGCCTGTGCTGCAAGCAGCTCGACTGTAACCGTTTGTTCATGACTGGCAGGCACTGCAGTAATAATAGGTAACTGTACCGGCGCGTTATACAGCGCACTCACCTCACGAGCCAAACCTTGCAGCGATAAGCAATCGCCACGATTGGGGGTCAAGTCCACTTCGATGCTGGCATCATTAAGGTTTAAACACTCACGAATGCATTGACCGACTACCGCATCAGCAGATAACTCGAGCAAACCGTCATTTTCATCACTGATCTGCAACTCGCTGGCAGAACAGAGCATGCCGAACGATTCAACACCGCGCAACTTGGCTTTTTTGATTTTAAAATCGCCTGGCAAAACTGCGCCAATACGGGCAAACGGAATTTTTAAACCCGCACGCACATTGGGCGCACCGCAGACGATTTGAACAGTTTGCTCGCCATCACTGACTTGGCAAACACGTAGTTTGTCGGCATCGGGGTGTTGCTCAGTGCTTAACACTTCACCAACCACGACACCACTGAACTCGCCAGCTACCGGACTGACCGCATCAACTTCTAAACCCGCCATCGACAAACGCGCCACAAGCTCATCACGCGACGCGGGTGGATTAACTAATGTACGTAACCATTGTTCACTAAATTTCATGCTGCTCTCCTAAACTTTAAAGGGTATCGACCTAGCGAAACTGGGCTAAAAAGCGCAGGTCGTTATCGAAGAACAGACGCAAATCATTTACGCCATAACGCAACATAGCCAAGCGCTCAACGCCCATACCAAAGGCAAAGCCTTGGAACTCTTCAGGATCAATCCCAGACATACGCAGCACATTTGGGTGCACCATGCCACAACCCATAACCTCTAACCAACCGGTTTGCTTGCACACGCGGCAACCTTCGCCATTACACATCACGCACTGCATATCCACTTCTGCGGACGGCTCGGTAAAAGGGAAAAATGAGGGTCGAAAACGCACAGCTAGGTCTTTCTCAAAGAATACCCGCAGGAATTCTTCAATGGTTCCTTTCAGATCGGCAAAGCTGATGTCTTTATCAATCAGCAAACCTTCCACTTGGTGAAACATCGGTGAGTGAGTGATATCCGAATCACAGCGGTACACGCGGCCTGGACAGACAATCCGAATCGGCGGACGCTGCGCTTCCATGGTACGAACTTGTACCGGTGAAGTATGCGTGCGCAGCAACATATTAGCGTTGAAGTAGAACGTGTCGTGCATCGCACGTGCCGGGTGATGACCTGGAATATTTAGGGCTTCAAAATTGTGATAATCATCTTCAACTTCTGGGCCTTCAGCGATGCCGTAACCGATTTTAGTAAAGAATTGTTCGATACGTTCAAGGGTGCGCGTCACTGGATGCAAACCACCACTTTGTTGCCCGCGTCCGGCGAGGGTAACGTCGATCGTCTCAGCCGCTAACTTACTGGCGAGAGCCGCTCCATCTAAGTGCTGTTTACGTATCGAAAGAGCCTCTTGTACTTGCTCTTTAGCGACATTAATTAACGCGCCCGCTTTTGGGCGCTCTTCTGCAGACAATCCACCCAACTGCTTCATCAACTGGGTCAGCTCACCTTTTTTACCTAAATAGTGAACCCGCAACTGCTCTAAGGCTTGTGACTCTTCACTCTGTGCTATGGCTACTAAAGCCTGTGCCACCAGCGCATCAAGATTATCCATACATTACTCCAGAGGACCTTGCAAAACACAGCACACGCGCTTTGCAAGGTGCTCTTACTATGACTTACAAAAATAAAGGTTCTATACGAAATAAGGGAAGAGCCTAAGCCCTTCCCTTATCAAAAACGCATGTCGCAACGTTTTAAAACTTAGGCCAATGTGGCTTTAGCTTTTTCAACGATTGCCGCAAATGCTGCTTTCTCGTTTACCGCTAACTCAGCCAGTACTTTACGGTCGATTTCGATTGAAGCTTTTTTCAAGCCAGCAATGAAACGGCTGTAAGACAAACCATTAACACGAGCACCAGCGTTGATACGTGCAATCCACAGAGCGCGGAATTGACGTTTCCGTTGGCGACGGTCACGGTACGCATACTGACCTGCTTTGATAACCGCTTGCTTAGCAACACGGAATACGCGTGAACGCGCACCATAGTAACCTTTAGCAAGTTTTAAGATTTTTTTGTGACGACGACGGGCTAAAACACCACGTTTTACACGAGCCATAAACTATTACCTTTATTTATCCAGACCTAAATTAACGAACACGCAACATGCGTTCAACGCGAGCAACATCACTTGGGTGTACCATAGATGTTCCACGCAGTTGACGTTTACGCTTTGTTGTCATTTTGGTCAAGATGTGACTCTTGTAAGCGTGCTTATGTTTAAAACCGTTCGCTGTCGCTTTAAAGCGCTTTTTAGCGCCACTTTTCGTTTTCATCTTTGGCATGTTGAATACTCCGCATTCAGATTGATACGCATAACCTTAAGGCCTGCCTGTGCCCTAGGGGGTTATTTTTTCTTTTTGGGGGCGAGGACCATTATTAACTGGCGTCCTTCCATCTTAGGATGCTGTTCAACGGTTCCGTATTCAGCAAGGTCACCTTCGACCCGCTTCAACAAATCCATGCCCAGCTCCTGGTGAGCCATCTCTCGGCCGCGGAATCGTAATGAAACCTTGGCTTTATCCCCATCTTCTAGGAAACGTATCAGGTTGCGTAGTTTTACCTGATAATCCCCGTCTTCCGTCCCTGGTCGAAACTTGATTTCTTTAATTTGAATCTGTTTCTGGTTTTTCTTAGCCGCTGCTACTTGTTTCTTTTTCTCAAACAAGTGCTTGCCATAGTCCATGATGCGACATACAGGCGGCTCTGCATCAGCAGAAATCTCAACCAGATCCAGCTTAGCTTCATCAGCCGCGGCCAGTGCTTCATCAATCGAGACGATCCCGATCTGCTCACCTTCTGCACCAATCAGGCGCACTTCGCGGGCTGTGATGTTCTCATTAATGGGTGCCTTAGGGGCAGCTCGTCTGTCTTGTCTCATATCTCGCTTGATAATTATCACTCCAAATCTTGGCGACCGCGCCGGGAAATCGCAGTATTTAATAACTCACTGAACTGGTCGACCGACATACTACCGAGGTCTTCACCGCCACGAGTTCTAACTGCAATTGTTTGTGTCTCAACTTCCCTATCGCCAATAACTAGCAAATAAGGAACCTTGAGCAAAGTATGCTCACGGATTTTAAAGCCGATCTTCTCGTTTCTCAAGTCACTAGTGGCTCTAAATCCACTTTCTAACAGGTTTTTTTCTACTTTCTTAGCAAAATCACCTTGTTTCTCACTGATATTCATAATGACTGCTTGCGTCGGTGCCAGCCACGCGGGAAAGGCGCCCTCGTAATGCTCAATCAAAATACCAATAAAACGTTCAAAAGAGCCTAAAATTGCACGGTGCAACATCACTGGATGCTTACGGCTGTTATCTTCACTCACGTATTCCGCATCGAGGCGTACGGGTAAGTTAAAGTCCAGCTGTAAAGTACCGCACTGCCAAACACGCCCTAAACAATCACGCAGTGAAAACTCAATTTTCGGACCGTAAAAAGCACCTTCACCCGGCTGCAACTCATACTCTAAACCAGCCGAATCGAGCGCATCAGCCAACGCCTTCTCAGCACGATCCCACTGATCATCAGAACCTACACGTTGTTCTGGTCGTGTTGATAGCTTTAACTCAATCTCGTCAAAGCCAAAATCCTGATAAACTTTTTGCGTTAAACGAATAAAGTCAGCTGATTCAGATTGCATCTGATCTTCAGTACAGAATATATGCGCATCATCTTGCACAAAACCACGAACACGCATTATACCATGCAACGCACCCGACGGCTCATTACGGTGACACGCACCAAATTCAGCCAGTCGCAATGGCAGCTCACGGTAGCTTTTTAAGCCTTGATTATACACTTGCACATGGCAAGGACAGTTCATCGGTTTAATCGCATAGTCACGCGACTCAGACTGAGTCACAAACATATTGTCTGCGTAGTTGCTCCAGTGGCCTGACTTCTCCCAGAGGATACGATCAACCACTTGCGGTGTTTTAATTTCTAAATAACCGTTTTCACGCTGTACTTTACGCATATATTGCTCAAGCACTTGATACAGCGTCCAACCATTCGGATGCCAAAACACCATACCTGGCGCTTCTTCTTGCATATGAAACAAATCCAAACGCTTACCGAGTTTACGGTGATCACGCTTCTCTGCTTCTTCAATACGCTTAACGTAGGCAGCCAGCTGCTTCTTGTCTGCCCAAGCGGTGCCATAAATACGTTGCAGCTGCTCATTTTTAGAGTCGCCACGCCAGTATGCACCAGAGAATCGAGTTAACTTAAAGGACTTCAAGAAACGCGTATTAGGCACGTGCGGGCCACGACACATATCCACGTATTCTTGATGAAAATACAGCCCCATCTCTGTTTCATCAGGCATATCTTCAATTAAGCGCAATTTGTAGTCTTCACCGCGCTGGGTAAAAATATCTATCACTTCAGCGCGCGGCGTTAGCTTTTTAATCACATCGTAATCTTGATTAATCAGCTCATTCATACGTTTTTCAATGGCTTGCATATCATCCGGAGTAAACGGACGTGCAATGGCGACATCATAATAAAAGCCCTCATCAATAACTGGGCCAATCACCATTTTTGCTTCAGGGAATAATTGTTTTACCGCATGACCCACCAAGTGCGCGCACGAATGACGGATAATCTCAACGCCTTCAGGGTCTTTGGGGGTAATGATCGATAACGTGGCATCACTGCTAATTAAGTCCGTCGCATCCAGCAAACGACCATTGACTCGGCCCGCTACTGTCGCCTTAGCGAGACCAGCACCGATTGACTGAGCCACTTCAAGAATAGAAACAGGATGTTCAAATGTACGCTGACTGCCGTCAGGAAGAGTAATTATGGGCATGGCGCCTCCTCTGCCTAGTGGTGACCCCTACAAAAGGTCACATGGGGTTGGGATGAGCCAGTAAGCGCGATTGATTTTGAAGCACGACTGCCATACTGCGGCAGAGGGTTTGACCCACCCCATATCAATCGGATTCACTGGAAAATTTGCAATTATATAAAAATAATTACAGTAAAAACACAAAAGGCCGCTCAAGGCGACCTTTTGATGTATTTGGTAGGCACAATTGGATTCGAACCAACGACCCCCACCATGTCAAGGTGGTGCTCTAACCAACTGAGCTATGTGCCTGTAATGGCCGCATATCTTACGTATAAATTAATTTTTGTCAAACCCTTTTACTGCTGCATGACTGCTCTATTACTTGCAGCAACCGCGACCGGTTCAGTAATCGGTACAGGCAGACCCAACTCAGCAGCAACAATTTCACGCACACGCTGCCAATCTAGGAGATGTGCATCTTGAATATCTTCGCGCTTAATCAACACATTCACGACCGCCGCATGTTTATCAACCACAGATGTCTCGCCATCATCACTCAGTGGCTGATGCGCTTCCAAATATAATTTCCCTTGGCTAAAACCAAATTTATACGGTTCATTAATAATGCGCACTTTCGCGCCCACCGGCACCACACTGGCCAACTCTAAGACGTTGTGGTTAAGCATGCGGAAACAACCATGACTGACCCGCATCCCAATGCCAAATTTCTTGTTCGATCCATGAATCAAGTAACCTGGCAAGCCTAAGGTTAACTTATAAGGGCCCAATGGATTATCTGGACCCGGCGGCACATAGGCAGGCAAGGGATCACCCGCTGCAGCGTGCTCACGCAAAATAGATTTGGGCGGCGTCCAGCCAGGGTTCGGTGTTTTTACGGTAATCGAGGTGTCACTGATCGGCGAATCCCAGCCTTCACGACCAATCCCTAGCGGATAGGTGTAAACCACCGGCTTATTTTTCGGAAAATAATACAACCGATACTCGGCTAAGTTAATCACCACACCCTCGCGCGGGCCGGATGGCAAAATATAACGGGTTGGTAAAATAATTTCGGTACCTTCACCCGGCAGCCAAGCATCCACGCCGGGGTTTGCTGCAACCATTTCCAGATAACCCAAATCATGGGTTTTCCCCAAATCAGCGAAGGTGTCTTCATAACGCGCTTGAATCACCTGCACTTCGCCCACCACATCTTCACCTGGCGGCGGCAACGGCAATTCTAAAGCCGATGCAAAAGGCGAGGCACACAGCATCGCTAGCCCGTATAGACGCAAAGACTTAAGCGCAAGTATGTTTAACAACATCGAAGTACCCTACCGGAAAAATATGAATGATCTGTTGCAATAGTACGGGATTTGCGCGGCCTGCGCACACGTCTTTATACGCACTGCCAGCCTGGCTGCGCATGTTTTCGTTGGGCTTGAATGGCATCACGACACAACGGGCAAAAATAAGCCATACGCAGTTGTTGCCGCTCCAAAGCTTGCCAGTGCGGTTGTGCCGGCAATAAGCTGCCACACAAAGTACGATCGGCTTGACTACCGAGTTCAAGCTGGCGATTAACCGCGTGCACGCGCTCTTTTTGACAGGCGAACAAATCCAACTGCTCGTCCGGCAAAATAATCTGATAAGCATGTAAAGACCACACCAAGCGCGCCATGTAGAGCCCCTAAAACCGGGCGCTACATTAGCTGAATGTCGTTCACTATAACAGTATGCTAGAAAAATATTATTCGTTTTACTGTGCCAACAACGGCGCCAAATGCCGCCACGCATTCTCTAATAATAGGGGTTGTGCTATTTGCGTTGGATGCACACCATCGGCCTGCATCATGCCTTTCTCACCACCCACACCCTCTAAGAAAAAGTCCACCACTGGCACCTGCTCTTGCTCAGCAATCTGCTGATACACATTATAAAACGCCTCGGTGTAACGTCGACCATAATTACCCGGTAAACGCATACCCAGTAACAGTACTGAAGCGCCCTGCTGCTTAGCTTGCTGCACCATATCGGTGAGGTTAGCGCTCATCTGGGTCAACGACAGCCCACGCAAGCCGTCATTACCACCTAACTCAACAATCACATAGTCAGGCTGATACTGCACCAGTAAATCAGGGAAACGTGCCAAACCACCTCCACTCGTTTCACCACTGATGGAAGCATTCACTACTTTAAATTCAGCATTGTGCTCGAGCAAACGCGCCTGTAGCAAAGCCACCCAACCGTGTTGGGTTTCCAGTCCGAAGGCAGCACTGATACTATCGCCCACCACTAAAACAGTTGCCGCTTGAACCTGGCTGATCGAGCACAGCACAAACAAGCATATCGTTGCTATCCATTGACGCATTGGAACCCTCATGACTAATAGTATTCTTAGCGCACAGCACCTTAGCAAAAAGGTTCCTTCAACAGAAGGCCAGCTGACTATTCTGGATAATGTTTCTTTTTATCTTGCACAAGGCGACTCACTGGCCATTATTGGGCGCTCTGGATCAGGAAAGTCCACGTTATTAGGCCTGCTTGCTGGATTAGACTTGCCAAGCAGTGGTGAAGTAGTACTCGCTGGGCACAATTTAAACACCCTTGATGAAGACCAACGCGCTGCCGTACGCGCGGCGCATGTTGGCTTTGTCTTTCAAGCATTTTTATTGCTGGATAGCTTAAACGCTTTAGAAAACGTCATGCTACCGCTGGAGCTGGCCGGCCATGCCAATCCCAAGCAACGCGCCAGCGAACTGTTAATCCGCGTGGGTTTAGAAAACCGTTTAGCGCATCCTGTTAATTTATTGTCGGGTGGCGAGCAACAACGTGTCGCCCTCGCCCGCGCCTTCGCCACCCAGCCCGATGTACTGTTTGCTGATGAACCTACCGGTAATCTCGACAGCCAAACCGGTGAAAGCATCAGCGACCTATTGTTTGAAATAAACAAAGAGCTGGGCACAACCCTAGTGTTAGTCACTCACGACGAAAAACTCGCGGCACGCTGTCAGCAACACTTGCGCTTAGAAGCCGGCCGTCAGGTGGATCAAACATGCAACTGACATTCATCACGCTATTAAAACTCGCCAGCAAACAACTGCTGCGTGAACGCCACACTTCAGAATTGCGCATTCTATTTTTTGCCCTGGTCATTGCAGTGGCCAGTAGCAGCACCATTGGTCACTTTGCCGAGCGCTTACAAGCGGCCATGCAATTACGTGCCGGTGAGTTTCTCGCTGCAGATTTAATATTAGCCGGTAGCGAAGAGGCGCAGCCTGAGCAACTGGCCACAATCCAGAACCTCAATTTAAATACTGCACAAACTGTGCAGTTTGCCAGCATGCTCGCCACCGACGATGGCATTCAATTGGCCAGCGTTAAAGCCGTAGATGATCATTACCCATTACGCGGCGCGTTGCGTAGCAGTGAGCAGCTTTATGCGCAAGAAATCAGCGGCGGACGACCACAGCCTGGCGAAGTGTGGCTGGATGCCGAACTGATCACCAGCCTCGCTTTGCAGCTGGGCGACAGTGTTGAGATTGGTGCCGCTGATTTTAAAGTGACCCGGATTATTACCTACGAACCTGATCGTGCGGGCAACCTATTGAGCTTTACCCCGCGCGCCATGATCAACCTCGCCGACTTACCTGCTACTGATGTGCTGCAGCCCGGCAGTCGCGTGCGCTACCGTCAGCTGTGGAGCGGTGATGCGCAGGCACTAGAGCGTCTACGTAACCTTTTAGAAAACAACCTATTACCGCATCAGCGCATTGAAGGGCTTGAGGACGGCAACCAACAAGTCAGCAGCGCACTTGATCGAGCCGCGAGCTATTTAAACCTTGCCAGCCTCGCTGCAATTTTACTGGCCGCGGTGGCCGTCGCTTTATCCGCCAACCGTTTTGCTCGACAACGTTTTGATCAAGCCGCCCTTCTGCGCTGTTTTGGTTTATCACGTCGACACACACTCTGGATGTTTTGCCTGCAGCTGCTTATTCTGGCACTCCTAGCCAGCGCGCTGGGTACACTGATCGGCTGGTTTGCGCAATTGGCCTTGTTTGAGTTACTGGCAGGGTTATTGCCTGCCGATATCCCCGCCGGCAGCTTAAAACCCTTTGCCACAGGGATCGCCACCAGCATGGTGATGTTGGCCGGTTTTGCGTTACCGCCTCTAATTGCCTTAGGTCGTATTGCCCCCTTACGTGTATTGCGCCGCGACTTACTGCCCGCTGCGCCAGCCACTTGGTTGCTATATGGCAGCGTTGTATTCGCGCTGGCAGTATTAATGTGGCAATTAAATCTGGACATGCGCCTGACCAGCGCATTGTTAGTCGGTGGCGGCGGTGCGGCCGCAATATTAGGTGCTGGATTGTTCTTCGGCTTAAAAAGCCTACGTTTTTGGCTGGCCAAACGTAGCTTAGCGTGGCGTTTAAGCCTCGGGCATTTGCTGCGCTACCCAATCAATAGCGTGGGACAGATTATGGCCTTCGCCTTGATTTTACTGTCAATGGCCTTGATTGTTTTACTGCGCAGCGAATTGCTCGACAACTGGCAAGCACAGCTACCAGAGCAAGCGCCCAACCACTTTGCGATCAATATTTTGCCCGCGCAACAAGCTGATTTCAGCAGCGCACTGCATGCCATCAGCAGCAATACAGCCCCTCTTTATCCCGTTATCTTAGGCCGCTTAACCCAGATCAATCAGCAGCCAGCGGCAAACCGGATTGATCCTGAAGCACGAGTGATGCGCACCTTGCAGCGCGACCTTAACTTAACTTGGACCGAGCAGCTGCCCAAAGACAACCAAATCGTCGCGGGAGCATGGTGGCCGATTGAGCAAGCCACGAACACAGCAGACACGCCCTATCAGGTGTCAGTTGAAAGCGACTTAGCAGCACAACTGGGCGTAGGCGTGGGTGATCAATTAACCTTCCATATCGCTGGAACCGATTATCTAGCGCGCATCAGCAGTCTGCGCACGGTTGACTGGAACAGTATGCAACCCAACTTCTTTGTGATTTTCAATCCACAGCAAATGGGTAACGTTGCGCACACCTGGATGACCAGTTTTTATCTACCGCAACATGCTGAGCAACAGCGCATTGACTTAGCCAAAGCCTTTCCTAGCGTGAGTATTTTGCAAATTGATGCAGTGCTGCGCCAGCTGCGCGATATTCTTGCCCAAGTCACCTTGGCGATTGAGTTGATTCTGTTGTTTGTCTTGGCTGCCGGGATCACCGTACTGATTGCAGGCTTACACAGCACTCTCACTGAACGCGTGCAACAAGGCGCGCTGGTGCGTGCTCTGGGGGCTTCACGCAAATTATTGATGCAGTCACAACGCAACGAGTTCGCGTTGCTCGGTGCTTGCAGTGGTTTGTTGGCTTGGCTGGGTTGTGAAATCAGTAGCTATATACTCTACCGCTTTGCCTTTAACTTAGCGTGGCAGCCCCATCCTTGGTTGATTATGTTACCTATTCTTGGCGCGCTACTGATTACTGCTGTCGGTATGCTCGGTACACGTAAAGTGCTACAGAGCAGCCCATTACAGATTTTGCGTGGTCATTGAGTCCGCACTATAGCCACTGACGAACGGGCCTTTGCCTGCAAAGCAACCCGTTCGTGACCCGTCATACATGATCCAACAGCCCACTCAGCGCGGAATATCTGTTTAGCATGGCACAAGCAATCAGCAACTAACGCGTAATACGCTGAGTCAGTAAGTTTTCATATTGAGCGGTGAGACTGGCCAGGTATTCATTGACATCATCACCATGGGCCACTTCCTCACCCACAATCACATCACAATTAAACGGCACTAACAGTGCTTCGCCTTTAGGCAGCGCTTTACCAAGCCCGTGTAAAATAATTGGGATAACTTTAGTGTCTGGATAACGCTGCACCAAATGATGAATCCCACGCTTCAGCTTGAATTCTCTTTCTTCCGTTAAAGAACGCGTCCCTTCTGGAAAGAACACCACAACTTGCTGATTTTCCAGCGCCTCATAACACCCTTTGAACAATTCATCGCGCGCAACCTTACCGTCCCTTGCGATCGGAATAATATCCAGGCAATGGGTTGAAAACCAAGCAATCCACTTATTCTTCATAAAGTAGTCTGCTGCGGCAACGGGGCGTACTCGATGTAACTGTGACAGCGGGTACAAGCTCATCAACACCAACGTATCCAGATGACTGGTATGATTGGCGGCCAAAATAGCCGGCCCCTCTTTCGGCAAGCCTTTACGGTTTACCAAGTTAAGACCCAACGCAATCAGCACGACAGGCTTGACCACAACCATAAAAAATAGAATTTTTGCCCATTTTATCGAAATTAATTTTTGCTTAATGCTGTTCATAATAGTCACTTTTTAGGCAATGAAGTCTTTGGTGATGTAGTAAAAATAGTGGAAAAATATCGGCGCGGTATACATCAAACTGTCCATCCGGTCGAGTATCCCACCATGCCCAGGAATCAGTGAGCCGGTATCTTTGATACCAATATCGCGCTTGACTGAAGACAACACCACATCACCAATAAAACCGACGCAGGCCATCAGCAAGCCCGCCAGAAAACCTTGCTGCCATGTCATTATGGTTAAAAAGGGTGCCAGTAGCGTAGCGAGCAACGTCGTCATCGCCAAACCACCCAAGAAACCTTCCCAAGTTTTGTTCGGGCTTACTTTGGGAATGATCTTATGCTTACCGAACAGCTTGCCAAACACATACTGGCTGACATCATTACTTTGCGTGATAAATAACAGAAACAACACCAAGCCAATAAAATCAAACCGCTCGTTAAACAGATCAAGGTTGATCAAATAAGCAATATGACTGAGGGTAAATACCGCGAGCATCAAGCTCCACTGGATGGTGGCATTGGACTTGATATAGCCTTTAGTTTCACCAATCAAAGTGGAACGCATCGGTAAAAACAAGAACATATAGACAGGAATAAAAATGATAAACATCCCGTACCACTGGATGTAGGCAAAGTAATACTGCACGGGGATGGCTAAATACGCCCAAGACACCACACGCCGATCAACAGTGCGTAACTGTGAAATCGAGTAAAACTCTTTTAACGCTAGAAAACTAACAAAAGCAAAAAATACAGTTGCGGTTTTCTGCCCCATATACAGCGCAGCCAGCACTAAACCGATCATCCACCACCAAGACTTGGTGCGTAAGATCAACTCTTCGTAATCACGCTCAGGGTATTTTCTTTTTTTGATGCCCGCGATGACTGAGGCAATCACCAGAGCAATCACCAACAACAGTGCCATATAAGATGAGTTTTGCATTATGAGTCTCGTGCTTTAAATTTTAATTTCGCAAGATGGCATGTAGCCAAGTATCCTTTTAATCTGCCTTGCTGCTCACCAAGCATGCTTTCAATGTCACTTATCCATAACTGACTGCGCTCTAGAGCAAAAAACCAGCAATACACAGCAAAAGAGCAAACAGGCATTGAACGCCAAACAAGCTCGCTTGCCAGCGCAATAAACGTAAAGCAGCGTGGCTTCGCTCAGAAAGGCTACGCGCTGCAACGGCGGGGATCAAACCTAAGCCAAGCAGTGCATGATCCAGCTCACTCAGCGCCACGTCTAAGTCATCCGTTCTCTGCGCCAGCAGACTGAACAACTCTGCATCAATTGCCACACGTTGCGCCCAATATTTTTCTGCAAGACCCAACAGTATCAGCAGCATAGCCATTAACGTGCCACAAAGATTAACACTAATGGCCAACCAAGGCGCAAAGCCGACCAACAGTGCCAACACGGTTAACACGCTGGAGGCGTTATCTATCGCCACGCCACGCTGCAACAGTGTTGCCAACAATTGTAAATGCAGCTTAGTGACACGCATTGCTTGCCTCCGATGCCTCAGTCAGTGGCTGTAAAGCCGCAAGATGCGCTGCCGTTAATACCACAGCGGGTCGTGCTTGACGCAAGCAATGCAACGCCTCAGCAGTGCTCGCGCAACGCTGCGTCAACAACAGCCAAGCAGCAATCGCCGTCGCGCTACGTGAATAGCCCAGCGCACAATAGACCAGCACCGGCCCATGTTGGCGCAGCGTCTCTATCGCTTGCCCGGCTGAACGACACAATTGAGTTGACGGGACGGTGAGATCAAGTACCGCAAAGTTGCGATAAGCTTTATCGTGTGGCGCCACTGGCAGCTCAGCGCACAGATCCACCCATGCAGCGGCAGTAATTAAATCATCTGCTGCAGGCAAACGCCCCAGCCAGACATTATCGATCACCTGCACAGAGTGCGCAGCATGGCGCGTCCAGATCCGCGAGTTAAGCCAAGCACCCAATAAATACGGCGCAAATAAACCCAGGGCGCCGATACTCAACCTGCCGTTAGCCTGTTTTTGAAAACCTTGCGCACCAAACAACAGATAATTGAGCCCGACCATCAGCAAAGAAACAGCCGGCCATAACAACCAAAGCGCTGCGCCACCGATCACAAACCCCAGTAGCGTCAACAAGCCAGCACCCAAGAAGTAATAGCAGGCCAAACGTCTGCGCTGTGGATCATCCGTCAAATGCGCGTGTGATAATGGACTCGGCGCTGTGCTCGGCCATAGCCACAGACAGAAGCAACCGACTAAGGCACCCGTTGGCAGATCAATAAAATGATGCTGCCACGTAGTCAATACCGACAAGCCAATCAAGGCAAACCAAATGTGCAACAGTGGCTGCCAACGCGGCGGTGCATACAGCGCATAACGCGTCCATAACACCACCAGCAAGGCAATGTGCAAAGAGGGTGCTTGGTTAAAGGGTTTATCAAAACCCATCAACAAATCAAACATCCCGCCAAACATCCCGCTCAATTCAGGACGCACAAACGAAATGGTCAATGGCCAGAGTAAAAAACAGGCCACGCAGATGATTTGTACCGTCAGTAATCTAAGCGCATGTCGATCCATCTCAAGGCGCGTACGAGGCAACAAAAACGACAGGCCATACAGTAAATCAATCGACCAATACGGAATAATCGTCCAAGGCAACAACGGGATATACGTCTCCCAAGCAAAGACGATAACCCCCACACCACTGCGTTGACTGCTGACCCAATTGGCAAAGCCATAGCTGAGAAAGAAAAACGGGCCGAGAAACAGCAACCATACAACGCCACGTTTCCACAATCCTGTTTCACGTACGATACCAGCATCCTGCATTTCAGTTGATCCGCTGCGCAAGCGTCACGGTAAAGATGCCCCACTCATCAACGCGCTGAGTGATTTTACGAAAGCCTGCACGTGCAGCCAGCTGATCCATTTCCACTTGGCTGCGGCGGCGCATAATCCACGCCTGTCCAGCACGATGACTGGTCAAAGCGCGGGCGATAAACTCCAACTGCGGATGCCAAGGCTGATTGGTATAAATCAAATAGCCACCGGGCTGCACAGCACTGGCCAGACCGGCCAAGGATTGTTCAACCTGACTGTTATCAGCAAACAACTCGTATAAACCAGACACTACAGCCAAGGTGGGTTGTGGCGTTAACTGTGCTAAATCTTCGCGGTCAAAGGCATCACCTTGCACAAAACGCGCAATATGTTCTAAGCCTTTTTCTTTGATCAGCGTACTGCCTTGCGCCACATTCAACTCGCTGTAATCACGCAACAGCACCGACTCAACTTTGTCTGTATTTCTCGATAAAGCTTCAAGAATGTAACGACCATGCCCAGCAGCAATATCAACAATATGCACCGGCGTTTGCGTGTTGTGGAGACGTGTGATGGCATTGCCCAATAACGCTTCAATATTGACTTTGCGCTGACGAATACCGCGCCAGCCAATCGCATTGAGATAATTGGCATCCATTAACCGCCCCAGCGCGGAAGTCCCCGTGGGCTTATTACGGTAGACGTAATCCAGCGTACTGCCAGAATCAAAACCGGTTTGCGCACCCAGTCGTAAGCCTTCAGAGAGTTTGGCACCCAACGCCAAACCTGCACGGCTGATGCGCCAATACAACCCAGCCAATGAACGTTCTGGCAACGGCGTTGCTAAAGATTCAGCTTCGGCGCAGCTCCAACCTTCACGATCAGCTGAGTGCAGCGCTGGCAAGAGCGACGGTGTCGCAAAATGATACGTGACAAAACGATGGATGCGTTGCACAGCCAAAGCCCGATCTTTTTCGCCCAAGGTGTCGTGAAAGAAACCAGGCAAAACATGCATTTCTTTATTGGCACTGCCCAATTGCTGGAAAAACTGTTTTTGCGGTTCACGGTGTACCACAAAATCAGTTCCAGAGATCAACAACTGCACGGGAACCTGTATCGCTTGCGCGTCTGCTACCACTCGATCAGCGGCCTCATAAAGACCTAAAAGTACGTTGACGGAAATAGGTCGTGCGATCAAGGGATCGCTCTCATAAGAGGCAATCCGTTCAGGATCATGGGTTAGAAACTTGGCTTTCACATAACTATTAACAAAGAAATTGCCACGCAAAGCACGCATCAGCTTGAGACCTGGACGCGCAAAAGGCACATACAGCTTGATTTTAAAAGCCGGCGAAGCCAACACCAAGGCGCGAATCGGTGGCGCATAATCGTGCACCCAGGTTGAAACCAAAACAGCCCCTACGCTTTGCGCAACCACAACGATATCTTCGATACGTATGCCATATTGCGCACTAATGTGATCCATAAAAGTCTGTACATCACGCACGCCAGTCGCAAAACTTGGGCTATCTCCACGCTCACCCGGTGAAACGCCATGGCCACGCGCATCCCAAGCGAAAAACGCACAATCAGGAAAATCCAGCTCATCCACCAAATGCGCAACCCGACCGCCATGCTCATGGCCACGGTGAAATAAAACAATTGCGCGCGCGGGAGTGTCTGGCTGCTCGTTTAATGCAGGCCAATACCGATAAGACAGCTGTACATCATCATGGGTCGAGAAAGTAGCAAGAGTGGCGTTTCGCATAAGTATCCTTACGTTAATATCATCCAAAAACTAAAGAGTATGAGCCGCTTCTGTCAACCCGCGGCGGATTCGGTTGTATAGGGTATAAATCAGTAACACCAAGGTGAGTCCAAGAATCACATTGAGCCAAGTGCTGTTCATCAGCCCCGTGGCAACGCCTGCACCCATCAATCCAAAGACAGCAGCACGATCACTCTTGCCCATCGGCCCATCATAGCGTCGTGATGCCCCCACCATTAACCCCAGCACACCCGCATACTCAACCAAGGCGGCCATCAATACCACCACAAACACCAGCAGTGGCGAAACCCCAGGGAGCAACGCAAACGGTAGATACAGAGCGCTATCAGCCAGCACATCACATAATTCATTGAGGTAAGCACCTAGCGCTGACTGCTGAGCAAACTCACGCGCCAGCATGCCATCAATGGCGTTCAAAGCCATCCGCAATAACATCCACGCCGGAATCAAGGCAAATAACCACACTCGCGGCGCTTGCCAAGCCACCAACACAGCGATCAATACAGAGATTACTCCGGCGGCTAGCGTCACCTGATTGGCGGTCACTCCGCGCTCGGCTAAACGCCTAACCATAGGTCGCAGTAAGTTTTGAAAACGGGGTTTAAGCGAGTAAATGGAAATCATGAAAAACCTTATATGGCGCAGATTGGCGCCCTTAAATGAAGATACACAGTAATCATTACTTGATGCTATGACGACACTCTTGCTCGACTGATTTGCCAAAGCAGTGTGCACCGTAAGCAGGCCTTTAATCAGTTAATTTTATGCCAACCCATTCATAAATTCAGGAACTGTTCCAGCAGTAATAGAACACACTGCAAAAACATTCCTGCTTTAAAGAGCAAAATACACATCAGCAATCGGCTGCGTAGCTTAGAGCTGCAAGCAACTCAAGCAGCTGCCAGATTAATTGACCGACGCCCTGCCCAGCAAACGAGCCTGCACTCAAGCAAAATAAGCCCGCTTCATGTGAGTCATATTAACGGCAAGGCGGCATCTCTTATTAGACTAATTGGGCTATTTCCCTAGCCAACTCAAAGTCTCTCTTCGAAAGGCCGCCCGCCTCATGCGTAGTGAGACTGAGACTGACCTTGTTATACACATTGGACCATTCAGGATGATGGTTTGCCCGTTCAGCCAGCATGGCCACTTGCGTCATAAAGCCAAATGCTGAAATAAAATCAGCAAATTTGAAGGCCTGATAGAGTTTCTCATCCTGAATGATCCACGCTTGAGTAGCGTTTTTATTAAGTATGTTGAGCGAAGTATCGATCTCGCTCTGACTGAGTTTTTCAATCACATGCATCTCCAGAAACTACAGAATTAAATTGACAGGCAATACGCCAGCGGCCAGCCATACAACGAAGCCGATAGATTCACTTAAAAAGCAAATAACCGACCAGATTGTAGGTTCATTACCTGCTTACTTTGAAGCTGTTTGAGAGCGCTCTACAAGCTGACGGTCATGCAGTTTAGTCAGAAGTAGCAATGCAGTTATCGCGCCAACAAGCGCCATAGCCATATCCGATTGCGTATCCCAAGCATAACCTTGCGTGCCCAAAAAGGCTTCAGCACCCTCGCCTGACAACACCGCCACCCACCACTCAATCAGCTCATAAAAAGCACTGAAGGATAATGCAATGCAAACCACGAATAATCTGAGCCACCACTGGCCATTCACCACGTTTTTTCTGAGCAAAATTTCCCGAGCGATTAGTGCAGGGACAAAGCCTTGAAAGAAGTGGCCAAGCTTGTCGTAGTTATTTCTTTGTGCACCCAATAAATCATCAAAGAACGGAACCTCTGCATAGGTGTAATGGCCGCCTACCATCAAAATAATGCAGTGCGCCAAAATCAGCACATAGAGGATTGAAGTCAATTTAAAGCATCGGTAAGTGGCCGCTAAAATAATCGCACCAAGCACTGCAGGAAAAACCTCTAGACCCCAAGTCAATGGATCTTTGGGATGAACTCCAGACCAAATCAGCACACTTATAAAAATACTAACCCATAAATACTTGATGGTACTTCCCCCAAAACAGAGTGTTTGATTCAATGCTAGAGCGTGCCATCGACTCAGCAAACAGTTTGCGCCAAGACCCACACCTCGTCATTCAATGACGATGCGCAGGCTCTTTACCCAAACCAACTCGCAAGCGCCATTGCCCGTATCATTACGCGTCAACGAACTACTCCAACGCCAATCACCATTATTGGCCATCACGTTGACTAAACTGCCTGACATTTCAATGATGCTGCCTTTTTTTATCTGACTCAGGGTGCTTTTCACCGAGTCGTTAGCAGGAATTAGATGCATATTGGCACTGTGCGTTTCTATTTCTTTTCGAGGTATAGGAAAAGAATCAACACGCCAATAATAAAATCGACCCGATTGCGATATTTTAATGTCTTCGAGAATACTTTCATCCGACATATTACCCCAACCCAAGGCTAAATCTGTCGGGGAAAGATCGGCCTCTCGCCCCACGTGATAGTCCTTCTTTGACAATACTTTTGCCTTAATATCAAACTGTGCAAGCTCCGTGAGGTCATACTCGTTGACTCTATGCTGCACTGACGAAGGTAAAGTGCTTTGCTGCGGATCGGCAGGTGCCATAACACCTGGGCCAAGCTGCACTTCACTGGTGCGGTTATAAATAGCCCAGCATCCAGCAATAATTAACAACCAAAAAATTATTTTCTTCATACGTAGTTCGAACTCACACAAGACTTGGGAGGTATGTCATTAAACAGCATACTAAGTATTTTTCAGGCCCTTTGTTATGTTTTTATTCAACAATAAAGCCTAGATACTGTGCTGCACCACAGCTTTTCGCTTGGATACTTTATCGATGAGTTCCGGCAAGAGAATCAAGTGCGAGTGAGCAAGATTGATAACAGGTAAATATCGTTCGAGAAAATTTTTACTACCGCCGAAAAGGCGCAACCACATATAATTCACCGCTCTAAAATCATCAAGAGTTCTACATGCTAAAAAAGATTGAACACTCCTTAGAAAAAACCATTTTCAAAAGCCGCTGGCTACTGGCGCCTTTTTATTTAGGCTTAGTGCTGGGCATCTGCTTATTATTTGTCAAATTCACCCAAGAGTTGTGGCATCTTGCTACCCATGTTGTGAGTGCCTCTGAAGCAGATGTCATCGTCGGCATACTGGCACTGGTCGATATGTCATTGGTTGGCAGTTTATTGCTGATGATTATCTTCAGTGGTTACGAAATTTTCATCTCAAAAATAGACACCGGTGATAGCAAAGACCGTCCTGATTGGATGGGAAAAGTTGATTTCTCTGGCCTCAAACTCAAAGTGATTGGTGCAATTGTCGCCATTTCGGCGATTGATCTTCTAAAATCGTTTATGGATATACCAGGAGAGATGAACGATGCCGACGTCAATAGCCTGAAGTGGAAAGTCATTATTCACATGGCCTTCGTAGTATCCGGCGTATTGTTCGCGATCATGGACAAAGTGGCTGGCGACACTAAAAAGCACTAACAGCACGGAACAGACAAGGCATCTAAGTCACTGATATTTAAGACTGACATAGATGCCTCGTGCATAAAGCGCTTCACTTGGAGAAGGCTGAGAAATCAGTCGCTTGCATTAAGAGAGAAGATTGCAAACACTGCGCCGCCATCAGGCTTCACTCCATTGTTGGATACACAAGAATCCAAGCCCTGTTTGCATAGGGCTGAATTTAAATACTCAGTTTGCCCCTCATCACCCAAGTCAATCAGATGTGCATAACTTCTCCGCATACAAATCAACACCACATCACGCCTCATTAAGCATGAGCAACACTGTTGGCTACAACCAACGAGGCGCAAGCATGGCTAACCGCTTTTATTACGCATAAATATAAAAAAGATATTCCTGTCCATTTTTAACCGGTTCTTGGGCAAAGGTATAGCCATGCGCAATCGCCTCTTCAGGCACATTACGAAAAGAACCAGGGCAATCAGTGATGACTTGCAACAGCTCGCCTTTCTTCATTCCTTCTAACGCTTCTAGTGTATAGATAACCGGATAAGGGCAAGACTCTCCGCGAAGATCAAGGGTAAAATCAGCTTCTTTGTGCGTTTGCATGTTATTTCGCTGCTCTTTTTAATTCGAAATGACGGTGATAATTTCTTTCTCGATATACCGTTAAGGCATACAGCATACCTAACATTGCCAATGTGCTAAGAATCGCACCAACTGGACCTATAGCATCTAACAGGTTGATTTTCGCACCACTTTTGACCAAGACATTATAAATACCCAGATGATCCCACGCATAGGCCAGCAAGGTTGCACCAATAATGTTGCCGACAAAGACCGGTAAGAACAGCACCTGTCCTTCCATGAGCCGATACATCATTCCCGTTTCACAGCCCGACGCCATAACAATACCCAGCCCAAACAACACGCCACCGACAAAGGTGCTGAGTGCGGCAATTTGGGTGATGGGGTTTAAGTCATAGATAGAAATAACAATAAGAGTTAAAACAGAGCTGGCCGCCATCCCAACAATAATGGCTTTAGCCATCAAACTGCGTCCAACTAGAAACAAGTCGCGAAAGGCTGAGGTAAAGCAGATTTGCCCACGCTCAATAAGGATGCCAAAAGCCAAACCAAATAGCGCACCTAAACCAAGCAGTTTTTGTCCCGTAGCGAAGAAATAAACCATCAAACCAATATAGGCAATTGCGATCGCAGCACCGAGATAAGGCTGGATAACCCGCGCTTTCACTTTAGACGGTTGTGCAGCACCCCGCGCCAAGGAAGGACGGCCCTTCCACCACAGCATTTTCGTCAACTTTGCTCCGAAAAAAGTGCCAATCCCTGTCGCAATAATGAAAATCCAAGAGTGTAGAGAGAATTGCGGTACACCTGTAAAGAACGCTGCCAAATTGCAGCCCAATGCTAAACGCGCACCGAATCCAGCAATGATGCCGCCAACAAAGCCTTGAACATAGCGGCGTTTTTGTTGTGGCAGACGGATTTTAAAACTATTACTCAATAGCACCATCATGAGCGCACCGATAAACATCCCCCAAACAATCCAGCCATCAGGGCGGTTCCACGTTGATCCTTTAAGTTTCACCATTTCGTAATATTGCCAATCGGAAACATTGACCCCAAGCAGCAGTAAAATATCTCCGCCAAGCCGAGTGAACTCACCGGTCACAGCCCAAACAGTTGAAGTTAAGCCGAAGTACAAAGCACTGAGTAAACCAGCAATAAGCAGTACAACGTAAGGATTCCAATGGCGCTGAAAAATAGTGTTAAGCATAACTTTCATGTCTTTTGCTCTTGGTTTTAAGGGATTACCGGCCTCGATAAGGAAATGATTTTATCATTAAAGAACAGGCAACAAGGACGCACATAGATTAAAAATCTCAAAAATAGGCGCGCATAAAAACACCAACCGATGATGTGTTAGAACAACAAACGAGCCCGCCTTACCTCAAAAAATAATCGAGTGCTAGAATACCAACTTCTCAAAATAAGTAGGTTAGCTGATGAAATTTGTTATTTTCGCTGCAGTCATTGCCTTTGTGGCATTTTACTTCATTAAAAACTCAGGTAATAAAAAATCTTCCTCTGAAAACATCCTGATTGGAAACGATTTTTTAGCACAAAACAAAGCTCAGCAAGGCGTGATAGAAACCACCTCAGGTTTGCAATATCAAATATTAACCAAAGGCGAAGGAAGCGTACGCCCTAGCGCCAGCTCAACAGTCAAAGTGCATTACCATGGCACTCTGCTAGACGGCACTGTATTTGATAGCTCAGTAGAGCGTAAAGAGCCCATCAGTTTTCCTTTAAATCGAGTGATCGCAGGATGGACAGAAGGCCTGCAATTAATGGTAGTGGGCGACACGTTTAAATTTTTCATCCCGTCTAAATTAGCCTACGGCAACAGCGCAACTGGAAAAATAAAACCCGGATCTTTGCTTGTTTTTGAAGTGGAACTCTTGGACGTCCAATAATTTAAAGCATTCAGTAACCTTGAACTAAACGACACCCGAACAGGGTGTTCGTTGGGCAACTATCACAGGCTGAGAATAATAATGCTGCAGCAAAAAACTCAGCACGGTGTCTGGCCTTATTATGCCTTTGTAACCTCGATAAACCATTTAGGCTGCATTGCATCAAAATCTTGGCGGATATTGGAAGACAGGTAGTGAGCTGAATCTAAAACGAATGGCTGACCTTCCACACGCTTGAACACCACCCAATGCCAGAAGTC
Organism: Pseudomonas sp.; assembly: GCA_034006605.1. GTDB lineage: Bacteria > Pseudomonadota > Gammaproteobacteria > Pseudomonadales > Pseudomonadaceae > Denitrificimonas. The sequence goes on along the minus strand of JAVESM010000022.1, from coordinate 6,114 downwards.
TCTACCCTCTTCTCGATGATGCTTGATAGACAACAATGCCAAGTCAGGAAGTGATGCCCAAGACTCAAACGGAATCTCATTTTCAGAAGTCTCAACACCTGCACTGGACAACAGCGATCGAACATAACGTGTATCCGACCACAGCGATTTATCCGACGCATAGATGCCCATTGCTTTAGCGATGAGTTTCATCTCTGAATACGTTTTACCAAGAATATTGGCAACAGATGCAATGCCGCATCCTGTGGCTTCTTCCTGCACGACCGACTCAAGCATTACTAACCCCTTCATGCATAGCGCCTCGTTAAAATGCGCGTTTTTTGCATCATTTTAATAACCTTGTTATATGTTTTTATGCACGTCTTTATACGCAAGCATATCCACTAAACGCTCTTCTCTTTCTGGTGTGAAACCGCACGAGTGAAGCCATTCCTTAGGGTTCTCATATGTACCAAAGAGCATGTCCCACCAGACAATGTCACCATAATTGTTTTTATGACGTCCTGACTGGTGATGTATTCGATGCATTTCTGGACGCTGAAATATATAACCCACCCATCGAGGCGTTCTAACATTAGTGTGATAAAAAAACTCACCAATAGCAGTGAAAAAAGTATAAATAGCGGCAGCCTCTAATGAAAGGCCAAGTAATGTATAAACAAGTAGGCTGCCTAGAACTGAATTAACAACCATTTCACCCGGGTGCTTATAGAAAGATGTAATCACCTCTAGTCTTCGTGGGCTATGGTGGATTTGGTGAAAGCCAACCCATAAAAAATCCAATTCATGACGCCAGCGATGCCACCAATAAAAGACGAATGTAGCAATGAAATAAGCAATAAAACCACCCAGCGCGGGCGAAACTGCTTCAGACAAGTTGAACACAGACCATGAAGACAGCCATAACTCCCAGGAAACCCCAGCCAATAAAACCACACAAACCTGCACAGCATTAATTAATAACACCCGCAGAGGCCATGTTTTAATGCTTGGTAAAGGCCAGCCGGGCACAACCCTTTCCAGAATGAAACAGCCAAAAAATATAATGATTATCGTTGGAAGCATCCGTACTCTCCGAAACATATAACGCTTGAGTTAAGTGTTAACGGCAATGTTAAACCGTCGCTTTAACATTGCAGAAAAAAGAACGCCATCGCTAGAACGCGTCCGCCAACAGCTATACCCCTCCCTGCTTTAATTCTCATATATTGCATAGCAACCTTTATGTAAGGAGTCACGACTCACGCCCCAACACATGCAAAATATGAACTCACAGGTGAAACCTAGACGTTAATAGCCCGGTGATTGTGGCCTGCTCTATTCATTCATGCCGGCTCACCCGAGGCCGCCAGCAAAAGTACAGCGCAGTTAACACCGATCCTATACTGGCTAACAACATATCCTTATGAGCATCCCAAGCATCGCCTTGAGAGCCTAGATAGGCAACACCCAAATCGCCACCAAAAAAGTCTGCAGCGCCCCATTCAATAAGTTCATACAACATCGAAGTAGACATCACAATAAGCACCGCAACAAAATACGCCAGAGCATTTTTCACTTTGGTAATTTTCATGACCCCTTCTTGGATAGGGTAAACCAATAATAATCCATACAATAAATGCACCAGTCGATCAAACTGATTACGCTCCCACCCCATCAATGCGTCTAAAGAACCACCGGTAAGCGCCAGCACCCATTTTTCATACGGCACTTGCGAATAGGTGTAATGCGTTCCTAGTGTATGCAGGCAAAGAAACAAAAAAATAACCAAATAGGATGCTTTGCTCAACGGTAGGCGCTTATAGGTGAAGATTAAACACGGCAGGGTTATTGCCGTTAAAATATTTTCCAATAGCCAGTCATTACGATACAAAGGGTTAATTGCTAATGCCGCCCAAACAATAAGGAACAGCATCAACAAAATGACTGCATAACGTTGGTTTGATAGAGCCATAGCATCCACTTAGCGCTTGAAGCTTAGATTTGTAATGCACGGCCAGAGGGTACAACCATCACCGTGATGCCGCTTATTAGGCAGCACTACCCAAATGTTTGATATGCAAAATAACACAAGAAAAACCCTAGCACGGACCAGATGCAGCCAACCACCACGTTACCAACTGCTTGACCAAAGAACAGAGCGAATATCAACCCTAAGCCACAAATACTTTTACAACTGGAATCGTAGCTCAGCTCCAGTGTTTGCATCCCAAAAAGGTAACTAGCACCCAGAAGCGTGATCAGTATGCCGACAAAGAAAAGTAACAAAGTAGCGGTCAGTCTCATATTTTTAACGCTTTGCACACAGGTCAGTTGAAAGGCAATGTTGCGTGCTGCAACGGCTTAGGCAAGCATACTATTTAGAGTTAACGTGTATGCTTCCATTTTTTATAGCTTCCATTATTTCAACAACGCTCTGATCATTCGGCGTATGGCGTTTATATATTGCAAAGTTTTTTAAAGCTAATTCAGTATTATTTTGCATTAAGTATGCCATGCCCAAAGAATAGTAAGCATTGCTATAGCCGGCCTTAGCAGATTTCTCCAAGTACGGTAATGCCTTGCCACCTTGATTGCTACCGCCAAGGAAAGCGCCGTACGCAAAATTAGCTGCAGCGTCATCTGGGTGCTGTTTTAGAAGGTTCCGAAAATCTCGGTCTGCTTTTTGAGTTGCACCAGGAATATCGAGGTTGTGGCCAATACTGTGCAAAAGACTGGTTCGCCTTAAAAGCGCTGGGGACGCTTGAGGATTGTTTACCAGAGGGTCCAGCATGCCAGAGAGCGTTTGGGTATCCTTTATTGAGCGCTGCTGATCACTTTCGCTATCAAATTTCGGCGGATAATTTCTTGCGTGCAACGATAAATCGCTAATAATTTGATCCAGATACTGTAAGTCCAAGCCGTATTTTTTCCCGGCATTCGTCTCAGAGACCGTTAATATCTTTCGAGGATCATAAACACCATATTCTTGCGCAAAAGAAGCGTTTGAAAAAAACAACAGCAGACTAAGAATGGCAATAACTGGTTTCATATCGGTTACCTAACTCTGCGCAAAGCGGCTCACTCGCGGCGATGCGTGGTGATACTGCTCTAAATTTAAGCCCAAGAAATGTGTTCCTGGAACGGGATTATTCGTGACGGGGGGATGCTCAACAAACCCATATGATCTATACAGCTCCAAAGCGGCTTTGAACTCAGGCAGAACATCTAAACAGATTGTCTTGTACCCACTGATAACAGCCTCTTGCAACACGCGATCAACCAACTTGGCACCCAGATTGCGACCACGAACGCTTGGTCGAAGATAAACGCGCTTCATTTCACAGACCGTTTCATCCAGCCTCCTAAATGCCGCACACCCCATGGGCTTGCTGTCTTGTTTCAGCAAAAAAATCTTTGACCCTTCAGCGCTATATTTTTCAGGCAACTGGTTAAATTCTTGATCGTTACCTTGAAAAGAAAGATCAACCGAGGTGCTGTTCACATACTCGCGATACAGATCAAGAACATCCTCTAAGTCGTCAGGAAAAACTGCTCTTACTACCTCAAACACATCAATCTCCTAGCCATATAACTTTTAATTAAGGAACGTGTTTTAGCCCGTTCCTGTGAGCGAAGCGAACGGTTTGAACCACTTGTTAGGTTTTTACGCAATTCACTGATGAGAAAAGTACGTTACTAAAGAGCCGATGGCGACAAATGCCTTCCAAAAAATCCAAGTAAAGTGTATTAAAATAATGACTTTAGCGAGAAGCGCCCAGTATTTTTTCTCGGTATTTATGGAGCAGCGCCAGACAGAAATTGAACAAAATAAGACATACATAATATAGATCACTACAGTTGCAGTGACGGCCATTACTAAAGCTTGTTCTGTTTGTAGATTTAAAATATGACTTGCTTGTAGTAGTACTTGGCTTGTTGAGAGGAGTTTTATTAGTACTACTGAAATAGCCGTGAAAGAAAGGCTGCCTAGAACATACAAAACCCAGAATGCCTTCCATAGCGGTTGACTCCCACCAATAAAGCTCATTTTCTGTAGAGACGATGATGTTGCTGATACTTTCATGCTGTAGAATCTAACGCCTGAATTAAGACGCACCACGAAGTGGCGTCGGCTTGAATGAATTGTTAGGCATCAACCGAGCAGCTACCGGAATGACCACCTTAGTTGCTGCCGCCAAAGGTTGAGAATGGGAAGAGGATAATAGTTACAAGTTTTGGAAATGTAAAACCAGCAACTGCGCAACAAGTAGCCACGGCCAACCCCAAAACTGCCACCTCACCAAGGGACACTGGTGTTGTACCAAGGGCAATGCGGCCGAGTGCTCCAATCCAGAAACCGCCTAGGCCACCAATGAGCACGCCCGAACTCCGTTCTCTAGAAGTAATAGGTGCCCGCCACCACTCGCGGAACGTCCGGTTTCGTCGTTGAAATAGCATTAATACCTCCTTGTGTGCCTAACATTATATTAGAGCTTCGTTTCATTTCCATGTGTAGCGGATCGGATTGGCTGTACCGAAACGATAGTCGTCAGGTATCCGCCGTCCAACATAAATATTTTGAATCTCCGATGGTGCTTCACGACCGATGAAGCCCAACCTTCCGGGACGATCAGGACGGCCTGGAAAATTATCAGCTGTTGCCTCTAACCACTTTTCAGGGATGAATGCACCCCGAATAATTCCTTTTTCAGAAGCTAAAACTACCTCTGTTTCTTTTGCGCGTTTTTGACTTAGCTTCCAAGCAAATCGTGTCGCTTCATATAGTGGTCGCTCCGATGCACTTCTATTTACGCTAATCAATAGTGCTCGATGCTGGAATTCTGCTGGTTGAGCGAGATATTCTCGAACAATCTCATCAGCATGCATAGCACCTCGCTCCCCGCTTTCTTCTCCGCCCATCACATTCGTAAGCCCAGAATACGCATCGATAAGCGCAGCTTCAACCTCCTTTGCTATTGATGCTTCCATCCCGTGTCGGTGCACAACATGCGCAACATCAAAACCAGCGAGACGTATTTCTCTAATTCTTCTCAGCTTATCGCCAACCTCATCAGACTCTTTCCCCAATTCGTCACGAATATGGGAATACAAACGATTTCCTACACCTCGACCAACATAGAATGTCTCACCATTGCGCGGATCGATAAGCCGATACACATAGTTCTTCAATTTTTCAACTACTTCTGACGGAAACTTATCCAAAACAAATCCTTATGTGCCTAGTAAGATGCAGCTCTAATTGGGATAGGGAGACGCCTCACGACGTCTCTCCTCCCACACCACCGGGCATACGGGTCACGTACCACGGCGGTTCAAATCTCTTTAAATTTCATCTTGCCGCCAGTTCTGGCAGCCCCAAGCTCTTAAAGTATCTGTTTGGTAGCGCTCGGTAAAGGGCAGGACTTGCGCTTAATCGCCACGGGCCATGAGCCGACTTAGCAGTATTCCATGCTAGCCATCGATCAACATCCAAGCGCCTAAGCATCCGATAACCTTTGCGTCCCCATTGCTTCCAAATATAACTACGCAATCGTCGTCGAATCCATTTATCCACATCACGCAGAGGGCTCAGCACTTCGGCTATGTCGAAGTACGCTTTCCAACCAAGCAGGGACTTTCTTAGCTCTGCGATAATGTGTTTGAGTGAATGGCCTCTTGTTCGACGGCTCAGCAATTTAACCGTAGCTTTGAGCTTCAGGAGCGATTTATCCGCCACCTTGATTCTCTGGTCTCGTTGACTGAGCGTAAAGCCAAGAAAGGTTCGCTTCCATGGCCGATCTACTGCACTCTTTTGGGTATTCACTTTGAGCCGTAGCGAGTCGCCAATATAGCGCTGCAGACTTTTCATCACGCGCTCACCCGCTTCTCGACTTTTAACAAACACAACAAAGTCATCAGCATAGCGAACGAAACGGTGCTTCCGACGTTCTAGCTCCCAGTCCAACTGGTTCAACACAATATTCGAGAGTACCGGTGACAACGGCCCACCCTGTGGCACGCCTTCGGTACTGGTTTGTGTTACGCCATTTATCTGGATTCCCGCTTTTAGATAGCGGTTGATCAGCCTAAGCAATTGTCGGTCTTGGTGTTTTGCTTTGAGCTGTTCCATAA
>JAVESM010000021.1:0-46065 GCA_034006605.1 Pseudomonas sp. | reverse complement strand
CTAAAAGGTAAGAAAATGGCTGGTGTAGCACCAGTCAATATAGACGCAGTAAATTGATGAAAAACGCTTAAGGTGGGTCAAATTTAGATTGCCGATTTAAGTGGTAAGTGGGTCAGTTTTCAGTTGCAGTTGACACGTTGTCTTGTGCCAACTCGCCTTCAGCCTACGCCTCATATGATGTTTTTGTTCATCAGCTCGCAGCTTTGCGTCCGGCTTCCTCCAGACAACTCCTCGCGGAGCTGCCCTTGCCATTCGCTAGTAGTTAACATCTAATAACGATCATAAATCGCTAAGGATGGTGACCTTCCTACAGAGGACTTTCACCTCATTAGTTCATGCCCATGCTGGGCGTACACAAGGCATTCAAGATCGTTCGCTTTGCTCACTGGGACCGGCGTACCGCCGGCCCCTTAATTTCGCGTTAGCTTGCTTAGGTATAAATATGTCAGATTCAGAAAGCGCCGAAATACTTAAAATAAAAATAGGTATTTGGGAGAAGGTAATTGATGTGCAAATGCATTTTAATGACCTATGCCTGAGGATTCGTAGCTTCGCAATATCAATACTTGGTGTATTACTTGGCTCGGCAGCTATTGCATATCGATTTGCTGGGTATGTAGAAGTTTTTTCTTATAAAGTACCTACGGCAACCATTTTTATTGCAATCTCTATAATTTCTTGGTCCGCCTTTTATTTGATGGATCGTTACTGGTATCACGAGCTTCTAAAAGGAGCGGTGCATCATGCGCAAAAAATTGAGGCCTCTCTAAAGAATGTGTTATCTGAAATAAATCTTTCGCATTCAATTAAAGAGCAAAGCCATGAGTCACTTAGTATGAATGCAGCTAAGAAATTACATATTTTTTATATTGCTATTTTGTTAGTGCAGGTTGCAGCACTTTTTGTTCTTGCAAGCGATATAGTCAAGGTCGCAAACTAACAAGGCATTCAAGCCGGCGTACCGCCGGCCCCTTAATTTCGCGTTAGGCATTGCGCAGAATAAAACTCAGCGAAAAGGATTTACTAGTTGTCGATATATAAAGAAATAATTTTAGAAGCAGATAGGCTTAAAGAATTTTTAGATTATGATTATTCCGAAGTTAGCAGGTTGCTAGATGAAGCAGGGAGAGTCGCTCCCTCGTGGTCGGGTTCATGGTTAGGTTACCATTCATGTGTCTATTATGAAAACTTGGAAGCGCCCCCTGCAGGTGCTCATTTCAGCACGGAATGGGGGCTTTACAGTGATTATGGTATGGGGAGTACTGGCAACTGGGTTGAATATTCTTTCAAAGATATAGTCAATTACATACAGGAACAAGCTGGTAATCCAGACTTATCAAAGACAGCGGAAAAAAGTATAAAAGCGAAAGAAACTATTGATGATGTTAGGCATAACACTCTAGCGCTAATTCACTCTCGAGGATTAGCAGAGAATGATAATTTCCTTCAGAAACTCATTGAAGAGATGGAAGCTGTAAAGATACCAAGCAAAAGAGACTTTTTAAAAAACAGTCTCCCGAGGGGGCAGCTATCTACTCGAGATAATAGGGTGGAAAATAAAATTTCTAACCCTCCTCATAAAGTAGTTGAATGTACAGTTTATGGAATAACTTCTGCTTTCTCAGCAGCAGGGAGTCTATATAAAATCATTCAAAGAGTATCGAAATACTTACAGAATTTGGAAAGTAAAATGGCTATAGAAGAAAGGATAGGTACTAATATTTTTATTGGTCATGGCAGATCACATGACTGGAGAGATTTGAAGGACTTTATAAGTGAAAGATTAAACTTGCCTTGGGATGAATTTAATCGGGTACCAGTTGCAGGGCTTACAAATATTACTCGATTAGCCCAAATGCTTGACCAAGCATGTATTGCGCTTTTGGTTATGAGTGCTGAGGATGAGCAAGCAGAGGGTAATCATCACGCCAGAATGAATGTTATTCATGAAGTGGGGTTATTTCAAGGAAGACTTGGTTTTGAAAGAGCTATAGTGCTGCTTGAGGAAGGCTGTGAAGAATTTAGTAACATCCAAGGTTTGGGACAAATAAGATACCCCAAAGGAAACATAAGTGCGGTGTTTGAGGATATTCGTCAAGTTTTAGAAAGGGAAAATATCATTTGAATTGTGCCTAATCGGGTAGCCGAGGGTTTCTAGCTCTCAGCCCCCACAACACCCTGCATGCGGCTCCGCACAGGGCGTTTCATCAAGAATGATGAAGCTTAATCCAACCATCGCGCAATGCGTACAGACCCTGAGATTTTAAGTAAGCATTTGATAATGCCTGATTAATTCCCGGAGTTTTAGAGCTGCGCCATGGGCCTTTGCTGGTAATACCGCATGCAACTGCAGCTTGTACATGAACACCCAGCCGCATTAATTCTCTTACTTTAGTGCGCGGCTCGCGTCATTTCCACCAATAAGCCATTCTCACCCAGCCCCAACTCAGCTAAAGGGTAAATGGCCTATAAGGGAAATTAAGGGAATAGGATTCAAGGGTAATGGAGCTACCCTAAAAAGGCTTTTACAAGCGCGAGGGATGCACAAAAGGCCAAATGGAGCTCCGTATCTACACCGGCCACCGCTAAATCGAATGAATCCAATTCAATTTGTCGCAACACTCTACCCTCATCATCAGCCATAGTCTCCTCTACACCTGGTACGAATAGCACGCTACTCAATCGCTCTATTCAATACCACATTAACTCTGCAAGCATAGAGAGGAAAATATGAAAAAAGCTGATAATGATGTGCTCAATAATCCAGCCACACTTCAAACTCAAGAGGCTACGAAAAACGTTCATGACTGCTGTGAAAACCACTTACTATTTGCTATGCAAGACAATCATCACAGTTTCTCATTAAGTATTAACACTGCCCTAGAGTGTCTTTATATTGCACAAAATGAAGGTGCCGTGCCTGATTTACCAGATGAATGGTGGCATCGAGTGAGAAATTACTACAATCTCAATATTCCCCACTTTGATAAACCCGAAAGAATTGAATAGCTACAGCAAGTCGCCAAGAATGTCTTTCGCTAATTCGCACACAGACGGTATTGACTGAAAGTCATTCATGTTTAGAATATTATTAAAATATGTATGATCGAACTCAATTGTTTCTTGATAGAGCATATCTGTCGGTGCTCGGCCCGTCACAGACAACACAATACTTTCATGAAGCTCATAGGTGTCCCGACACACATAACCCAGAGGCTTCTGGAAACAAAAGTGAACATCTAAAAATACACCATTACTGTCGCGGGGTACCAAACATCCTGCTGCATCAAAACCAGCATTCGGAACCTTCTGCACAATAGCATCCTTCAGTTGCAGGTTTTTTACAGCCTGGCGATACAGGTTTAGGCTTGAAGCCTGAGAGAGAAATATCAGTGGTATATTGGTGAGCGTTGCATCAATGTACAGATAGCCCTTGTTGTTACGATACTCTTGTAGCATCGCCTTCAACAGGTACCGCTTAAACACAATGCCCGTTATTCGTTGTGCAAAGTAGACGATACGATCAAACTTATTGACCATAATTTGAATGATTTCACGTGATATATCATCCATCCGTTCTTTGCAGTCATTGGCATTCTTTGGAAGCCGTCTCTTTGAGTAATACGGGCAATATTCTCTCGTCTCGACCTTCAGAGAGGCAACCTGGGCGACAGTTTTGTTGTAATGCTTCCCATAAGGTCGTGGGCTATTAATATTAGCCCGTCCCAATTGAATTAACCCGATAATCTGAATCGGATTATTACAATGCGGACATACTGCAAAATGAACTGCGCGCCCCTGATCACTAGTTTGCCACCACGGATACCGCTTCTGAGTATCGCGTTCAAAACTTTCTCTGGTGATTTTTTTAAACGAATGTACCTGGGTGCTTAACTTATAAACATTCATGCAATTACCTTCGGCTCTAGCTCGTTTTTATCCGCCTGAATCCGCTGATAAATCTCTTCCCTGTGCACCTCAATGTTGAGCGGCGCATCAATCCCCAAACGTACCTGACCACCATTAACACCTAACACCGTGATCCGTATATCGTCGCCAATATGAATAATTTCGCCCTGATTTCTTGTTAATATGAGCATCCGCATTTCCCTATGTTTTCATCAGTTATACAGCTCAAAACCACCGTAACAAAAATATTAAACTGCAACAATCAGCAGCTCTCAACTGCCGGATAGCTTTACTTCACACATTACCACCCATAGCTGCTGCAACGTTTGTAAGGTGTACCTGGCATAGCTACCCACAACATGAGCACCCTTTTCCTCGTTACCCACAACTCTAACCCTTACTTGTAACAGCAAAAGAAGGCAGGCTTGGCCACTTACCGCCATGCTCCAAAATACTAACAATGGACTTCCTAGGTTCATCGTAACTGTACATTCCCCAATACTGTTTGGGGACGCGCAGGTCTCCCTTAAAGCCAGTATCAACAGCTTGAACAAAGGCATAAAGCTGCCCCTGTGAAGCCGTTAAAATGCATTTGCACAAAGGATCTCTTTCATCAAAAACCAAGTTATTAATATTGATTCTCATGATTACTACCTAACTTTCCCTACAGCGACATCATGCACAGTCTGGAACAGCTCAGAGACACCTTGTTCATTCAACTGAGGCCGATAAGAAGAGCTATAGGTGACATAAACCATAGAGCCTGCACCATTCTTTTCCAATTCGATCACGATACGATTTGGCGGGTTCAGATCGCCGTAATTTTTACCCATTTTGTAGAAGCTACCAGGTGCTGCTTCCCAAACAGCCTCTTGACCAGCCAATGCAGTGGCCTTCCAAGAATCAGAATCTCTACCGGAGTTTTTCAAGGCAACAATCTTGGCATCGACATCTTCAAAATTGTAATAACGTCTCAATCGAGCGGCTGCTGTATCAACATCAACAGGCACTAAAACGTCATACTTACGATCTTCTCTAACAATTCTACCGCCGGTCAAAAATGAGGTTAAGTCACTGCTGACATCACTGACCGTTTGATTCATCTCTGACAACTCTTGTGTCGAGCATCCACCTAATAAAGCAGCTGAACACACAGTCAGCATTGCGAGGGTTCGTTTCATATTTCTGTTCCTTTTAGAGTCAACTGATTATTACGCCCAGCTGATATTGAAACAAAACCACAAACCCCCTACAGCAAACAAAGCGAATCGCTGGCAATCGCTTTATAGCACTACCGAGTCAGTTGCTCTGACATAGTGGCCTCCCTCCGAACACCTGAAGCAATCCCAATAGGCTCACATGAAAAGACTCTTTCAACGGTGGTCAAAAAAAAGCACGACAGCAACCACCGTAACGCACAAGACAGGTGAGTACCTGCACCCGAAGTCTGCCCAAGTCTTATTAAGCAGCGATCGACGACAAGCCTTGCTCGATCAGATATGGGAGCAAACCTCCATATCCCGTGAAACCTATCAAACGCTGTATATGGAGCCAATTACTCGGTATGCCGAACTGGTTCAAGAACTGCCTGCCAGCGAGACGCACCATCACAGCTACCTTGGCGGCATGCTCGATCATGGGTTAGAACTGCTTTTATATGCACTGAAACTGCGGCAGAGTTACCTGCTACCGATTGGTGCTCCACCCGAAGATCAGGCCAAATATGCGGATCTCTGGACAGCCGGTATTGCTTACGGTGCATTGCTACACGACACCGGCAAGATCCTGGTTGATATCAAAGTGGAGACCTTGGACGGCAAGGCTTGGCAAGCGTGGCACGGGATACTCAAACAACCCTATCGCTTTCAGTACATCAAAGGACGTGATTACAATTTACATAATGCTGCGGCAATGCTTCTATGTTCTTCGATCCTGGGTAAAGACGTACTCGATTGGCTTTCCAGTAATTTAGAGCTTTGGGGCAGCTTGCTGTATTTACTTTCAGGCAACTACACAGAGGCCGGTGTGTTGGGTGAAATCGTTTCTAAAGCCGACCGCACCTCTACCGCATTGAATATTGGGGCAAATCCAGAAAAAGCCTTACAAGCGCCTCCAACATCATTACAAGCGCATTTAATCCGTGGATTGAGGCAACTGCTCAAGGAAGAAGAGCACCGCATTAAGCTGAATATGAAAGGCGCTGCCGGTTGGCTAACACAAGATGGCTTGTGGCTGGTCAGCAAGGTGGTCGCCGACAAGCTGCGATCATTTTTACTGTCTCAAGGCGTGGACAAGGTTCCCACCAAGAACTCATCCTTATTTGATGAGCTGCAGTCTCACCGGCTGATCGAGCCCAACGCTGAAGGTAATGCAATCTGGAAAGCCACAGTCACTGATGGCGACTGGGTGCAAGAGTTTACGTTTTTAAGAGTTAAACCATCGCTGATCTGGGGCAACGAAGAATACCCTAGCCTCTTTGGTGGCAGCGTTACATTTGATGGCCAACCTGAAGCAAAAAACGATACTCAAGCACCTATTACTTCTCCTGCAGTAACCTCAACAAAAACCACGGTACAAGCGACTCCTGCCACCCATTTTGTAGAGGTAAAACCTGTTATAGAAGATGACATTGATGATGTCCTATCCCTGTTTGATGACCCCTGCCCAATCACTTCTAGCCAAGAGCAAAGCATGGGGGACGATGACTCTCTCATTCCATTTGAACCATTTGAGTCGCCCTCACCGCAACCTATAACAACAGCGCAATCAACGTGGCCAAATACAGAACCAGCGCAAAAAATCAGCCCTACCCCTCCAAAAGCGTCACTCCAAGTCACTTTTACAACCAACACCACAGCGGTTGAACTTGGAACAGCTTTTTTTGAATGGCTCAAGGCAGGTGTTCAGTCACACATCTTGTATATCAACGACTCCAAAGCACTGATCCATATCGTCGATGGAAACATGTTTATTGCCAGCCCTGGTATTTTCCAACGCTTCACATCGCAGTTTCCGGAGCTGGAAAAGCTGAACCCAGACCAAGGACAGGCATGGCGGTGGGTACAAAAGTCATTTGAAAAATTAAAACTGCATCACAAAACTGAAAATGATTTAAATATTTGGACATGCGGTGTCCGTGGCCCGCGGGTAAAAGGAAAATCCATCAAAGGCTACCTACTCCCAACTGAGCTATTCTTCAATATCCAGCCCGTGGATAACCCTTTCGTCACTATTGAACACCAGTAAATACCTACGAAAGGACATCACATGGCTTACCAAGAGTTATTAGAGAGTTACTTTTTTTACCGCCGATTACGCCCCAGAACAGAACAAAGTTATCGCGGCGCAATACAGAAAATGCAAAAAAATATACTGGCGCTTGGCCAATCCCATGCCATTAATGAAATAGACATGAGGCAACTCATGACTTGGCGAAACAATGAGCTCAATAATGGCTTGTCACCCATCAGCTGGAACAGTTATTGCCGTCACTTAAAAGCAATTTTTAACCACGGTATCGAACAAGGACTCATTTCATGGACTGAAAATCACTTTGCAAAACTGCTGCTCACTGAGCCTAAAAAACGCAAAAAAACCTTAGCCGATGATCAGATCCACGCAGTCATTAAATTGTTTGATGCCCTGCAAGTACAGGAGTCTAGCGGTGATCTGTCGGGCAGAATCCATCCTGTTTGGTTCTGGCGAACGGTGTTTGAAACGCTTTATTACACCGGTATGCGACGCAACCAGCTTTTGCATTTGACTATTGCAGATATTGATCTGGGGCAGAGTGTTATTTACCTTGGCCTCGATGGATCGAAAACACACAGCGAGAATACAATCCCTATTTGTAATGCACTGAAGCCTTGGTTACAGCAACTGCTGAAACAAGCCAGACTGCGTCATTTCAAATACAAAGACCAGTTATTTAACGTCACTCGCTTCGGCCAAAACCGTCGATATAAATACGATTACATGCTAGATGCGAATATTTCCAACTGCTATCGAGAATTATCTGAGCGGCTTGAGTTCAAGGTCTCACCACATCGGTTTAGACATACGTTAGGGACAAAATTAATGCGTCAAGGAGCCGATGCAAATCTGCATCTGGTCAAAGCTTTATTAGGGCATACGGATCTGCGGACAACGCTGGAATACGTTGAACCGAACTTAGATGATATTCGTAATATGCTGGACGCTTTGTCCAACTAAAGCAGGATTTTTATGAGGCAAAAAGACAAACGCCCTACCTAATTGCTTGACGCAATCCGACAGGGCGTTTATCTTACCTGAATAGGGCTAGCTAAATAGGAGCTATCCGTTGTTATTTTCTTTCTGGCGGCAACCAAAAAGAAAAGTATTTCAGGCGTTTCCGAGAAGTAAACCACAAAGGACTTGCTTCTGTAAATTGGTGCCGGCACCAAGAGTCGAACTCGGGACCTACTGATTACAAGTCAGTTGCTCTACCAACTGAGCTATACCGGCAATGGCGGCCATTATATAGATTACGAACAGCTTGTAAACCTTTTCTGCAAATATTTTTAAAGCGAGTAAATTCAATTAGTTACTAACGCTTAGTGCAATACACGCGGACGCTATCAGGAGCGTATTTTGCAACTCGGCGAGCGAGCAGCAGTGTGACTGCCGGATTATGCTGGAACTTGACACTTACCTGCCCTGCAACGCATCCACGCGCAGTTTGCGTTCTAACCAGCGAAAGATCTGTACCAAAATAAAAGTCATCAGCAAATAGAACAGACCTGCAGCAAAGAAAATCTCCACCGGTAAATAAGTGCGCGCAATAATGGTGCGCGCCATACCGGTGAGTTCAAGCAATGTGATGGTACTGGCCAGAGAGCTGGCTTTAAGCATTAAAATCACTTCGTTACTGTAAGCAGGCAAACCAATCCGCGCAGCACGTGGCAAGATAATATGCCACATGGTTTGCGCACGACTCATACCTAATGAGCGTGCTGCTTCGACTTCACCGGGCGGCACTGCTTGAATTGCACCACGAATAATTTCAGCAATATACGCAGCCGTGTGCATGGTCATAGCAAGCAAAGCACACCAATAAGGATCTCGTAAATACGGCCAGAGAGGGCCCTCACGCACTGCATCAAACTGTGCCACGCCGTAATACACTAAGAACAACTGCAGCAATAATGGCGTGCCGCGGAAAAAGAAAATGTAGCTAAATGGCAGCGCTCGTACATACCAGTGCCGCGACGCGCGCGCCATGCCCAAGGGTATGGCAATCAGCAGTCCAACTAAAACCGCAATCGCGACCAGCTCTAAGGTTAAGTAAGCACCCTCCAATAATTTAGGCAGCCACTTAATAATCACATCCCACTTCATGCCGCACTCCTTACAAAACCGCGATTGGCGCGTTTCTCAAAGAAGTGCAGAATCAGCATACTCAACACAGTTAAGCCAAGATAGATAAAGGCAGCAACCATAAAGAAGGTGAAAGGCTGTTTAGACGACGTCACTGCAACTTGCGCACTGCGCATCACTTCATCCAGTCCAACCACCGAAACCAGCGCAGTATCTTTCATCAAGATCATAAATAAATTGCCAAGACCTGGAATCGCAATACGCCACATTTGCGGTAAAACAATACGAAACAAAATACGTGGACGCGACAATCCCAGAGCTAAACCCGCTTCACGGTGGCCTCGCGGAATGGCTAATAAAGCCCCACGAAAGACTTCAGTCGCGTAAGCACCAAAACATAAACCTAACGCGAGCACACCCGCAGAAAACGCACTGAGCTCAAGTGCCGGATAGCCAATGCTCTCACCCAGCTCACGCACAAAGCCCACCGAGCCATAATAAATCAACAACACCCACAACAACTCAGGCACACCGCGCACCATGGTTGAATAAGCGTCACCGAGCCAACGTAAAATACGATACGGAGAGGTTTTTGCTAATGCACCACCCAAACCCAGGCACAAGCCTAAAGCCAATGAGCACAGAGCGAGTTTAATTGTTATCCAAGTACCCGCTAGAAGTGCTGGACCAAAACCATAGAGATCAAAATTCATCAGGAATACTTGTGTAGGCCGTTGCAAAGTAAAACCGCCACAATTGCAGTGGCGGCTTTTTACAAGACAAGCTTAAAAATTAATACACGTTAAATGGGAAATACTTATCGTTGATGGTTTTATACGTACCATCTTCAACAATTTCTTTCAGCGCAGTGTTTAAACGTACACGTAACTCATCATTACCTTTGCGCAGCGCGATACCAATTTTATCGTTATCAAACACGGGCTCGCCTTTAAATTCATAGTCAGCACCGGCTTCGCTTTTCAGCCATTCCCAGTTAACAAATTTATCGGCCAGTACACCATCTAAACGGCCAGAGGCCAAATCAAGATAAGCATTCTCATTGGTATCATACAGTTTGATATCAATGGCTTTACCCAAGTTATCTTCCAACCAGTTACCGGCGATGGTCGCACGCTGAGCGCCAATCACTTTACCTTCTAGGTTTTTTGCATCGGTTGGGAAATCACTTTTTTTAGGGGCGATAAACTGCAAACCATTGGTGTAATACGGATCAGTAAAATCAACTGCTTGTAAACGTTCTTCGGTAATTGACATGGATGCCGCCAAGAAATCAAATTTCTTAGCATTCAGCGCAGGAATAATGCCATCCCAGTCCGAAGTCACAACACTGCATTCAACTTTCATTTTTTCGCAGAGTGCTTTAGCAATATCAAGATCAAAACCAACCACTTCGCCACTGGAATCAATCAGGTTAAATGGAGGATAAGCGCCTTCCGTACCGATTCGCAGCTTTTCCACGGCAAAACTTGCCGTTGTAAATGACAAACTGGCCGCTGCTACTAAGAGTATTTTTTTATATGTTTTCATAGCTATTGCCTCAATGGTTATGACTGGACATAAATTGCTTACACCGCTCAGATTGCGGGTTATTAAACACTTGCTCTGGTGTCCCTTGCTCTTCAACTAAACCTTGGTGCAAAAACACAATTTCACTGGATACCTGCCGAGCAAAACTCATTTCGTGTGTCACCAATAACATGGTACGCCCCTCATCGGCCAGCGCACGAATCACACCTAAGACTTCTTGCACCATTTCCGGATCTAAAGCAGAAGTAGGTTCATCAAACAAAATCACCTTCGGCTGCATTGCTAAGGTGCGCGCAATCGCCGCCCGTTGCTGCTGACCACCCGATAATTGATTCGGATAAACATGACGCTTATCGGTAATCCCCACTTTAGCCAATAAGGCCTCAGCCGTGGCAATCGCTTCGTCTTTGCTCAAACCCAAAACCCGACGCGGCGCCTCAATAATATTATCAAGCACGCTCATATGTGGCCATAAGTTAAAGTTTTGAAAAACAAAACCCACTTGTGTGCGTAAGCGATTGATTTGCTGATTATTCGCCGCCACCAACTGACCTTCACGATCCGTTTTAAGCTGCAATTCTTCACCAGAAAATAAAATCTGCCCACGGTGTGGATTTTCGAGCAAATTAATGCACCGTAAAAATGTTGATTTGCCTGAGCCGGAAGAGCCCAAAATTGAAATAACATCGCCATCATTAGCTTTTAAAGAAATGCCTTTTAAGACCTCTAAAGCGCCGTAGCGTTTGTGTAAATCACGTATTTCTAAGGCAGGAATGGCCTCAGCCATAAAAGGTCCTCTTTGAACGAAAGGGCATACTTATAAGCAGTGATGCGCCTCAAAAATGCGGCCTACCTCTGCGCAATCAAACACGGTTGTATTTAAGGCAGTGGCTTGAGCTATTTAATAATGCTGCGATAGTGCCAGTTTTAGCGCCGATTGAAAAGCAAAAGGCCACTCTAACAATTAGTCGTCATCGGCTGACTTAGTGGTCTTCGGCGATAATCTTAAGCTGCGCAAACTACGCTTAACACTTTTCAAGTGATTCACCAGCGAAGGACCGCGTGACATTGCCACACCCATTGCCAGCACATCAATCACCACCAAGTGGGCAATGCGCGAAGTCAGTGGCGTATAAATTTCGGTGTCTTCTTGTACATCAATGGCCAAATGAATCGTCGCCAACTCTGCTAAAGGCGTATGACTGGGACAGAGTGTAATTAAAATAGCACCGGTTTCCCGAACTAAATGCGCCGTCGTCAGTAGATCTTTTGAGCGTCCCGATTGCGAAATGCAGATGGCCACATCCGTTGGCTGCAGGGTCACTGCTGACATGGCTTGCATGTGCGGGTCGCTGTAGGCGGCAGCGGTTAACAATAAACGAAAAAATTTATGCTGGGCATCCGCCGCCACCGCACCGGATGCACCAAAACCATAAAATTCAACACGCTGCGCTTTCGCCATCATCGCGATCGCTTGTTCTAACGCTTTCACATTGAGTTGCTCACGCACTTCAATCAGGGTATGCAAGGTGGTATCAAAAATCTTTAATGCATAATCGGTGACAGCATCATTCTCACTGATAGCAAACTGTCCAAAACTGGCGCCAGCAACAAGGCTTTGCGCGAGTTTGAGCTTGAGATCTTGAAAACCCAAGCAACCGACTGCACGACAAAAACGCACAATCGTTGGTTCGCTCACCCCCACCTCAGCAGCAAGATCAGCCATAGAGCTGTGCATTACCGCAGCAGGGTCTTTGAGTACATAATCGGCGACTTTTAATTCTGACTTACGCAGCAGACTGAAGGATTGGGCGATATGATGTAACAGGTTCACAATGGCTAACTCATTTGGCTTATGCCACAGTTATGTAGCGGTTTTGTAGTTATACTACAACAACTATTTATTCGCACGCTATTCCCACAGGAGAGTAATCTTGAGCATGCCGTATGACATGTTAGTGTTTGGTGGTACGGGTGATTTAGCCCTGCATAAATTACTGCCCGCGCTGTATCACCTACACCGCGAAAATCGCTTACCGCATGATATGCGCATCATTGGCATTTCTCGAAAACTGCTGCCTCGTGAACGCTATATCGACCTAGCAGAGCGTCACTGCCGCGCACAAATTGAACGTAAAGACTTTACCGACAGCATTTGGCTGAGCTTTAGTCAACGCCTTGAATATTTCTCGATGAATGCAGAGCAAGCGGCCGACTTTGGGCGCTTGGCTCATTTCTTATCCGCGAGCGACTCGCGCGGCTACATTTATTATTTAGCCACCGCACCACAACTGTTTGAAAACATTGCCTCGAACTTAGCCTTAGCCAGCTTGACTGGCCCCAACACACGAATCGTTATCGAAAAGCCCATCGGCCATTCCTTAGAGTCTGCCTTAGCCATCAACAGCACGATTGGTACAGCCTTTTCAGAGGAGCAGGTTTTCCGCATTGATCACTATCTAGGTAAAGAAACAGTACAAAACCTAATGGCCTTGCGTTTTGCCAACGCCCTGTTTGAGCCGGTCTGGCGCTCTGCACATATTGATCATGTGCAAATCAGCGTCAATGAAACACTCGGTGTAGAAAACCGCGGAGACTACTATGATCACGCCGGGGCAATGCGCGATATGTTGCAAAACCATCTATTGCAGCTACTCTGCCTCGTTGCCATGGAAGCACCGGTGCGCTTTGATGCCGATTCAGTGCGTAATGAAAAAGTAAAAATCTTGCAAGCACTGCGGCCTATTAATGGCATGGATGTCCAAGATAAAACCGTACGCGGACAATACACGGCAGGCCAGATCGGCGGGCACAATGCACCAGCCTACTATTTTGAAAAAGATGTGGATAACGACAGTGATACCGAGACGTTTGTCGCCCTTGAAGTAGAAATCGACAACTGGCGCTGGGCTGGTGTGCCTTTTTACTTACGCACGGGTAAGCGTTTGGCGAAAAAGACCTCTGAGATTGTCATTCAATTCAAGCCCGTACCACACAGCTTATTCAGCGACAGCCAAGCCAATCACTTAGTGATTCGCTTGCAACCAGAAGAACGTATTAGCCTTCAACTCATGGCCAAGACCCCAGGCAAAGGTATGCATTTGCAGCCAGTTGAATTAGATATTAATTTAGCCAATGCCTTTCAAGACAATCGGCGCTGGGAGGCTTATGAGCGCTTGCTGCTGGATGTGATTAAAAACGATTCGACGTTATTTATGCGTCGCGATGAAGTTGAAGCAGCGTGGCAATGGGTTGACCCTATTTTAAAAGGCTGGCAACAACACTACCAGCGGCCACGGCCTTACCCTGCAGGCTCTAACGGCCCTGAGCAGGCTCACAGCCTGATCGAAAAGCATACGAGGGTTTGGCATGAATGATGTTATGAGCGAAGCAGATTGCCCGCCCCGCCCATAGTTTTATATTTATCTCTATTGCAATGCGTAGACAGCATCACTCGCTCTTAGAGAACCACCATTTGTTATCGAGTTTCACCCATGTTTCTCTATTAACTCTTGATAAAATTAGCGTGTCAGACGAAGGTTTACCCACGCCACCCATCAAGGCTCTGGCGTCAAATTCAATTTCCACATACACCTTGCATACATCGTCTTCACACTCGGCTTTATCAACCTTAGAAGAAATCCAGCTATAAACGCCTTGGTTATCACCCATGAACTGTTTAATAGTATTCACCTCACGGTAGCCAGGCGACATGAAAGCGTAAGCTTTATCAAAGTCCTGCTTTAATAAAGCAGCTTGTCTTTTTTCAGCAAGACTGAAAACACGCTCATCATTTGTTTTATGCTGAATACCTGCACAGGCAGAAACACCAATAATGACTGTTAAAAAAACCATACGGCTTAAAATTTTGAACACTTTTTATTCCTCTTTAATAGTTATATCAGCATTTTTCTCAAAGTCATCCCTAAATGCTTCAGTCAGACCTTGCATTTTGTCGCGAAATTCATCTCCCACTTTAGTGAAATCACTATATTGATTAATCGCCGTCGGACTGATGGTAACAAGCAATTCTGTACGATTAGACTCTTCTCCTTTTGTACCAAATAAAGCCCCAACAAAAGGCAGCTTTGATAAATATGGGATACCGCTATCACCATCGGTTTTGCTGTCTTGGATTAACCCACCCAAAATAATAGTGTCGCCACTCTGAATTGCAACAGTGCTTTCGATACTGCGCTTCAAAAAAGATCGTTGCCCTGTAGCAGTATCCAGCGCGCCAATATCAGTCACTTCTTGCATGATATCCATAACAACTAAACCACCGCTGTTAACACGCGGCTTCACTGTAAGCTGCACACCAGTATCTTTTAATTCGACATTCTGAGTCAGCACACCAGTATTATTGGTATTTACCGTTTGACTTGTTTGAATAGGTTGCTGATTACCAACCTGGATAGATGCTTCGCGGTTGTCTTGAACCAACACCGAAGGTGACGATAAAGACTTAACATTAGAACGGCTCGCCAGCATGTTAATAACTGCACGCCAGTCAGAGCCGGAGAATAAGTAAGAAAAGCCAGGAACACTGCGTCCAACGGAACCACTGTCATTCATAGAGAGCAGACCACCCTTATCGCCTAGCCCATCAACACCACCTTTAGAGTTAAAGAACCATTCAACACCATAGTCCAATTCATCTTTAAGCGTCACTTCCCAAATCGATACCTCAACTAATACTTGAGCAGGCAATTTATCCATTTTATCTAACGCACTGCGGATACTGCGCCACTCTTTAGGCGCCGCCATAATAAGCAAGCTATTATTTACTTCGTCTGCAACAATCCGAGTACCCAACAGTGTCTCCGTACTCGTGCTACCCGTTCTACCAGAGCGAGACGTTTGACTTGACACTGCACTACCTGTCGAACTTAACTCAGTCTGTCCTAATCCCGGCGCACTAGAACCACTCGTAGTTGGGCTAGACGTTGTACTGTCTGAGCCACCAAAAATCTGCCCCAATAGGTTTGCCAAATCTGTTGCTTCTCCATTTTCAACGCTGTAAACATACAGTTGCGAGCCCGCTTGCTCATCTTCAAGCCCAAGCCCCACGTTATCTAGACGCTTTAGCCATGAACTCACAGCGCTCAATTGGCTGCTATTAGGCGCCACAACCATAACGCTGTTAATTTCATCTAAGGTGATAAGCTTAGTTGCACCGGCCAAGCTACCTAACTCAGGATCGCCAATAATTTTCTCAACACGCTCAACCAGTAATCCAGCATCCAGATTAACAATCTCATAAATGCCAAACGACATACCGCTGAGCACATCAACATCGAGCATATTTAATGTACGCAAAGCATTCTTCATTTGCGGTGCAGAAGCACCGAGCATCAAGATATTACGCAGTGGATCAACACGTAAAATACTATCTTTCATGCCTAGAGGTGTTAGTATTTTTTCAGCCTCCAAAACGGATAAATACTTTAGTGGGATAATACGTACACTGTAGCCACGTGTTGCCACAGCCTCTCGTAAAGCAACAGGTACTTCACTGCGAACGCCCACTGAGCTTCCTACGCGGTAAATACCATTACTGCCTTTAACCAGCGCAATACCTTGCGCCTCCAAAGCAGACTCAAGCATATCTAACAATGCTTCTTGTGGTACAGGCTCCGTAGATACCAGTGTAATTTGCCCACTAACATTACCTTCAAGCGTATAAGGCACTTGCAGCAAATCACCTAAAATAACGGCTAAAACAGCTTCTAAAGGAGCCCCTTCAAAATTCACATTAACGCCGCCGGCGCTTGCCTCTACGCTCTGTCTTTTCCGTGGTGCGTTGGTAAAGTCACCTGTTCCTCGTTGCTCCAACAGCGTTTTACCCGTGCGCTTTTCATCTAGAGTGTCATCCAACTGCTCTGCAACAGCTTTAGGATTAGTTTTAATCAACGAAACAGGCGCACGCTCATCTTGAGTCTCAGGCACAGTTGCACAAGCCGTTAGTAATATAAAGGTACACGCCAGACTCAACGCTCGTAAACTAAAACCGGCCCGCACTGGGTTATACAAAATCATTGGTTTATCTCTCAAGAACATATATATGAATTCACGAAGGTAAAATACCATCAAGCATTGAATCTATTTAACCGCTTCTAAAAGGATACTCGCAGGTCTTACACGCTCAAGGGACAATGACGCCTGATCAGTTCCCGCAACAAAAACAACTTCTTTAGCAGTAACTTTTTCAACCGTCCACCCTTGGACAGGTAGCCCAGCATGGGCCGACACAACTTTACCCTCAACCTCAAGAATCGCTGTGCGAATATCACCTGTTAAAACAATGCCTAACAACTTAATAGCCTTGAGTGGCGAAACCACCACATCCTCTAGCTCAGCACCACCTTCTTCAAGTGCAGCAGTGGCCTGCCGCCCATACCAAAATAGAGGCCTGGCTAATACAGCATTAATATCACTGGCAGATTGCATTTGTGTAGACGGTAGCTCTTCTATATTTAATATTGGGTTACGTACAGGTTCAGCATCCACAAAAACCCATAAAAACACGGCAAAAAGAACGGCTACAACAACTGCTACTGACAATACAGCTGTTACTTTATGAGACGAGACCAACGCTTGACTCATTGCACCGCTCCCGCGCTACTTTGCGCCATTAACAAGGTTAGAACTGTCATTTGCACATCAACAGTCTGCTCAGAAAAATCACCGCCACGTGAGCTTCGTGCTCTAGCGGGTGTAATACGCAAGTTATCTACCACAAGCAAAGGCTTTCCTTGCTCAAGTGCATTTAAAACCTCCATCAATGCTGACATTGACGCAGAAAAATCAACTTTCACCCCAACAGCGGAGTAATCAGCTTGCATTTTTACCGGTAGTGGAGAAATAGTTTTCACTTGCGCGGTTGCTTGAGTAAGCTCTGCAGATACACGACGCTGTATATCCAAAGCAACACTATCAACTTGCTCTTGCGAATACACCCAAGTCTGCAAGCCTTTCTCCTCATACTCTTTAAACGTAGACTCTAAGGCATCACGCGCCGCATCAACTGCACGCAGCTGTTGTAAAACACGCGCATCTTTTCTAAGTTCTGCACGATAACGCTCTACGTGACTAAAGATAGGTTCCAAGGCGAGAACTGCCAAAAGTAGAAAAACAACAATTAACACCGCTAAGGCAATAACACCATCTCGTTTTTGCATCCATAATTTTTGCATCATAGTTGGTTGTCCAAAGCAGCAGTCAACTGCAAGCTTGCTGTAAAAATATCCTGACCTTGGCTGCCTCGAGTAATAGATGCAGTAAACTTCGCATCCTCGAATAAAGGAGAGCTATTCAATAACTCAATTAAGTCAACAACCCCGGTACCAATACCACTGAATACAACCGTTTGTTTTTGCACACTCAAATTATTGATATAAATATCATCAGGAACAATACGCGTCAGTTCCTCAATAACTTTTGATGGCAATGCTGAATAAGCACGCTGCTCTAAGACATAATTCAAAGAAGCAAGATCATGCTCTAAGACTTGACGTTTCACTTGTAAGTCCGCAACCCTCTGCTCAACCACTTGAATTTCTTGTTTTCTCTCAAGCACCAAAGTTCGTAACTTAAGCGCCGGTAATACTGCAGTGATTAGCAAAAGCACAATGAGCACTGCTAAAAGCGCCATATTGCGATTTAAGCGTAGCCACCAAGCATTTTTCACCCGCGGCTGAGAAAACAAATTAACCGCCCGTAAATCGGTGGAATACTGTGTTTGTGCCACTTTAAGCCGCGCCACAATGGTGCCGGTTATGCGCTCTATTTCATTAATCCACGGTTGCGCTTCTGTTTTTAATACTGCAATAAACTCTACATCGATAGTGTCACTCGTCGGCGTCAGCGACGGCATCTCAACAACATCAAAAAACACCTTATCAGCACTGAACGGCGTTAGACGTGCGACTTGAAAGCTCACCACATCACGCAAATTATGGCGTGCCGCTTTCGGTAATGTCATACGTTTACGCATCACCTGCTCTTCAGGCATCACTAAACTCAGCTGTAGCTGAGTCGACTTTATACCACGGCTAAGATCAGCCTTTAACGCACTGTCAGCAGCCAGTTCAAGCTCGCTGTGCTGCAAAGTAACAATCTCAGTACCTTTTCCTGGGTATTGACGTAAAAACCGCACACTATCCTTTTCAACAATAGCGTCGATTGCAGGTGCAGGATGCACAAAAGCACCTGCCAAGCCTGCTGGCAAAATATCAATCAAGCCAGCCTTCCCGCGCTTAAATAAAGCGTTCAGGTCTAGGCCAAACAGTTGCAAATTGCCGATTTCAAATCGCATCAATATTTATTCCAATGAAAAGCGTGCATTGTACTCATTCCAGCGAGCGATACGATAGCCCATATCACCCGCCCCAAATGCAACGCAGGTTTCTATTTTTCGTTTATTCGCTGTACTACTAAGCTCAACCTGTACACGAACCAAATCACCACTCTGTTGGGCAAACCCGAAAAAGTCAGCAACATCTGTAACAGGCTCTGACGCGCTTCGCTCTGCCAAAAACGGCTCGGCATCCGCCCCTTTTAAAGCTCGAACCAGATCGTTCTCGGCGAATTTAAGATCAACGCTTTGGTGATCACTATCAACCGTAAACCAATGTTGAATACGCTTGTAAATTTCTGGTGTTATACCCGCAAGGCTTGATAATTCAGCAGGTGAAACCCACGGTTTTGCAACAATCAGCGCCCCTGTCTGACGATCAACACCACCCCCACGGCGCAGTACAATGTATTCTGCAATAGCGAGCGCATTCTCAGCACCTGCTGCAGTCAGCAGCACATCTAAATCTTCAACAGGCGCTGCATTTAAGCTAACAAATGCCGTCTCGGGCACAAAACGAAAACGTACTTGCATGGAATTCAAAGCCAACTTATACACTTGCCCTGTCATCTCCGACCAGTCGTAGATACCTGACTGTCGAATAGCAACCAAGTAGCTTAAAACCGCCTCGGCACTGGCTCGCGCTTGGACACGCTGCACAATATCAGAAGCAACATCCCGATCAACTTTGATCGTTGCGGTAAAAGACACTAATAAAACTGTTAATAGTACTGTTATCCACAGCACAACAATCAGGACAACACCGCGCTGCTGAACCATCCTCATAGGTTTGATCCAAGCGTGTTAATCGCAAAAACCATGCTCGGCCACTGTTTGTCTGCAGCAGTTAAGCGCACAGATACCAATTGCGGAAGCTCGCCTTCTGGCACTTGATCTAACCATTCGTCTCTATAAAAATATGAAAACTGCACAGTCCACTCTTTACTCACTTGCGTATATGGCGCAGCGGCTAAAATATCTTCAGCTGGTAGCCCCTCTACTATTGGAGCAAAACGCGCCCAAATACCACCACGCCCCTCGTAGTTATTCACCATCTCAAAGAGGTAATGTGTATTACCAACCGACATAGCCAATGGTGCCGCATAGCGAATACGTTCTACACCCGTTTCAAACGCCATCGTTTGAAACACACCTGCACCGCCTAGTGCTATCGGCACAATTTGCCCCAAGTGACGATACAATAAAGCACTGAGCTGACGCGGTTCTTCTGTGTCATTAATATAGGTTTCCGATGCTTGCCAACTACGCACTCCTGCACGAAAACCGCCAAATAACACCATAATTAGCAAACTCATTAAAGTCAGAGCAACCAACGTTTCAATCAGGGTAAAAGCTTTTTGTTGCTTTATATTCATGGCAGTTGATCCTGGCC
Organism: Pseudomonas sp.; assembly: GCA_034006605.1. Classification (GTDB taxonomy): domain Bacteria; phylum Pseudomonadota; class Gammaproteobacteria; order Pseudomonadales; family Pseudomonadaceae; genus Denitrificimonas. The sequence continues at coordinate 25,522 of JAVESM010000021.1, read as the reverse complement.
AAGACGCAGCGAGCTAAGCATAAAACTGTGTGTCTTCGCACCTGCCGGCCAAAACACCTCAACATCAACACGGTACATAGTACGGCCCACATCAGCCAGTGCACCGGCAACCTCCCATTCAAAGGGCACGATATCCACTTGCCAGCGAAAATCTGTCTGTAACGGATCACGGCCTTCATAGCGTGCCGCTTGCAATGGCTGCACGACACCCACCTCAGCAAGCCTAGACTGCGCAACAATTGCCGCCTGACTGATTCGATCAGCACGCACCAATTGACTCATACCCGAAGAAAAACCGCTTAAAATGACAGACAAAAGTAACGCCGCGACTAAAAACGCAACCAGTACTTCTAAAATTGTAAAGCCGCGTTGGCTTTTTGGCACACACCCGTTAGTTTTCATCTGTCACACTAACTCGGCCTGTGAGCCAATCAATCTCAACACGCACGATCGTTTCAGCCTCACTCAGCGTCAGACGCCCGCCTGTTGAAGATCCATCAGGGAAAAATTGCACCCCAGCTTTACGGCCTCGCACTTCAGTACTGGTAACGTTCACGTGCATGCTGATATTTTCAGGAAAAGATTTTGTTTTGTTTTTATGGTTCAAATACTCACGCTGCTCAGTATCCACCCAAAACAATGCACTCTGCTGCTCACTGACAGCTTTAGCACGCACTTGGCGTAAACTAATTTGTACGTCACGGGCAACATCATGCACAGAAGTAACCATACTTTTACTGACAGCAGGCACCACAATAGCCAAAGCCAAAGCGACAATAGTCAGCACCACCAGCATTTCAATTAAGGTAAAGCCAGCAGCACCACGTATCGCAGAGGCTTTACTCCCAGCTGCCAATTTCTGCATCTTCACCTTCGCCACCTACCTGTCCGTCTGCACCGAATGAATACAAATCAAATGCACCGTGCTGGCCAGGAACACGATAAATATAGTCGTTACCCCAAGGGTCATTAGGTACTTTTGACTTACGCAAATAAGGGCCTTTCCAGCGCGCTTCGCCAGCAGGCTGATCAATCAAAGCACGCAAGCCAATATCCTGTGACGGGTAACGCCCCACCTCAAGGTGATACATGTCCAACGCACCTGCCAGCTCTTGGATCTGCATGCGTGCAGTATCAGTTTTAGCGCCACCGACATATTTCATAACACGCGGCCCAACCACAGACATCAGCAGTCCTAAAATAACCAAAACAACTAACAGCTCAATCAGCGTAAAACCACGCTGACGTTGTTGATACTTCTTCATCATAATCCTCGCAAAGTACAATAAATGCCGAGAGTACACTCTCAACAACGGTTATAGGGTGAACATTTTAACCAATGAGTTCATTAACGCCTAAGATGCCCAGCAAGATTGATACAATAATGCCTGCAATCAAGACACCAAGACTCAAAATCAAAATAGGCTCCAATAAAGCTAGTAGGCGCTGAGTCACAGTACTCACTTCATCTTCATATAAGTTGGCTACCTTAAGCAGCATCTCTTCCATCTGCCCGGTTTCTTCACCCACCTGCATCATATGTAAAGCCAAATCAGGGAACTGCTGCCCTGCTAATAAAGAAGCACTCAGGGATTTACCTTCTTTAAGAGCTACAACCGCGGTATCAAGTTCCCCTCGCAGCGTACGATTATTAATGGTTTCGCGCGCAATAGACAAACCAGCAACCAGTGGCACGCCACCTTGTAACAAAACACCTAGAGTTCTGGAAAAACGTGTAATTTCCAAGTTGCGTACCAAGTCGCCTGCTAACGGCCAAGACAGCACACGCTGATCAAACTTTTGCCGAAAACCCTCTTGCGCAAACAAATGCTTAGAAAAATAAAACAAACCAACACAACCGCCAATCACCAACCACCACCAGTCAGCCATAAAATCGCCCATTCCCATGACGATTCGAGTTGGCGCGGGCAGTTCACCGCCCATATCCGTGAACAAATCAGCAAAACTTGGCACCACATAAGCCAATAAGAAAACCAAGGACAATACCGCAACTGACAATAGAATCATTGGATAGGTTAACGCTGAGCCGATCATCTTGCGCAGAGCTTTCGCACGCTCTAAATACTCGCTCATGCGCGTTAATGAAGCTTCTAAAGTACCGCTGGCCTCGCCCGCCCGAATCATATTGATATAAAACGGTGAGAACTCAGCACGCCCAGAAAAAGCCTCAGCCAGAGACTTACCTTTACGCACCTCATTACGAATATGCTGAATCAGCTCAACAGCCCCTTCATCGCTGAGCCCTTCTAAAATACTCAAACTACGATCTAAGGGTAATCCTGAGGAGAGCATTACCGCCAACTCTCGCGTGAAATGCAAGACACGATCCCGCTCATTACTCTTTTTACGGCTGCGCTTTTTTTTAGCCCCTTTAGTAGCAGGCTGACGTGTCTCACTGACATCCATAAGCATCAGGCCATCACGAGCTAAAGTTTCAGCTGCATGTTCGGCAGAAGCTAACTCCACCACGCCATTAACCACTTTACCTGACGCATTAACTGCGCGGTATTTAAAAAAAGCCATACTGATGCCTCATCGGGAAGCCTGCGCAACGCGCAAGACTTCAGCTGTAGAGGTGAGGCCGGCAAGAACCTTACTAAAACCATCCTCAAACATACTTAACATGCCATGCTCACGCGCGGTACGGTAAATTTGCTCACTGCTCGCTCTCTGCAGCACTTGATGGCGCACCTCATCATTCATCAGTAACAGCTCATGAATACCCATCCGCCCGCGATAACCTGTATGCGCACACTCATCGCAGCCACCCGGCAGGTACACCGCTGCGTCCTGACCTTCTGCAACCATATGCGCAACACCCATGTTGGTTATTTCTTCAGAATTCATCGTGTGTGGTTGCTTACAATGCGGGCATAACACACGCACTAAACGCTGTGACATCACCGCATTGACCGTAGAGGTCAGCAGGTAGTCTTCCATGCCCATATCCAATAAACGGGTAATGGCACTGGGCGCATCATTGGTGTGCAAAGTAGATAACACGATATGCCCGGTTAAAGCCGCTTGAATCGCAATACCGGCGGTTTCTTTATCACGTATTTCCCCGATCATCACCACATCAGGGTCTTGACGCAAAATTGAGCGTAAAGCATTAGCAAAATCCAAACCCACTTTGCTGGCAGTTTGAATTTGATTAACCCCAGCGATTTGATACTCAACAGGGTCTTCCACGGTTAAAATTTTACGGTCAATGGTGTTTAATCGACTGAGCGCTGCATACAACGTCGTTGTTTTACCGCTACCGGTTGGTCCGGTAACTAAAAACACACCATTAGGACGTGCCAGTACCGCTTTAAAGTCTTTTAAAATTTGCGGTGATAAACCAATCGCATCTAAATCTAAATTAATACTTTGTTTATCTAGAATCCGCATCACCACGCTTTCACCATGCATGGTCGGCACCGTGGACACCCGCAAGTCAATCGGCCGGCCTTGCATGCGTAGCTGAATCCGTCCATCTTGCGGCAAACGGCGCTCGGCAATATTAAGCTTTGATAAAATTTTTAAACGCGAAATAACTGCAGGTGCTAATTGCGCTGCTGGCGTTTCAACTTCTTGCAGCACGCCGTCAATACGAAAACGTATCGATAAATGATGCTCAAAAGGCTCAATATGAATATCTGAAGCACGGCTGTCTAAGGCCCTTGAAAAAACACTGTTCACCAAACGAATCACCGGTGCTTCACTGGCCATATCGCGTAAGCGCTCAACATCGTCCACCCCAGCAGACAGCGCTGACTCGGTTAATGCCTCATCGGCTTCACGCTGCGCTGCACCAGCACCATATAAACGCTCATAGGCATTTTCTAACTCAGTGCTAAGCGCTAAAACAGGCTCAATAATGCGCCCAGTTGCCATCGCCAAAGCACGCAATACAAACTCATCGGCAGGATCAAGCATCGCCACTTGTAGCGTTGTATCATCGTCCGCTACAGGCAGCACATACTGCTCGCGCATAAATGCCTTAGAGATAATATCATCAGCCAACACGGGCTCTTGCGGATACTCATCGACCGTCAACAGTCGATAGTCAAATCGATCCACTAAAACTTGCGCGATATCTTTCTCAGCAACCAAGCCTAAGCGCACTAAAATTTGTGTCAGCTTGCCACCAGAGAGCTTTTGCACCTGGACGGCTCGCTGCAAATCTGCATCTGATAACTTTTTGGCAGCGACTAGCCATTCACCCAAATGCTGCATAGTTTATTTTACCCTTGTAAACCCACGCTAATTGAATATTATACGCCCAGAACGCTACAAACACTGTGCATGAAACAGCTAAGCACGCAAACGTTGCTTAATGCTTTGTTTCAAACTGTGTGGCACGCGTGCGATTAAAGGCCCAAGCCACTGGTTATGCAAAATAGCAGGTAACACTTTACGTATAAACGGTGAGCGTACAGTAGCAAACGCAACATCCGTTTGCGCTGCGGGCAACATACGCCACATGCTATGCAAATCTAAATGCTCATCCACACTGTACTGCGACTGCTCAACCGTGGCGGCATAGTCTGTAGCATAGTCAAAATCAGCGCCATATGTATCAGGCACACCTGATACTGGCGGTGCACTCTGTTGGCTCAACTGGCTCTGTACCATTAAAAAATGCGTAATAATATCGTTAGTAGAGCGATCTGGCTGCACCAACCACGTCCATTCACGACCGGCTAAACGCTCGGAAAATGCACCAATATCTGTAGCGACCACAGGTAAGCCTGCCTCCAAAACGGCAGACAACGTATAGCTATAGGTTTCTGGACAACTGCCTGGGAACCACACCACATGCGGCTTAATCTTGGCAATCAAACCCGCCAATTCAGTATCCTGATACGCGCCATGCACCTGTAAATGACTAAATGGCTTAGTACGCAGCGTACGATACGCAAAACCCAGCAAGTGAAACTCTAAAGGCGCACGCGCTGCGCGTGCTTGTAATGCGCAGGCTTCTAAAACATCCGCGCCCTTAAATACACTCAATGCCCCTAGCACCAAAATACGCAGTGGCTCATCGAGCGCACGCTCTAGCGTTTTAACGGCAATGGGCTGCAATGATGGCTCATGCGTCGCCCAGATAAAGTTCGCTGCTGGGAAGTAACCTTGCATACGTTGCAAGGTGTCATGGCTGGGGACAAACACCCGCTCAGCACCGTTTAAAAACTGCTCTCCAAACTGACGCCACTGCTCAATACTCACATTGCCCGGCGCAGGCCGCTTGGCTAAGCACTGGTTACATCCCGCCTCAGCAGGCGCACCACAATAACGCCCTTTCTCATCAGCCAAAGTGACCTGCGGACAGGCCAAGTAGTAATCATGCACAGTGACATCATAGCTACAGGGTAACTGCTCTGGCATCAGCAAGATTGACTGCGTCACGCCAATTGTATGGTGATAATGCAAACGCGACACCCCCATCCAGCGCAAGGTATCGAGCAATTGTGGCATTTGTGTATGCGGATCAAATACCAAACCCGCATGCTGCAATTGAGAAAACGGACGCAAGTAAACAGGGCCATTTTCAAACTCAGGCGTTAAGAGATAAACATGTGCCTGGCCATTGAGCTGCGCTGCAAAATCGGTCACATGCCGCTCAGTGCCACCACCGCGACAATGATTCACCACCACTACCACCGGCAACTCACTGCGCTTAGCCAATGCAGCATCAACCGCAAAACGCAAACTGCGTGCGGGATTATCGGCAATATGCTGCTGGATCACTGCATCGTAATGCGGATACAAGCGCGTTAAGACTTTATGCCCGTGACGTTGGTGTTCACTTTGTGTGTCTGCAAAACTGACCCCGCCTTTATGATAAACAAAGGTATCGCCAGTTAAGACATGCCGCCAGCCGCGCTGCGCTGAGCGCATACAAAATTCATTTTCCTCGCCATAGCCACGACCAAACAGCTTAGCGTCAAAAGCGCCTGCGTCGATCAGGCAATCACGACGAATAAACATACAGAAACCGACAGCAGTAGGGATATCCACCATCTGTCCAGAATTCACCTGGGCAAATACCTGATCCAGCTCAGCAGGCGTATAGCCTTCAGGAAGCTGATTGTCCTGGCAAAAAGCTGGGTAGCTGCAAATGGTCGCGTTGTTTGAAAAGGGCGTCACCGAACCAATGCGTGCATCACTGTAGGCCGCAGTTTGTAGACGATCAAGCCAATCACCGGAGACCTCTGTATCACTGTTAACCAGCACCACATCATTCGTGGGGTACAGCGCCATACCGCGATTTACTGTGCCAACAAAGCCTAAATTATGCGCGTTATGCAACAAGGTAAAACGCTGGGCATTGACGTTCAGCCACTCAACAAGGTCTGGCTCAGGGCTGGCGTCATTAATCACCACAATTTCAGCTGGGATTTTATAGGTGCTGGCCAGTACAGATTCAATGCAACTGCGCGTGTCTGCAAAACCACCATAGACAGGAATCACAATTGTCACTGTTGGCTTTTCAGGCAGCATTTTGGTAAATGTCGTAGCGTCCTGCTGCTCAATGGATGCGAAAGAAGCCGGTGAATAATTAACCACCCGACCAGCATAACCCAACATACGCATCAGCCTATTACGGACACGCCACAAACGACTGCTGAGCACCATACGCGCTTGCCTATCCAGCACGCGCAACTGTTGCTCACTGTGCATTAAGCACTGCTGCCGCTCGGCCAACAACACCAAGCTTTGATCAAATTGCTGCTGCACACTTTGCACCTGTGCCGCCAAAACCTGCTGCTGCTGTAAATACTGTTGCTGTTCGAGGCGTAGCTCAGTCACTGCAGCATCACGCAACTCAACCACATGCATGGCATGGCTGAGCTGCTCACCAGTGGCGTTTAAGTGTGTTTGTAAGCGTTGAATTTCTGTGGTTGTTTTACGTAACTCTGCGGCATTACCCTGCTCATGAAAAAACTCAATCACCGCTTGCGGATGCGCCTGCGCACAGTCAATAAATTCTAAAACAGCAGCAGGAACAGCACTGCCTACAGCCAGCACACCTAAACCAAAGCCAAAAGGAAACTCAAAGGAGGGGTATTGCCCCTCCAGTTCAGCCCACAACTGCCACACTGCAAAATCACCGTGACGCACATTGGTGTCATGAAACAACACTACACCACGCTCACTCATCTTTGGCAGCCAGGATTCAAAGTCATGCTTAACGGCATCATAGGTATGCAGACCATCAATGTGCAGCACATCCACAGAACCATCAGGGAAGTGTGCCAAGGCATCATCAAAGGTCATGCGCAGCAAACTTGAAAAGCTGCTATAACGCGGGTTATGCCAAGCGACTAAATCCTCATAGACTTCATTGCTGTACTCGCCGGCGTGCTCATCACCTTGCCAAGTGTCCACCGCATAACAACGGGTGGGCAATTGCTGCTGCACCACGCCTTGGCAAAACGCGCTATATGAATCGCCACGATGCGTGCCTAACTCAACGTAGACATTGGGCTTGGCCATATCAAGCAGCGCAAAAGCAAAAGGAATATGCCGGTGCCATGACTCAATCGCAGTTAAGCGCTCCGGACGGGTCATCACCGCACGCCAATTAGACATACATTCTGTTGGGTTCATAACTAACCGATAGTGATTAAATTAGAGATTTAGATTTTAAATACAGGTCATTAAGAAAACCCTGCATTCGCTGTGTAAAGGTATACAGGCCTAAAAACTGCTGGGTGAACTGCATAGAACTCTACGCTTTATCAGCCACACTCTGCGCGGCAAACGATACCTCATTTAACGCCATAAAGCCTGTTAAATGCGGGCTTGCCTGTGCCTTAAACGCATAGGCTTCGTAGATCCAATGGTGCTGTGTATGCTGCATCTGTGTACCTGATCCGATCGCCACGCCTAGGGTGTATTCCCCGGTAGCAAGCAAGGGCATAATAAATGAAAAACGCAAACAATACTGACCACCCGCCTGCATCTGCTGCCAGTCATCGGCCCAAGCAATACTGTTTTCACCAAACAGCGGCTGGCCCAAGCGGTCACGGACAAAAAAGCCTAAGATGGGCAACTCAATAGCCTCTAGCGCTCGACAGTGCACCTCGAGTACCACTGTTTGCGCATGCTCTAGCAAACGCAGCTCTTTGTCTGCGTCATCTAGCAGGCGGCAACGGGTAATCTCAACTTTACCGCTACCAAACTCACCCTGGCGATGTTCACCGCCGTCTGCTTGTGCTGCGTCCTGAGCGTATAAAGAAGCAATATACGCCTCACTGACCTCTTTAGCTCCGCCCAGCATTTGCGTATGGCCTTTTTCTAACCACAAGGCACGATCGCACAATGTGATCACTGAGTGGGTGTCATGGCTGACAAAAATCAGCGTGCCTTGTTGCTTAAATGCCCGTAAAAAACGCATGCACTTTTGCGTAAAGTAGGCATCGCCCACGGCCAAGGCCTCATCAATCACTAAAATATCAGCATCAACATGTGCAATCACTGCAAAGGCTAAACGTACAAACATACCACTGGAATAGGTTTTGACCGGCTGATCAATAAACTCATCAATTTCAGCAAAAGCTAAAATATCGGGCATTTTTTGCTCAATTTGCTCACGGCTTAACCCATACACTGCCGCACTCATAAAGACATTTTCACGCCCAGTAAACTCTGGGCTAAAGCCTGCACCCAGCTCTAACAAAGCAGCCACGCGCCCTTGCACCTGCACTGAGCCTGCAGTGGGTTGTAAAATACCGCACAGCACTTGCAACAAGGTCGACTTACCAGAGCCATTACGCCCAATAATGGCGACAGTTTCACCTTTAGCAATTGTAAGGCTGACATCTTGTAAGGCGCGGATAATTTTTGGCGTGCCAAAATTGCGGTTAAACAATAGACTCAACATGCGACGCACAGGCGATGGATAAATGGGATAGTGTTTACTGACGCCCTGCAAACTTACTGCCAAATCAGAGCACATCAGCAAACCCCTTTCGCACTTTAAGAAAGAATGCCAAGCCCAAGCCAGCACAGAGCACCGACAAAGCCAAATAGCCTAAATAGGGTACCGGTTCAGGCAGCTGCCCCGTAAACAGCAAAGCACGGCCCATTTCGACTGCATAGGTCAGCGGATTAATCATTAACCAACCTTGGTATTGCTCTGGAATGGCTGAAATGGGATAAAAAATCGGCGCCATAAACATCAGCACAGTGACAAACAGCGGCATGATCTGCGCCACATCACGCACATACACCCCTAAAGCAGCCAAAAACCAACCCGCACCCAATGAAAAAACAAATAACGGCAGCAACACCAGCGGTAACGCCAACACGGCCAGTGGCAGCATGCCTTGCAAAAATACAAAAACCGCAAACAACACCATAAAACCAATCAACGCATAAACCAAAGCGCTAATCACCACAGCTACAGGCAATAACCATAATGGAAAGACAATTTTTTTAACAAAACTGGCTTGCTGCATCAAGATTGTCGGCGTGCGCGACAAGGTCTCGGCCAAAAGCCCGTGCAACAAAATACCGACAAACAGGTTTAAAGCAAAGCCGGTTTTATTGGCCTCATCACCCACGCCCCAGCGCACTTGAAACACCATGCTAAAGACAAAGGTGTACACCGCCAGCATAATCAAAGGTGAGGCCACCGCCCACACCCCACCCAGCAACGAACCTTTATAGCGGCCAGCGACATCGCGGCTCACCAATTGTTTGATTAAATACATATAACTTCTAAGGTTCATTGTTCACCTGTTATGACAGCCCTGTACTCAAGGAGCCTGGAGGATCTCATGTGCCCATGGCCACAAATGCCAAGCGCTTGGGTCCTTTGCAATGGCAGTCGCTAAACAATCCGCTAAGGTTTGCGCCAAGGCTTCAACACTGCTGTACTCATCCAGCACCTGTATCTGCACATTACGCCCGCCATCGGTTAAATCTAATACCGACGTGTACAGCACAATGGGTATGTTTTTTTTCACCACTAGGCGCAATAAAGCAGAGGCAAAATAGATTCGATGTCCAAACATAACAGCGCTGACCGCTTGCTCTGCAGCCGTCGGGATATCAGGCATCACCCCAACCGGTAATCGCACCTTTACTAGACGCCGAACCAGCGCACTTAGTTCACTTTGTTGATCGCCAACACGAATCGGTTTAGTGCCAGTTAAGCGAAAAATAGAACGTAACCGCCACCAGAAAAAATAATAATGAAAGCGCTCACCCGCCTTTGGCTGTGGCGGCGGGCGATATAACGCAGCCATGCTTAAGCCATGCTGCTGAAAATAACGCAGCGCCCAAAAGCCCGCACCATAGTGAAAGGTGACAAACAATACGGATGGATGTTGCTTTGCATCGGGTAACGGGTCACCGCTGACACGCCAATAACGCTGTAACCACGACCGTGACATCCACCAGGATTTGTAAAAGTCAGCTAAATCAATTAAACGGTGCAGGCGCATATGCCGCACCGTCAGGTATTGATTGGCGCCAAAGCCAAAACGTTGCATATTGACCACAGCAGCTGACTCAAACTCTGTTTTACCAAAACCAAAACGCGTAGCAAAACGCAAAAGTGCATACGTAAATGACCAAGGCAACAGCAGCACCATGCTCGCTAGCGCGCCATGTCCAAGTAACTGTTTAAATTCTGTCCACATGTCGGCTGGCACATAAAAGTGGTTATTCTACAGCAAAAAGCCGCAGACAAGACAGTCTGCGGCTTAAGTTATACAAGCAATGCCTGCTCGGGCTTATTTTTGTTGTTTTTTCTGAAATGCTTTAACAAACTCCGCAAAAGCAGCATCATCAATCACAATCGTATCGCGGTTTTGGAAAGAATCGACCAACTCGCGGCGCTTCGTTGACTGATACTTTGCGCGCTGCTCTTCAATCAACTCATCTTTCACTTCTTCGAACGGTCTAACGGTTGCAGGCTTACGCTCTAACACATGAATAATATGGTAGCCAAAGTCACTCTTGACTGGCTTACTGATCTGGCCATTTTTCATTGCAAACGCGGCATCAGCAAAAGGTTTAACCATTTTATCTCGAGTAAAATAACCCAAGTCACCTGAGTTGCTTACAGCGCTCGGATCATCCGAGTGCTGTTTGGCCAACTCGGAAAAATTACTGCCTTTTTTCTTGGCTTGCGCATACAGGTCATTGGCTTTGGCTAAAGCAGCGACGTCATCTTGCTCAGCATTGACGGCCACTAAAATATGCTCAGCGTGCACCACTTCTTCCAGTGCAAAACGCTGACGATCAGCCAAGTAGGCTTCTTTTGCGATAGGCTCAAAGTCAGGCTGCTTCCCGGACTCGCCATGACGTCTAATTAGTGCCTGCGAGAGCAGTCGATTTACATTATATTCCTGCTGTATTTTCATTGCGGGCTCATCAGCGATACCTTGCTTACGCGCTGCATCACCAATTAACTTTACAGTGAAATAATCAATTAAAAATAGACGAATATTTTTTTCATCTTCGCGCATACCTTCCCGAGTTCGCTCAGGCAACACTGCGTCAATAGCTAGAGACAACTCCTTCGCGGTAACCTTTACATTACCTTCAGAGATTATATCTTGAGCGCTAGCAGAGCTAACACCAAAAGCAAGAACAAGAAGACTGTTCAGCAGTATTTTTTTCATACCAGTATCTCTTCACATTAAATGTTAGATGACTTGTACATTATAATAAAAAACGGAACCCTAAGGTTCCGTTTTTTTAATAACCAAGATTTACTTGATTACTGGTACTTATGAGCAAACGTCTGGCCAAAGTTTTTGACCACGCCCTCAGCAGATACACCATTTTTAGTAGTAATGGTTGTGTAACCAACTACTGGTAAACCTGCAGTACCTAACTTAATTGACATCCAACCTTCGTTGAAACCATCTGCCAATTGAAACTTAGTACGAACATTGCTACCACCATAAATATCGCTGTCATTCATACCATAAATATTGGTTTCATAGCACAGCGCGTTAGTAGTAACGTTATCTGGCAGAGGAGAGATGTGCTCCAACTCTACACTGTCAAACGCCTCTTCTTTATCGTAGTAAGTTACTTCTACAGCGTCACAAGAATTATGGCTTGTTTTATTCCATGCATTAGCAAAAGGAAGCGTTGGCGCACCAGTACCATTCACGTGAAAACGCTTGGTTGGAAAAGTAATTACAAAGTCAGTTTGTGCAGCTAAAGCTGGATCAACATAGTAATCATTACTTAACTCTGTCTTAACAAGAGCAGCAGTTACTAAGTTACCAGCAGCAGCAGCATTATATGGAACGCCTGCAGCCACTGTACCAATCAACGGATCAACACCTGTTAGCAAGTGTGGAAAAATAGTACCTGGGTATGGATGCTCTGCAGCAGTATACAAACCTGACATTGCTGTAGCATCATAAGTAGCAGCTGTAGAGTCTACAACGTTAACAACTGCTGCAGTACCGTACAAGCCGCCAGTAGGTACTGTAACACCAGATACTGCTGACGTAGGAGCAATAGGGTCATTCGGCGTAGACAGAATCTTATTAACTGTAGCACTAGTTAGCTCTGTATGCCATACACCACCAGCATTCCAAGCTGCAGTAACCGCAGCACAATTACCTGGTTTACCATTAACATGCTTGATTGCTACACCAGCTGTCACAGTGCCATCAAGTACTGTAGCAGGATCAACAACACCCATTTCAATCACTTCTAAGTGACCTACACGTGTACGCTTCTCAGGAGTAACATATGCAGGGTTAGCCGAACCATCAGCAAGCACTTTAAGGTCAGCATCTTTTTTGATTTCTGTGGTACGGAACTCAAGACCAGCTGCAGGGAATCCGTTTGACAAACCAACGATACATGAAGTGTCGTTTGACATCAACTTCGCACCGTTTGCAGTAGCTACGATTGAGCCACTCCAAACATCTTGCGGTGACAAATACAAGTGAAAGTCAAGAACCTCAGCAGAGTTCATACCTTCCAAAAAACGAACCTTAACTGCTTTATATTCGTCAGTTGTATTGGTAACAGAAACCAGTGTTGAGTTATTGTTATCAACAGTAAACACAGGATATAACAAAGCTGATCCCATTCCACCTGGTTCTATTGCTGGTGCCGCTTGAGTTACTGCAGCAGCGCTTAACAATGTTGCAACTGCTACGGCTTGTGATAATGATTTTTTCATCACATTAATTTCCTTTATTGGGCTCTAAAATTTACGTGTTGTTTACGGTGACACTTTCAAACAGTTTGCGATATTAGTCGCTAACTTTTCGCATTGCAAGCATTACCAAGTTATTTTTGTACCAACAAGCCAGTTTAAAGTTAATCTGCGAAAGCGGCCCATCACAAGCTCTTTATTGCTCTTGCGCGATATATTTAACTTAACAAACTCGCTAATCACATAGCATCTAAATCCAACAGCGCTTAAAACAAAGCTTGCCGTAATAAATTGGTACTTGGCCAGCCATACGGCTGGCCAAGCTCCAACCCAACACGATACAGAGCTTTTGTTACCGCTACTGCCTTAGAGCCTAGTCGATTATAGGGAGCACGCATTCGAAATGCAACCCGACCAACCTTCTGCTTTCACCTTGCTGGCTCGCACCACTATTGCAGCATAAGGTTTGCCGGCCCTAATTGCGCTCACGGGCCTTACTGCGCTCAGCCAATGGCTCGCGAGTGATCATGCGCTTAATGCGTTGTTGCCAGCGGTAGGGTATCCACCGCACCAACGGCGCCAGGCAACCACTGCCACGCAACCAAGACAACAGCCCCAGCACAACGCTGCGCCATTTCCCTCCGCCGCGCCTTGCACGCTGCACAGCGACAGCTAAGCTCTGTACCACCGCAGCCGGTAGCTCAACCGGCTGTGATATTAAATTCGCTGCGCGCCAATACGCATGCTCTAAACCCGCGTTTGATTGGCCTTCGCCACACACAGGCAGATTAAGATAAAAGGCCGGCGGCGGCAGCCAACTCCAAAACTCAACGTCTGCAGGCTTAAAGTGCAGCCCTCGAATATCCAGCAAAGCACGCAGCCACTGCTCTACTGCTGCACGATGCGCGCACTGCCAACTCAACGGTCGCCCCTGTAAGCGCTCAGGGAACACTCCAATAGCACTGGTCAGCACCGGCAAGCCTGATTTAAAAGCTGCACTGAGGGTATAGCTCCACGTTTCTGGGCACTGTGCGGGCAACCACACCAGATGTGGATCAATCTGCGCGATCAGTTCTTGCACCTGCGCATCAGCATAACTGCCCCAGCGCACTATGCTCGCTGGCAACGGCACATGGCAGCTGCCCAGCAATATAAATTCAACAGGTGCAGCACGCTCCTGGGCCAGCTTAGCGACCTGCGCCAACACACCTGCACCTTTTTCGATACTCAGCATACCCAAACACAGCACACGCAATGGTACTGGAGGGCTAAGCGTTCTTAAATACGGCTGCGGATAAGCCTGTGCGCACTCAGCATCAGGATGGGCGCGATGCAACAAACACACGTTATTTGCCATATCAGGCAGCACGCCCTGTACTGCCTGCAAAAGTTGCTTGCTGGGCACTATGACACGCTGTGCTGTTAACGCCAGGCTTTGTAAACTGCCAGCCAAGTGTTTATCACCCTGCGGCAAGTGCTCCAGCCCCTGAGTTAACCAAGCGGGGTCAAATACACCCTTAGTATTCACTAGACTGGCATGCCCAGTAAAAATACTGTGATCATGCAAGGTTAGATCATGTTCGATACCTTGCGCCTGCAAGTGCGGCCAAAAATCACTCGCAAAACCTTGCGTATGATGAATGTGCACACGACTCAGATTAAGCCAGCGCAGCAACTGCCAAAACACCTCGGCATCCTGCGGCCAACGATACGCCAGCTTAACAGTGCTGGACTGCTCTACAGCGACAGTATCCCTATCCAGTACCGGCACAGTTAAACGTAGCATCCGCCGCCCGGCGGCAGGCTCTAACCAGAGCACATGAGCGTACCCATCTAATACACTGACCAGTTCATTGATATGGCGCTCAACCCCGCCACCAATCCCATGACTGATCATCAAGATGCGCGGCAAAGGGGCTGCAGCTAAACACCTCAGCACATCTTCAATCTGATCCATTGTCGGCACCCACCACAAAGCGACCATCAAATGGTCGCGGCGCATAGGCAAAATCTTGCATCGCTGGGCCGTTGTCAACTACTTGCGCCTGCTGTGCGCGCGCCACCAAGCCCGGACGCCAATCCGCACGCAGTCGCGTCCAGCGCACAATGGCAATCAAAGCATGCAAAAGCCCCTGCGGCACGGTAATAATCCGCGCACGGCGCTTATTGTGCATAAAAATACGCTCGGCCAGCTGATCTAAACTCAGGCGTTCAGCGCCGCCCAGCTCATAACATTGGCCTACGGTGCTGGGCTGATCTATACAAGCCATAATTGCTTGCACAACGTCACCCACATGCACAGGCTGGCGCAAGCCAGCTGCCTGCGCAGGCAACACTAAAAAACCAAAGCGTCGAATAAATGTCTGTAATACCGCCACTGTCCCGTCCCGGCCTGCGCCATAAAGCATTGATGGTCTAAGGACAGTTAATTGGTGGCCATGTTCCGCCGCCAAGCGCACCACCTGCTGCTCGTAGCGGCAGTGCGACTGCGCTTTAAAGCGGACACTGCAGGTGCTGATGGCAATAACGCGCAGCGCAGACAGCTTTGTATTCGTTAATAAAGCAGGCAGTAAATGAATCGGCGCCAGATGGATTAATAGTCGTGTAGACGCTGCAATCGCTGGCGGCGGCTGCAGATCGACCTGCTGCCACAAGATCGAGCTAGATGCAGGCTGGTCAGCCGCATGGCGCGACCAAGCCGTCAACAAAAAAACACGCGCGCTCAACTGTGCCAATAAAGGCGCGCCCAGCTGCGAGCTTGCACCAGTAATCACGCAACCTATACTCATTGTTTAACCAAACGTAACAGCCGCTGGGCTGCTAAGCGCAAAAAATACATGGCTATTCGCAATACGATTAAAGGCACTAATAACGGCACTAACCATTTTTGCCGACCACCATGCTTCCATAAAAAACGCAGCATACTGTGCGCTTTATAAATTTCCACACGTATAGGCCGACTGGCACTGCTCACCCCTTGCTGATGCGCTATGACTGCATCAGGAACAAATAAGACTTGCCAGCCCGCCCGCGACAAGCGGACACAATAATCAAGATCTTCAAAGTGCAAAAAAAAATACTTCATCAAAACCGCCAATGTGCTTATGCGCCGCACACTGAATTAGCATGCAGGCACCTGATAACGCAGGCACTTCAACCACCTGTTGCGGTAATGGCCTGTGTGTATGATTAAACTCCAAACGGGGGAACACTTTATGCAAACGCAGCCCATGCGCCAACGTGAGTAAAGGTGTCAGCATGTCACGGCGACAGCCACGCTGCTCGCTGCCATCTTTATTGGTCACCAAGCACCCAAGCACACCTGCTGCCGGGTGTTGCTGTGCAGCCACTAACAGCCCCTGCAAAGCCTGCTCTGTAACCACGGCATCGGGGTTCAGCAACAAAAACCATTGCGCCTGCACAACTGCCGCCCCTTGGTTAACCGCCACGGCAAAACCATAGTTCGCCCTATTACGGATCAACTCAATTCGCTCCTGCGGGCAGTCAGCTAAAAATACCAAGCTGGCGTCATCTGAGGCGTTATCGACAATAATGCAGCGTGTTTTGGGCTGCTGACATGCCAGCACAGAGTCAACTGCAGCCTGCAAAACCGCGCCAGCATTGTAGTTAACAATCACTACATCCAGCCGGTGTATGCTCTGCGTGCCGGGCTGCTGTGCCTGGCCGATTGCGCCTGTTTGACGACACCCCATGATAGCTCAATATTTATAGTCAGGTTAAAAGCTATGCATTACAGCAAACCTAACGACATTACACCAGAGTACCGTGCTTTTTTTGCGCCGTAGACAGCAGTATTTAAGCCACCCAGCTCAGATAAGGCACGTCTACGCAAAGGCAGGCTGCACTGACTGCAGTTAATACAGCAAACAACACAGCGCATACCATCTTTGACCGCTCCAAGCAGATCAACGCGAAAACCTACTCACTGGCAGCCTTAAATATTTACAGCTATAATTGAGTGCGTTATGTCTCGAGCCCATATTTCAGTTATGGCACTGCACATCGGTCATTATTAGCAGCAATTCTCATGCAAAAAGGACAGCCAGTGAGCACCCGTATTCTTATAGATCGCCTTAAAGTGCTCATTTCTCGCAAGCACGCTGCGCAAAAAAATAACGACTACGCAAGCGTTATGCGCACGCTCAATGGCGATGTGATAGTGACCGAGCTCAGCAACGGCTGCTGCATTGTTGATGACCTTTTTATTAAAACTTTTGGCCACCCTGCCCCCACGCACGGCCAGCACGTGGTGACTTTTTGTAAGGTGCTGGACGGCAGTTATCGTGTGGTCAATTACTTGAATTACTGGGTCAAAGACGATGCTTGCTATATTGGCGGCGCTATTACTGATAAAAATATTCTTAAAAACAGCATTAGTACACCTTTGCTTGAAAGCATCACTGCACAAGGCGGCCTCAGCAAACTCTCGATTATGTATACAGTTGAAAACCAGCTCAGACACATCAGTGCTGTTTTTGGACACACCGAGGTACCCCGCTCTTTACAAGTGATTTTGGAGATTGGCTTTGTAGCAACAACAGAGCCGGCGCTGTATGTGAAGTGGGCGCCTGGCGTTAGCGAGCAGCGTAAAGATGAACTGGTTGCTCAGGCTGTCGCTATAGGTCCGTTTTAATGCGCACTGCGGTACTGTGTTATCACAGTCAAAATATTCAAGGTAACAGTTACGCCTTAAACGATCACATCGCTTTTGAACACGACCTGCAGCGCATTATCGAACACAATCTGCCCATTATTAGCGTTGAGCAACTGGTTAACCATCTGTACGGAAAAAACACACTGGATATTCCAGCAGCCATTGTTTTGACCTGTGATGATGGCACGACTTTAGATTGGCACGATTATCAGCATCCTGAGTTCGGCTTACAAAAGTCGTTTAAACACATTTTACAAGGTGCGCTGGGTCAGCTGCTGCCAACAGAGGTTATGACATCCTTTGTGATTGCCTGTCCAATCGCACGCCAGCATATCGATCAGGGTTGCTATGGCGGCGCTACTTTATCTTGTGACAGTTGGTGGCTGGAAGCCGCTCAAAGCGGCGGCTGGGCGATTGAAAACCACAGCTGGAACCATCTGCATATTTGTCTGCCTTTTCAGGTGTCTACCGAGCAGCCGCTGGGACAGTTTTATACTGTCAATAACCACCTGCGCGCCAACAAACAAATCGTTCATGCTAGCCGTTTAATTAACGTAAAACTGGCTGCTGCAAATAAGACTGTCAGGTATTTCGCCTATCCGTATGGGCATGCGGCAGCCTATTTAAAAGATCATTATTTACCGCGCTATCCCGCCCAACACGGTATACAAGCGGCTTTTACAACAACGCCTGGGTTTGTTTCACAGCAATCAAACATTTTTACTTTACCACGCTTTGTTTGTGGGGAAGCGTGGAAAAGCCCAGAGCAGTTTGATGCTATTCTAGAGGGCTTGCGCGGCTAGTTACACATCATTATTAGTTTTCACATCAAGCAACCTATTCGCATGTTACTTGTCTTCAGCACTCGCATAAGCTTAGGAAACCCGCATGAAACCATTCTCTAAAAAAACGATTCTCAAAAATTGGCCGGGACTGACGATTGCGTGTACACCTATCGTTGCACTGATCGCACTTATGTATGTAAGAATGACCTCAATTGATCAGACTTACGGCGCCGCTGTAGGTTGTTCAGGCTGTTTTAATCAAAGTGTTTTTATCCACGACCTACCGCATTTACTATTTTTAGTGCTGGCGATGCTGTTAGGGTTTAGCTTAAAGAACAGGATTTTAAGCCGCGCTTTTCGACTGATTGGCATGCTGGCACTGTTTATATTTATCTCTGACCTTGTCGTACACAAGGAGCTATCCACTCGCTTACTGCTTAACGATGCGTTGGTCTTTCTAAAACAAAGTGTCATCATTGCTGAACATTTAATCAGTACCGATTTCATTAGCAGTAGTAGCGTTATCCTCAGTACGTCAGCAGTGATTATTGCAGTTGTTTTATTACTGATTTGGCCTTCGCTAACACTGCTATCACGGCGTACTAACACTGCACTCGTCGCCACTCTATTTGTTAGTTTTATAGCTTCTATGTTTATCCCTACAACTCAGTATGTACATAACTGGGCGCTAGTTAATGTAGTTGCAATTAACCTACAGCGTGGCGAAACAACAGCATACGGTGAAAAGACCGTTCGCAAAGTAATAGCAACTGCAAACAACGTGCAAACGCCCAGCTGCACACCGGGCCATAATGAACGCTATGACTTAATCGTACTCATTTTAGAGTCTTGGTCACCCTACCAGAGTGCATTATTCAGCGGTATAAACGACTGGACACCTAGGCTCGATGCAATCGCTCAACAAAACACTTACTATTTAAATATGCATGCAAGCGGTTTTACTACAAACGAAGGTTTAATGGGCATGCTAGGCGGTGTAGAACTGTTAAGCACGGGCAAAACACGGACGCCGTTTGTAACAGCATGGGGCTACGACAGAACACTGCCTAAACTACTTAGAAAAAATGGCTACTACACTTCATTTTTAACGACAGGCAACTTAGATTTTTCTAATAAGAACCAATGGCTTGAGCATATTGGCTTTGATTATATAGAAGGGCACGACCATCCATTCTATGACGGTATGAAACGTATGCACTTTGGCGCAGCGCCTGATGAGGCTCTGTACAAACGCTCATTGCAACATTTAGATGAGGTTGAAGATAGCCAGAGCCCGACCGAGCGTGATCCTTATTTAGTCGTGATTGAAAACGTTTCTTCACATCACCCTTATGTGCACCCTCACACAGGTGAGCGCGATAGCAAGGCGGTGTTTCGCTATATGGACGATACCGCTGCTGATTTTTACCAGGCACTTAAAGCGCGTAACTACTTTGAACATGGGCGCTTACTGATCATCAGCGACCACAGGGCAATGATGCCCGTTGGAAAAGATGAATTGAACTTGCTCAAACGCGCAGCACTGTCCAAAATCCCTGCGATTCTAATTGGCCCTGGCGCCCCCCAAGGTGCTGTTGAGACCCTGTATCACCATACAGATTTACTCGATACCATGCAGCGCTCGACATCGAATGAGTTTTGCGGTGAATATGGCATACGCGACCTGCTTGCGCCGGTTGAAACAGCGCCACGCTGTATCTTTCATGGGCGCGGTGATTCTCGTGATCTGGTCAATGTATTCTGCCCGAATGGCGAAGGCACTATAAAGCTGGCGGGTGATAAAACCAGCATGTCTGATTCTAAAGGCTTAAACCAAGACCAGCAGCAGGACGTGATCAACTGGCTGAACCACTACCGTATTCTGCGTGATGCTAAGCAAGAACAGTGGAATAACAGTCATCCATAATAGGGGACTAGCCACTCGTCTCAGCAATCAAGGGTATACATTTATCGCGAAAATATTATTCTATTAATCTGCAATATTTTAACTGCGCTCGACACTGTTATACGCAGTTTTAACCGCTCAATTTCATTCGGCAATGGCTGCATTGGAGTGAGCCGATATAAAGTCAGCCCGTTAGTATCTTGCTGCTGAAACTGTCCTTTACTCTCAAACTCAGAGCCATTTACTTCTAGACTGGCCTTTAGATCTTGTGTGACAGCAGTGCCCACAAACTCAATCTTGATCGACTCGGTACCACCATACAAATAGGGTTGCGGTGCACACAGTTCAATGCAATCATTGCGCAGTTCTATCTGCAACCCCTGTGTAGTGGTGCTTAACTTTCCACACTCAGCACTCCACCCATCCAAGCAAGCATAGCGCTGCGTACCAAAGGTGTAGCACTGCTCACCACGGGCTATATCTACATACATCAACATAAAATCGATCACTGCCAGTTCAAACGCTGTATCACGTAAAGCCATATGCGCATTAAAGCCCTGCTGACCTTGGTCGTTACCACTGCTGCCATTCCAAGCCATCAAGTTCACAAAACGTGCGCCATGGTTGAACATTTCGCGCAAACAAGCCCAAGAATAACCATAATCAGGTAAAGCTTGGGCATCATCACGTAAGTCAGCAGGGTTAAACTCAACCACAGCCCAGTCAGGGTCCAGCTTTTGAATATTTTCAAAAAACGATAATGTGTTTTCTGTATTAATTGCATTACGTGCACTTTCACCATACAAAATTGCACCCACATGCCCTTTCTCAGGCTTACTTCCTTCTAGGGACATACCGCCTGAATCGTAATTTTTAACTGGGCTGTTGAGTTTAAGTGCAAAAGGATCAATACGCCCACGCGGCGAAGTAAAGCCCTGCGAAGAAAAAACCATTCGCTCTGGTAATCCAGCAGCAACGAGCCATTCACTCAGGTCACTATAGTGACGGTGTATAATATGACGCCTAAACTGCTCCCAAAGCGTCAGTGCTTTTTTATCGATTTCGCTACAAGGCGTGCAATGTAAGTGCCGAGGCGGCACAACCTCTGACCAGTCTTGATAACTTGTTCGCAAGTAACGATTTAATTCCGACAAGCTAAACACTGAATGCTCTATACAGTGTTTAAGTTCCTCTTGGTAGACGCCTGTCCCCGCTAGCCAATCTCTGAATTGCTCAAGCGTTTGCGGATTAAAGTCATACCACTGCCCGCCCTCAAAAAAAGGATTATGGTAGCAATCCGGATCAAGATTGCTACCGATATAAAGCTGCGGATGTTGCTGAGCAAACTCTACAATGTGCTGTGCAGCCTGCTGTAAGTTGCGCTTTTTATAATTACGCACACTCTTGTTATAGTGATTTAAAGTTAATGCGCGAGACAGTTCAGGGGCTGACTCTGCACCCGTCAGATGCTTTAAATAATCATCTGGCATCACTTCATCGCGCTGATTCCACTGGCAATTTATTTCATCTTCTTCCAAATGGTCGGTTAAATCCCATTCTGGACAACTGCCCGCCGCATCGCCCCATATCCCACCATTAAGCCCAATAACACAAGGGATCTGTTGCTCAACAGCGTAATCTAAAATGCTGCGTAAGGAATCAGCGATTACCAGCTTGCCATTGGCTTGTTTGCGGCTCTCATCAAAGTCAGAATCAAATTGCCAATCATGCTGCGCCCCTAAGGTGCTACGCATATACAGTACGGGAGCCATAAACCCAAGCTGGCAATAACCAATCGCAAACGGCGCCAGTTTCTCTTTAAAGTCGCCAAAACCACCTAAACTGATATTACTGCTGGCAACTGTAAAGTAAAAAGTACGAGTAACGTCTGTCTTGGCTTGGGCATAGCTGTCAGCATGAAAAACAGCACTACTGACCAACAATTTTTTAACCTCACCACTGACATAAAATAGCTTAACTTGGCTGGCCCCGCGTTGACTGAATTGATCGCGTGCGATTGGGACGTGCAACTTAAAACCTGTATTGCGCTCTTTATCCATTTCAGGGAACGCTGAGCAGACATCTTGGCGCACAAAATCCGGTTGAAACGTAGCAATAGCATGATTATCGACTTCAACAGTCAAGCAATATGATGCCGCTGGACTATACAGCCAGCCTTCCAATTCAAGGCTACCAGCAACTTCACCTCTCGCTATAACGTCGATAAAAAACTGTAAACCATCAATTGCCTTAGGAGCCTCTGGAATAGTATTTTTTATTGTAGGTGTCTCGCGTTTACGCCGTTTCAGCTGAATTTTTTCAACGTGCGCCTTTAAGAATCTTTTCGCTCTATTAATCATATTGTCTTTCAAGGTTGAATTGTTATTTCAAAATAACGTTAACAGACTGATCATTTTCACCAAGCAACTCTAATGCTGTGCCATCTTGATAAATGATTGCAGCGTAAGCTTGACGCCAAACCAGTTTGGACCATAACTCTAAGCGACTGCCAAGCATGAAGTGTCGCAACGCCTCATCACTGCTGCATATTGTACTGTCCTGTGCGACCAGCAAATAAAAGTCATGCTGATGCTGGTCTAGAACAGCCACTATGTTCTCATCATCACGAAAACTACCCGCTGCTTGGCAGGTGTCAAACTGATGAATAATTTCTGCAGGCTGTCCTTGAGTGAAACCAATCAGATTCAAACCTCGACTAAAACCTTGCAGCTTTGTTTCAACCGAATCATCTATGTAAGTAATGAACGACTCACCACCAGCCAAACCAGCTGCAGACTTTACAAAAATAGATTGATAGGTCGAGTCTTTCGGCAACACTTGATAAGTGTCTGCGTTACTACCCGTAGCTGCAAGCCTACTTAATACTTTGATATGTTTTAAATAGCGATCCAAGCTTACTGTGGATTGCTCTTTTGCCAGCAGTGCCTTTATTTCATTTTTGGTTATTGCAGGTTTTCCTTGCAGCTGTTCAACCCACACCTTTTCACTGCCTAAGCGACCAATGGCGACACAGCTTGCCTGCTCATTTGGCCGCTCAACAGACTCAAAAACAGCATTCAGCTTAGTGCACTGATCAATCCAAAGAATTTTTCGTCCCTGCTCTTGTGCTTGTAAATACCCACTCAGCTTTTTATCCGAGTTGAACTCGAAAAGTACTTGCTCAGTTGCATTGTTATCATCAATCAAAAAGAGCGCGGGGTAATTAATGCTTTGCTCACCAAAATACGCTTGGCTTTTTTCATCATCAAAACGTATATCATTTACTGCTTGCGGGTATTGCCAAAAAGATGCGACTAAAGCACTCGCTGAGTTAAGGTAACTATTAAAACTTTCATGCTGTTCAATCAATTGAGGTGTCTTGTCATTCAAAATATTACGCCCAAAACCTAGCGCCTCTGTTTCAAAACCTATCAGCGGTAAGATTGTTGCTGATACATCAAGTATCGAACTGGGTGTATTGATCACTCGCCCTTCTGGTAAGTCAGGCGGAATCATTATCAGCATATTTTTACGGTCGCCTTGGTTCAGTAAACCTGAGGCTGTATTTTTCATTGCTAGATGATCGGAGCCAATAACGATCAACGTATTCTCATCAAGTCCATTGCTTTGAATGTAATCTATGAGTTCACTGATCAAAGCATCTGAGCAATGCACTGCATTTAACATCGCGTTGTCGCCATCGGCGTAATTATAATCCGTACAACTGGCTGATAGATGCCCTCTAGGATGGTGTGTGCCCAAGGTGAGTATAAATAAAGCAAATGGGTTGTTCTGTGAAGCCTGTTTAGCGAGTGTCTGCTTAGCAATACTAAACAAACTGTCGTCATACAGCCCCCACGCTGAAGTGTAATTCGTATCAACGAGCTGCTCTCTCAGCTCTTCACGTCCTTGTACGGACGAGAAACCATGTGTTTTATAGAAGTGCCCTTTGCCTGCAAACTCCAATGAAGCGCCACCAAGATAAGAAAGTGCATACTTGTTACGGCTTAGTACGTCACCTAAACAAGTAGCGCCGCTTAAAAACTGCGGCATGCCAGACATTGCGTTGCCTTGAGATGCACTAAACAACGGGACTCCACATTGCGATGCAACCATTCCTGCAATAGTCCACCCAGAGTGAGTTACTTGAGCGACGTCTTTAAACACTATTGCTTTATTACGCACGTTATTGAGGTTAGGCATCAATCCAGGAAATAACTTCTCGTCAAAGTATGTCTCTTCAAGAGACTCAGCGTAGATATAGATTAGGTTTAATGGTTCTTTAACAAACTTTTCACTTACTTTT
The DNA here is from genome assembly GCA_034006605.1 of Pseudomonas sp. Taxonomy (GTDB): domain Bacteria; phylum Pseudomonadota; class Gammaproteobacteria; order Pseudomonadales; family Pseudomonadaceae; genus Denitrificimonas. The sequence continues at coordinate 694 of JAVESM010000021.1, read as the reverse complement.
ATATATTCTTCATTATTAATAGTCTGGCTAGAAAACTCCGCACTGACTAAGCTATAGATATTTTTCGAGGCTGGATTGAAGCCAATCGCTAAAAGGGCTAAAAAAATTGGGACATGGGCGAGTTTATTTTTAGCGCTACGATCTTTCTGCCGCCTGCTGATGTTTTTAATAAAGTAATAAAACAATACTGCTAGCGCAATCAGCGCAATAACTGTTAGCCCAATAGGCAGAATATACTCTGCAAAGCCCGCCTCACCTAAACCATAACGGAGATGATAAATAATCGACTCATCAATACCTTGATCGGTAAAATAATCTGCCACACCATAGGCAATGCTAAGCAAAAGACCGATAAGCAAGCTGGCCAAGGTCAAAAAAGGCAGCTTAAATGCTACCTTATGCTTAAAAACAAAAATTACAGCGAATAAAATACAGACGATCGAGATATATATCATGCTTTTTAGCTACATAATTTGTTCTTATTAAAACAAAAAAGCTGAGCCTTGTAGACTCAAGGCTCAGCTTAATTATTCACTGTAATCTCAGGCTATTTATTATGCCTTGGACATTACAGCTGCGGACCTGCATTTCTGATCGCATCAGCCACTTCAAATTTCTTGAAGTTGTCTACAAACTTAGCCGTTAATACTTGTGCAGCGGCATCGTAAGCGGCTTTGTCTGACCAGGTGTTACG
>JAVESM010000044.1:0-9318 GCA_034006605.1 Pseudomonas sp. | reverse complement strand
TCCAATCAATGCTGATCACTGCGGTACCTCGTTTCGTTTTTTGTTCCCAGTTTTCGCGCTTGCTGCCAGTGAATACATAAAAAAACCCTGCAGGGCAGAGCAGGGCATTCCTAACACAGTGTTTTGCAATAAGTCAAGAATTTTATAGAGCAATCAGGCAGTTTCATTCTTCTTTCGCCATCGGACGGCAGCTCCTGATCGTAGCCGTCCAGCCTATTCGCTCCCATAGTCGCTGCGGCGAGAAGCTGTAATCGTTTCCCAAGCACCCGATCCCCGTCGACCCGGTTCAGCGGCCTTAACAGACCATTAAGACTTAGCCTCTAAAATCCCTTAAAGGGCCCACTAAATCAATCCTTACCCTGTTATTGATCGACTTTGTGAGCAAGACGTTGAGCATGGCTCCGGCGGCTCACGTCGTTGAAAAAAGCCCAGAGGGGACTTTTCAGCAGCCAATTAAACAGCAGCGGCAGTAGCGGCCGGACGGTTTTACCCATGCGGAGCGACTCCTAGACGACGTTCATAAAATCAAGCAAGCGCTGTAATTCACTGCTGTTGGTGTAATGAATTTCGATGCGGCCACCTGCCCCGCCTGGCCGGATGCGCACCTGGGTGCCAAGATTCTTGCGCAGGATATCCTGCAACTGTTCCATTTCGGCGGACAAACTTGCTACCGAGGCTTTTACTTTCGCCTCACCGCCCCCCTCGAATGCCTGGATTTTTTTTACCAGAGCCTCCGTTTCCCGTACGGACAGTTGCTTTTTGATAATCTGCTGGCTGGCCTCCAGCATATCTTCCGGCCCATTCAGACTCAGCAACGCCCGGGCATGACCCATGCTTAACTGGCCACTCAAGACCTCCTGCTGAATCGTTTCGGGCAAGCGCAGCAAGCGCAAGGCATTGGTAACCGTTGAACGACTCTTGCCGACACGGCGAGCCACATCCTCCTGCGACAGATCAAAGTTCTCAATCAGATTACGGTAGGCGTTGGCTTCTTCGATCGGATTGAGATCTTCGCGCTGGATATTCTCAATCAGAGCGATTTCCAGAGCCCAATCCTCACTGACGTTCTGAATCGTAACGGGAATCTCGCTCAGACCAGCCTTCTGCGCTGCTCGCCAGCGTCGTTCGCCGGCGATAATTTGGTAGTGATCCTCTACCCGCCGAACCACCAGAGGCTGAATCACACCCTTTTCCCGGATCGAGGCCACCAGTTCCTGCAACCGTTCGTCATCGAACGACTTACGCGGTTGCTGGCCGTGCGGGCGGAGTTCTTCGATCGGACATAGAAAATAATTTCCCCCTCGCTGATCGGCCACGCCTGCCAGTAGAGCCCCCATCCCCTTACCTAACGCCGGTCTTTTCGCCATGTGCACACCTCCTGAGAAATTCCTCAGCTAACTGCATATAAGCCTGAGCCCCTTTTGAGCCAATATCGTACAGCAGCACCGGTTGTCCGTGGCTGGGTGCCTCCGACAAACGCACATTACGCGGAATAACGGTATCATAAACACTTCGGCCAAAATGCTGTCTCGCCTCCTCGCTGACCAGATGCGACAGATTATTACGTTGATCGAACATGGTCAGAACAATCCCCTCTAAAATCAGCCTTGGATTGAGCTGCTGTCTGATCAATTCAATGGTTTTGGTCAGGTGGCCCAAACCCTCCATGGCGTAGTATTCACATTGCAGCGGGACAAGAACCTGATGGGCCGCCACCAGCGCGTTGACAGTCAGCAGGCCCAGCGAGGGTGGACAGTCAATGAGAACATAATCATAATCATCCATCACCTCAAGCAGGGCGCGTTGCAGACAGGTTTCACGGTCATCCAGGGCAACCAGCTCCAGTTCGGCCCCGATAAGATCGGTATTGGCTGCAACCAGATGAAGACCCCCAAGCTCAGTGCGACGGATCACTCCGGACAGATGAGCCTCATCCAGCAGTACCGGGTAAATCGTTTCAGCCAGGCCGCGGCTGTCGACCCCTACTCCGCTGCTGGCATTGCCCTGGGGATCCATGTCCACCAGCAACGTGCGCTGCTCTGCCACCGCTAGACTGGCAGCCAGATTTACTGCTGTAGTCGTTTTCCCTACGCCGCCCTTCTGATTGGCAATGGCAAGAATGGTTGCCGCCATATATTTCTCCTTCTGGGCTTTTCAGCCACAAGCCCCCCCTGCGCCACCACAGCTCTTTTGTTGTCGTTGACTTCCCGTCAGGTTCGCCTGGCTAGCGTCACCAGGGCGCGATAGGCCCCTGAATACGGTAAGCTGTATTCATGAACATCCACCAGCGTCAGAGTCTCCTCACCACCCTCTTGACGCCATTGCTCAATTTCGGCTTGCACCTGCGTGCTTTTCATCGCTATCAGCCGTCCATCAGTTACCAAAAAAGGCTGCGCCAGTCGGGCAAAATCGGCCAGTCGGTTCAAAGCTCGGCAGACAACCACATCAAACCTGTTTTCCAATATGGAGACCTGCTGCTCTATCCGCCCTGCAACAACCTGAACGTTATTCAGTTGGAGCAGTCGCTGACAATGCCGCTGGAAGCGGATTTTTTTCTCGATCTTATCCAGTGAAGTTACCTGTAGTTGCGGTACGGCGAGGGCCAGCACCAGACCAGGCAGACCCGCACCCGAACCAAGATCCAGCAAACGTTCCATACCCTTCAGAGACTCCAGCAACAGCAGCGAATCGATGATGTGCTTTTCCCAGCATTCAGCCCAGTCGGTGATCGCGGTCAGATTTATTTTCTGATTCCAGTTGAGCAGCTCCTGCAAGTAACGCTCGCAGGCCAAGACAACGCTGCGCGAATTTTGCCCTTTAAGTTCCAACTGCTCAAACAATTCAATCGGAAAGGATAACCTCTCAGACATCAGCCATTTTCCGTTCCCGCGAGCGTCGGCGCAGCATAACCGCCAGGATGGCCACGGCTGCGGGAGTTACCCCGGAGATCATTCCCGCCTGACGCAGATTGCGTGGCTGAACCCGTTGCAGTTTTTCAACCACCTCGCGCGATAGACCATTAATTGACCGAAAATCGAAATCCTCCGGAATTCTAACCGCTTCCAACTTTCGGCTGGCTTCAACCTGTTTTTTTTGCCGCTCAATATATCCGGCGTATTTTATCTCTGTTTCCAACTGCCTGAGTATCTGCCGATCAACAGAGGCCAGCTCTGCAAAGCAACCTGTCAGTCGATTAATATCGATCTCAGGCCGCTTTAGTGCCGTTTTGAGATTCATACCATTCTTCAGCTCATCCAGCCCAACACTGCGCCAGAGGGTTTCCTCCTGGGGCTGAAGCCGACATTGCTCCAGCAACTCTTCAGCGCGTGACAACTCCTGCATTTTTTTCTCAAAGCGGCACCAACGCGAATCATCTACCAAACCCAATGAACGGCCCAGCGGGGTCAGCCGCTGATCGGCATTATCTTCTCTCAGCAGCAAACGGTATTCCGCCCGTGACGTAAACATACGGTAGGGTTCCGTGGCCCCAAGAGTCACAAGATCGTCCAGTAAAACCCCGACATACCCCTGATCACGCCGCAGAACTATAGGCTCTTGTTCACGCACATATCGCACCGCATTGAGACCAGCCATCAAGCCTTGGGCACCCGCCTCCTCATAGCCCGAGGTACCATTAATCTGCCCTGCATGAAAGAGTCCAGCCACTCCCTTGGTTTCAAGAGAGGGTTTAAGCTGCACCGGGTTGATATAATCATATTCGATAGCATATCCGGGCCGCATTATCTCTACCTGCTGCAGCCCTGGTATAGTCCGTAAAAATGCCAGCTGTACGTCCGCTGGCAGCGATGTCGGCACCCCATTTGGATAAATCTCGGCGGTCTTTAAACCCTCTGGCTCCAAAAAAACCTGATGACATGTTTTTTCCGGAAAGCGAACTACCTTATCCTCTATCGATGGACAGTAGCGCGGCCCAATTCCCTCTATTACACCACTGTAGAGCGGAGAACGATCCAATCCTTTGCGAATTTCATCATGCGTGTGCTCGTTGGTTCCCGTAATAAAACAGGACACTTGATGTTGCTCCACAGCTGACGACATACTTGAAAACACAGGGGCCGGACTGTCCCCCGGCTGCTCCTCAGTCTGGCTGAAATCAATACTTCGACGATTTAGCCGCGGTGGCGTCCCCGTCTTCAGACGTCCAACATCAAAACCAAGAGATCGCAGCTGATCAGACAAACCCTCGGATGGAGGCTCACCCGCGCGACCTCCGGCATAGTGATCCAACCCCACATGAATCAACCCTCGCAAAAAGGTTCCTGTAGTCAAAACCACAGCACGGCACCGAAACACCAACCCTTCGCGCGTCACCACACCACAGATTCTGTCCTTATCCAATAGCAACCGACACACCGAACCCTGCTTCAGATCCAAACCGGCACAAGTTTCCAACCGTTGTTTCATGCGCAAGGCATACAATCGTCGATCAGCCTGAGCCCTTAAAGCCTGCACGGCTGGCCCCTTACGCGTATTCAACACCCGAAACTGAATACCGGTTTGATCAATATTCAGGGCCATCTCTCCACCCAGGGCATCAATTTCTCGTACCAGCTGACTCTTGGCCAACCCACCTATCGCAGGGTTACATGACATCTGCGCCACTGCATCAAGACTTAGATTTAAAAGCAAGGCTGAGCAACCCATACGAGCACTGGCGAACGCCGCCTCACAGCCCGCATGGCCCGCACCAACGATTACCACATCGTAAATCTTACCGTATGTCGACACTCTTGCCTCGATTCTTCATGTTTCACGTGAAACATTCACACACAAATTCAGCCCAAAAGACGAAAAAGTTGAAATCAGCCGAAGAATCATACTACAGCTAGAGAGAAAAGCGAAATCGCAAGTTGCAACTAAGCCCTAACTGCAAGCAAGAAGCAGATTGCGCGATTAATGGCAGAAATCAACAGAAAAGGAAAATGGCCACCCATAGAACGTGGGGGACATAAGAGTCGATAATAAACTACTAGCTTCACTTGCCGACACAGAATTTGCTAAAAACAACACTTAAGATATCAGGATTAGAGACCTCACCAGTCAGCTCAGACAAAACCTGAAGAGCCTGGCGCAAATGACAAGAAAGAAACTCACCCTCAACACCTTCACGTAAGGCTGACAACAACGCAGACAACTCAGCATTGACCACCTTAAGAGATTGATAGTGCCGTTGCTGGGTAATGACTACCGACTCACAATCAGGCAAATCACCCCCTGGCAATAAACATTCAAGCATATTGGCTTTCAATCGATCGAGACCCTCCCCTGTCTTCGCAGAGAAATTAACCACAGGTACCGACATCTGAAAATCTCGGAAGCCTGGCGCATCCATTTTATTATTAATCAAAAGAAGTGGTTTACCATGAGGAATGTCTGCAGGAAGAGAACAGTCAAAAGGTGAAGTGCCATCAACAACAAAAAGAATAAGATCAGATTCAACTATTTTGGCGCGCGCAACTCGAATTCCGATCAACTCCACAGGATCATCAGTGTCGCGCAGACCGGCAGTATCAATCAACTGGGCTGCAAATGGACCAAGAACAAATTCATCCTGAATAAAATCACGAGTTGTACCAGGGACATGACTAACGATAGCCCGTTCATAACCTAGCAAACAGTTCAGCAAGGAACTCTTGCCCGCATTAGGAGGACCAAGTATCAGAATCTTGATCCCATCAGCCAAAAGGCGACCATAACAATAACTATCAGCAAGTCGCGAAAAAAAAGTAAGCGCGGCACTACCCTCTTCCTCCAGAGTCTTATAATGCTCTGGCGATACTTCATCCTCAGGAAAATCGAGATAAGCCTCAATTAAAGCGAGCATGTAAACCAGCCGCTTATTCCCCTCCTCAATCAAAACATGAAGCTTGCCACCTAATTGGAGCTGAGCCTGAACCGCCCCCTCTTGACTCCGAGCCTGAATTAATCCGGAAACAGCTTCTGCCTGCGTTAGATCCATTCCACCATTAAGAAAGGATCGATAAGAAAATTCGCCTGGATGAGCCAACCGGGCGCCTCTCGATAAAAACAGGTCAACGATACGGTTAACGATATGGCGATTTCCATGACAGTGGATTTCAGCAACATCCTCACGAGTAAAACTGTTAGGAGAACGCATAAAGACAGCCATAACACGATCAACAAGGGAATCGCCATCGCGCAAAACACCATACATTAAATAATGACTACAAAAGGCATTATCCGGACGCATAGGGGTAAAGAGCAATTGCAAAAGATAAAGACTATCGGGCCCAGAAAGTCGCAAAATAGCTATACCACCATTACCAATAGCCGTAGCAGGCGCAATAATAGTATCTGCTGTATTATACACAACAAGCCTCCTCTAACGCATAGGCCCAGGAACGAAAACTACAATTAAACTCACGGATGCAGGTACAGGAAAGCGAAAAACAAAACTGCCCTCCTCCGCAGAATCTATGGGTAGGTAGCAGTAAAAATTAGAGCATTGTTCTCCCCGGATGGATAGGATGGTTTTTGCAGAAACCAACCAATCCAAACCGAAAGAAGACAATGCTGATCAAGGCTTTACTGAACAAGGTCGAGCGATACAAGTCGTTCGTTTACGGCTCCATCTGCGTCATGCTGGTCGACGGAGTGGAGGCCCTGGTCATTGACATCGAGCCACGCCGCAACAGCGGCCAATTTGTCCCGAATGCGGCAAAAGGCGCAGCCTGTACGATCGACAGCCCCAGCGTCTGTTCGCGTATCTGCCGGTCTGGAATTTCAAGTGCTACTACCGCTATGCACCGCGCCGGGTCGACTGCCCCACCTGCGGCATCAAGGAAGAGGCGCTGCCCTGGAGCTATGGCAAGGAGCGGATGGCCTTCTCCTACCAGGTCTTTCTGGCGCACTGGGCGAAGCGGCTGTCCTGGAAGGAGACCTCCGACATCTTCCAGACCAGTTGGGATACGGTCTTCCGGGCCGTCCAGTTCGTCGTCGTTTATGGTCTGGCCCACCAGCTATCGAGTGGCGCGGTGGAAGGATTGAACCTTAAGGCAAAACTCACGATTAGAAAAGCCTACGGCTTTAAGACTCTAAAGTGCCTGGAAGTCGCCTTATATCATACGCTTGGCGCGTTGCCAGAGCCTGAATATCACCACAGATTCTGCTGACGAGCCAGATATGCTTGCTGTGAAACTGTGAGACAGTTGTGCCCCCCGAAAGCATCGCCAGATAGTTATTACCCACCCGATCGGGGGGGGCCTATAAAAAAGGGCGCAACAAGTGCGCCCATATATAAGACAATCGACAACTTAATCAGCACGCCTATATATAAGATATTGCTGTAAAATTGTTAAAAGATTATTTACTAACCAGTAAAGAACAAGTCCTGCAGGAAAATTAAGAAAAAGGAAAGTAAAAACGATAGGCATGGCAAGCATCATCTTAGCCTGAATCGGATCCATTGTAGAAGGTGTCAGCTTTTGCTGAATAAACATAGTGATACCCATAAGAACCGGCGTTACAAAATAAGGATCCTTAACAGAAAGATCTGTAATCCATAGCATAAATGGAGCATGACGCAACTCGATTGTATCAAGAAGAACTTTATATAGAGCGAAAAAAACAGGAATTTGCACCAACATTGGCAAACAGCCACCTAAAGGGTTAACCCGGTTTTCCTGATACAATTGCATTGTAGCGCGATTAAGCCCGTCACGATCAGTTCGATACTTTTCACGAATTTTTTTCATTTCAGGCTGAAGCTTTTGCATAGCCTTCATTGAAACATAACTTTTCTGAGTGAGGGGCCAAAAAATAAGTTTTATAATTACAGTAAGAAGAATGATCGATATTCCATAATTTCCTAAAATATTATAAAAATAATTCAGAAAAAAATGGAGAGGTTTGGCGAGAAAAGAAAAAAAACCAAAGTCAACAGCCCTTGATAAATTATAGTCAAATTTTGAAAGCTGATTAGTTTCCTTCGGTCCAGAGTAAAGCAACGTTGTAAAAGTTAATGTCTCTCCAGGTAAAATTGAAAACTCAGGATAATTGATTTGATGTAAAAAATATTTGTCATTACAACTAACAACTACTTGTGCATCATTTAATTCATTTATAAACAATGACATGAAATACTTAAGAGTGAATCCAGACCAAAGAGTTTTTTCGCCATAACTAGTATGTCCATTAACTAAATCATCATGATCTTCCTTAACAATCTCATCATCATGAAGAGTAATAGAACCCTCAAAATCAAATCGATTCTTAGATTGATTGTCGATAATACTATTGTAAAATCCTATTGAATAACTGTCCTGCAAAGTAGAGATTGTACGATTTTTTACTTCAGTAGAAAGCTTAATGATATATGAATCTTTTTCAAAATAAAAGTTTTTATATATCTCAATACCATTTAAATCTTTGCGAAAAATGACGTTTGTATCACTTATAGAATAGAGATAATATTTACCACTATTTAAATTTTGTCGAAATTCACTTTGAAAGTACTTCCCACCACTCAAGCTATTAATCATACATACAGTTTGAGAGTTAGTAGTGCTATCTAAGTACTTAGGAAAACAAATCTTCTTGATTGATGCTTCATTTTCAGAAAAAACAATATCATAAATAGAGGAACTGAAAATTACTTCACTATCTGAAACTTGTTCATTTACTATGGAAAAAAAATCTTTCTCTGGCTGAGTAAAATTATCCTTATTTTCATCTTCAGCAGAAGTTATATTACTTGCCACATCCTGAACTTCAGCAGTATCGACTGAATCCTTAGCAGGAAACAAAAAGGAAAAAGTAAACCAAACAAGAACCATTAAAGTTATTGCAATTATCGTATTTTTATTTTCCATTAGTTCACCTTAGAGGATCATACCCGCCTTTAGACAGAGGATTACAACGTGCGATCCTATATAAAGAAAGAGCTAAACCCCGCAAAAACCCATATTTTGTAATTGCCTGAATAGAATATTCAGAACAAGTTGGTAAAAACCTGCAACATTGTGGCTTAAAAGGAGAAATAAATTTTTGGTATAAAATAATTATAAATATAGAAATTTTCATTTTATACGTTTTAAACTATCTTCTAAATCGATCAAAAAAAAAAGACTATCCATATCTCTGAGATCACATTTTGCCACATAAACATAGTCATAGTTCGATGAATACTTTTCGATATTCATCCTAAAAAAGGCTCTAACAACTCTTTTAAATCGATTACGCAAAAAAGCCCTACCGTTTTTACGACTTACAACAAGTCCTAAACGTGCAGGGCTATCCATATTTTGGCATTTTAATATAGTAAAATATTTACATCTG